>CALSND010000008.1 GCA_943787625.1 uncultured Gammaproteobacteria bacterium | reverse complement strand
GTGGTTTCGAAAGCATTTAATGAAACTGAAAATATAATCCCATCTGACCGCAGTTTAGGCCAGCGGAATGATCCCTCAGTTCCCATAATATCTCATCCATCTCGAACGCGGCCGGTGTGGTTTCAATTAAAACTGTCGCTCTGACACTGCCTCTCGGTATACCTAAATAGTCTTGGGAGAAATTAAAGACTGCATTCCAAAGGCGAGCCTCTAGATGGCTTTCCATTTTTGGAAGGTAGAAATACGGACCAACACCCTTGCGCCAACAACTTTTCTAGCGTTGTGAAAAAGGAACAATCCAAAGTCAACAAGGGCAGCAGATGGAGCCTTGCCCCCAAAATCCAAATGCTTTTCTTTTAAATGCCAGCCTCCGGGGACGAACTAAAAGTACCGAGGTCTCGGAATTCAAGCGATACTCTTTCCCAGAAGGGTTGGTGAAGCTAATAGTTCCGGAAACCGCGTCTCGTAAATTCACTTGCCCGTCCATCATCACGGACCCACGTGGGACTGGAGGAATCTTCGAAGTCAGCCATGTAGGTATTTGCGCCGGAGTTAAGCGCATTAATAACCATTTTACGATCTACCGGGCCCGTGATTTCAACGCGCCTATCTCGGAGGGCCGGGGGTATCTCGGCGACTTTCCACTCAGATTGGCGAATACTCTGCCGTCTCGCTCAGAAAGTCAGGGAAATTCGCCGCTATCCAACTTTTTTTGGCGCTCCGCTGCGTCTGCCCAACAACGCGTCAACATCAGCGTCAAACTTCGTTGGACAGCGCACTCAAAAAGCCCATTGCATCTGGCGTCAAGATGGACTCATAAGTATCCCCGAGCCCAGCAAGCTAGTTTAAGGTCACACCCCATTTTGTGTCTCACTTGTCCATACTCTTTAACACAACGTCAACGTAAGAACATCGCAATCCCAGCTCTCCTAAACTAAAGGTCTGCAATCCCTGAGAGTTGAGCGACAGTGACCGGACATCCGAGGCTGTGAAAAATTTTGTCCCAAAATTTGACCGCACAAAGTACGTTGCACTGCACCATTTGTCAAGAGTTGAGCGCGTGAATTGAGCCGAAATATTCAACTCGAGCGTACAAATCAGATGCGAGATAATCTCCGATTGCTAAGCTGACATTAGCAAAAGATATCGCAGTACATGAGCGTTACAGTATATGATTTTTACAGCATTATTAGGAATTTGGTAGAAGATGTCAGAATACAGCAACGAAGACGAAGGTGGCTTGGCCGTTGAGTCTGCTAAACCGAAGATAAAAAAGCCCCCCATGTATAGTGTTATGCTATTAAATGATGACTACACGCCAATGGAGTTTGTCGTACATGTACTTGAAAAATTTTTCAAGCTCGACCGAAGTCTCGCGACACACGTCATGTTAGAGGTACACACAAAGGGTAAAGGCGTTTGTGGTGTTTTCACTCACGAGATAGCCGAAACAAAAGTAATGCAAGTGAATTCATATTCAAAAGAAAACGAACATCCACTTTTATGTACCCTCGAACTAGCACCATAACAATAGAGAAGGAATAAACAGTGCTCAGCAAAGAACTAGAATCAACCCTCAACACTGCGTTCAAAGTAGCCAGAGAAAATCGTCATGAATTTATGACTGTCGAGCATCTGATGCTCGCGCTACTTAGCAACCCAACTGCCATGAATATTCTACTGGCATGCGACGCTGATCTAAATAATCTGGAACATGAGCTCGAAAAATTTATTGAGGAGAACTCGTCATTACTCCCTGAGACTGAAGAAAAAGATACACAGCCAACTCTTGGGTTCCAGCGAGTCCTACAGCGCGCCGTGTTTCACGTTCAATCATCGGGTAAAAAAGAAGTGACTGTGCGAATGTTTTAGTTGCTATCTTTGGCGAGCGCGAATCACACACCGTATATTTGCTAAACGAGATGAATGTGACTCGACTGGATGTAGTCAACTGTATATCCCATGGAAATGTACCTGATTCAGAGTTAGATAATGAAGGGACTGCTTCTGCAGAAGAAGAAAATAGCCCTAGCGAATCGAAAAAGAGCGCGCTCGCGTCGTACACGACAAATCTCAACGATCTAGCGGCGGTAGGGAAAATAGATCCTTTAATAGGTCGTCAAATAGAGCTCGAAAGAACAGTCCAAATACTTTGTCGACGAAGAAAAAACAATCCCCTATACGTTGGAGAGGCTGGAGTGGGGAAAACTGCGATTGCTGAAGGTTTAGCAAAAAGAATATTTGACGGGGACATCCCAGAGGTAATCGCTAAATCTATTATCTACTCTCTTGACCTCGGCTCTTTACTTGCAGGAACTAAATATCGCGGAGACTTTGAAAAAAGACTCAAAGCTATTTTAACTGAGCTGGATGAAGAAGATGGTGCGATACTATTTATCGATGAAATTCATACTATTATTGGAGCGGGTGCGGCTTCCGGTGGCGCAATGGACGCATCTAACCTTATCAAGCCATTGCTAGCCTCCGGTGGACTCAAATGTATAGGTTCTACAACTTATCAGGAATATAGAGGTATTTTTGAGAAAGATAGAGCGCTTGCTCGTAGGTTTCAAAAAATAGATGTTGGTGAGCCCACAGAAGATGAAGCAGTGAAGATCCTGCAGGGACTTAAAAGTAGATTCGAAGAGCATCATAGTGTCAGGTATACAAACCAGGCCCTGCGCTCAGCCGTAGAGCTAACGAGTCGGTACATTAATGATAGACATTTGCCAGATAAAGCCATTGATATTATCGATGAAGCAGGAGCAAGACAGCAAATAATGGCACCGAGTAAAAGACGCAAAACCATCAATGTAGGTGAGATTGAAGATATAGTAGCTAAAATTGCGCGTGTACCTTCGAAGACGGTCTCTACCTCTGACCATAATGTGCTTAAAAATTTAGAACGTAATTTAAAGATGGTTATATTTGGACAGGATACAGCGATCTCTTCTCTTGGATCGGCGATTAAAAATGTCGCGCTCTGGACTAGGAAACACTGATAAACCAATCGGATCTTTCCTATTCGCCGGTCCCACTGGGGTGGGTAAAACCGAAGTCACTCGGCAGCTAGCTAAAATCATGGGCGTCGATTTAATTCGATTTGATATGTCTGAATACATGGAGCGACATACTGTTTCCCGTCTTATTGGAGCGCCACCCGGTTACGTTGGCTACGATACCGGCGGGCTTCTAACCGAGGCGATATCCAAGCAACCACATGCTGTCGTCTTACTTGATGAGATGGAAAAAGCACATCCTGACGTATTCAATATAATGCTCCAAATAATGGATCATGGCACACTCACTGATGCGAATGGCAGGAAGGCTGATTTTCGTAACGTAATAATAGTTATGACTACCAATGCTGGCGCGGAGAAAATGAGCAGAAACTCAGTGGGCTTTACAGAACAAGACCATGCTGCTGACGTGACTGGGGAAATCAAACGACTATTCAGTCCAGAGTTTCGTAACCGACTCGACGCAATAATCCAATTCTCCCCGCTTGAGGAAAAAACGATAAACCACGTCGTTGACAAATTCATTGTGGAACTGGAGACTCAGCTAGATGAGAAAAAGGTTACTATAGAAATCGATGATACTGCGAGACGGTGGTTGACCCAAAATGGTTATGACCCACAAATGGGTGCAAGGCCGATGAGTAGACTAATACAAGAAAAAATTAAAAGGCCTCTCGCTGAAGAATTGCTGTTCGGAAAGTTAGTTAAGGGAGGTCACGTCTTAATTACACTGGTTAAAAATGAGATTAACATTGAGATCGAGGAAAACGCAACTGTGCCGGTAAGCTAACCGTCGGGAGTGTGAAGTGCATAATCCTAAAGAAATAAGTAAAGACGTGTTTCGTGAGACGTTTGGGCGATATTATGAGGAATTCGAGGTTGGGCATAAATACGAACATCGACCGGGTAGAACAATAACCGAAACCGATAATCAATGGTTCACTCTTCTCACAATGAATACCCATCCCCTTCACTTTGACGCAGAATATGCTAAAGCGTCAGAATTCGGCCAACCTTTGGTTAATAGCACTTTCACTATTGCTGTGATTGTTGGGATGACTGTAACTGATGTCAGCCAAAAAGCGATAGCGAACCTCGGTTGGAATCAAATATCGTTAACGGCTCCAGTGTTTGTTGGAGACACGTTGTACGCCGAGTCAGAAGTCCTAGCAAAACGTGAATCTAAATCCAGACAGAATGCAGGTATAGTTACTGTCAGAACCTGGGGGAAAAAATCTGACGGAACTATAGTAACTGAGTTCGATCGTAAGATGCTGATCCCTTTTCAGGGCCACGGTGTTGAAGACAAGATCAATTACTAATGCTTTTGATCAATACGGTAGAGTTTCTCTCATCACTGTAAGTCTCACGCCTTACTTCTGGTAAATCAGCTTTCGTCCCGAGGGAGTATCCTCGCTCTTCAAACCAATCTGCCGCATGCGTAGTTAAAACAAATAAGTTTTTTAAACTTTTTATATGGGCTCGCAACTCCAATTCGCCCAGTAACATATCGCCAAATTCATCACCGCGATAATCATGGTGGACCGCGACGCACGCGACTTCTCCCTGCCCAAGCTCTGCATGTTGATGAAGAGCCGCAGTCGCTACAACAATGCCTTCCCGAACGATAACTATAAAATCATCCAAATCTTTAAGCAGATCGTCGTAGGTCCGACCTAGTAGCATTCCTTGTTCCTGCATCGGCTTGATCAATTCTAAAATTTCCGCTATGTCAGCTCGCGTTGCCGACCGCAAATTATCAAATGGAACGTCGCTAAGCATAGTACCAACGCCATCCCGGGTGAAAAGTTCTCTCAATATCGCACCATCAGTCAGATAACTAATAAAATGAACTCTTTCAACTCCTTTACGACAGCATCGAGTAGCAATAGGCAAATATTTAGTTAACTCTCCCTCAATTTGTTTCGTAGTTAGGGCCAACTCGGCCTGCTTCACGCCTATCTGTCTTATAACGCTTCCGTCGCAAGAGATTTCCTCTTCCTCATGCAAAAATATTAGTTTATGCGACTGAAACTTAATCGCAATTTCAGATGCTAATAGGCGAGAGTCTAGATTAAAGAGTTCTCCTGAAGACCCAGGTCCAACTGGCGGCACCAGTACGATTTCACCTCGGTCTAAGCGCTGAGATATTCCCTCATTGTCTAAAGACCTTAGCTCGCCGCTGAACAGCATTTCCTGACCGTCGATAACTCCTTTAGCTTTTGCCAAAACAAAATTGCCGCTACTGATCTTTGCAGTTGCCCCCATTCGCATTGGCGCGCCTTCCCTAACATAAGAAAAACTTGATTCTATAGAGAGTCGAATAGACCCTACGACCTCTTTAACATGTTTCATACAATTCGCATCGAAGACTGTAAAATCTTTGACTTTTGAAGGGGTAATATTATTCTTGACAAAACGAGTCGCTATCAGGCTTTCTGCCCCAAACACAACAATAATTCTTATCCCCACGGCGGAGAGTAACATTAGATCGCGCACTAAATTCTGAAGAATTGGACGTTCAACCACGCCGCCGTCTAAATGAATAACAAACAGGCTATCGCGATGCTGCAAAAAATAAGGGGACACTTGCCTTAGTAAAGAGACAGTAGCATCAGCTTCTTGAAAAAAATTACCATTTTCCATCATTAATTAGTCGTTTCAATTATCTTTATTAAATATATTTTGTCCTATTTAGGGCTTTTTATCGATCGACAAATTTCTTTTAGATAAATTTAGCAGACCAAACCTCGAAAATCCTTCGACCATTTTAACCTTAAGCGGTATCATTAGATCTATTTTATTTTAATAGGACTGAGCTTGGGGAGCCTCCATAATGACAAAAAAACTTAATAAAATTAGCGAGCGCATAACCCAACCCAGAGCGCAAGGTGCATCTCAGGCGATGCTGCATGCGACCGGCATGACCAAAAGCGATCTGAATAAAGCGCAAGTCGGTATTGCAAGCATGTGGTACGAAGGCAACCCATGTAATATGCATCTACTTAGCCTGGGTGAAAAGGTAAAACAAGGTGTTCAGGAAGCCGGCTTAGTCGGACTACAATTCAATACTATTGGAGTGAGTGACGGCATGTCTATGGGTACTGAAGGCATGAGCTTTTCGTTACAATCGCGTGATCTCATTGCTGACTCAATTGAGACAGTCATGGGCGGACAATGGTATGACGCAAATATCTCTATTCCAGGGTGTGATAAAAATATGCCTGGTTGTCTTATAGCGATGGGGAGAGTTAACCGGCCGTCGTTAATGATCTATGGTGGAACTATAAAGCCCGGTTTCTCGGCGGGAAAGCCGTTAGATATAGTTTCTGCTTTTCAAAGCTATGGAGAATACTTAGCTGGAACTATTTCGGATGAACAACGAGGAGAAATTGTGCGGAAAGCGTGTCCCGGAGCCGGCGCTTGCGGAGGAATGTATACCGCAAATACGATGGCCTCTGCGATTGAGGCTATGGGCATGAGCTTACCATACAGTTCCTCCGTGCCAGCCGTAGACCCGCAAAAGCTTGAAGAATGCAAACAAGCTGGAATAGCAATTAAAAAACTGTTGGAAGAAGACATCAAGCCGCGTGATATTATGACGCGCGCAGCGTTCGAAAATGCGATGGTCGTTGTATCCGCACTCGGCGGATCAACGAATGCTGTTATACATCTTATCGCAATGGCTCGATCTGTCGATATTCCTCTTAGTGTCGATGACTTTCAAAATGTAAGTGACAGAGTACCTTTTCTAGCTGACTTGAAGCCTAGTGGCCAATACGTGATGGAAGATTTGCATAAGGTAGGTGGAACCCCTGGTGTTCTTAAACTACTTCTTGATGAAGGTCTTATTGATGGCTCGTGCTTAACGGTTACCAGCCGCACTTTAGAAGAGAATTTAGCGTCACTGAAAGGCTTAGAACCAAATCAGCAAATAATACGGCCTTTGTCACAACCGATAAAATCAACAGGACATATTCGAATACTTAAAGGTAATTTAGCGCCAGGCGGTTCGGTAGCAAAGATAACAGGGAAAGAAGGTCTGCGGTTTGAGGGGCCCGCTCGAGTATATGACTGCGAAGAAGATATGCTAAAGGGTTTAGAGAACGAGGAGATCAAGAAAGGGGACGTTATCATCATAAGATACGAAGGACCAAAGGGAGGACCAGGGATGCCTGAAATGCTAACCCCCACGTCCGCTATAATGGGGGCCGGTTTAGGAGAAGATGTCGCTTTAATAACAGATGGTCGTTTCTCGGGAGGATCTCACGGTTTTATTATTGGGCATGTAGTCCCGGAAGCCCAAGAGGGGGGGGCGATAGCTTTAGTAGAAAATGGAGATGTAATAGTTCTAGACGGGGAGCAGAATAGAATTGATATTATGATAGAGACCGCGGAAATAGAAAAACGAAAACTGAAATGGACAGCACCTCCTTTCAAAGCCTCGAAAGGCACACTCTTCAAGTACATTAATACCGTAAAAACGGCATCAGAGGGATGTGTCACCGACGAATAGTGCGCCCATCAGGATCGTTTCTTATAGCGAAGTATTCTAGTGAATACAGCTAAATTCCACCCTTAGTAAGCTTCTCAGGATCGAGTAACTTTTCCAACTCCGTTCTGGAAAGATCTGTCAGTTCCTCCGCAACGTCAATTACGGGGCGTCCCTCCCTATAAGCAGTCTTCGCGATCTCCGCAGCCTTCAGGTAACCAATTATCGGATTAAGCGCTGTAACCAAAATTGGATTTCTCGACAGGGCCTCCTTGAGTTTGTTCTCATTTACTTTGAAAGTCTTAACTGCTTTATCCGCAAGTAACACACTCACTGAGCTGAGGATAGCAATGCTCTCAAGCAGATTATGAGCAATCACTGGGAGCATAACATTCAACTCAAAATTTCCAGACTGGCCAGCGACAGTAATGGTGGCATCATTCCCAATAACTTGAGCACCAACCATCGCCACAGCCTCAGGGATAACTGGATTTACTTTGCCGGGCATGATCGAAGAACCCGGCTGCAACGCCTCTAGCTCAATCTCACCTAGACCAGCTAATGGACCAGAATTCATCCAACGCAAATCATTTGCAATTTTAATCATTGATACGGCAAGAGACTTTAATTGGCCTGACAAGGAAACTGCCACATCTTGCGTACCAATATAATTAAAAAAGTTACTCGCGGGCGTGAATGAAATTTCTGTTAACTCGCTGAGCTCTTTATTAAATTCGGTCGCGAAGCTTGGGTGTGCGTTGATTCCTGTCCCAACCGCTGTGCCTCCTTGTGCTAGACAGTGAAGCGGCTTCTCAATTCGCTTGATAGCCTCGATTTGCTCCTCTAATTGAGAAGCCCAACTCATGAGACTTTGGCTAAGCCTCACTGGCATCGCATCCATCAGATGAGTACGTCCAGTTTTCACGTAATCCTGAACCTCTAGCGCCTTAACTTTGATAACGTCTACAAGATGCTCTAAAGCGGGCAGGAGTTTTTCGTGGATTTCAATTGACGAACTAATATGTATCACGCTCGGTATGATGTCATTACTGCTCTGACCGCAATTAATGTGATCATTAGGGCTAACAGTTTCTCCAGCTAACTCACTAGAAATTGTTGCCAGCACCTCATTTGCATTCATATTAGAACTAGTACCTGATCCAGTTTGAAAAACATCAACAGGGAAATGCACTAATAAATCATCAGACTTTAACAATGTTTTAACCGCGTCACATATGGACTCCCCTATCGGCGCCGGTATCTGATCGAGCGTCACATTAGCCTTTGCAGCTGCAGATTTTGCTAGTAACAAAGACCGAACAAAGCTTAGCGGCATTCTTAAACCGCTAACAGGGAAGTTCATCACCGCCCGTTGCGTCTGGGCCGAATACAATGCTTGCGACGGGACCTCAAGTTCGCCCATACTGTCGCGTTCGATACGAGTACTCATACTAACTCCTAAATTTTAACCGCACATAACATAAAAACTTACAAAAATTTTCTTTCCATCTCTACCTATTTTGGGTCAACTTGCTCGTGCTTAAAGCCCGAGAGCCCTTTCAGTCTCTCTACTGATAGCACATATTCAAACCTTCGACCATTAATGAGCCAAGTCGGATAATTACGAATTTCTTGCAACTGACATTCGGTAGTACTCGGCCCATTTGGGCCGTATTTTGAGCATTCCACATATGGGAGGTACTCCGACGATCTTCCGAACAATTTCTTTTGCTCTCGGCAAGCATTACACCAACTCGCTCCATAAAACATAAAACCTTGCTCGGAAAGGTGATTAGCAAGAGCGGTTAATTCAGGATCCTCACGCGATCCAAATAGTGCTTTATCGCCATTAGCGCTTTGCATCATCACAACAACAAATATAGCTGCCGCACCACCGAAATAAAACCAACGCCGTTCTCGTCTTCTGTTATCCCGAAGTGAAATTATAAAAATAGAAGCTATCAAAACTAGGGATGTAAGGCAGTACTGGCAAAAGGCGTGTAGATAAAAGTATCCCACAGCAGTTAAATAGCAACTAATAAAAAAACCAGTAGATGCGACAAATACTGAAATTTTCCGAGACGCACGTTGCCCTAACCAATCCAGCGAACAAATCAATAATACAACATATGTAAGCACGCCCCATGCGGCTAAAGGTACTCTGAGGAACTTTGACCAAGCACTCTTTTGTATCACGTCGCAACCTGAAGATGCACTGCAGTAAGGCAAAACAGTTTGGTTAAAGGAACCCCAAAGTAAAACACCAGTAACAATAAGCCCAAGTGCAGCAATAGAGAATATGAACCAATTAGGTTGCCTTAAAGTCCTATTTCTGCTCTCGCTTACATGCGGCTGCAATCGAGTCTTTTTCTTGGTTTTTCTTTTCTTCAAAATAATCTCTTGAAACTGTGGATTTTTACTATTATAACGACAACAGTTTGGAAAGGTAAAAACAAACTAAAATTCGATGCTAGTTTCGTGATAATGACCCTGACAAGAGTGAGAGATCAGGTGTAAAAAGGAATCCACATGCATTACAAGATTTCGGAAATAAAAAAGCAGTATAAATTAGAAAGTATTGGTGAAACCTCGCTAACTGTTTGCGGTGTTTGTGGATTATCCGACAATCTTACTGATCACTTGGCATTTATTAAAGATAGAAAATATTGTGAAGAAGCCTCAAAGTCCAAAATACCAGCTTTTGTTGTGACTAAGGACTCCATCGTCTCAGGGAAAACGAATCTAATTACCAGTGATCCCGAGTACGTCATATCTAGGATCGCCAGTTTTTTTTCCCCCACCCAACTAGCACAGACATTAATGGTTGCGTCAACGGCTACTATAGACGAAAGCGCAAATATCGAAGACTGTGTCACTATTGGTGCCAACGTTGTAATAGGACAAGATGTCAGTATCGGAAGAGGAAGTAAAGTATTTCCAAATAGTGTGATCATGGATAGATGCACAATTGGTGAAAACTGTATTATTTACCCGAATTGCACGCTACGAGAGGACACAATCTTGGGTAATGAGTGCATTTTGCAACCTGGGGTCTCTTTAGGGGGGGACGGCTTCGGCTACCTGACCCGTAACCAATCACACCTCAAAATTCCTCAGCTGGGGCATGTGGTTCTGGAAGACAATGTCGAAGTCGGTGCCAATTCAACGATTGACAGGGCGCGATTCAGTGAGACTAGAATAGGGGAAGGAACTAAAATTGATAATCTAGTAATGATGGCCCATAACGTCACGACTGGCAAAGACTGTCTTATCGTATCTCAGGTAGGAGTGTCAGGCAGTACTTCCTTAGGAAACCGGGTAACGCTGGCTGGTCAAGTGGGTACAGTAGGACATGTCTCAGTAACCGACGACGTGACCGTACTTGGAAAAGGCGGTATCACAAAAAGCATCAATGAACCGGGCACCTATGCAGGAATGCCGATTAAGCCGGTAAAAACCTGGCTAAAAGCTATAGCTAAGCTCTACAAAGCCATAAAGTAAATATCGTCTAATTATATTGATGATAGCTCAGGAGGAAAGAGGCCTGCTTTAGAAATCATGGCCGGCGTCTCCGACTTGAGTGGCCCTTCTAACCATCCTGACACCTCAATAATTTTTTGGACATCAATCCCAGTAGAGTAGCCCATTCGATGGAGCATATATAATACATCTTCGGTACCGACGTTGCCTGTGGCCCTCGGTGCAAAAGGACAACCACCTACTCCACCGCAGCTTGCGTCAATAATCCTTACACCTGAATCAATAGCAGCTGCGACATTCGCAATGCCGGTATTTCGAGTGTTATGAAAATGCATCCTCAATGGCGTATTCTCGATTGCCTTCCCAATCGTATCAACGACACGCCTAATATCAGAAGGGACAGCTGCTCCAATAGTATCTGCAAGGGCTATTTCACTCACTCCCATATCCACCAAAGTATTAACTAGATCCAAAACTTTGCTGGGCGATACTTCTCCTTCAAAAGGGCAGCCAAAACTCGCCCCGATAGTAACGCCAAAAAACCTATTCGCACCTTGCGCAAGCTGAGCCATACGTTTTACACTTTTTAGCATCTCGGCTGATTTCTTGCCCTGATTTTTAAGGCAGAACGTGTCTGTAGTAACGATCACCGCATTTATCTCATCGAGCTCAGTATCTAGTGCTCGCTCCAAGCCTCTCTCGTTTAACACCAAGCCTATATAACTCGTACTTTCTGATTTTTTTAGTTTAGGTATCAACTCATCAATATCTGCCATTTGAGGCACGCGCGCAGGGTTAACAAAGCTCGCCACTTCTATCCGCTTTACTCCCGCATCTATCAACCTATTAATCAGCTGAAGCTTCACATCCGTATGAATCAATTCAGACTGACTTTGCAAGCCGTCTCGCGGACCTACTTCAACTATCTCTATCTTATCGCCCACTAAATTAGTCCCTATTGTTACGGTTTATCTTTATAACCTAGCACAGTTAAAAAAATTTAAAAATCGCGAGCATGTATTAAGCCACTTACTCCGCCCCACCTCTTGTCTCGATGAAAACAATTGATAATAATATATTTGACTCTTTAACCTGCATTCACAGATTGCACCCTTATTTTTCAGCTCTAGTCGAAGGAACCCCATTCATTATGAAAAAAAAATATGACTTTGATCTATTCACCATTGGAGCCGGATCTGGTGGAGTCAGAGCTTCTCGCTTCGCAGCTGATTTGGGTGTCAAAGTAGCTATTGCGGAAAAGGCCAATCTCGGAGGGACCTGCGTCAATGTAGGGTGCATCCCTAAGAAGCTATTTTCTTATGCGGCCCATATGCGCGAGGAATTCGATGATACAGTGGGTTATGGGTGGAGTATAAAAGAAGCTAATTTCAACTGGGCTCGCTTAGTAGCAAATAAGAATATAGAGATCGAGCGTCTCAATAAAATCTACCAAAGGCTACTGGAAAATCCTGGTGTAAAAATACTTCCTGATCACGCTAAGATAGTTGGTCCTCATGAAGTTTCGGTAGGCGGTCACGTCTACAGTGCAGATAGAATCCTGATAGCAACGGGCGGTGAACCATTTATACCTCAGTTCCCTGGTAACGAGCATGTATTTAGCTCTAATGAGGCTTTCTTCCTGAAACAACTGCCTAAAAAAATTGTAGTAGTTGGCGGCGGATATATTGCTACCGAATTCGCTGGAATATTCAATGGGCTCGGTTGCGAAACTACGCAAATTTATCGTGGTTCCATGTTTCTACGCGGTTTTGACCTAGACGCGAGAGTATTTTTGTCGGAAGAAATGGCCAATAAAGGGGTAAATCTCAAGTTTGATAATGATATTTGCGCAATTGAGAAAACTGCTGACGGACTACATCTGAAACTAAAAGATGGGCAGATGATCAAAACAGACGCAGTTATGTACGCGACTGGCAGGAACCCTCTCTCCTCAAATCTTGGACTTGACTCATGTGGTGTAAAAACTGACTCCGCTAATGCCATTATAGTCGACAGAAATTATCAAACAAATGTCGAGTCTATTTATGCTATTGGCGATGTAACCAATCGAATCAATTTAACACCGGTGGCTCTGGCAGAAGGGATGGCTCTGGTTGCGCACCTATATCAGGATCACAGCCGTCCAGTTAGCTATGAAAACATTCCGTGCGCGGTATTTAGTCAGCCTAACCTCGCGTGCGTCGGCTACACCGAAGAATCTGCGAGACAAAATTTTTCAGAAATTACTGTTTTTAAATCTTCTTTTCGCACGCTAAAAAATACGCTTTCGGGAAATACAGAGAAGACACTGATGAAACTCGTCGTTAATAAAGCGAATGATAGGGTAATAGGAGCTCACATGGTGGGCCCCGATGCAGGAGAGAGCATCCAAGGGTTAGCAATCGCTTTAAAAGCTGGTGCTACAAAAGCTATGTTTGATAGTACTATTGGTATTCATCCGACTAGTGCTGAAGAATGGGTTACTATGAGAGAGCCCAGTTCTTAAGCAACGCGGTAGGTGTCAGCGTGTATGATGGACCTAAGTTATGCAAAAAAATTTGAACAACCTTAGAGGTAAAGTAGCTTGAAAAACATAATCGCCTTTGTTTTAGCAGCCCTAAATATTACAAACCCGACGTGGGCAGAAGACACCGTTACTGTCGGTGATTTCGCACCAAACTTTGAGATGATCGGTTCCGACGGCAAAACTCATAGGCTAAGTGACTACATAGGTTCCGCAGTGGTTATTGCCTGGTTTCCGAAAGCATTTACCGGAGGCTGAACGATCGAATGTAAATCCCTCCGTGAGAGTGGTCCAATACTAAAAGATTTCGAAGTGGCATACTTTATGGCAAGTACTGACGATCATGAAACAAATACAAAGTTCGCTAAAAAAAATAACGCCAATTTCCCCATATTAAGTGACCCTGGTGGCCTGGTTGCTGACCGGTATGGGGTTAAGTCCGTGATTGGATTTGCCAAAAGATGGACTTTTTATATTGATAAAGATGGCAGACTCGTGAAAATTGATAAAAAAATTAACCTAATGAACGCCGGGAAAGATATGGAATCTAATTTAGTCGCTCTGAATGTAGAGAGGCGGAAAAAGTAGTATCGGAAAAATCAAACTCCGAAAAAATCACCTACTGCCGTCTCAAAGGGCATACCAAATATTTTCATTTAAACATTAAAGATGAGAAATTATTTGATGTAGCTTGGGCCGACCAAAAAATCATAAAAGAAGCAAAATCAATGCAAGGGTTTGTCACTTTCGACCTGAGAAGAGATATTCGTATTTGTTAGCAGTGTGTTAGACACGCCGTATTATTTCGCTTACCTTACAGCATACTCATTCCAATAGGACCGGCCAACGCTCTCAACAAACTTATTTAGGTTTGTCAATTACTACCCAAGGGACTTCTCTTTAAGGCTTTCGCCTGTGTCATTCTAATTAAAAAAATGAACCTGCCCACCATCAGGAATGCCGCGCTTAAGAGCGCAAAAGAAAGTCCCACCCAAACACCTTGAGCACCAAACTTGAAAACGATCCCCAGTACATAAGCGGCGACAAATCCGAAGCCCCAATAATTGATGGCATTCAAAATCAGGGGTACTCGAGTGTCCTTTAAACCACGCAGAGCGAATGCGCCTGCAACTTGAACACCATCTCCTAATTGCAGGAGTGCCGCCAGCTTAAATAGCATGACCGAAAGCTCTAATACCGCTTTGTCTTGCGTATAAATCGAAGCGATCACCGGGCCAAAATAGAAAGTAGTGATTGCTGAAACAGAAGAAAGAACCATACATGTTATGATTCCCACATAGCCTATTCGCTCTGCACCAGAGGTGTCACCACGACCTACCGCCTGCCCCACACATACTGTCAATGCCATCGCGAGCCCAAGAGGTATCATGAAAACTAGCCCAGAATAACTTAAGACAATCTGATGCGCAGCAACCGCAACTGTGCCTAATGAGGCCATCAGTAGCGCAACCGTGGTAAACAGTCCTGATTGCAAGAAGAGTGACACCCCTATCGGCAAGCCTAGTAATATCAGACGGCTAAAAACTTGCCACTCCACCCTAAGTTTTCCGCACGCAATGCCAAATTTCTTATAATGTCGAGAGGTTAAAGTGTAGCCTGCCAACATCAAAAACATAAGCCAAAAGCTCAACGCATTTCCAAAGCCACAACCGACCGCACCTAGGGGATCAAACCCTAACTTACCGAACATTAAAATATAATTAATTCCAATATTTATGGGGAGCATCACTCCCATAACTATCATAATTGGTATGGTACGCCCTACTCCTTCGGTCATTTGCTTAAGCGTATGATACCCATAGGCTGCTAGCACACCCCAACTAAGCGCACTCAAATAACCCTGTGCGAGTCGGCAAACCTCGGCATCAATTTGCATCCACAACAATAAAGGTTCTATAGAGCGCATGATACCTATTACGATAAAAGATAACAGGGCGCCCAGTAAAAGTCCTTGTCTTGTTTCATGCCCAATTAGCTCAAACCGTCTGGCGCCGAAATGCTGCGCAACCGTCGGCCCGACCGCCATAATGATCCCTAACCCAAGTAAGAAAAGAGCAATCCAGACGCCACTACCAATAGCAACTGCAGCTAACTGAGTAGTCCCTAATTGGGAAGCCATTAGGGTGTCGGCTATGTTGACAGCAATACTCGATAGATTATTGACGACTAAAGGTAAGCCAATAACAAGAATATTCGCTAAATCTGATTTTATTTGAATACGATTCATTAGTTCAAAAAAGAAAACCTTAAGAATTCGAATCAGGTAACGGAACTACCTAAAAACAACATCAAAACGAATGAGATTATGAGTTGTGATCCAACCTAGGGACCGCGTGAAGAAGCGTTCGAGTATACTCATGTTCTGGCGATTGTAACACCTGTTGTACATTCCCATTTTCAACTATCTGTCCTCGATACATGACTGCCACTCTGTGCGCCATATACGCAACAACTCCTATGTTGTGAGTGACAAAAAGGTACGTAAGCCCAAGATTATCTTGAAGCTCCCTCAACAACCTCAAGATCTGCGCTTGCACCGATACATCAAGCGCACTCGTTGGCTCATCACAGATTAGAACTTTCGGCTCTACCGCTAAAGCACGCGCGATACATATCCTCTGCCGCTGCCCTCCAGAAAATTCATGCGGATACCGCTTTAGATGACCCACTTCTAGGCCTACCTGCTCCATCAGGTGAGCAGCCCTATCATCCCTATCCTTAATTGAGTCACCCACATTCTGTGCATTCATTCCCTCTTTAATAATATCCGAAATAAGCATCCTTGGATTCATTGATGAATAAGGGTCTTGAAAAACGATTTGCAGATCTGAACGTATACTTCGCAGCCGCCTAGAGTCGATCTGACACAGATCTTTATCAGCATAATGCACGCTCCCAGCTGTAGGTCTAAGTAGCTGCAAGACAGCCTTACTCAGCGTGGTCTTCCCAGAGCCGGATTCTCCCACCAAAGCAAGCGTTTCTCCCTCATAAATTTCTAAATCTACCCCGTCTACCGCTTTATTGGGAGGTATCTTCTTTTCAAAAAGTCCCGATCGAACGGGAAACCAGACTCGTAGCTTCTCGACTGTCAATAATGTCGCTCTCACATCTAATGAGGGCGCTAAGCCTTCCCGGAGTCGTTTATCCCAACTAGGAATTGCGTCAAACAAAGCCTTTGAATACGGATGGCTGGGAGCTTTATAGAACACCTCATTCGTTCCCGTCTCGACCACTTGGCCTTCTTTCAGTACAACTATTCTATCCGCAATTTGCCTAGCAACAGCTAAATCATGGGTGATAAAAAGCATACCCATATTTTGTTTAGCCTGAACAGCTTTCAATAACTCCAATACTTGCGCCTGAATAGTCACATCTAATGCAGTAGTCGGCTCATCTGCAATCAATAATTCGGGATTGGCAGCTAACGCTATTGCAATCATCACGCGTTGTTTCATTCCACCTGAAAATTCGTGCGGATATTGGCAGCTCTTCTCATACGGTTCGTTAATTCCCACCGCATCCATCAATTCACACACACGTTCCGTTAATCTTTTCCCCCGAATTCCTTGATGTCTCCGGACGGACTCAGCTATCTGCGCGCCGACAGTCATGACTGGGTTCAGAGAGGACTGCGGTTCTTGAAAAACCATACCTACCGATGCGCCCCGAACATTCCGCATTTGCCTTTCACTTAGCTTAAACAGATCCTGACCATTCAATAAAATAGAACCTGAATCGATCCTCGCAGCATGCGGAAGTAGCCTCACAATAGACATTGCAGAGAGTGATTTGCCACTGCCGCTCTCGCCAACCAGTACAACCGTCTCTCCTCGAGAGATTGAGAAACTCACACGATTCAATACAGTCTCTTGCCCATTATCGCTACCAAAGCTAACCGATAGATCTGTAACTTCAAGCAACGGAGTAGACATAAAGTAATCCCTCCTTTTGGAGTATCAAATTAATCATTTTCAGCAACCACACTTTTGCTACCCAAAACTTCACAAACAAACATCAATCTAGCTCTCTTATTCTAGGATCAAAAGCGTCTCTAACTGAGTCCCCAAAAACATTTGCCGCTAAGACTAAAACAAACATAAAAAGAAAAGCAGTAAAAAGTGACCACCAGACAACCGGCTCTCTGGCTAGCTCTAGTCGCGCACCGTTTATCATATTCCCCCAAGACTCCATGCTGGGATCTACCCCAATATCGATGTAAGTTAACGCTGCCTCTGCGAGCACTAGACCACTAAAATCTAGAACAATCGAAATCATAACAATATGCATAAGATTTGGCAGTACATGCTGACTTATAGTTGACCAACTTAACACGCCAAAGGCTCTTGAGGCCTCAATATAATTTGACTCTTTCAGTTTCAATGTTTCAGCTCGCAAGTACCTACAAAGGCCAGTCCAAGCGGTAACTCCGAGAATGAGACATAAACACAGAAACCTTAGGTCGGCTCTCGCAGTAACACTTTCGAAATCACCAGCATTGTTTGTCATGAAGACTTCTAACATCAATGCTGCTGCTGCAATGAGTAAGACCCCCGGAATAGATGAGAGAGTTGTATAAAGATATTGAATAGCATCATCTACCCATCCCCTAAAGTATCCAGCTGCCACCCCCAAAACAATCGCAAAAGGAAGCATGATTAAAGTCGTCAGAGTACCTATTAGCAGTCCTGTGCGTATGCCTTTGATCCCTTGGAATAGAACATCATTACCTACTTTATCTGTTCCCAAAATATGGTAGTAGGGCCCTACTGTGGCAACCAGGCTTACCGACAAGCAGACCGCTGCGAAGGTTATCACTGCCGCTTGCGCAGGTGAAGGCCGGAAAAAAGTGCTTAAATTTAGCCAGTCCGCGACTATTAATTTTAATTTGACTACTCTCAGGCTAATTAGAATCAAGCATAAGATAGCCATAGCAAATATCCAATAACCGAGAGCACTTAAGGACCTCATAATGAGGTCTGATCTTACTTCAGATATATTTGACAAGTGACTACCAGCATGTCTCAGACGCGGATAGTCTCGGATAATCTGGCCCGTGTCACTCTCTTGACTTTCTTTCGAATAGGAGTAAATCGCAAAAGGTGCGGAATAAGTAGTCTCGGTATTTTTATTAATAGGTTTTAGAACTTCATCTAATAGACTCACAACTTGCGAACTATATACGGGTGTATCAGAAGAAGTCCCTTCTATTTCTGGGTGGAAATGTATTGAATCAAGGATAGCGACCGTCAAATAGAAGGCTAAGATAGTTAAGGCAGAGGCTGCCATAGGTTTTTTCAGAACAGAGCGCCAAGGGCGAGCTAAGTGCTCTTTTTTAGATGCATAAAAAATATACGCCAGTAAAGAAGCGATCAAAATAAAAAATAGGGCATCGGTTTTTAGTATTACTAGCTCCATACAAAGACTCGCTACAGTCTTATCCGAGGATCAACCAAGGTATATGCGACATCAGTCAAAATAAGTCCCAAGATATAAAGTACTGAACCCAAAAATACCATCGCTCGAACTATCGCGAAGTCCTGAGACTGAATAGCGTCTATCGTATAACTGCCTAGACCTGGTATACCAAAAAAAGCTTCGGTAATTAAACTGCCTAGAAAAAGAGAAGGCAATAAAGCCACCACGCCCGTTACAATAGGAATCAGAGCATTTCTCAACACATGCTGATACAGAACACCTTTCTCAGATAATCCTTTCGCTCTCGCGGTTCGTACGTAATCACGATGTATTTCTTCTAAAAAAATAGTTCTGTACCAACGAGTCCCATGCCCTAACCCACCAATCACCCCAATTAGTATTGGTAATAGTAAAAATTTTATCGAAGCGATACCATCATCAAAGCCTGAAATAGGAACGATCTGGAGTAATTTACTGAGTAGATACTGGCCCCCGATTATATAAAATAATCCCGAAATCGACATCATCGAAACACATAATATCACTGCCGATGAATCAATATAGGTTCCTCGAAAAAAAGCAATTAATAAGGCGAGGCTCAAAGTGAAAAGTAAACCCAGACACAAAACAGGTAAACTAATAAACAGACTAGGCCACATTCGCTCAGAAATGTCATAGCTAATATCGCGACCGCTATCCGACTGACCAAAATCAAAAGTGAACAGCCGCACCGTCTTGTCAAAGAATATGGTTTCCGTAAAAATTTTTTTTCCAGTACTATTTAGGGCAATAAACAAGGGTTTGTCATACCCTCGCTCTGATTTCCAATTGCTTATAGCGTCCTCAGTAACATAACGGTTACCTAAATGCACTCGAGCCATATCGTCAGGTGAATTAACTACGAAAAATAAAACAAACGTAATAAAGTTGACTCCAATTAAAATTGGGAAAGCATATAGGATTCGCCTAGTAAGATAACTACTCACCGAGCCGAGCCCTTTCTCTGGCGACATAAACACACCAAGCCGGAATCAAAGCAAAAATAATTAAAGAAGTGAAAGCCAACAAAGGCCATATGATCGGGCGGTTCCATTCATTTCGTTTTTGAGAGCGGCTCGACACTTCTATAGTTTTATATTTCAACGTATTTCTAGCCATCAGGTTAGGGACCGCATTACCATACCAACTATGGCTTAGGGTGTAACTTGTAGGATGAAAGCCCCAGACCCACGGTGCGTCCCTGCGCACTATCTCTAACATTCTATTTATTACTTCTTGTCTCTCACTACCATTAGCCATAGAACGCATACGAACAAAAAGATCGTCGAATTCTTTATTTTGATAATTTACTGCATTTTCTCCCTGCGAAACAATTTTTGCGTTAGGGCCATATAATAAAAAGAAAAAATTCTCTGGATCAGGATAGTCGGCGTTCCATCCCCAAGAAAATATTTGAACTGTCCCTTTTCGAACTTTTTCCTGAAAGCGATTATAGTCAGTAGCTCTTACAACCAAATCTATCCCTAGCTTACTAAACTGTTTCCGATACCAATTCAGCATCACCTTACTGCCGGGTCCAGATGATACCGTATCGAAATATAAAGTAAGAGGCTCACCTGTATTGATATTTACGCCATTTTCATAGCCCGCTCTGAACAACAGATCTTTAGCAACTTCTAATTTTTGACGCTTAGCTTGGTTACCGGCCCATTTATAAACATACGGATTAATTCCGTTTTCACCCTCTACATAGCCAAAGATACCCGGAGGGATTGGACCTTGCGCCGCAGTCCCTCTCCCATTCGCGAAAATTGAAATGAGTTCTTCGTAGTCAATAGCAATAGAAATCGCCCTCCGAAGCAATAAAGATTGTTCTGAAGTCCCACCAACTACGGGATCAACCATATTAAATCCCATATAAGAGATGGAACTCCTAACCGCGGTCACCAAATTAATACCTTTACTCTTCATTTCTTCAGTCAAGCTGGCCTCGCCCCGAGTATTAAACTGGATAGTTTGGTCAAAACTATCCGACACCACTCCAGACGCATCGTAGTAGCCCTGAAGAAACTTAGTCCAACCAGGGATAGACTCCTTCTCTAAACTATAATGTGCCCGATCGATATAAGGCATTAATGACTCGCTATCACTTTCATCGGCACCTGGGAATAGCTCGCCCCTATAATTTGGGTTCTTTTCAAGTACCATCCGTCGGTTAGGATTGTTTTCAGTTAACATATATGGGCCTGTACCAACCGGATACCAGTCTAGTGATAGATTGTGCTCCTTCATCCCAGGCTGATTAAAAAAAGCGTCTGCTTCCCATGGAACCGGGGCAAAAAAAGACATAGCCAGCCAATATTTAAACTGAGGGTACTTTTTACTAAGTCGGATCTCGTAAGTATATTTATCAACTATTTTAGCACCCAGAAATTCATGTGCCCTTAAATCTAAAGTCCTACTTGATTCGATGGAGGCTTCTCGAAGACGATTCCCGAACTGACCAAGATCTTTAATATACTTAGTCATAAATCCAGCTATGGGCGAATGCAATTTCGGGTGCATCAGACGCTTAATCTGATAAACGTAGTCAGCCGCGATTAATTCCCGAGTACCGGTGGAACTGAAATCCGACAATTTAGTCTTACTTTCAATCTCTTGCTCGGATAATTTATGGTGAAGGTAGTTTCCTTTTTCATCTAACGCAAAGCATGGATGCGGCTGAAATAGAATGCCTGGCTTGATTTTGATTCTATAAACCACCTCGTGAACATCTTCCGCAAGTGGATCACTTCCCAAATAACTACCATCTTGATCGTAATATATCGGTTCGGGGACAGTTTCCGACGTAAGGGGCTCTAGCCGATAAGGTCTATCAAAGAAGTGATACTGCAAAACAGGCTCATAAATTTGACCTGTGAAAACTGCTTCATTTTCACTGTACGATGAAACGGGATCTAAATGCTTTGGTCGCTCGGAAAACGAGCCATAAAAAATATTTTCGGAGTCGTCCGACGAAGGATAGGGATTATTCCATCCACTATCGCTACAAGCACATAGGAGAGCAAGACACGCTGCTAAAAGTGATCTCAAACTCCTCATAATCATCGCAAAATCCAGAATTTAGTTTATAAAACGACTCTAACCTGAGATTATAGACGGGGTTGACGGGCAGTACACTAGTTCTAAAGATTAAGTCGAACAATAAAACAGGAATGACTAATGGGAATACTTAATGGTAAACGCGCTCTGATTGTAGGAGTTGCTAGTAATAAATCAATAGCTTGGGGTGTAGCGCAAGCGATGGCTAGAGAAGGAGCAGAAGTCGCCCTTACCTATCAAAATGATCGATTAAAGCCTCGTGTAGAGGGTTTCGCTGAGGACCTAGGCTCAACACTTACAATGCAGTGTGATGTAGCACATGATAGTGATATCGAGAATGTTGCGAAAAGTATAGAAAAAGCCTGGGGACCAAGCTTAGATATAATGGTGCATTCATTAGCTTATGCGCCTCGCGAAGAACTACAAGGCAGTTATCTGGATAGTGTTACGCGTGAAGGGTTCGGAATCGCGCACGAGATAAGCTCCTACAGCTTTGCAGCCTTAGGGAAGGCGCTCAAACCGTTAATGCAAAATGGTAGCGGGGCTCTGCTTACACTTAGTTATTTGGGTGCAGTTAGAACGATGCCAAGCTATAACGTAATGGGTCTTGCGAAGGCCAGTTTAGAAGCCAATGTTCGCTATATGGCTGAGAACTTAGGTCCTGATAACATTAGAGTGAACGCTATTTCGGCTGGACCAATCCGCACTCTGGCAGCGTCAGGTGTAAAGGATTTGCGTAAATTTCTCACCTACGTCGAGGAAAACGCTCCACTAAGACGTAACGTCACAACCGACGAAGTTGGTAATGTAGGTGCATTTCTATGCTCTGATTTGGCATCCGCTGTAACCGGAGAAATCACCTACGTAGACTGCGGCTTTAACATTATGGGAATGGCCGATGTCTAAGCGGAGCAATTCACATGGGGGCTAAATTTAGCCACGACAAATTTCTCCTTTGGGCAATAATTCTAGGGGTTGCTTTAGGTATTGCTGCGGGTGCTGTATTCGGCTCAAAAATGCAATCCATAGCCTGGCTAGGCGTTTTGTTTCTGAATGCACTCAAAATGACAATAATACCGCTGATCGTAGCCGCCGTTATATCCGGAGTTGCATCTCTCGGAGATATTAGAAAACTAGGAACAATTGGCGGCTCTACCGTAGGGTATTATGCTTCCACAACCGCTGTTGCAGTAATAATCGGACTTGTAGTTGTCAACTTAATACGGCCTGGAGACGGGATAGCTTCTAACATTGATACGGACGCGGCTAGCGAAATTCTAGGGAAAGATCCTATAACTTTCTCTGACATTATTCTAACCATGGTATCCCCAAATTTGATAGCGGCTGCCTCACAAATGCAACTCCTTCCTATCATAGTGTTCTCTCTGATATTCGGCGCAGCGCTGACCACCGTTGGTGAAAGTGGACGACCGGTCATTAATTTTTTCAATGGTATCAATGACGTCATGATGACACTTGTAAATTGGATAATGTATTTTGCCCCAGTCGGAATTTTTGCGCTAATTGCGTCTAGATTAGGTGAAACCGGAGGTGGGCAAGCGCTCTTAGAAGAGATATCAGGCATTGGCGCCTATGTGCTTACAGTGATTTTGGGTCTGGCGTGTCATTTTATATTTCTCGTCTGCCTTTTAAAAACATTTACTGGCCGGGGTCTTGATTACATAACAGACATGTCGCGCGCCATAATAACAGCATTTGGCACAGCTAGTTCGTCAGCCACACTGCCAATAACAATGAGTTGTGCTCAAGAGGCTGGAATATCTGCCCGTTCAACTAAGTTTGTACTTCCTTTGGGAGCTACGGTAAATATGGACGGTACCGCCCTCTATGAAGCAGTCGCCGTCATGTTTATCGCACAAGTCTATGCCATCGAAATGGGTTTTTATGAACAAACTATTATTTTTGTAACTGCGACACTTGCTGCAATAGGGGCAGCTGGTATCCCTCAGGCAGGTCTAGTCACAATGATCATCGTACTCTCTGCAGTGAATCTTCCCCTGGAGGGTATTAGTCTGCTACTCGCGGTAGACTGGTTATTAGACCGATTCAGAACTGCGGTAAATGTATCTGGGGATAGCGTGGGTGCGGCCATCATTGATAAGTTCGATAGTGCTGTATTTAATAATAGTGACCTATCTAATCGCGAGAAGCCATTTTCATAAAGTAATTAATTAAGCCATAAAGAAATGAGGGCGAGGCGCTGATTGAAAGGAAATTGTTTCTCATTCATTCACTTGTGTGCTCGTAATTAGATCGAATTAGTAACCGTTAATCGCAAGACAGCGCATCAAAGTCGTTCGTAATATATTTCTACCTGCGCCTGTTGCCTAATGTCTCGCACATAGGTTGCCCAACTACTGGCCTTCTTTTCCTCTTCTATCTGTTGTCTCAATACCGACTGCGACTCGTAATCCAAATCATCATCTGTAGGGAACAATACATTCGACACCCTTACAACCGCGTGATCAGACAGTCCAACCGGAACACTGAGATAAACTACCCCAGATTCATCAGTAACTGCACTAAAAGCCTTATTGATTATAGCTCGATTAACTTCGGTGGAGGCTCTTTTGGCTCCAACAACATTTTTCCAATCAAGGCCTTCCTGAGCAATCACTTCTGACATGGGCTGTCCAGCCTTAACGAGCCCAATTAGTTCTAGAGCCTTCTGCTCAACAACATCTCGAAGACGACTAGTGATTAAATCTTCCTCCACTTTATTACTAATCTCCAGCAAAGGCGGCACTCGAGACGGTTGGTAACCAGCGCTACGGAAAGCGACGAGACGACCATCTGGAAGCTCGATAGGCATAGAGTTCATTTTTTCCAAGACAACTTCAGAATCAAAAATAGCCGTGACTGCCTGTTCCGAAAATAATACCGTCAAAGCTTCACGATTTAAAAAACCAAGCTTCTTAACCTCTAAATCGAGTACCTCTGCCGTCGTAACAAGGTCTTGCGGATTCTCATATACTAGTGTTGAAAATTCTTCAGCAATCTCGAAAAAGAGTTTCTGAGCCTCGACTTCTTTCATTGAGTTCTCAACATCAGACTGCACTTCTTCAAAAGATTTTGTTCTAGCAGGTGCAATCTCTAACAGCTTAATTATGTGCAAACCAAAATCAGTCCGAATTGGTTCACTAAATTGCCCTACAGTTAAGCCAAAGACACCGTCCTCAAACGACTGAGCCATAATTCCTTTCCCAAACAAGCCTGTCCTACTGGCTTGAACATTAAATTCAGCATCTTGACCGTACTCATTCTTTAACTCTTCTATTGTGGAGCCTTGCCTAAAACGCTCAGAGACCTCTAATAATTTTAATGTGGCTTTCTGCAGCTCGTCCTCACCAGCCGAATTAGATAAGGGTACAAGAATATATTCAGCGTCTCTTTCTTCAGCGGTGGTATACTGAGCAGCATTAGCTAAATACTGATCCCGCAATTCCTTCTCGGAAAATTCGATAGTGGAAGCTAGAGAAGACGCCGATACCTCTATATATTCCAATGAAACTTTTTCTGATTCCCGATACCTCGAGCTATGCTCATCGTAATACGCAGAAACTTCACCTTCGCTGATATTTACCATGTTCTCATACCCACTTCCCGGGACGATTGCATAACCAATATCTCTTTCTTGCTCAACAAGTCTATGGATCATTCTCAACTCATTATCACCGATAATTTCTGACCCTCCCACACCGGCATACAGCTG
Organism: uncultured Gammaproteobacteria bacterium; assembly: GCA_943787625.1. GTDB lineage: Bacteria > Pseudomonadota > Gammaproteobacteria > UBA4457. Next base: position 69,060 of record CALSND010000008.1, on the reverse strand, counting down.
AGAACGCATAAGCTCGCCTCTCATCCGCTCCTCAAAAGCCAATTCTGAATACCCAAGCAATCTCGTTCTTTGCTCATACATAGTCCGAGAAAACTTTCCATCGTCATCCTTAAAAGCAGGAATTAACTGCAATTCTGAGGCAACTTGAGCATCACCAACTCGCAACCACAACTTTCTCGCGTGCTCAGCTGTAACGTGATTATCTATCAGCTCGTTTACTACTCGTCGCTTGATCTCTGGTCTATCCCAATCAAGTGGATTAAATGAGTCGCCCATTATTGACTGCGCTCTTTGACGGAAACGCTGCAGATTCTGTTGAAATTCAGTAAGATGAATTTCGTGTCCGTCCACTTCCGCTACCGGAACCTTCGAACCGCCCTCTAAATAACTCTGAATACCCACTAGCACAAATGTCAGCGAAATCAAGCCGACAATAACGCCTACAACAAGTCCCTGAGACCGATCTCGAATAGATTGAAGCATATGCTTAAATACTCTCCGGTTGATTTAATGAATAGGAAGAATCCTAGTACAAAGAAAATATTATAGCCTAATAACACTACATTTATGATGTAGAGCACTACATTTCTATTTATTAAGAAATGGCGGAGTGGACGGGACTCGAACCCGCGACCCCCGGCGTGACAGGCCGGTATTCTAACCAACTGAACTACCACTCCGACGACTATTTTTGGTGGGTGCTGAGGGGATCGAACCCCCGACCTACGCCTTGTAAGGGCGTCGCTCTCCCAGCTGAGCTAAGCACCCAAACTTCTCTCTCGTGGGGTACTCGTTAGTTTACTGCATCCTTAAGTGCTTTGCCTGCTTTAAATGCAGGAGCTTTGGACGCCTTTATTTGAATGGTTTCCCCAGTCTGTGGGTTACGTCCGCTGCGAGCAGCCCTGTCTCGAACCATAAACGTTCCAAATCCTACTAAGGTAACCTGATCGCCGCTTTTCAAGGAGCCTGTAATAGTGTCAATTACAGAATCTACCGCCCGCGTGGCGGAAGCCTTTGACATGTCAGTATCTTGCGCGACCGCATCAATTAAATCTGCTTTATTCATAAGTGGTTTCCTTGACCGTAATCAGTGATGGTTTAATTTTTAAGGGTTTAAAACGCTTTATATCAAGCGACCTCAGTAGCGTCAAGCGATGCTTCGCATATCTATAGATTTTTCGCAAAAAAAACTAGTGCCGCTGCAAACTCTCCTCGTCTCTCTTCGTTTTTGAGACATCATCGACTGTATCGGACCTATCCTTCTCTACAATAGGAGCAGGGGTCTCCTGCAACGCTAATTCAAAAACTTCATCAATCCATCGCACCGGCAAGATTTCGAGCGCACGAGTGATCTTTGCAGGTATATCTTTCAAATCCCGTTCATTCTCTGCCGGGATCAGAACCTGTTTTATTCCTCCGCGCAAAGCGGCTAGGAGTTTTTCTTTGAGCCCACCGATTGGCAAGACCTCACCTCGCAATGTTATTTCACCAGTCATAGCTACAGAGGACTTCACAGGTATTTTCGTTAGAGCCGATACCATCGCAGTACACATACCAACTCCTGCACTTGGTCCATCTTTTGGTGTGGCACCCTCTGGCACGTGGAAGTGTACGTCACTCTTACTGTAGAACTCTGGACTGATACCGAGAGAACTCGCTCGGCTTCTGACGACTGTCATCGCAGCTTTGATTGATTCTTGCATAACATCACCCAGGCTGCCGGTATAAATCTCTTTCCCTTTACCAGGCATTACAGCAGACTCGATGGTCAACAAATCTCCTCCAACCTCGGTCCAAGCCAAACCAGTGACCTGACCTACTCTATTTTCATCATCACTGACACCAAACCGATGTTTCTTAACACCGAGGTATTTCTCCAACGATTTCTCAGAAATAGTTATAGTTTTAGAAGACGGTTTTGTAAGCAGACCACGCACAACCTTTCGACAAATATTAGCTATTTGTCTTTCCAAGTTTCGCACTCCTGCCTCACGAGAATAAAATCGTATGATTCCTCGGATAGCAGAATCTAAAAATTTGATTTCTTTAGATTTTAAACCCGCATTATCTATCTGCTTAGGAACCAAATATTTGAGCGCGATACTAACTTTCTCGTCTTCGGTATAACCAGAAATATTTACTACTTCCATCCGGTCCAATAAGGGGGATGGGATATTCATGCTATTTGCGGTAGTTACAAACATAACTTCGGAAAGATCGTAATCCACCTCCAAATAATGATCACTAAACGCGTTATTTTGCTCGGGATCTAGCACCTCGAGTAATGCCGAACCGGGGTCGCCCCTAAAATCCATAGCCATTTTATCGATTTCATCAAATAAAAATAATGGGTTTTTTGTTTTGACTTTGGACATGTTTTGGATGACCTTTCCGGGCATTGCACCTACGTATGTTCTTCTATGGCCTCGTATTTCGGCCTCATCTCGAACGCCACCTAAAGACATTCGAACGAACTTCCGATTAGTAGCACGCGCAATTGAACGCCCCAATGATGTCTTCCCAACTCCGGGCGGCCCTACAAGACATAATATCGGGCCTTTCATTGTCTTCACTCGTTTCTGAACAGCTAAATATTCGAGAATTCGTTCTTTTACTTTTTCTAACCCATAATGATCTTCTTCCAAGATGGCCTCAGCCTCAACCAGCTCTTTGCTAATCTTCGATCTTTTCTTCCAAGGAACTGAGATTATCCAATCTATATAGTTTCTTACTACAGTAGCTTCCGCGGACATCGGAGACATCATGCGGAGTTTTTTCAACTCACCCTCAGCTTTTCCTTTCACATCTTTTGGCATACCTGAATCATCAATTTTCTTAGCAAGTTCGTCAAATTCACTCACACCCTCGTCAGTTTCACCCAGCTCATTTTGTATAGCTTTCATTTGCTCGTTCAGGTAATACTCTCTCTGACTTTTCTCCATTTGCTTTTTAACGCGTCCACGCAACCGCTTTTCAACTTCCAATAAATCTATCTCGGCCTCCATTAACCCAATCAGATACTCCAATCGCTCCGATAAAGAGGCTATCTCAAGAACAGTTTGCTTGTCGGCAAGCTTAATCCCCATATGTGCGGCTATCGTATCTCCCAACCGCGATGGATCGTCAATACTAGAAAGAGACGAAATAATTTCAGGTGGAATTTTCTTATTCAGTTTCGAATATTGGTCAAATTGGGCCATAAGAGATCTAGAGAGAGCCTCACACTCCGCATCATTTGGATACGCGACTTCTACTTCAGACACTGTCGCTGCATATACATTGTCTGCATCCACAAAACTCTCAATTTTTGCGCGATACACACCTTCGACTAAAACTTTGACCGTCCCGTCGGGTAACTTCAATAATTGCAGTATGTTGGAGACTGTTCCCATTGCGTGGATGTCATCTACGACAGGCGCGTCTTCAGCAGCATCTTTCTGGGCGACCAAAAAGATTTGTTTATCATCTTCCATTGCACGCTCGAGGGACTCTATCGACTTTTCGCGACCGACAAACAAAGGAATAACCATGTGCGGATAAACAACCACATCTCGCAAAGGTAATACCGCAAATTGTTCACTCATACTGTCATTCTCCTCAAGCACTATTCACGCGCCTAAAATTCAGTTACTTAGAATGCCAGTAACGCAACCAGTTGCCACTATAGCTACGCTAAAGAGTTAATGGCTACAGAACTAGCTAATCGGACGCCGCCTTAGAGACATCCGCATTCTCATATATCACCAATGGATTTCCCTCGCCCTTTATCGCGCTCTCATCCACTACAACTTTTGTCGCGTTTTCAAGCGACGGTAATTCATACATGGTGTCTAAAAGATTTTTTTCAAGTATGGAGCGCAATCCGCGGGCACCACTCTTTCTTTCTAGCGCTCTTTCGGCTACAGCCTTAAGAGCATCATCTCGGAACTCGAGTTCACAGGACTCCATTTCGAATAGCTTCGCGTATTGCTTAGTTAAAGAATTTTTGGGCTCTACCAGTATCTGAACTAGTTGCTCAACATCAAGTTCATCCAACACTGCAAGGACAGGCAATCGTCCGACAAACTCAGGAATCAGGCCGTACTTAACCAGATCTTCGGGTTCAATCTGTCCAAACAATTCCGACGACGTTTTCTTCTCGGCTTCACCTTTCACATCTGCGGAGAAACCCATTCCGCTTTTTTCCGATCGATCTCTTACAACTCGATCCAGACCTGCGAACGCACCGCCGCAAATAAACAAAATATTGCTCGTATCAACTTGTAAAAATTCCTGCTGAGGATGTTTTCTCCCTCCTTGAGGAGGGACCGAAGCGATAGTACCTTCAATTAATTTGAGAAGAGCTTGCTGCACTCCCTCTCCTGAAACATCCCGAGTTATAGATGGGTTATCCGACTTTCGAGAAATCTTGTCGATCTCATCTATATAGACTATTCCGGTTTGTGCCTTCTCCACATCGTAATCACATTTCTGCAATAACTTCTGAATAATGTTTTCCACATCTTCGCCGACATAACCCGCTTCGGTTAACGTTGTAGCATCAGCTATTGTGAAAGGAACATTGAGCAGTCGCGCCAAAGTCTCGGCAAGCAAAGTTTTACCGCTTCCAGTAGGCCCAATTAGCAACACGTTACTTTTCGCAAGCTCAATATCGTTTTGTTTCACCCTAGTGTCTAGTCTTTTGTAGTGATTATACACTGCGACAGATAAGATCTTTTTTGCACCCTTCTGACCAATAACATAGTCATCTAGATTTTCTTTAATCTCCGCCGGAATAGGTAGTTTACCGCCCTCCTTACTCGATGATTTTTCTTGTATTTCTTCGCGTATGATGTCATTACAAAGCTCAACGCATTCGTCGCAAATAAATACTGACGGGCCGGCAATTAACTTTTTTACTTCGTGTTGGCTTTTTCCACAGAAGGAGCAATAAAGAAGCTTATCAGTCTCTGTCTTATTCTCGTCACCATCACTCATATACTTACACCACCTCTTTTGAATTATCGCGCGACAGCAAGACTTCGTCTATCAAGCCATAGTCTCGTGCTTCCTCGCCGCTCATAAATCGATCACGATCGGTATCGGCTTCAATTTTTTCTAGTGGCTGACCCGTGTGACTTACTAATATTTGATTCAACCGCTCTCTAGCCTTTAAAATTTCTTTAGCGTGGATATCAAAATCAGAGGCTTGCCCCTGAAATCCACCAAGCGGCTGGTGGATCATCATCCGCGAATGGGTTAAGCAGTAGCGTTTTTTGGCTGCACCACCGGCAAGCAAAAGTGCACCCATGCTCGCAGCTTGTCCAATACACATTGTGCTCACATCCGGTTTAATAAATTGCATCGTGTCATAAATCGCAAGACCTGCTGAGACGGAACCGCCTGGTGAATTAATATAAAGATGTATGTCTTTGTCAGGGTTTTCAGACTCCAGGAACAGAAGCTGAGCTACTAAAACGTTGGAGACATAATCTTCGACCGGGCCTACCAAAAATATGACCCTCTCCTTGAGCAGTCGCGAATAAATATCATATGCTCTCTCGCCACGAGCACTTTGTTCCACTACCATAGGAACTAAATTTAAAGCACGCGGAGAATCATTATTAGAAAAATCGGAAAGTTCTATACCCATTAAATACTGCCTCTTCTTAGTTTGTAGTCTGCACCGGATTCATAAGTGCGTCAAACGAGATCGTCTCATCAACTACCTCAGCCTGAGACGCAAGCCAATCTACTACCGCTTCCTCTAAACATGCTCCCTCGATTTGTTTCATATGCTCCGGATTATCATAGTACCACTTGGTAACAGCTTCAGGATCTTCATAGCCCGCCGACATATTCTCTATCATCTCTTTAACCTTACCTGGCTCAGCTTTCAGCTCATGCCGTTTAATAATTTCAGCCATCAAAAGGCCCATTTTAACGCTACCAGAGGCTCTCTCTCGAACAAGTTTATCAAATTCCTCCGATTCCTCTGCTGGGTTAAGTCCTCGCATCATCATGTCTTGCGCCATTTGCTGTTTCTGACGCCCTATTTCATCCAAAATGAGTGCTTCTGGAACATCGAAGGTATTAACTTCCATAACTTTTTCCATCACTTCATTGCGGAACTTCACTGCTTGCGCTTTTTTACTTTCTTTCTCCATGTTTTCTCGCACTTGCTTCCTAAAAGCTGCTTCTCCACCCTCTTTTACGCCGAATTTTTCAAAAAAGACTTCATCCAATTCAGGCAGCTCACTTTCCGAAATTTTTTTGATTTCAATTTCGAAGGTTACATCTTTTCCCGCCAAAGGCTTGTTTTGATACTCCTCGGGAAACTTCAGGTCTAAAACCGGCTTATCACCTTTGGATTGTCCAATTAATCCAGACTCAAAGCCCTCAATCATAGTCCCGGAGCCCAGCGATACCTCAAAATCCGATCCAGTGCCTCCTTCAAAAACTTCCCCATCAATAGAGCCTTTAAAATCTATGGCTAGTTGATCACCATCTTGAGAAGGCCGATCGACCTCACTCCATACTTTATGATGGTCCCGCAACTGACTTATTACGGTTTCTAAATCGTTATCCTGAATCTCGCACGATGCTTTTGTAATTTTGATTCCACTGAGCTCAGCAGGCTCTATAGCTGGAAAAACCTCAAATAGTGCGCAATATTTCAACCCTTGTCCCTTTGCCGTGGCGACCTCGTCAATTTTCGGTTGACCTGCGGGACGTAGGTCCTCTTTGCCAAGCGCTTCACTAAAACTACTCTGCAGCAACTCGTTCACCACTTCGTCACGCGCCTGGGGGCCAAAGCGTTGAGTCACAACAGACATCGGTACTTTACCCTTTCTGAAACCATCAACCTTCACAGTTCTCACGAGCTCATCAAGTCTCGACTTAACCTTATCAACTATTGCCTCCTCAGGGATCGTTACAGTTAATCGGCGCTCTAAAGCGGACGTATTTTCTAAAGAAATTTGCATTACTACTTTGCTCTAAGTTCGTTCAAACAATTACGTTATGGCATACCATAGATGGTGCGAAAGGAGAGACTCGAACTCTCACGGGTTACCCCACTGGTACCTAAAACCAGCGCGTCTACCAATTCCGCCACTCTCGCGTTATCTAATGTACCGGCAACAAAAATAGTGCCTGTTCTTTTAAAATTACGCCAAAAACAATTCAATAAATCCTTTTTGGCGCTCACCAAAAAAACCTCAAGGCGACCGACACTCCACCTCTATTATATGTTTAAGGATACAGTCTTAACACCCCCCCCCAATTTACCTATGAAATAGGGGTTTATTCCATTTCCTATTAAATTTAGTTACGTTATATTCTAAATAACATCAATCGAGCTAGGGGAGCAAGAATCGTGACACCATCATACAACGAAAAAAAACTTCAGGAATTGCAAGGCCGCGTCATGGGAAATGCCGCTGGCGCTGTCGGATTGCTTATGGCTTATATAGGCGATCAGACTGGCATCTATCGGGCTATGGAGGAACTGGGACCCTGTACGCACGAGACGTTAGCGAAAAAAGCCGATGTTGATGTCCGCTATCTTAGGGAATGGTTATCGTCAAATGCCGCTATGGGTTACATCGAATATAACGCAGAAGTAGACACTTTTCATTTGACTCCTGAACAAGCGGCAATTTTTTCTCGCGAAGGTGAACCCACCTGTATGCAAGGGTTTTTTCAAGCTGTAGTTGGTCAATATGCAACTCACGATACGGCAATCGACATATTCAAATCAGGTGAAGGCCGGCCTTGGGAAGATCACCATTCCTGCTGTTTTTGCGGGACGGATAGATTCTTCCGCCCAGGCTACGCATCCTCTCTCACCTCCGAATGGATACCTTCGCTAAAGGGCGTGGAGCCTACTCTCATATCAGGTGGGAAAGTCGCCGACATAGGCTGTGGATTAGGCGCCTCATCATTGTTGATGGGCGAGGCATACCCGCTGTCACAAATTCACGGATTTGATTCCCATGGAGCTTCCATAGAGTCTGCTCGAAATGAAGCCAATGAAAAAGGGATAAAAAACGTCTCATTTGAGCAAGTTCTCGCGAAGGAATTTCCAGGAAAAGATTACGATTTGGTGTGTATCTTCGATGCACTGCATGACATGGGTGATCCGGTGGGCGCGGCAAGGCATATAAAAAAATCGCTGAAGCCAGGAGGCACGTTTATGGTAGTTGAACCAAATGCAGCCGATAGTCTAAAAGAGAACATGAACCTTTTTTCTGGGATAATGTACGGTTTCTCCACGACCATTTGCGTCCCCGTGTCTCGCTCTCAGGAAGTGGGCCTCTGTCTAGGGGCGCAAGCTGGCGAAAAACGTATTGCCGACGTACTTCGAGAAGCAGGGTTTTCTAGCGTCAATAGAGTCGCCGAGACACCTACCAATATGGTTCTACAAGCGATAGCATAAGTGCAAACATGCTAAGTGTTGGCGTTAATCTACAGAGAAAAAAATGGAAAAAACGGTAATCGAATTCATTCTTCTCGGCGCTATGGGCCTATTGGTAATGGTCGGATATATATTGATCCGGAGGACCCAAGGTTTAGGGATGGATACCAACCTACGACAGCATGATGAGCTAGCGAAAGAGATAGCTCGGCTGCGCGCGGATATAGACAAGCATATCTCTGAAAACAGGACCCTCAGTCAGGAAAATATCCGTCTTCAGACGCAAATGGAGGAAAAACAAAAAGCCAACGAAGATAAAGTCCAGTTGCTCGAACAATCTGAGGTTCGTCTTAAAAAAGAGTTTGAGAATTTAGCAAACAAAATTTTTGAGGAAAAAGGAAAAAGCTTTTCAGATTCTAGCCAGTCCTCACTGAATGCAATGCTCAGACCTTTCAAAGATCAGATAGAGGGCTTCCAAAAAAGGGTTAATGAAGTACATACAGAGGCGATCAAGGGAAACACCAACCTAGTTTCGGAGATAAAAAAGTATGCTGAAGTTGGTTCGGCACTCAGCGAAGATGCAAAAAATTTAACTGCCGCTCTAAAAGGTGACTCCCAATATCGAGGAGCGTGGGGCGAGGCTCAGCTCGAAAGAACTTTGCAAATGAGTGGGTTAGTCGAGGTCACCCACTACACAAAACAAGATAGCTTCAGCTCCGACGGAGGAGCAAAAAAGCAAACCGATTTTATTATCTACCTGCCAAATGGCGGAGGATTTATCATAGATAGTAAAATGACTCTAATTGACTATGACCGGGCTATTTCAGCAAAAACCGATGAAGAGACTATGATTGCAATGACTGCTCACGTGAGCGCGGTAAAAAAATATATAGACGATCTGTCCCGAAAGGATTACCCGAGTATTGCCGATGTCCAAAGTCCCGACTTCACCTTCCTATTTATGCCTATTGAACCAGCATTCATTGAAGCACTAAAACATGACAAGGGACTATTTAGCTATGGATACGAAAAAAATGTCATCCTCGTATCGCATACTACTTTAATTCCTATTCTGCGAGTCATTTCAGCTGTATGGACTCTATACAGTACAAGTAACCATGCCACCGAGCTCGGCGATAAAGCCATGGAAATATATAACGCTGTTTGTGAGGTCAGTAATCGAACGGACAAGCTTGGCAATTCTTTGAAGGCTGTGGGGAACCATTGGAATAGTTTGCGGACCGCCTTAATCGGAAATCAAGGACTCGCGGGAAAAGTCGAAAGATTCGCTACTCTGTCGACCAAAACGAAAAGTGAGATGGCGAATATGGAGCAGATCCAAATTGGGGACGACGACGCGCGTTTACAATTGAGAGCAAAGGTGGCTCTTGATGAAGATATAGAGTTGTTAACTGATAAAGATTAGCGAGTAACAACATACGTCAGGAATTTCAGTTGTGTAAACTCTGTTTACGGATATACTGCCTTGGGAGATAGGACAGGATTAATTCTACTGCAGCCATCGCTCGTAAGGAGAGAAAAATGATCACAGTTATTCACGAACATCAAACTCTAGCTGTTAACGCGCAAATAAAAGATGACGATCTTTGGTTAACTAGGGAAGATGTGGAACAAAAGCTCGGTTGGACTATGAAGCCTGAAGGCTTGTGCCAGGACGAACAATGCATCCCATATCCTAGTGATACCGAAATAGGGTTCCTACAGAATGAGCATCTAAATGTGTCGAAATTTTGGAATTTAATCGGAAAACCTATTTTACATGACGAAACGAGAGAAACATGGTTGCTGGGAGCAGGACATAAAGAGCGATCAGAAAAACTCACCTCTCTCGAGGCGCCGGACTTCAGGTTGCCAGATCTCGACGGAGAGTTTCATTCACTTTCGGACTATCGGGGGAAACGTATCTTTTTAACAACCTGGTCTTCCTGGTGAGGATGCAGACATGACTTGCCCGTGTGGCAAGCTATGTATGATGAGGTTGGAAACGATGACTTTCTAATTATCGCAGTTGCTCAAGAGAGCAGAGGTGCGGAAACAGCACGAGAGTTCATAGACGAAGCTGACCCTAGTTATCTTTGTCTTATTGATCAAACCCATCAGGTAGCAGAACTCTACAATATGGTAAATGTTCCTAATGCTGTGTGGATTGATGAATTCGGGAAAATAGTAAGGCCTAGTGAGACCGCGGGATCTCACGATGCATTTCGTTCTATGAACAGACAAGACTTCTCTCAAACGGACGAAGCGCTAGATTTGGCTTCAAGAGCGCAAACAGCTTATCTCGATGCCGTAAAAGATTGGGCGATAAATGGGGCTGCCGCAGAAAATGCGTATGATATCGATGCTGCCAAGCGGCACATACAATTGCCATCCAAGTCCATAGCCTTGGCTCATGCCAACTTCCACCTCGGCGTTCACTTACGCCTGAATGGGAAGGATTCGGAAGGCGATAAGTTTTTAGCTACTGCGATAAACCTACACCCAGACTCCTGGAACATGTTCCGACAAGCAATGAACCTTCGAGATATTGGCGAAGTAATGGGACTAGCAGCAGATCAAGATTTTTTTGATCGTGTGGATGCATTGGGCGAAAAACGTTACTACCCTGCCCCTAATATTAAAGGGTTTCCCAATGAAGCAGGTTATGATCCCAAGACCTAGTATATGAATCGTCTATAATATTGAGTCTAGGTATAGTAGCTGGGCGTTCAACTGTAACGAGATCACAAAATTTGTGACGTAGCATCCTCTAGTGCTCCGGCTAAGCCGCTCCCCAAAAATTCCTGCTGTGCGCCACTCACAATTAAATCTTGTCGGATCTCCAAAAGTACGTTCAGATTCCCTCTTATTATTGCATGCATCGGAATGGTGCAATCTTTTTCATCTACTCTGTACGGTTCATTCGCCATTACTAAAAAATCAAAATTGGCTTTGGTACTCTTTAAGAACGTACTTGCGTATCGCGAATCAGAACCAAACAAAACCCCGAGTTCACAAACTCTTTTGATTCCACGGAATACCGGAGTAAAACTATGAATTGACACAAGAATAGAGGGCACACCTCTCGACTTTCTCACATCTAGTAGTTTTTTAATCGCCCCGTGATACGGTTGATACACTTCGCGAATCCTGCTGCGGATACCAGCCTTGGTGATATTCATGTTTCCAGGAATGATTGTTCTGTCGCTTTCAACCGCAATCAGTCCCGGGTGATCCAACACTCGATTACAATCGATAACTAAGCGAGAATAATTTTGCCAGATTAAAGGCGCGCTTAAGATATTAGAAAGCTTACTGGCCACTGCGAGAGCACCAATGTCCCAACCTATATGACGCTTCAAATCTCTCTTGGTTAAACCAAGCCCTTCTAGGCTAGCAGGTACTTGCCAACCAGCATGATCGCAAACAAAAACATAAGGAGAGTCAGAGTCCGTCCTCAAAGTACTCACCGGGGGTTTTTCGGAAGAAGAAAGAATAACCAAAATTATTCGCTCAGCCTTGAAAATTTGGTGGGCCATCAGGGACTCGAACCCCGAACCAATTGATTAAGAGTCAACTGCTCTACCAATTGAGCTAATGGCCCGTTAAAAAAATTTACCACCCCAATGGGGCACATAGCAACTAGTTATCGCAATAGATTGGGGTGGACGATGGGGTTCGAACCCACGACCTCAGGAATCACAATCCCGTGCTCTACCAGCTGAGCTACGCCCACCATTGTTATCTATAACTTCTCATTCTCGACAACCATTTGGCTAATCACCGTCCACAAACTGGCACGCCTGGCAGGATTCGAACCTGCTACCCTCGGCTTAGAAGGCCGATGCTCTATCCAAATGAGCTACAGGCGCATTAATCCAACCGTTGCGCGGAAACGTTATAAAACTCCCGATCGCCACATTAAGCGTAAGCAATTGAACTTGCAAATGCTTAAATATTTAAAATCATGACGTTTTAACCACTCAAGTTGGTCGGGGCAGAGGGATTCGAACCCCCGACCCCCTGCTCCCAAAGCAGGTGCGCTACCAGACTGCGCTATGCCCCGAGTCATGATTCCCAGCAAAAACGATTGCGGGATGATACTAATGCTAAGGCACAGCGTCAATTACATTGCCGTGAACCTATCTAAAAAGAATGGTTTAACAATATGAAGAGTTTTAGCTAGTATGGGACTTTTTGCGCACACGAAAATCAGTTTTTCCCTACTTTTAGCGACATTACGTCTAATTAGATACAATGTATAATAACAAATTAACTGATCTATAATTGATAATAATTTAGGACACCATATGACTTCTGTAAAATTCGAAACCACTATGGGTGACATCATCATTGAGCTTAATGAAACTGCAGCACCTAGCACCTCCGCGAACTTCCAAGCTTACGTCGAAAATAATTTTTATGATGGTACAATCTTCCATCGAGTCATTGACGGATTCATGATCCAAGGGGGTGGAATGAACAAAGATATGCAGGAACAGTCAACAAATGCCCCTATTCAAAATGAAGCTAATAATGGTCTAAGCAACGCGTCAGGCACAGTAGCTATGGCTAGAACTAGCGACCCACATTCAGCTTCGTCTCAATTTTTCATCAATGTAAAAGATAATGAATTCTTAAATCACACAAGCGAGACCCCAAACGGCTGGGGCTATTGCGTATTTGGAAAAGTTATAGATGGCATGGACACGGTTAACGCTATTAAAGCTGTTGAAACTGGATCAGCAGGTGGTCATCAAGACGTGCCCGTAACATCTATCGAGGTCATTAAAGCGTCTGTTTTAGGAGACTAACCTGATAGAAGGCAACACATCTGCGCGCGTTACCACCATCTTTGTATCTGATGTGCACTTAAGCGATAAGCGAGGAAAGAAAGTTGAACTTTTTCTCGCATTCCTCAAATTTGCGCAACAAAAATGTGAAGCGCTCTACATATTGGGAGATCTGTTCGACTTGTGGCTAGGAGATGATGATAACACCCCCCCTCACCCTGATATCCTAACTGCCCTCCGCGCTGTATCTGATAACGGTGTGGCTTTATATATTGCTCTCGGCAATCGGGATTTTCTCATCGGACGAGATTTTTGTGAGAAAACAGGAGCCAAGTTACTCTCCGACTACGCACTCATTGATCTCTACGGGACTAAAACATTAATTACTCACGGTGATCTATTATGCACTAAAGACACTAAATATCAGCTATTTAGAAAAATAGTACGCCACCCCCTGATAATCCAAATTTTTCTACTTATACCACTTTATATTCGAAAAAAAATTGCAGATAGAACTCAAGCTAAAACTAGTGCATCAATGCGTAAAAAAAATAATGAGATTATGGATGTTGAGCAAACGACGGTTGAAACGATTATGAGCAAATATCAAGTTTCTCTGCTAATACACGGACACACACATAGACCCAATACGCATGTATTTAAGGCCCACTGTAAAACGCTCCAGCGAATCGTTTTAGGCGACTGGTACGAACAAGATTCGGTGCTTGTATGCCAACCAAATGGAAGAAATTTACTAAAAATCAGAGACTATTTAAGATAAGCGGACACGTTCCTTCTGCAACATTCCCCAATTAAAAAATGGACCAGGATCGGTTTTCCGAGATGGCGCTATATCACTATGGCCCACCACAGAATCCCAACTACAAGTGGGTATACGTTCTACCAAATTATTAATCAAAACTGCTAACGCGGAGTACTGCTTCCCCTCAAAAGGCAAATAATCACAACCTTCTAACTCAATCCCGATCGAAAAGTCATTACAAGCAGTCCTCCCTCCCCATTTAGACACACCCGCGTGCCATGCACGACAAATTACAGAGACGAATTGAGTTACATGTCCCGACCTACCAATAAAAAAATGTGCGGACACTCTCGTTCCTCGTAGCTCACTGATGTTCGGATCTAAATCATTGGGCAATTTATTAGTAAAAAGAAGCTCCACAAGATTTGTACCAAATTTACCTTGCGGCAGGCTGATCGCATGAATAACTATTAGTTCTGGAAATGCTCCAACTGGTCTGGCATCAAAATTTGGCGACTTGATTCTAGCTATCCCATCCAACCATCCATCGCGGGGTAATCTAAGCGTAGTCACTTGCAAAAGCCCTATAGCAGCCTAGTCGGTGGTAGCTAAGACAAGCGAAAATTTCATCTCTTCTGCCTCGTAATGCTTTTCAATTTCGAAACCAGCATCAATCAGAAGATTTTCAAGCTCAACTCTGGTGAACTTTCGGCTTATCTCGGTAAGAATGTGATCTCCTTCTAAAAATTGCACCTCTTTATCTAGATTCTTCATTCGAATTTTCTGTTCACGCATGGACACGAGATGCATTTCAATCTGCGACAGTAAAGGATTGTAATATGCATAGTGCTCAAACTTAGAGGCATTAAAATCAGCATCGAGTTCTCGATTTAGTACTTCTAACAAATTTAGATTAAACTCAGCCGTAACTCCCTCATCATCGTTATAAGCAGCATGCAGTATATCCGGCTCTTTCACCCTGTCAGCACCGATTAAAAGCAAATCCTGCGGAGTCATAACCTCCTTAATTTCGGACAAAAATATATTCGCCTCTTTGGGACTAAAATTACCAATAGTCCCGCCCAGAAACACGAATAAATTTTTAGCGTGACTCTTAGGCAGGTTCCCCAACCCACCCGTGTAATCTCCGACTACTGTATTTACCTTCAACCATCCATATTCTTTTTCCAAAGCATTTTTGCTTTCAACTAGTATTTCGTCACAAACGTCGACCGCGATATATTCAGGAAAGCACTGGGATGATGAGCAAGCATCGAAAAGGTGTCTCGTCTTCCTTGAGGTGCCGCTTCCTAACTCCAAAATATAGTCAGGACGAGATGTGTTTATCACATCTTTAGCGACCTCCTGTAAAAGGGCGCTTTCTATGCGAGTTGGATAGTACTCTGGAGAGTCGCATATTTTATCGAATAACAATGAACCGCGCTCATCATAAAAATACTTCGCTGGTAGAGACCGAGGCGCTTCTAACATACTATTTTCCACATCTTCCGTCAGACTCCGTATCGCTCGGGTTGGTTCGAACTCTGTGTTTTTAGTTTTTTCGTTCGAGATATTACTCACTCTTTAAGACCCTTTAATTATATCACTAGGAATATAGCCACTTAGTTTAGAAATGATCCTTGCAGGCGTTGTTTAGACTAACATTTGACGAACAAAAAAAACATGCTGACGTCAATTCGTTTTATAATTGCACTATGTCGACACAACGGTTCGGATTCATAATGTACCTAGCAGCCTTCGCACTATTGTTGGGTATGCTAACTTGGTTATTTTCGCAGTATTCTACACACAGAAAAAACACATTCTACGAGACGAGTGCATTTGAAACTAAAACTGGAGACATAGGAGTTCGTCTCTTGAAAAGCCGCTCCGGCCACTACATAGCGAGGGGGGAAATAAATGGTCAATTAGCCCAGTTTATGGTGGACACTGGCGCCACTGATGTAGTGGTTTCTGAAAAACTTGCGGTAAAAGCGGGTATAAAGAAAAAAAGAAAAATCACTGTCATGACAGCTAACGGCCAAACAAAAGGCTGGTCAGCAAATATAATAAGCCTACAATTAGGGCAGATAGTGGAACATGATGTCAGAGCAGTAATAGTGCCTTCCTTGGGTGACATGCATGCTCTACTCGGTATGAGCTTCCTAGAGCGCTTAACATTCGCGCAAACCGGCAATGAACTTATAATTAAAAAACAACATGGGAAAATATTATAGTGGAAACTGTTAGTTTCAGTCCCATCGCTGAAAGTGTACTTATTAAAATAAGTCACGTAGTTTGGGGCGAATACCTTCTAATTCCATTGCTCGCAATCGTGGCAGTTTACCTTTCGGTTGGCCTAAAGTTTATGCCTTGGTTGCAATTGCGTTCAAGTTTTAGACTCCTAGCGAAAAGTAGAGAAAAGACCGGTGGACAAAACGGTGATATTTCACCATTTAACGCTTTAATGACCGCACTCTCTGCAACAATTGGAACCGGAAATATTGCCGGAGTAGCGACCGCGATTCATTTCGGTGGGCCTGGCGCAGTCTTTTGGATGTGGGTTATCGCACTATTTGGCATGGCAACCAAATATGCAGAAGCGGTACTAGCCGTCCACTACAGAGAAATTAACAGTGCAGGACGATACATAGGCGGTCCCATGTATTATATCCAAAAAGGGCTAGGACCAGAGTGGCATTGGCTGGCAATATTATTTGCTTTTTTTGGGATGATAGCCGCCTTTGGAATAGGAAATACGGTGCAATCCAACTCCGTAGCAGATGTCATGCATTCAAGCTTTGCAATAGATAAATGGTTGACGGGTCTGTTTATAGCAACACTCACTGGGATCGTAATCATTGGCGGCATAAAAAGAATAGCGGCCTTCGCAGGCATGGTGGTACCCGTGATGGCTTTCGTTTTTATTTCTTTTTCAATTTTTATTATCGTAAGTAATATAACCGCGCTGCCTGAAGCGATACGCCTAATTCTCGAGAGCGCTTTTGAGACAGAGTCAGGTGTGGGTGTATCCATATGGCTAGCGATGCGCTGGGGATTCGCAAGAGGAATCTTTTCGAACGAGGCAGGTCTGGGTAGCGCTGCTATCGCACACGCTGCGGCGAGTACTAACAATCCAACAAAGCAAGGTAAAATAGCCATGTTAGGGACTTTCATAGATACCATCTGCATCTGCTCTTTAACAGCGTTCGTGATAATAATCACAGGAACGTGGGATGGCGCCGAGCAGGGGGCGTCGCTTAGCGCTCTTGCCTTCACGACTGGCATAGGCCCATTTGGTGGTCCATTAATCAGCGTATGTCTCGCGGTCTTTGCTTTCACAACAATAATCGGCTGGAGTTATTATGGGGAGCGCTGCGCGGAATATTTGTTTGGTAGTCGTATTATTTTCATCTACCGAACTCTTTGGATCATAGCAATATTGATTGGTGCCGTGGTAAAACTGGAAATAATTTGGGCTGTCGCAGATATTTTTAATGGGCTTATGGCCCTTCCAAATCTTATAGCGTTATTACTTTTATCTCCGATAGTATTTAAACTTTCTAAAGCTTCTTAAAAGAATTAAAACTAACACATGAAAAACTTAAGCGAGTCCTTAAAACAAGAACTAAAACAAACCGTCAAATATGCCATGGCAGAAGATATAGGTTCTGGAGACATCACGGCGGCGCTTATACCTAAGGGCAAGCGAGCAAATGCAAAAGTCTTAGTGCGGCACGAAGCAGTACTCTCAGGCAGCCCCTGGTTTAATGAAGTTTACGACTCATTGGACCGAAACATTAATATCATCTGGCATGCAAAAGATGGGGATGCTATCACGAAGAATCAAATAGTCTGCGAATTAATGGGGCCGGCGGCAAGTATATTAACAGGCGAGAGGACAGCACTTAACTTCCTACAAACCTTATCGGCAACGGCAACGGCCACTCATAATTTCTCATCTGCCATGATTGGTTCCAATACAAAAATACTGGATACACGAAAAACTATTCCCGGCCTTAGACTAGCGCAAAAGTATGCAGTTCGGTGCGGTGGCGGGCACAATCATCGTTTAGGCCTTTATGACGCCATATTAATAAAAGAAAATCATATTGCGGCCAGTGGGTCGATCTCAAATGCGGTTCAAACTATTCGGATTTCTAACCAAGCTATAAAAATTGAAGTTGAAGTGGAATCGATTCGTGAACTAAAAGAGGCCTTAGATAGCAATGTTGATATGGTGCTTCTAGATAATTTTAGCGTCCCTCAGATAAAGGAAGCGGTGAAATTAGTCAACAAAAAAGCATTAATAGAGCTTTCAGGGGGGATCACGTTAAACGATGTGACTGCTCTGAAATCTCTGGGAGTTGATTATATTTCAGTCGGCGCGCTAACAAAAGATATTCGGGCCACAGACTTCTCTATGCTCTTTGAGGGGCTATAATGATATTTTACAAAGGTTGACCTATCAATTCTTTCTTTGGTCAGACAAGTTTAACCAAGTCTCAACTACAGTATCTGGATTCAAGGACATGCTCTCTATCCCCTGCTCGACTAGCCATTCTGCCAAATCTGGATGATCCGAAGGGCCCTGACCGCAAATGCCGACATATTTTCCAGCCTTTTTGCAGGCATCAATGGCTCGTTTAATTAAATATTTGACCGCTTCATTTCTCTCATCAAAACAATCCGCGACTAATGCAGAGTCTCGGTCTAGTCCTAATGTAAGCTGAGTAAGATCGTTAGAGCCTATAGAAAAACCATCAAAGTACTCCAAAAATTCCTCGGCCAAAATGGCATTTGATGGCAATTCACACATCATAATTACGCGCAATCCATCCACACCACGAGCCAAACCGTTCTCTGCGAGCAATGCTGTGACCTGTCTAGCCTCCTCAATGGTTCGAACAAATGGGACCATAACTTCTACATTTCTCAAACCCATATTATCTCGCACGTACTTCATCGCCTCACACTCCATCTCGAAACATTCGCGAAATGACTCCGATATATAGCGAGATGCGCCGCGAAATCCAATCATAGGATTTTCTTCCTCAGGCTCGTAAAGATGTCCTCCAACTAAATTGGCATATTCGTTCGATTTAAAGTCGGACAAACGTACGATAACCGGTTCAGGGGCGAAAGAAGCGCCGATGGTTGCCACGCCTTCTATTAGCCGCTTAACAAAATATTCCCTAGGAGTGCCATAGGCTTTTATCGCCGGTAGAATCGTAGCGCGCAACTCCTCAGGGATGCTGTCAAACTCCAGTAATGCTTTTGGATGAATGCCAATCATCCGATTAATAATAAATTCCAGCCTAGCGAGTCCAACACCCTTATTCGGTAGGGCGGCAAAAGTAAAGGCTCGGTCTGGATTAGCAACATTCATCATGATCTTTGTAGAAATTTCAGGCATGGAATCAAGTTCAATCTCGGTATGAGTGAAATCTATATCTCCTTGATATACGAAGCCAGTATCTCCCTCCGAGCAAGATACGGTAACCACCTGGCCAGTTTTAACGACCTCCGTCGCGTTACTACATCCAACAATAGCTGGAACACCTAGTTCTCTGGCTATAATGGCGGCATGACAGGTGCGGCCACCTCGATTCGTCACAATAGCCGCGGCCCGCTTCATAACAGGTTCCCAGTCGGGGTCAGTCATGTCAGTGATTAACACTTCACCATCCTGTAAGGTATTCATATCCTCCACACTAAGAATCACTCGAGCCGGACCGCAGCCTATTTTCTGACCAATACTCCGCCCTTCAGTTAAAACAGGACCGGTCCCTTTGAGTTCATATCTATCTATAACTCGTCCAGATCTACTTTGCACCGTCTCAGGACGAGCTTGAACTATATAGAGTTGTCCATCTCGTCCATCCTTCGCCCACTCGATATCCATCGGCCTCCCATAATGCTTCTCTATTTCCATGGCTAAATGCGCAAGTTTTTCGACTTCATGTTCCTCTAAACTAAATTCTGCCTGCAATGCTTCGCTTACCTTACTCGTGATTACTTCCTCTCCACCAGATCCGTTTTCGGCATAAGTCATCTGTAGCTGCTTGCTACCAAGAGTACTCCGAAGAACAGATCTTTTCCCTTCAATAATTCCTCTTTTATAAACATAAAACTCATCAGGGTTAACCGCCCCTTGTACAACCATTTCACCTAATCCATAACTAGACGTTACGAAAACGACATCCTTAAACCCAGATTCCGTATCCAAGGAAAACATCACACCGCTGGAGCCTATGTCGCTCCTAACCATTTTTTGTACGCCCGCTGAAAGAGCTACCTCGTGATGAGCAAAACCATGATGTACGCGATAAGAAATAGCCCGATCGTTAAACAGAGATGCGTAAACATCTTTTATTCGTCTCACTATTTCCTTTAACCCACTAACATTGAGATAAGTCTCTTGTTGCCCAGCAAAAGACGCGGTAGGGAGATCTTCCGCCGTCGCTGACGATCTGACTGCCACAGAGAATTCGCCACCATTATTATCACTTTCCATCTCCAAAACAGCGCGTTCAATCTGGCTGTGCAACTCCGGAGAAAACGGCGCGGCAGTAATAGCGTCTCTAATAGTTTTTCCGACCGCTGATAACTTAGCTACGTCGTTTACATCTAGGGATTCCAAAAGAGAGCGCGAATTTTATCCGCCAATCCGTCTTGAGCAAGAAAATCTCTAAAAGCCTCGGCGGTAGTAGCAAAACCGGTTGGGACGAGAACTCCTGCGGCATCAAGGTGCTGAATCATTTCGCCCAGTGAGGCATTTTTTCCCTCCCACACGCTCGACATCTCCCATCCCAACATTTTTAAGAGACACAATATATTCTTTCATGAGTGTTTTATTATCCTTAATCACTTTGTGCTTTTATCGAAAGCAAACCTACATCAATTTGTGTATTATTTAACTACATTGTAACCAAGTAAACCCAAAGCCCAAACTCAATGAAAAGAGACGTATTTTTTATTTCCGACAGAACCGGCATAACTGCCGAAAATTTGGGCGACAGCCTGTTGACCCAGTTCCCAAGCATCCAATTTAACCGAACCAATATACCTTTTGTGACAAACGAAAAAGCCGCTCAGGCGGCGGTACTGGCAATACGCCAATCGAGAAAAAATGGGGTTGAGCCAATTGTTTTCAGCACGCTGACTGACATGGCTACCCAAACCATCATTAAAGGTAGTTGCGCTCATGTTTTCGATTTATTTGGAACTTTCGTCGAGCCGCTGGAGGAGGCTCTAGGAACTGAATCGTCGCACAAGGCGGGGCGAATGCACGGTATCGGAGACACTAATGCTTATGATAAACGAGTGCATGCCCTAAACTTCACCCTAGGCCATGACGACGGTTTAAGCCTCAGGAATCTTCATGATGCCGATATCGTGCTAATCGGTGTGTCAAGGTGTGGGAAAACGCCGACCTGCCTATACCTCGCAATGCAATATTCGTTGAAAGGCCGCAAATTATCCGTTGATCCAAGATGATTTAGTGGGCTCAACCTTGCCAAAAAGTTTAGATTCATGCCGCGGTAAACTTTACGGTTTAACTATTGAGGCCGAACAGCTCAGTCGCATACGGAGAGGAAAGACGTCCTACAGGGAGAGTACTCCACACTGTCACGATGCCAGTGGGAAATAGCGAGAGCAGAAAAACTGTTCATAGAAGAACAAATACCATTCATTGACACAACCACAGTATCGATAGAAGAGATGGCCGCTATTGCCCGGCGAGACATGAAACTCCGTTGAACTTTATTTTTTTCGGAGTGAACGACCTCAAACGAAATCGAGCTGCGCTAAATCACCGTAGTCAGCGACATAGCACGCCTGCTTAGCAGGATTGATTCTTCCCATCACACCGGTGATAAGCGTATTCCCAGATTTAAGCGGCCAGCCCCTTCTTAATCTCTCATTCACTAGCCATAACAATGCTTCTAGCCTACTTTGACTTGAAACAGTACCTGAATCAATAAGTTCGCCATCCTGGTATAACTTCGCTCTAACTTGGCCAGTAAGCACATCGGTATTAATAGGTTGTCCAACTAACCAATTTTTTGAAGCCATGTTTACAGCAACCAAATCAGCAGCTGTCAGAGACTTTAACGAGCTAAAAGGTAAGTTAGGTAACTCTATTACTGGCACCACATGCTGGATATATCCCATCAAAGCCCCTACAGATACTATAGGTTGAGTTATCTCTTTAGCGAGTACAAAACCGATTTCCATCTCTATGAAAAGTTTCTGGTACTCAGCCATATCTATGACGGGCGAACCCCGAAATTCTCCATCTACAAAAAGTACTGCTGATACTGGATCAGAAACACCCCACTTTTTCTGAGCATCTGAGCTAGTAAAGCCGGCTTTATATCCTCCTATCTCTCTTGATTTTAGCTCGATCTGAACGTACGCGTCCTGTATCTCATTTGCCTTGTCCATACCAATTTGAGGATACTTCGAACTTAACAGATCAGAGGGACCTTTCGAAATAGCTGCGTGAAGATTTCTTGCTACCCTCTCTGAGCTTTGTTCCCCTACGACGACTGAGCACCACAGACTAATCAACAAACTGGCCACAAAATATCGAAACGAAAGCATATAACAAGTTCTCAGATATAAATATTCAATAAGAATATCTGAAACTCGCAGTTCGATTCAATACGGCTCTGAATAATAATTATAGTAAGCCATAAAATTGTTCGAATCCCTAAAGTTGTAAAAGTCTTGTTGTGTAATATTATTTACTCAGGCGAAATATCAAGGAAACTGACATTTCAAATTTAAAATCTAAAATCGTACCAGCCGGTATGGCAATAGCTATAGCTATATCTGCGATAGTTTTTTCTGCTCCTGTTTACAAGGAGTTGCCTGATAGTGAAATTTACTCCTCTGTTATCAATCACGGGTTGGACTCTCACGCAGAAATAGTAGTTATAGCAGAAAAAACCTCAGGATTAATTTCAGAGCTTGGTCCCAATAATGAGATTGAGAAAATTATAGAGGTACTCGACATCGAAAAAGAGACTTATATCGACTGGGGGAGGCGCAATCGAGAGAAAGTCAATTTTAACTCCGTTCTAAACCTAACTGTTCCATATGTTCTTTTACCCAAAAAAAAACAGGAAATGATATTCGATCAACCAGATGTAAAAACTGCCTGGCGTGAGTTCTCAGACACCTATGACGGGGCGCGCAATTTACTTAGGTTCTCGCGAGTAGGATATAACTACAAAATTACAAATGCGTTGGTCTACGTCGAACATCTATGTGGGATAGAATGCAGCAGTGGAAGGTTTATAGCGCTCAGGTTAATGGATGATCAGTGGGTAGTTAAGGGTAGTAACTTAATTTGGGTAGCCTACTAGCCTCCGCTAGCGAGATTAACACTTATGGTGAAATCAATCTGTGTATTTTGTGGCTCGAGTTCTGGCAATAATGCCAATTACGAGAACGCGACCGACACGATTGGTCGCGAAATTGCCGCTAGAGGTGTTAAATTAATATATGGGGGAGGAGGGCTCGGTTTAATGGGCACCTTAATCGCAGCCGCTCGAAAAGAGGGCTGTGAGACATTGGGAATTCTCCCAGAGTTTCTTACTACTAATCAGCCCACCATTGGCGCGTTCGGACATCATATATTGGTCGGCGACATATTCGAGAGAAAATCACTCATGCTGGAAAACTCAGACTGTTTCGCAGTCCTCCCTGGCGGTATAGGAACATACGATGAGTTTTTCGAGATCCTTGCCTGGAAGCAGCTAGGTCAAGCTAGCCAGAATATAGGTCTTTTGAATATAGATAACTTTTTCGATCCACTTCTCATGCTAATTGATCAGGGAGTGGCAGAGGGCTTTATCCATAGATCCGTAAGACAAAGTATTATTGTCGAAGTCTTGCCTCAAAATCTCTTAAACAAATTAATAGACTAAATACAGGAGAATAAACTGTCGAACATGAAAATTTTCCGGGGTGTGGTTTTTGACATGGATGGAGTTCTAGTTAATTCGGAACCGATGATCAGAGCGTGTGCGCAGGAAGCTGCGGCCGAGCTAGGGTTTTTGATATCAGATGCGACGTACGTCACATGGATGGGCCTACCATCAGTCCAGCTAGACGATGCTATTCGTCGCAGCATGGGAGCAACATTCCCGATGGAAGACTTCTATGAAGAGTACAGAAAACGATGGGGGAGAAAAGTAGAATCGGGTAAATTATTGGCTAACCCTGGCATCGAGACATTATTAGGGTTGCTTAAAAAAGAGTCTGTTCCGATAGCAGTCGCGACCTCGACAGTTCGCGAGCACGCCATCGAAACACTGCGGACAACTAATTTACTGACTTATTTTGACACCATCGTGGGAGGCGATAACGTTCAAAACGGCAAACCTGCTCCGGACATATATCGCTATGCTGCTGGGAAAATCAACGTGCCGACTAACCAATGCATCGCTCTCGAAGATTCAGAAATTGGGGTAAAGTCGGCAGTATCGGCAGGATTACATGTGATTATGATCCCAGACTTGGTGGCGCCAAACTCCGACGTCAGAAAACTACCTGCGCATATTGTTGCTTCAACCGTCGATGCAGCCGACCTTGTGCTAGAATTGATTACATGCGGAATATAATGCTTCAAACTAAAATATTCTATGAAAAAACCAGAACTTTAGTGAGTCTTGTAGGAATATTGGTGTGGACATCTTAAGCAATGAAAAAAACGACTAAGTTTAAACAAAATGTGATAGCGTTAGTATACGACTTTGACGGGACGCTCACTCCCGAGCCTATGCAAGAATACACTGTCCTTCCCGAGCTTGGCATTAAGCCTAAACAATTTTGGGATCAAGTAGACGAAGAGGTAAAAAATACTGGAGCGGATCCGATTATAACCTATATGCGTCTCTTGGTTGAGCAAATAGAAGCAAATAAAGCGCACCTAAGCAGAGACGCACTGCGCAATCTTGCAAAAGAAATCAAGTATTATCCTGGGGTTTTCGACTGGTTCGAGCGCATAAATAAATATGTTAAAACCGCGTCAGAAGGACAAATCGAAATAAAACATTATATCGTCTCGGCAGGACTCCATGAGATTCTTGAAGGAGTAAGTATAAAAAGACATTTTTCACAAATTTATGCTTCACAATACTATTTTGACCATCATGAAGTAGCACGCTTTCCCACTGTAGTAATTAACGACACCGCAAAAACACATTATCTCTTTAAAATAAATAAAGGTAGAGAAGGCGCGCTAGAAACTGTGAATGAATACATGCCCGAAAATGAACGCGCTATACCGTTCCAAAATATGCTTTACCTAGGTGATGGACTTACCGATGTGCCTTGTATGACTGTAGTTAAGAAATACGGTGGTTTCGCAGTGGCAGTTCATAAAGAAGAACATCAAGATGCAAACAAAACTATGGAAGCCTGTAAAACTCTAGCAGATGCTAATCGTATCGATTTTTATGCTCCCGCAGATTATTGTGAGGGATCCGTGCTTGAACGACATGTTAAAAAGATCCTCAAATTGATAATGGCTCGTATTGAGTTCCAATTAGAAAGAAAAAAGTTCTCAGAGACCTTAACGGATGGTAGTTAGATGAATAAATCATGGCGCACTGGCTACTGCTTGTTTCCTAAACTCCTGCTCGTAATAACAATCCTGGGCGGCTGTTCTAGTGTGACAGTACCTTCTATTTCTCTTCCTAAAATGCCAGAAATCACACTAATGAAAAATAAGGCTACCCAATCAACCCCTCGAGCGTTACTTTCAGCTCGCATTGTAAACACTGGTTACACAGATCAAGTGCCTAAAATGACGGTCGGAAAATTAATCGAATATGCGGAGCGCAGTTTCGCATGTGAGTGTCACCGCGAGCGCTTTGTAAAAAGTTGGGATAAAAACTCTACAGGTTATGTCCTCTCATCAAATTCAGAGAAATTTAACACTGTTGAATTTTCTTGTGAGACACAAGAAGACGAATATGCGTGCTTTGTCAACGAGATCGAAAATACTACTGAGCCTGAGTTAAGCCAACGCTACTTTTCAGGAGACGACTTTATAAAAACCATTTACGCAAATGGCCGGATCTGCAAAAGACAAGAGCCATGCGAAGGCTAAAAAGTCTATTAACCAAAAAACAAGTCTCTATTCGCTCTAAAAATTGACACATTCATGGAAAATGCGCGCTCAATACCGAGCTACCTCAGCATCTATCTCTACCGACCACGCATCTATGCCACCGGATAAGTTATAGACTCGCGTAAAACCTTGATCTCTGAAGTACTCAGCCGCCGACTGACTACGTACCCCAGTATGGCACTGGAAAATCATGATCGAGTTACGGTCCAATGTATCAATAAATTTTATATTCTCCTCGCTTAAGAGTCGAGAGCCAGCAATAAGTGCAATATCTCTCTCACTTTGTTCTCTGACATCAAAAAGATAAAATGTATCACCAGAATCTTGAAGCTGTTTTAATTCATGCACACTCATTTGAGATACCATAGGAGGCGCATTTGGATTTGTAATGCTAAAGACGCTTCCTTCAGGTGCCTGTTCCATATCAATTCGTAGCCCATCAGTTTTTTTAGCTGTAGAGCGATTAAGTAATAACTCTATCCCATTATTTTCTACTGCTATCACGTGACCAGAATTAGGCGCTAGATTGAATTCATGAACCCAATCATCCGTGATGTTTAAATGAACATTCAGATCGGGGTGCTGCCTACAAACTTCTCTTATAGATTCTGCAGCAGCATCAGTAATCACAATCGTTGGAAGCGCCAGTGGTTCTCCTTCTCCTATCAATCTCATTAAATCACCAGTTTTGGAAAGTTGCTCAACAACATCGCAACCACCCACAAAGTCTCCTTCGATGTACAACTGAGGAATAGTAGGCCACTCAGAATATTCCTTAATTCCATTCCTAATATCCGGATCAGAGAGCACATCGATAGTTTTGTAATTATCAGTCAACCCTTCCAAAACCCCAACGACACGCGACGAAAATCCGCACTGAGGTCCGTTGCGATCCCCCTTCATGAATAAAACAATTTTTTCGCTGTTTATAATGTTATCGAGTCTTTGCTTAAGACCATCTGACATGGACATAGGTACACCTTTTCTTAATAATATTTTCAGTAATTAAAGCACTCTAAAATTCTATTCCCTAACTAATTGGAAATTCCGCTTTCCCAACTTGATAGATATGACGATATCGAGCACCCTACACGCACCGAAGCACGAAAACAAACGTGTTATTTTTTTCCTTTCCGTGTCATCAGAGTTTTCAAAAACGTTCAACACCCTTTGCATCATCCACTGCCCGTATGTGGTGAGTTTCCGCTTTTCGCTCACTTCGTGCGGATCGCCGGTTCCTATCACGAAATCGCCATCACCAAAATATCTCGGTATTATGACGTCGCTACTAGTTCGGAGCCACAATTGCAAAGCTTGGACTTCTTCAACAATCACTGGTACGAAGTCTCTCGACAAATGGTTCAATAAATGGAACAGCGTGTCAGGAATTGACTCGAAATCAACCCAACCGCATCCTTCGCTCTGGTGCTGTGAGTTAAGACTGTTCATTCGTATTACCCAATCACATACTCCAGGAGCCGCCTCACGCATTAAATCTCCAGACGCAGGATCTCGGTATAAATGCGCATAAAGTGGACCAAAAAATGCGAAATCACCTAAGGATGGCTGGTCACCGAGCAAATAAGGAAATGCCCAGAGGTGCTTCTCAAAGAGCCGCAAAAATTTGAGATACTCAGTCTCTATAGATAAACCGGTATGCTCTGTAATCCCGTGTATGGGGCACCAATCTTGAAAAGTTTTGGCTATTTTTTTTCCTACCCTAAGCTGTTCATCGGCTGTCGCAGACGGATCATTATTCCGTCCCATTTCACGTACCGCAAAGTCACAATTATACCTCCATCGATAATGCAGCGCCGGTAACTTAAGCCATTCATCGCCAATAAGTTCTAACCAATAACTCAACGCCTTACCAGACGCCGTCTGGGGAAGCACGGATTTTCCCGGATAGACAAGCTCATAGTGGTCAATCATATCGGATGTATCTTGGAGCGTCTTACCACACTCTGTCAGAATCACAGGGATCACTGGCCACCCTACATTGGGCAAAATTTTAGTCGAGAAAACAACTCTGTCCGCCAGGACCTCAGCAAAGGGTATACTCTTATATTGCAAGTATGATCGGATTTTTGCCCCATAATAAGAGGCATCGACGTTATAAAGGGTTTCCATACTTCCTCAAGAAAAATACCCCATACTTGAAGCGCGTCTGGCGACTGCCCATAAAATAATCAAGCACATTTATTAGACAGATTTATGCTTTCTTAAGTTTACTCTCGTGATCATGCTTCATACGAGCCAACTCTTCCCAGCCCAAATAGGAAGTAAACCCATCATCGTCATAAAACAGAATAGATCCGTTACAAATGAATAGATATTCTGTGTCTTCCAAAGCCGTTGTTGCACCGTGCAACATTCCGTTAGGCTCGTACACATAGTCCCCTGCATCTAACGTACCATCCCGAACTTGAAGTTTGCCGGACAGAATATAGGTGTGAGAAGCAGATAAGTGTTTGTGCTGAGGTGCGGTAAATCCTTTTAACCATCGGAACAATACCGCCCAACTTCCGGATTCCGAACCGGTCCATAAAATTTTTATAAATGAGCGTTCATCAAACTGTGGCATCCAGTCCATCTGAGTCGCATGAACGAGCGTGTCCATGAGCTCAGAATTAACTGGAGTAATGTCCTGAGGTAATCCCATTTTTTTATCGCTCCCTATTTAATAGTTTACTGTTTTCTATGATACTCGCGCTTACCAAGGCTCCGTGGCAGTCCGCACATCAACCTCAAAAGTCCAACCACTCTTAGGTTGCTTCCACAAATATTCAAAGGCGTCTACGATCGATTCTATCTGCAACAGCCTTTCCTGACCCAGTTGCTCTGCTATATCTGGATATCTTGTTAAGACTTTTTCACCGTTAATCGCGCCATCGACCACCACGTGTCCGACGTGAATCCCATTAATCCCATACTCCTTAGCAAGTGCTTGCGCAAACCCGCGCAATGCAGATTTGGATGAATTAAACGCTCCAAAATTTGCTCGGCCACGTAGCGAGGCACTTGCCCCGGTAAAGAGTATCGCTCCCTGCTCTTTCGGTTTCATATACTTTAGCGCCTCCCTAGCAAAAATGAACCCACCCAAACAGCATACTCGCCACGCTTCCTCAAAATACTCAACGCTCATCTCATCGATACGACCTGGGGTATTATTCCCAGCGTTGTATAGCGCTAACGACAAGTCTCCGATTCTACTAGCTTGTTCGAAAAGATTAGCGACGTCGAGTTCACTGGTAGTATCTGCCACTATCGGCGTGGCGCTGCCGCCCCCAGCTACAATATTGTTCGCAACTTGTTCTAATTTGCTCATAGTTCTTCCCGCAACCACGATATGTAGGTCATTCTGGGCAAACCGATGACACAACTGTGCACCCATTCCTCTATCCGGCCCCACCCCCATAATAATAGCTACTTGCATAACAAATCCTCGGCTTCTGATGAAAAAGTTATCGACCGCTAGTCAAGTTAGAGACATCGAAAAGTCGACGCACTTTGGAAGGCTTGATCTCTACGTACTCGGAAGGTCCAGTAGCGGCACCGACACTGCCATTCCGATCTCGGATATTTATCGCGACGGAGCTTCTCCATCTAGGGGTAGATAGAGCAGGACTCGGACTGACCACGTCATCACTGTATTGATACTGAGTGGTAAACAATTTCCAGAGGCTACCGTCTCGCGAAAAAACCATCGTCAACATGATGGTGTAAGTCTCCTGATCGACAAACATCAGCCGCTTTCCGTAAGGATGATCCTTCCACTTTGGTATAGCTTCCACCACAAATGCGGGTCTAATCTGCCAGCGATCAAGTGGGATTAGGCTATCTGGCCCATGTAAAAGCGGTGTAATATTTTTCGAACTAGCCACATGTAAAATATCTTTTTGGCCCACATAACTCCAATCATTGTCCACAACAAGTCCAGAAAAGCCTTCGAAGTCGTCCAAAGTCCAGTTAGTGCCCACCCAACTATCAGCCCTTTCCCGAGCAGAAAGCCGCCTCACTCTTCGCTCCGTAGGTAGATAAGAGTTGACCTGGTCACCACGACTTTGCTTCAGCGGTCTTTCAATTACAAACTTCATACCAGCCATGTCGAATGGAGCGGAGAACCCTACATATTCCTTGAAGAGCAACTCGTCACTACCATCCACATCAAGTACGTAACCATTCTTCGGCTTAGACGCGAGTTTCGACAGATATACTCGATGGTAAAACATGGTGAAATCTCTATCGACATGCCCCCCACCCAGCATAACAGACTCGACCAAATTCCCTTTCTTACCTTTAGGCGATGGCTCGACATTAAAAGTCAGATTATCAACTTTATAGCCGAAGTTTTGCCAACGATGAATCTGGTTGTAAGCCACCATCAAACCCGCAGGTTGACTACTTTCTTCCAAAATTTGCTCACGACTAAAAGGCATACCGGCGGTATAATTTTCTAACTCCCCTTCCTCATTAAGAAAAGGCTTCCCAGAAAATTTCTTGGTCGCATTTAAATACAACTCATGGGCTTGATAACGATTTGTTGGCATGATCTCCATGCTAAGCTCCGGAAAATCGAACTCGCCAAAGTATCCAGGAGGAATCAAGTTTCGCAATTGGTCGAGTTCTGCATGCCCATATTGTCCGGCTTCAGGAGTACTTACTTCTCCCGAATCACTTGATACCCAGTCAATCACATCCTGATATGATACGTCAGCCCAAATCGAGCTAGAAAAAAATGAAGCTAGCACCAGAAGAATACTTTTAGTTCTATTTTTTACGATACTAATACTCATAGACACCTCCTTGATCGCTTCGCAAATCAGCCTCGACCGACGCTTGCAAGAAAAAACAAGACTCCTAGCAAATTTCAAATAGACCTGCTGCACCCATTCCGCCCCCGATACACATAGTTACCACACTGTATTTAGCTCCTCGGCGCTTTCCTTCAATCAGAGCATGCCCTACTAGGCGACTTCCTGTCACACCATATGGATGACCTACAGCTATTGAACCTCCGTTAACGTTAAGCTTGTTAGGATCAATACCGAGCTTGTCACGACAATAAATAACTTGGCACGCAAAAGCTTCATTCAGCTCCCACAAATCAATATCATCAATAGTTAATCCAGTCTGTTTAAGCAATTTTGGAATCGCAAAAACAGGCCCTATCCCCATCTCATCTGGCTCGCAACCAGCTACCGAAAATCCTCGAAACACTCCCATCGGTGCTAACCCTTTTTGACTGGCGAGCTTATCGCTCATAACCACCTGGGCAGACGCTCCATCAGAAAACTGACTCGCATTTCCAGCTGCTATGCAGCCGCCCTCAAATACAGGGTTAATCTGAGAGATACTTTCAAAAGTAGTCCCGGGGCGAATCCCCTCATCCTGCGACACTGTTACCTGTTTAGTCGACTCCTCGCCCGACTCTTTGTCGACTAATTTCATCGTGGTGGTCATAGGAGCTATCTCATCATCAAACTTACCAGCTTCTCTTGCGGCAGCAGCCTTGATCTGACTATTTGCTCCGTACTCATCTTGCTGCTCACGAGAAATATCATAGCGGCTTGCTACCTGCTCAGCAGTCTGCAGCATACTCCAGTATATTTCCGGTTTAGCCGCCTCTAAATCGGGATCGCGAGTAAAATGAGAATTCATTTCATTCTGCACGCACGAGATTGATTCCACGCCACCGGCCACGAAGCAGTCCGCTTCTCCTGAAACTATCCTTTGTGCAGCCAGCGCTACTGTTTGCAGACCAGATGAACAGAATCTATTCACAGTCATACCTGAAACTGAGACGGGCATACCAGCACTTAAAGCTACTTGTCGAGCTATATTGTGTCCCGTTGCTCCTTCAGGGTTCGCACAACCCATTATTACGTCTTCAACCTCATGCCCCCCAATACCGGCGCGCTCGAGAGCATTTTTAACAACGTGTCCGCCCAGGGCGGCGCCGTGGGTCATATTGAAAGAACCACGCCAACTTTTACAAAGTGGGGTTCGCGCTGTAGAAACGATAACTGCGTCAGACATGAGAATTCCTTATTTGTTCTAATTTATTATTTAATTCCAGTATAGTAGCGAATGTGTTATTCATACAAATATACAAATCACATACACCAATTGTACAAAAATCACGCGTAAGATGCGCGTTGTAGTAAACAGATCTAAATTAGGCTAACGCCAATGAAAAATGGTTATCCACCTACTAAGAGATTTGCATTAAATTTAATGCTGAATGCGCATGATGAGCTGTTAATGCTTCTTAGGTCAAAAACTGCCTCGCTTGGCGGCGGTCAATGGGGTGTCCCAGCAGGGAAAATAGAGAATGGTGAAACACCAAGAGAGGCTGCGCTCAGAGAGATGTGTGAAGAAATAGGTCCCGGCCATTTAGTTAAAGAAATTGACTATATCGGTCCGGTTAGAGACACATATTATGGTGGCCAATTTGAAATCCATCTGTTCAAGCATCTCTGGTCTGCAGGAAATATCATACTGAATAAAGAACATTTCGCTTACGCGTGGGTGTCAAAAGAGTCGATATGTAACTATGACGTGATGAAAGGAATAGAGGAAGATATCGCAATTCTAGATATTTGGCCTACCGAATATCTAAATCAAGCGCTTATACCAAAGCATTTATTGTAGCCAAGGGAAGACTTTTATGAACCTGTACTACGAATGCAGCGGAAAAGGGGAACCTATTATGATTCTTCATGGCCTATTTGGATCTGGGCGTAACTGGTCAGCTATCGCTAAGATATTATCAAAAGAGTTCGAAGTGTTCGTGGTAGACCTCAGAAACCATGGCAAGTCTCCACATGCGCCTACGATGAGCTACTCAGATATGGCAAACGATGTGAACTCATTGATCACCAAATTGAGTGTCGGAGGTTTAACACTTATCGGGCATAGTATGGGTGGAAAGGTAGCCATGAAAGCGGCACTATCTGAACCAGATCTAATTGGCAAGTTAATAGTTGTTGATATCGCACCGGTAGCGTACCCTGATTGTTATACGGGTATTTTGAATGCCATGAATGATTTGCCTGAGGAAAAACTTTGCTCTAGGTCCTCAGCGGATTCATACCTAGCCCCTAAAATAACAGATAAAACAACTAGACAATTTGTCCTTCAAAACTTGATCTTCGTTGAGGGAAAATTAAAGTGGCGACTAAATATATCCGCACTTATCAATGAAATAAAAACAATAGTAGGCTGGGTACCCGCCCCCGCAAGTACTTTTCTTAAACCTTCGTACTTTGTTACTGGGGAGCACTCCAGTCGAGTGACGGATACAAATAAAGCAATTATTGCTTCGAACTTCCCAGGTTATATCCATTGCTTAGTGACGGGCGCCGGTCATTGGCCTCATACTGAGGCACCGCAAGAATTCGTGCGAATTTTGACGAACATCGTTAAGGGGAAAAATAGAAAATACTAACTCAGGGTGGACGTTACGCTAATTGCTAGGCAAAATGCGCTTCCTAATATTAAGGATATTAAGATCAGATGCCAAAAAAGAAAGTTAAAAAAGTTGTCCTAGCCTACTCGGGTGGACTCGACACCTCGGTCATACTTAAATGGCTTGAAGATACATATAATTGTGAAGTAGTGACCTTCACTGCAGATATAGGGCAAGGTGAGGAACTCGAACCTGCTCGGACTAAGGCAGAAAAAATGGGAGTAAGGGAGATCTATATTGATGATCTCACCGATGAATTCGTATCCGATTTTGTGTACCCAATGTTTAGAGCCAATGCAATTTACGAGGGCGAATACCTCCTTGGAACCTCGATAGCTCGTCCTCTAATCGCAAAAAGATTAGTTGAAATAGCTAGGGAAACCGGTGCAGATGCAATAGCGCACGGTGCAACAGGAAAAGGTAATGACCAAGTTCGTTTTGAACTAGGTGCGTATGCCCTAGAACCTGAGATAAAAATTATCGCCCCATGGAGAGAGTGGAACCTCAACTCAAGAGAAAAATTGATCAACTATGCCGAGCAAAACCACATTCCAATTGATTATAAAAAAGGTAACGCGTCTCCCTATTCGATGGACGCAAATTTACTACACATTAGTTATGAAGGTGAGATTCTAGAAGACCCTTGGGCGGCTCCGGAGGAATCGATGTGGCGCTGGACTAAATCACCGGAAAGAGCGCCAGATCTTCCAACCTTCATTGAACTTGAGTATAAAAAGGGCGACATTATTGCGATTGATGGTAAATCGCTCTCGCCCGCTCAGGTGCTCACTGCGCTAAATGTGATTGGCGGTGAAAACGGAATTGGTCGCTTAGATATTGTAGAAAACAGGTACGTAGGTATGAAGGCGCGTGGGTGTTACGAAACGCCTGGCGGTACGATTATGTTAAAGGCCCATCGAGCCATTGAGTCGTTAACCCTTGACCGAGAAGTCGCTCACTTCAAAGATGAATTAATGCCTAAGTATGCCACACTTATATATAACGGCTACTGGTGGAGCCCGGAGCGAGTGCTTATGCAAAATATGATTGATGACTCGCAAAAGAACGTGAATGGTAAAGTACGATTGAAGCTCTACAAAGGAAATGTTGATGTAGTGGGTAGAGCATCAGACTCGCACACTCTATTTAGTCCCGCTCTCGCGACTTTTGAGGACGATGAAGGCGCCTATAATCAGGCTGATGCAGAGGGTTTTATAAAACTAAATGCCTTAAGACTGAGAGTCGCGAAAAATAGAGGGGAAAATTAAACTCCCTCGCGGGAACACTGCCCAGACATGGCTGATATTAGTACTTTAGGCTGCTTTAACGATTACTATCTCTTAAGATACCTTCTGTTTCATTTGAGGAAATAAAAGAACATCCCGAATAGACGCTGCATCAGTGAAGAGCATCACTAATCGATCAATGCCTATCCCCTCCCCTGCAGTAGGAGGCATTCCATACTCCAAAGCAGTAATATAGTCTTCATCAAAATGCATGGCTTCCATGTCACCCTCATCCTTAGCAGCTACTTGCGCCCTAAATCTCTCCGCTTGATCCTCAGGATCATTTAGTTCAGAAAAGCCATTCGCAATTTCTCTTCCAGCCACAAAAAATTCAAATCGCTCCGTGACGAACGGATCATCATCACACTTTCTCGCCAAAGGACTGACTTCCGCTGGGTAATGTGTGATAAATACTGGTCCTTCGAGTTTCGGTTCCACAGTTTTCTCAAAGATCTCAATTAAAATCTTACCACGTCCATACGAATCTTCGACATGAACACCGAGCTTCTCGGCGACTACCCGAATTGAGTCGAGCTCCGCGAGTTCAGTTTTTGTCACAGCATCATTATAGCTTACAACAGAATCCAGAACCGTCATCCGCTCAAAAGGGGCGCCAAAGTTATATTCGGTGCCTTGATAAACTAGTCTACTTTCACCAAAAATTGATATAGAAAGCTCCCTAAGCATATTTTCAGTTAGATCCATTAGATCCTCATATGCGGCGTAAGCTTGATAAAACTCTACCATCGTGAATTCAGGATTATGGCGGGTGGATAGTCCCTCATTTCTAAAATTACGATTAATTTCAAATACTTTTTCAAAGCCGCCAACAACTAGTCGCTTCAGATATAGTTCAGGCGCGACGCGCAAAAAAAGATCCATATCTAGGCTGTTATGATGGGTCACAAATGGTCTAGCCGATGCTCCTCCAGGGATCGAATGCATCATTGGGGTCTCGACTTCTAAAAAATCACGCTTAGTTAAAAACTGTCTAACGAAGTTGACAACATGCGTTCTCTTCCTAAATAACTCTCGAGAGCTATCACTCATTATTAGATCTAAGTATCGTTGGCGATATCGAGACTCCAAATCACTGAGGCCGTGCCACTTTTCTGGGAGAGGTCTCAGCGACTTTGTCACAAGTACTATCTCGTCCACCAAAACCGATAGCTCACCTTTCTGAGTTCGAAACATCACACCGCACACAAAAACGATATCACCTAGATCCCATTTCTTGAAGTCTTGGTAAACTCCCTCAGGAAGGGAATCCCTTTTGACGTAGATTTGTATATCTCCGGTCATATCCCTAACGTGAGCAAACGAAGCCTTACCCATTATCCGCTGGGTCATCAATCGCCCAGCTATACTGACCTTCCGTTTTAAGGTTGCAAGCTGCTCAGAAGACATATCTGAATATTCCGATTGCAGATTTCTCGCTAAGGAGTCTCGTTTAAAACCGTTACGATAAGGATTACTGCCCAATGATTCTCGCAGAGCCTCTAACTTCTCTCGTCGTTTCGCGATGAGCTGTTCTTCAGTAGAAATAGGATCGGACATCAATAAACCTCTTAATTAAAGACCTTTCTGTAGGCTTGCCTTTATGAAAGCATCTAGCTCCCCATCAAGTACAGCCTGTATATTACCAGTTTCGACATTCGTACGTAGATCCTTAATACGAGACTGGTCGAGCACATAAGATCTAATTTGTGATCCCCACCCAATATCTGCCTTACTATCCTCGAGTATCTGCTGATCTTCTTTTCGTTTTAGCATTTCTTCCTCGTATAGCCTCCCTCTGAGCAACTTCATAGCCTGTTCACGATTCTTATGCTGAGATCGCTCGTTTTGGCACTGCACAGCGATACCGCTTGGTTTGTGAGTTAAGCGCACCGCCGAATCAGTCTTATTAACATGCTGTCCACCTGCACCACTAGCTCGGTAGGTATCAACTCTAAGATCACTAGGATTGATATCTATCACAATATCATCATCTATCTCAGGTGCCACAAAGACTGACGCAAAGGAAGTATGTCTGCGACTTCCTGAGTCAAAAGGCGATTTTCGAACTAACCGATGCACACCCGTTTCAGTTCTCAGCCAACCGAATGCATAGTCACCCGCAAATCTAACAGTAGCACTCTTTATGCCCGCGATGTCACCAGCCGAAACTTCAATAAGTTCACATTTAAAATCATGGGATTCGCCCCACTTTAGATACATCCGTAAAAGCATTTCAGCCCAATCTTGAGCCTCTGTTCCTCCAGAACCAGCCTGAATATCAAGAAATCCATGACATTGATCTGTTTCACCAGAAAACATCCGACGAAATTCTAAATCGGAGATCAATTCTTCCTTCAATTCAAGTTCGGATTTAATTAATTCAACAACTTCCTCATCACCCTCGGTACTAGCTAATTCCAACAGATCCCGAGTCTCTTCAAGTTCAACAGATAGTCGCTCAATAATCCGAACAACCTTCTCTAGATGAGACTTTTCTCTCCCGAGCGCCTCTGCTACTTTGGGATCATCCCAAATATTCGGCGATTGCAACTCTAGGATGACTTCCGATAGCCGCTCGCTCTTGGCAGAATAGTCAAAGATACCCCCTGAGCAATTTCACTCTGTGGGTCATCGCTTCTATCTCAACGAATATTGCGTTTAATTCCATAACTGAATTTAATTATCCTCACTTTAGGTATTGTATCGACATTGCCAACCATAAGAAATCGTTGTCAATATTTACGGACTTATACAGATTCCGCAAAGTCTAGATTAAGTTGCAGCGTTTCCTGTCCTCGGTAGCGATTTACTGCTAAGTGATAAACGGCCTTAATTCGCGAAGCATTTAAAAACCAATCCTCTTCCGCCGCACCAAAAGCGATGGCCGAAAGGTTGGTAACATTTTCGTCAGTTTCTAGTAGAAGTCGAGCATGTAACTCTCCCACAACATATCTCTCCTTAATAAAAAACTCTCCATAAAACTTTGGCTCTGGAAACTTCTGCCCCCATGGTGAGATACTCTCAATTTGCGATGCGAGTGCCAACGTGAAATCTTTTGCTTCGAGAACACCATCCGTCGAAATAGTCTGTTTTAAGTTCTCCTCATTAAGCAAGCCCTTTATCGTTTCAGAAAAGTGTTCACAAAATTCCACAAAATTAACTAACTTAACCGTCAACCCGGCGGCGGCGGCATGACCACCAAAGCTTTCAATTAAGTGAGGATATTTCGTCGCTATAGACTCAAGAGCATCTCGTATATTAACCCCAGTAATTGATCGAGCTGAGCCCTTCAACAGGCCATCTTCAACTAGTGCGAACGCTATAGCCGGCCTGTGGAAGCGATCTTTTATGCGTGCTGCCACAATCCCGACAACACCCTGATGCCAATCCTTATGAAAGACCGAAAACGCAAATGGCCCATCATCAGACCCAGGCTCGTCAATAACTTCGCTAATTAGGCTAAATGCACGCTCTTTCATTTCTGACTCTATATCCTTCCGTTCTGCATTAAGTCTGGTCAACTCTAAAGCCATCTCCATACATTTTTGTGGATCATCACTTAGGAGACATTCGATACCTAATGACATATCAGACAATCTACCCGCTGCATTTAATCGTGGACCGAGCACAAAACCTAAGTCACTAGATGTTACGTGTTGCGCTGTTTTGCCCGCCGCTTTCAACAATGCGAGCAAGCCAATCTGGCATTTTTCTCGCTTGATTTGAGAAAGCCCATAATGGACTAAACGTCTATTGTTTAGGTCCAAAGGCACGACATCCGCCACCGTACCAAGAGCAACTAGATCTAGAAGATTAGCAAGACGTGGTTCATCGATCAGCTTACTTTGAAACCATCCTTCCCTCCTCAATAATTGGCGTAATGCAGCCATGACATAAAAAATAACACCGACTCCCGCCAAGTTTTTACTGGGAAACGCGTCGTCGACTTGATTTGGATTTATAATAGCGTTTGCGTTCGGGAGCGACTTACCAGGCAAATGATGGTCCGTTACAAGGACTTTTATCCCTTTCGATCTAGCCAGTCTCACTCCCTCAATACTTGAAATACCATTATCAACAGTAACGATTAAATCTGGCTTAAAGTTATGAGCTACCTCGACGATTTCAGGCGTTAGCCCGTAACCAAAATTAAATCGATTCGGAACTAAGTAATCGACGTCTTTGGCACCCATTCCTCGGAGAGCCCTTATCGCAACGGCTATACTGGTGGCGCCGTCCGCATCATAGTCGCCGACAATCATTATCTTACCGTCGGAAACAACGCAGTCGCGAATCAACATTGCGCCAACCTGTATATGTCGGAGTGAATCAAACGACTCGAGTCGCGACAGAGTTACATCTAGATCATCGGAAGTTAAAACTCCTCGTGCAGACAATATCCTTTGTAAAATAGGCCCTAAGGAATCAGGTAAGTTGTGCTCAGACGGAACTGACCTACTTTTAACAACTCTGCCGGATGTCAATTAATTGTCCCCCCGATCCATGATACGTCGCATTAAAGATTTCCTGCGTTTCCAGAATCGCCGCAGCATTTGGCGATCTATCAAAAACGTATCCCTATCAGAGACGATAAGTAACTCATCAAGCTCCCCTGACTTTAGACTACTTACCGCATGTTTAATAACACAGTGAA
This sequence comes from uncultured Gammaproteobacteria bacterium, assembly GCA_943787625.1. GTDB lineage: Bacteria > Pseudomonadota > Gammaproteobacteria > UBA4457. Next base: position 29,544 of record CALSND010000008.1, on the reverse strand, counting down.
GGATTTGATTCGTCTCCCTGAGATTATATTTCGGAGGAATAGCAACTAAACCGCGGGCGTAACTATGTATCATAGAAAGGTCAATGTCTTCCACACCACTCACCGCTAGGTTTGAAAAATTTGCACAGGAAGTACTAAAGTGGTCATTAGCGAACACCGCAGTTATTTTGGGTTTAGTTACCAGTGGTTGTTCACCGCCCCCCCAGAGCCAGATACTATTCACGGGCGGCTTACCGCCAGATAACCTACGCTTATTTACTTCACAATCATGCAGAACCATTTGGGCCTCGGTCATAATGCGACCCAAATCCCCGAGCGCCTTTCTCGAGGCCACATCAGGTTCTAGGGGAGTACCGGTAAGTTTGTTCGGAGAAGTACCTCCATAGGTTGTGTCGCTCAAACCTTCAATGAACCACCGGCGAGGATCTTTGCACCATATGCTTAGGCCGTCATGCCGGAATAAATCATTCAACAAAGAGATTAACGAATCCGCTTCAGACTTATTAATACCGATAGTGCCCGCATCGAAAAGCATCAGTCGACTAGGATCACCCTTAAGGAAAACGGGATCACTACAGAGGATAGGCACTGAACTCATTAAAGCATTGTCACCATACGCAAGGATAGCGGCTTGGGACACATAACCATCTGAGTGGCCTTTAATACCACATGCCTTAAGCATGTACTCCTCAAAATCAACACCAGATGATCTAGCGTAATCAGCGCGAGACAATACTTGGAGAAAAGTTGACTCTGGCTTCCCACCCCTATCATTGACTTCATGGATACACGCAGAAAGCTCGGGTACTAGGATCTCAAGACAACGACCGGACTTTCTCATATTTCAGTTCATAAGTTATCTAAAATAGCACGCTTAACTGAATCAACATTGGCTGAGACAGATAAAGGGCTGGTCTTACACTGTTGAATTGCAGTGTCAGGATCTTTTAAACCGTGCCCAGTTAAAGTTGCAGTAATGACACTACCATCCGCTATCTTTCCACGCCTGATATCTCGTAATATCCCGCCCACGCTTATAGCAGACGCTGGCTCGCAAAATAGTCCTTCCCGTTCAGCAAGCAATGCTTGCGCCTGAAGTATTTCATGGTCACTAAGCGAATCGAACCATCCCCCAGACTCGTCGTGAGCGGCCCAAGCAAATTCCCAGGATTGAGGCCTTCCTATACGGATAGCAGTCGCGATAGTTTCTGGCTCTACTATCATTTCTCTTTGTACAAAAGGATTTGCCAATTCAGCCTGATAACCGCAGATCACAGGCACACTGTCTACTACTGGTGCAAATTTATATGCGAATGGTTCACTTTCTCCTGCTCTTCGATATTCTTGCACTGGTTGCTTTGCTGCATACTCACAAAACCCAGCCCAATACGCACTAATATTACCCGCATTACCAACAGGCAACGCATGGTAATCCGGAGCTCGTCCTAGGGCATCGATAATTTCAAAAGACGCTGTTTTTTGTCCTTGCAATCGATACGGATTAACTGAATTTACAATTTTGACCGGCGCCACATCAGCAATATCCTTTACGATCTGCATTCCATCATCAAAATTGCCTTCAATCTGCAAAACTATAGCACCTTGTATCATCGCCTGAGCAAGTTTGCCTAAAGCTATTTTCCCTTCTGGAATTATGACAAACGCCTTGATACCGGCCCTAGCTGCGTAAGCGGCTGCAGATGCTGACGTATTCCCGGTAGAAGCGCATATTATTGCTTGTGCCCCTTCATTCGCCGCTTGCGTCACCGCCATGGTCATACCCCGATCCTTAAACGACCCAGTCGGGTTCGCACCTTCGAACTTGGCATATAACTGTATGTCGTGCCCGATCTCCCCCATTAGATTATCTAACCTAATTAGAGGCGTATCCCCCTCACTCAAACTAATGATTTTAGAATCTTTATCGACTGGTAATCGATCACGGTAACGCTCGATCAGTCCACTGTAACGGAAACCTTCTAAGTCGCCCATTGGAAGTCCTCCACTTTATAGCAAATAACACCCCCAATGATGCTATCTGAACTAGCAAGAATTTCGCAAACCTCTCGAATTGCGCTCTCTGTCATCCTACCTGTGAGGATGACTATCGGTACCTTGGCGCTCGCTGCCTCTCTCGCCTCTTTCTGCTGAATAGCTTCGATACTAACGTTAAACGATGCAAGTACTCGACTAATCTCCGCTAAAACACCAGGCCTATCTTTGGCCTCGACGCGGACATAGTAGCCACTCACTGACTCAGTGAAAGAAGTAATGGGATAATCAAACAATTTTTCTGGCCGAAGCGGCCTAGCTTTGATTCCACCTGTATAGATCGCGCTGGCGACATCGATGATGTCGGATATTACGGCAGAAGCTGTGGCATCGCCTCCAGCGCCGGCTCCAGACAGCATCAGTGGCCCGGACAAATCACCATCAACTAAGATTCCGTTCACTACCCCATCAACACTAGCTAGGATATGGTCTAGTGGTATTAACGCAGGATGCACTCTTAGCTCCAGTCCGCTCGGCGTTTTTACTGCTATAGCAAGATGTTTGACTTGGTACCCTAACTCTTTTGCGTAGGCAATATCTTCCAATAAAACATCCTGTATACCCTCGATATGAATCTTATCAAACTGAAACTCGGTACCGAACGCTATCGCCGAGAGGATCGCTAGTTTATGCCCAGCATCAGTACCCATAACATCGAATGACGGGTCAGCCTCTGCATAACCTAACCGTTGCGCCTCTCCTAAAATCGACGCAAAACTGACGTGCTTGGTAGCCATTTCAGACAACACAAAGTTACATGTGCCATTGATAATTCCAACCACCGCTTTAATCCTATTTCCGCGAACAGATTCACTTAATGCTTTGACGATAGGGATACTTCCCGCAACTGCGGCTTCGAAACGAATCAAAGTTTTCTCATTTCGCGCTGACAACAAAATTTCATCGCCAAAAATTGCGATTAAAGCCTTATTTGCTGTTACAACGTGTTTACCATTCGCGATCGCGGCGGAGACCAATTCGCGAGCAATCTCAGTACCACCAATTAATTCAACGACGATATCAACATTGGGATCTAAAACAACCTCAAACGGATCATTAGTTAATGTCACACCACTAAGATTCACATCACGTTTTTTCTCTAAATCCTTGACAGCGATCGAAACAACTTCTAACTCACATCCCATCTGTTTCTTTATTTCACATAGGTTTCGTTGTAGGGCAATAAACGTACTCTGGCCAACTGTCCCGAACCCGACGAAACCAAGTTTTATTATCTTAAAAGAACTCATCTACCCTACTCCACGCATCATTTCTTTAATTCCACGAATAGCCTGACGGGTCCTATGTACGTTTTCGATGAGCGCAAAGCGAACGTAATCATCCCCAAATTGCCCGAACCCGATACCTGGAGAAACTGCAACTTTCCCATTAGCCAATAACATTTTGGAAAATTCTAACGAACCTAATGCTACAAGCGATGCTGGTATTTTTGCCCAAACGAACATGGTTGCTTTAGGCTTCTCAACCTTCCAACCGGCGGCATTCATGCCCTCACACAATACATCTCGCCGCATTTGATACATATCCCTAATCTCTGTAACGCATTCTTGAGGACCTTCTAAAGCTGCGATAGCCGCAACCTGAATAGGAGTGAACATGCCATAATCTAAATATGACTTCAGCCTTCCTAGGGCAGACACTAATTTCTCATTACCCACCATAAAGCCTACTCTCCAGCCAGGCATATTGTAGCTTTTGGACAATGAAAAAAATTCTACACAATGATCTTTGGCGCCCTCAATTTGCATAATGGAAGGCGCTTTATAACCATCAAAAGTAATATCAGCATAAGCTAGGTCATGCACCACATATATCCCGGCGTCTCGGGCAATGGTTACCACTTCTCGAAAAAAATCAAGATCAACGCAGTGAGCTGTAGGATTACTAGGAAAATTCAATAACAACATTTTGGGTTTTCGGCGAGAATCTTTAATAGCCCGATTCAATTCTGCAAAAAAATCTATTCCACCCCCAATCGGAACATGTTTAATTTCGGCTCCGGCAATAACGAAACCGTACGGATGAATCGGGTAGGCCGGATTAGGAACTAAAACCACATCATTCTTTTCGACAGTTGCCATCGCCAAATGGGCTAGCCCTTCCTTCGAGCCAATAGTTACGATAGCCTCTTTTTCATAATCTATCTCTACTCCGTAACGCGCACGATACCAAGAGCAGATTGCACGCCTTAGCCGAGGTATTCCTTTGGATACCGAATACCTATGGGTGTCGTCTCTTTTTGAAGCTTCACATAATTTTTCTACTATATGTGGGGGTGTGGGCTGATCTGGATTGCCCATACCAAAATCTACGATATCTTCTCCATTTCGACGAGCATCCATTTTAAGCTCGTTGACTTGGTTGAATACATACGGGGGAAGTCGGTCAATTCGTGAAAATCCAGTGCTCACTATAATTCTGCTAAATAAGTTCGTGTTAATTGACGGATTATATCAGTAAAAGCATCCTCAGACCTGTATATCTAAAAAAAAGCCCCTTATTCAGTAGTTAATATCTTTAGCTCAAATATATATTGCATAGTATGATAATACTTATGAAAAAAAATAATGATGTTCTGTCTGACGTCCTTGACCCTTCTGGGCTCGAAATCTCCCAACTAGAAAAAATTCTGGAGCTGATGTCTCATAAAAATATAGACTTCAGCGACCTATATCTTGAATCAACAGAAAGTGAATCTTGGTTTCTCGAAGATAACCGCGTCAAAGAAGGAGCGCATCAGATACAACGAGGGATAGGAGTAAGAGCAATCAGCGGAACCCAAACTGGTTTTGCGTTTTCTAATGACATGGCCCTAGGAACGATTGAGCAATGTGCACGCCATGCTCGAGAAATAATATCCACGGGCGCAACTAGGCAAGTTAGCCTCACAAAAAACCTCGGCGCCACCAATTTTTATAATGATGATAGCCCCATAACTTCTCTTCAAGATAAGGAGAAACTGCGTTTAATTAAAAATCTTAACGCTAGGATTAGGGGGGCAGATCCACGCGTGAAAGATGTAAAGATCAATTTGTCTGGTCAGCACAGCAATATTCTTGTGGCTCACTCAATTGATGGAATCTTTAAAGACAGCAGACCCCTAGTACGACTTAACGTCACTGTCGTAGTTGAGAGCGATGGGCGGAAAGAGACAGCAAGCTATGGAGGCGGGGCGCGTTCAACGTACGATTTTTTCTCACAGGACAACTTTGCTGAAACCATTGCAGATGAAGCACTTCGTCAAGCAACTGTGGCGTTAAAGTCGCGCAATACGCCAGCGGGTGAAATGACCGTAGTGCTAGGAGCGGGATGGCCTGGCATATTACTGCATGAAGCCATCGGGCATGGACTCGAAGCAGATTTTAACCGAAAAGGAACCTCTGTTTTCAGCAATCTAGTCGGAGAGAAAATCGCAAATGAAGAGTGCACTGTTGTGGACGACGGGACCTTAATGCATCGGAGGGGTTCTTTAAATATAGATGATGAAGGCATTCGGAGCGAATGCACTACACTAATCAATAAGGGTCGCTTAAGCAGTTTTATGCAAGATAGGCAAAATGCAATACTCATGAACCAAAAGTTGACCGGAAATGGTCGACGACAATCTTATGCACATAGACCAATGCCACGCATGACGAATACCTATATGCTTCCTGGAAGTCGATCACCCGAAGAAATAATCAAAAGCGTAAAAAAAGGTCTCTATGCTGTAAGTTTCGGTGGGGGACAAGTAGATATAACAAATGGAAAATTTGTTTTTAGCGCGAGTGAAGCATACTTAATCGAAAACGGGAAAATCACTGCTCCAGTGCGTGGTGCAACACTTATTGGAGATGGTGCAACTGTGCTTAAAAACGTGTCTATGGTGGGAAATGACCTTAAATTGGATAGTGGCGTAGGAACGTGCGGTAAGAGTGGGCAATCTGTGCCAGTTGGCGTAGGTCAACCTACCCTAAAAATAAATCGGTTAACTGTGGGAGGCACCCAAGCCTGATCTTAGACAGAAATAGTGATTAACGCCCACCAACTAGTGGAGAAAAAACATAAAACACTCACGTTAATAAGTTAGAATTAAAAGTCACCGGGGAAACAACCTGTAATATAAACTGCTCTAAGCGCGAACCAATACTATGCTGAGATTCTTAGAGAAAATAGCCGACCATACTCCTCGCTTGTTGAAGTGGTCACTCTTATTATGGCTGCCGTTTTGTGCGACTCTCCGTCTCGCAGTGCCTTATTACATCGAAAAAAACTCTCTGATTACCGATGAAATTGCCAACTTCTCTGGACGGCCAGCAACTGCTGAAAACATAAATTATCGCTGGGATGGATGGTCTCCTCAAATAACTGTTTTTGGTTTAAAGCTGCTAGATGACGACGAAGAGAACGTACTGATCTACTTTCCAAAACTAACCGCGACTGTATCTCTGTCAGACTCAATTACGAGTAGAATGTTAGTACTACGTAGTATTCACTTTAACGGCCTAAATATCGAAATACGACAATCTGTGGAAGGGAAATTCCGCATCGTTGGAATGCCTCCCCCTAAATTCCCCATTTTTAAATGGCTACTTCAGCAGGATAAGGTTGTACTTTCTGAGTCAAATATTCTTTTAACTCTTGAACAACAGCAACAGACAATAGATATGCGTGGAATATCTGCGGTAAGTAATAACTTTGTCGGTGGTCAAAACATCCAAGGTGAGATGGAGTTCGGGGAAGACTTTGCTACTCGCGCTTCTTTTGCTTTAAGGACGACAAAAAGTATAGTCGACTCGCCTGATGGTTTCGAAATAGACTTCAATCTAAAGTCAATCAAGCTTGATAACTTGATTGCCCGCTTCACCAAAAAAACACATATAGCCCAAACCTTACCTCAATTAGACGTTACAGGCTCCTCAAGTTGGAAAAATTATAGTTTGGATACACTAGATTTTCGTTTCTCTCAGACTAAAAACTCTAATCCTAAAATAATCCCTGACCTGTCGGGAGACGCAGCTAAGGCAGACTTTGGATGGAATATTAATTTTTTAGCAACCACCTCAGAAAACGGTAAAACGATATCTCTCGGAGAAGTCTCTAATGTGCTGATAGCCGACACAGGGGAAGACCCGATCATAATTAGCAAAGCCCGTAATATAGATTTAGGAACCGCGCTCAGGCTAAGGAAATATCTTTTACCAAATGGAACAAATAATGAGGACTCGTCATTCGAAGCATCGCTCCAAGGGAAACTAAAATCGTTAACCTCGGCTTACAGACTTAATCATAACAAAACAGATGATTATTTTATGCGCGCTGCTTTCAACGGTCTTTCTTCCCTAGGCGACCAACACGTCCCGTCTTTTAGCGCACTATCCGGAGAGGCCGAAATCTTTCCTGGTGGCGCTGACCTTACATTCGCTGATAGTACGTTAGAAATTATAAAGCATGAAAAACTGTATAGGTCGCTATCCTTGAAGAAAATTAATGGCAAAATTTCTCGGCGCTCACAGGGAAGCCTGACGCAATCGACCATATTTAAGCGGTTGTCCGGCACCATTAACAGCATAGATTTTGCAATAAACGGGCATATAAGCAAGGATGAAAATTCAACTTGGTATGTGGATGGTCTGCTTGACATCGATAATGCCCCAGCTTCGAACTTGCACCACCTCGTAATGGCAAACAGCCTACCAAAAAGAGGTGATTACTGGCTCAGAAACGTTTTTGCAGGAGGTCTAATCGAATTCGGTTCCGTGATAATTCGAGGTCCGATAAGAAAGTTTCCTTTCCGTAATATGGAAGGCTTGTTCATGGGTAACCTCCGAGTAGCCGGCGCAAAAGTGAAATTTTCTAAATTTTGGCCAGCTGCCGAGGACGTTACCGGCGTTATGAAGCTAAAGGGTATAGGCGGTCATTTCGATGCAACAAGAGCAAAGATAAAAGGTGTGGACATTAGTAGTGGCACTGTTACCTCTTCTGACCTATTTGCCAAGGAAAAGTACGTGCACGTAAAAGCTAAGGGTTCGATTAGTGATGGTATTCCGGAAGAGCTGGTCAGGCAGAGTCCATTAAAGCATACAAGTGCTGGTCAAATTTTGGATTTTGTTCTGCACAATACCGTTGACTTGTCAGTGGACATGAATCTACCTTTATTTCGCGGAGGGCAAAAATCTATCGTAGGTAAAGCGCTTCTGAAGCAGAATGACGTCAAAAACAAAAAGATTGACCTTACCTTCAAAGCCATGACGGGGACTCTGACTTACGATAATGGTCGATGGAATGGAACAGATCTTACCGCAATACTAGATGAGGCCAATGTAAAACTGAAGGTGCGGGGCGGGATTAATGCACCATCCTTCAACACTGAGTTTGTAGTGACTGGTACGACACCGATCAAGTACATTTTCGACAAACTGGAGCATCATTCGCCACCATTTGCCACTTGGCTCAAAAGCTATGAAATCCCCGAAAATTTCAGTGGGATCACTTCATGGAAAAATATTCTCCGACTGCCAAAATACGTGGCCAATTCTGAAGATAAAAAAACATATATGATTTTCAGCACAGATCTAGAAGGTGTAACTATTGCTCTCCCTGAGCCGTTTAAGAAACATAAGACAGAAAGCAAACTTCTTGTCGCTGACCTGACCTTTAAGAATGGAAAAGTAGAAAAAACTTTATTGACTTATGATCAGCTTTTTAGATCTGAAGCTGTGATCCTCAAAACAACAGAGCAGCCAGCGCTAGATACGTTACCACATGCTCTACCTCAGACCGGTCGCAATATAATCGTGAACGCTTCGACAGAATATCTTCCGGCAGATATGTGGATTCCTGTCATCAAAAACCGAGAAGCTAAAAACGAAAATAACTCCTTGACTAATGGATTTAAGTTCAAAATAGCGGCTAAAAAAATGACTTTTCTGGACCATCAATTCAACACCACTGCTATTGACATCGATCCTAGAGAGACAAGTACTCTTTTTACCTTTAACGGGCACGATATAGAAGGAATGATATCAATACCTAAAGGCCTGGCAGGCAAGGAGATCGAAGTTTCGTTGGAAAGGTTACGACTGATACCGCAGGAAGCAGATAGAAAGGCAAAAAAAGCATCTTCTATCAAAGCAGTACCGTCTATCACGGCAAAGATTAAATCACTTATGTACGATGGAATACAGTTAGGTAGCGCTGAAATAGTAGTCCAGAAATCTCCTGGAAAATTAGATTTCACAAAATTCAACTTCCAGAGTGTCGACGCAAAAATTTCAGCCGAAGGCAGTTGGGAGCAAGGAATCGAAGGGGACAAAAGTTCGTTAAAGTTTGATTTAACAGGTAACAAGGCGTCGGACGTGATGGAACAGTTTGGCTTTAGTGGGAATAATATCAAAGGAGGTGTTACGAAGATAAATGCCTCGCTCCACTGGCCTAACACACCCCAACATTTTGATCTAAAACATTTAAGCGGTAACCTAGATCTGAAAATTGCTGATGGGCGTTTCAAAGATATAGAGCCAGGTGCGGGGCGAATATTTGGTTTGCTAAGTGTTCAGTCTCTTCCTAGAAGACTATCTTTAGACTTCAAGGATTTGTTCAAGAAAGGCTTCTCGTTCGATAATATCGAAGGCTCTTTTTCTATCGATGGAGGAAATGCTCACACAGATAGCTTAGTCATGACTGGGCCTTCCGCTACGATAGAGATTAGTGGTAGGACTGGTTTGATAGCACAAGATTATGATCAAAAAGCAATCGTAAGCCCAGCATTGTCAAATAGTATTCCCGTTGCCAGTGCCCTATTTGGGCCAGTAGGAATAGGCGCGGGTGCCGTATATTATATTGGACAGAAAGTTTTCAAAAGTATTCCAGAACGAGTAGACAATTTTCTCAAGCAAGAATATTCGATCAAAGGTTCTTGGAAAAACCCAGAAATAGAACGATTATAGGCTCTCATGAATAATTGGATCCCTGAAAATCTAGCGTTAAACCCGTCTGAGACCCATATCACAATAGCCATGTCGGGCGGTGTAGACTCTTCAGTAACAGCGATGCTAGTGAAAGAAGCTGGTTTTTCATGTTCAGGCCTGTTTATGAAGAATTGGAATGAAGTTGACGGCGATGGTGGTTGCCGTTGGGAAGAGGATGTTGAAGACGCCTTAAATGTTTGCGAAACACTTGATATTCCGCTCAATACTATCGACTTATCGCAGGAATACTGGGAAAACGTTTTTACCCTCTTTCTGGACGAATACGCTAGAGGACGAACGCCGAATCCCGACGTGCTATGTAACCGAGAGATTAAATTCAAAGCTTTTGTGGATCAGGCGAGACTACTAAGTGCTGACTTTGTAGCGACAGGTCACTATGTTAATTCTAGGTTTGATGGTAGAAAGTTGATGTTATTAAAAGGACTGGATCATTCAAAAGATCAAAGCTATTTCCTTCACTCTCTAACTCAAAGTCAATTAAGCTCTGCTGTGTTTCCAGTGGGTGGGCTTACAAAAGCTGAAGTGAGACAATTAGCAAAAAAAGCCGGTATAAGCACACATGATAAAAAAGATAGCACTGGTATCTGTTTCATAGGAGAAACCCACTTTCGGAAATTTCTAAATAGGTTTTTACCACTAAAGAAAGGTCCAATCCTAGATCTCAATGGACAAGAAATAGGCGAACACCACGGAGCCGCATATTACACATTAGGCCAGAGAAAAGGACTTGGCATCGGAGGCGTAAAAAACGCGGGAGAGGATCCATGGTTTGTCGTCAGGAAAGATGTCGCTAAGAACATCATATTTGTAGCACAAGGTGCAGATAATCCGGCTCTTTTAGAGAGGAAATTGTACACAGCTGAGGTATCTTGGGTATCAGGAGAGGCTCCCAAGTTCCCGCTCAATTGCAGTGCTAAAATCCGATACCGCCAGGCAGATCAGGTTTGTACAGTTTCTGAGTGTACGAACAGCGAACTGAAAGTCACGTTTCGTGACGAACAACGATCTATTACACCGGGGCAATCTATCGTCTTCTACAGTGGAGACCTGTGCCTCGGGGGAGGCGTAATTTCGCGTACTTGACTGAGTGCTGTAAATAATGGACACATATGTAGTCCAACTTTGGAGGCAATCAGTGCAAAGTACTTTCAAGACTTACAATTCATAACGCGGTGACAATATTGAAAAATTCTTTTAACACTAAACAAAAACTCTTGGTAGACGATAAGGTATATGAGATATATAACTGCAATAAATTATCGTCTGAATACCCGATTAATAGGCTGCCGTTTACGCACAAAATACTGCTAGAAAATTTGCTTCGATTTGAGGATGGGATAAACGTCACTTCTGCTGATATAAGAGCCGTCGCAGAGTGGGATGCTAAAGCGGAGCCTAGTAAAGAGATCTCATTCACTCCTGCTAGAGTACTTATGCAAGACTTTACGGGTGTGCCGATCTGTGTCGATCTGGCAGCGATGAGAGATGCTATCATTGATCTAGGAGGTAATCCCGATCATATCAATCCACTTTTGCCTGCCGAGCTTGTCATAGACCACTCGGTCCAAGTTGACGTATTTGGAACGCCAGACGCAGCAGCAAAAAATGCTGAAATCGAATTCGGTCGAAATAAGGAGCGATATGGTTTTCTGCGCTGGGGGCAATCCGCATTTTCAAATTTCTCGATTGTGCCACCAGATACGGGAATCGTGCATCAGGTAAATCTTGAGTTCTTAGCCCGAACAGTATTCTCGGCAGAAAAGTATGGACAGCTACAGGCATATCCCGACACCCTAGTAGGTACCGACTCGCATACAACTATGATTAACGGCTTGGGGATACTTGGTTGGGGCGTAGGAGGCATTGAAGCGGAAGCTGCGATGCTAGGTCAACCTATTACAATGCTAATTCCCCAAGTTGTCGGTTTTGAGTTGCAAGGTAAAATGTCGAAAGGAACTACTGCCACCGACCTAGTACTAAAAGTGGTCGAGATGCTCCGTGCTAAAAACGTGGTAGGAAAATTCGTAGAATTTTATGGTAAAGGACTTGATAACCTTCCCCTTGCTGATCGAGCGACACTGGCAAACATGGCTCCTGAATATGGCGCGACTTGTGGTATCTTTCCGATAGATAAAGAAACAATAGACTATCTAGAACTTTCGGGTAGGAGTCAGAGTCAAGTTGCCTTAGTAGAAACATACGCAAAAGCAACAGGAATGTGGCGCGACTCGGAAACATCTAATGCACAATACTCAGATACTCTTTGTTTAGATATAAGCTCGGTAGCGCCTAGCTTAGCCGGCCCCAAAAGACCACAAGACCGTATCGACCTCAGTGACGCACACAATGTTTTTAGGAGCGCGCTAAATACTGCCACTAAAGACCGGAATAAAGGTGGTGAATCAACACTATTTTTGGATGGAAGAGAACAAAAAATTCAAGATGGTGTCGTAATTATTGCGGCCATAACATCGTGCACTAATACCTCTAACCCGTCGGTAATGATAGGCGCGGGACTACTAGCAAAAAAAGCGGATGAACTTGGCTTACGTACCAAGCCCTGGGTAAAAACGAGTATTGGTCCGGGATCACTAGTAGTATCTAACTATTTAGAAAAATCGGGCCTGAGCCGCCATTTAAACTCCTTGGGCTTCCATACCGTTGGATATGGCTGCACTACCTGTATTGGGAACTCTGGACCGATTCCAGAGCCCGTCAGCAACGCGATAAAAGACGGTGATTTGGTAGCCTGCTCAGTACTTTCAGGTAACCGTAACTTTGAAGGTAGGGTGCATGCGGAAGCAAAAATGAATTTTCTAGCCTCCCCCCCGCTGGTTGTAGCGTATGCACTAGCGGGTAGGATGGATATTGACATTATGAACGACCCCATAGGATATGACCGAAGCGATTGCCCAGTTTATTTAAAAGACATATGGCCAAGTGGGAAAGAAATTCAAAAAATTATCACGACTACTATCGACTCAAAAATGTTTAAGGAAAGCTACGAAAATGTTTTCGATGGAGATGCTCGCTGGGCCGAAATGACAATTGAGCACTCTAGTCAGTACAAATGGGATGAGTATTCCACCTATGTGAAAAATCCTCCTTACTTCAAACATATGCCAGTAAAAGTTCCGGAACTAAGATCAATTGAAAAGGCTAAAGTATTACTTAAATTAGGAGATTCTATAACGACTGATCATATTTCACCTGCTGGTGCAATCAAGGCAGACAGCCCTGCCGGAAAGTATCTAGTGGATAATAATGTAAGACCAGCTGATTTTAACTCTTACGGATCGCGACGAGGAAATCATGAAGTCATGATGCGTGGAACCTTTGCTAACATAAGGTTACGCAACCAACTAGCCCCAGGGGCCGAAGGTGGCTGGACTCGTCATTGGCCCAGTGGGGAACAGATGTCCGTCTATGAAGCCGCAATGCGTTACAAAAGTGAAAAGACGTCTCTAATTGTGTTGGCTGGTAAAGAATATGGTACCGGATCTTCCAGAGACTGGGCAGCTAAGGGTACCTACCTTCTGGGGATCAAGGCAGTGTTAGCTGAAAGTTTCGAAAGAATCCACCGCTCTAATTTAGTAGGAATGGGCGTCCTTCCATTAGTCTTCAAAAGTGGTAATTGCGAATCTCTCGGTTTAACAGGGCTAGAAACTTATACAATAGAAAACTTAGACATAGGCTCTAGAGAAATAACTGTAGCAGCCGAAGACAGTGATGGTGGAATAACCAAGTTCCCTTGCTTAGTCCGGATAGATACACCCAAGGAGTGGGAGTACTATCAGCATGGGGGGATTTTACAATACGTATTGAGGCAATTGACCTCTGCATGACAAGTTAAAAGAAATACAAAAATAAATTTTTTAGAGATATTTTTCATTGGTATATAATTATAGACAACCAACACAAGGACGCCGATAAATGACGAACCAAACAATGTATCAAGCCTTCGCGAATAACTTTTTAGGACAGTCACCGGACTGGTACAAACTTACAATCATTAGCTTCCTAATTATTAACCCAATCTCTCTGGTCGCGTTCGGACCCTTCATTACAGGCTGGGTACTTATACTTGAATTTATATTTTGTCTGGCGATGGCTCTTAAATGCTATCCCCTGCAACCGGGCGGTTTGCTTGCCATCGAGGCCATCGCTATTGGCTTAGCCTCTCCAGAAGCGGTCTACCAAGAGACAGTAGCAAATTTTGCTGTGATTATGTTGCTCATGTTTATGGTGGCCGGAATCTACTTTTTGAAGGAACTGCTTCTTTTCTCCTTTACTAAAATCCTTCTGAACGTGAAATCTAAAACAACACTATCATTCCTATTTTGCCTAGTTGCTGCGGTGCTTTCAGCCTTTCTAGATGCCTTAACCGTTACCGCAGTAGTAATCAGTGTCGCACACGGGTTTTATATGGTTTACCACAAAATTGCTTCTGGAAAGACATATCATGATGAGCACGACGCGTCAGCTGATACTGAGATTCAGACGATCCATGAAGAGGACTTAGAAAACTTTCGATCTTTTTTGTGCAGTTTGATGATGCATGCAGCGATAGGTACCGCTCTCGGTGGAGTTTGCACTCTAGTTGGGGAACCACAGAATTTACTCATCGCGCAAATTGCGGGTTGGGAATTTGTGGAATTCTTTCTCAAAGTTGCGCCTGTATCTATGCCTGTTCTTATTGTGGGCCTTCTTACCTGCATTATGTTGGAGAAAACCAAAACTTTTGGTTTTGGAACCGAACTTCCTGACACTGTAAAAAACGTTCTTCAAGACTTTGATGACTATCAAACCGAGCAGCGAACTAAACAAGATATCGCTCAACTATGGGTACAAGGAATAGCAGCAGGATTTCTTTGCATAGCACTAGGTTTGCACTTGGCCGAGGTAGGGGTGATTGGCCTCGCGGTTATCGTACTTGCGACAGCTTTTAACGGCGTGACCGAGGAACATAGAATTGGACATGCCTTCGAAGAAGCGCTCCCTTTTACATCTTTACTAGTCGTATTCTTCGCTATAGTCGCAGTAATTCACGAGCAACACCTATTTTCTCCAGTCATCACTTGGGTACTTACACTTGAAGGTACTACCCAAACATCCGCTTTTTATCTAGCAAATGGTTTTTTATCGATGATAAGTGATAACGTTTTTGTCGCTACAGTATATATAAAAGAGGTTTTTGAGGCCTTCGAAGCCGGCAAGATCAGTAGAGATCAGTTTGATCTACTGGCTGTCGCTATTAACACTGGCACCAATATCCCAAGTGTCGCTACTCCTAATGGACAAGCTGCATTCCTATTTCTGTTAACTTCAGCCCTAGCACCGCTTATCAGGCTTTCATACGGTCGCATGGTAAAAATGGCTTTCCCCTACACAGTGACAATGTCAATTACTGGACTGCTGGCGGTTATGTATCTACTATAAAAATTGGTACTTTGATTTAGGGAACCAAAAAATGAACCTGACTGAGATCATACAGACTAATAATACGTGCAGATTCTATCGCGATGAAGATGTCAGTGATGAGCACATAGAAAAAATAGTCTCAGCTGCGAGATTTGGGCCTAGTGGCGGAAATCGCCAGCCAGTAAGTTTTATTGTTGTACGAGACAAAACTGTAAAAGATAAAATGCAAGCGCTGTACTTGCCATTTTGGAACACCTACACACAAGCAATAAATGAAGGAATGGTAAAACTAGGTACTAAAGACAAGCGGATAGTCAGTGCCGCCGATCATTTCGCGAGACATTTAGCCGAGATCCCTGTCTTCTTAATCGTATGTGCCCGACTAGCAGACTGTCATGCAACTGACACGGAGCTAGATAGACTAAGCATTGTCGGTGGAGCCTCTATATATCCCGCAGTGCAAAATATGCTTTTAGCAGCGCGTGATATTGGATTAGGCACCGCACTCACTACCCTACTATGTCATGTAGAGCCTGAAATTAAAAATTTACTAAACATTCCCAAGGACGTTTCAACAGCTGCGATGGTGACTGTGGGATGGCCAGAAAAACCATTCCCATCAAAATTACAACGCGTGCCTGTCTCTGAGATGACCTGGTCTGAGACGTATGGAAATCCTTTCGTAGCTGAGTAAGTTAAATAAAAATAACTTGCAGGTCATTTAAAAAGCGACAGCCCAATCGGGTAGGCTTTACCCAATCGTCCTCTCTTGAGAGCAACCCTTTATCGCATGCTAATTCTATGTTCTGCTCAAACTGTTTATCTAGCCTAGAGTTGCATGTTTTTACAAGGTAATCGTTTAACGAAAAGCCGTCCTTCAACCTCAAGGCGTTTAGCATATACTCCCCAGCCATAAGTGAGGGGTCGATTTCCGATTCAACTCCACATTTACCATTAAATTCGATGGCACGCATATAACTTTCTGGCTTAGATAGTTTTTCTGTCCTAACTACCTTTGAGCCCGAGCTGATCTTGCCATGAGCTCCGGCTCCGATGCCAAGATAATCCCCAAACTCCCAGTAATTCAGGTTGTGCAGTGATTTAATAGAATTTCGTGCATAAGCAGAAACCTCATATTGAGAAAATCCATTTCTCTGTAGAATATTCTGACCGATTTCAAATTCGTCGCATATATCATTGTGAGGAGGCAAGCTTGGAGGTCTTCGAGCAAATGCCGTCTTCTCCTCTATCGTGAGTTGATACCATGAGATATGCATCGGTTCAAACTTTATCGAATGTTCCAAGTCTGAGATAGCATCTCCTCTCTGAGACCCTGGTAATCCGAACATCAAATCTATATTGAAGTTTAAAAAGCCAACAGATTTAGCTATACGAATCGCATTCTCGGCGTCTTCGGCAGAATGCTTTCGACCTATAGCCTCTAACAGTTGATTATTAAAGCTCTGCACTCCTATTGAAATGCGGTTAACTCCGGCTTTAATATAATCTTCAAATCGTTCTGCGTCCGCGCTTCCGGGATTTGCCTCAAGCGTGATCTCACTACCTTCTTTAAGTTCTACTCGATCTCTAATACCGTCCAATAAATGACTGATAGACTTGCCAGAAAAAAGACTCGGCGTCCCTCCTCCAATAAAAATACTCTCAAACCTCAAGCTACCAAACTTCGCCAAGTCTTGGTCTAAATCCGTCAACAAGCAATTAATATATCTCTTCTCCGACACCTGTTCGTTCACTTCATGTGAATTAAAATCGCAGTAAGGACACTTTTTGTGACACCACGGCAGATGAACATAAATACTCGACATACGCTAAAACTTACTGCCTTCCAGCGAGCGCTCCAAATCATTCAACAATCTTCGCATTGCTTTTGCCCTATGGCTAACCTGATTTTTAACTGAACTATCCAGCTCTGAAGCAGAACAATCGAACTCAGGAATATAAAAAACCGGATCATATCCAAATCCCTCCGAACCTTGAGGAGAAACTAAAATCTCACCCGACCAAGTTTCCTGCACTATGAGTGGGGTAGCATCGTCTGCGCCTTGCATGTAAACCATAGCGCAAACAAAGTATGCGTTCCTATCTGTCTCTTTTAATCCAGCCATTTTTGACAAAAGGTGAGACACGTTATCGGCATCAGTCGCGCAACGGCCAGCATAACGTGCGGAAAAAATTCCTGGCTCACAGTTTAGGGCAGGAATACATAACCCTGAATCGTCTGCTATAGACGGCAGTCCCGTATGCAAAGAGGCATACCGCGCCTTAATAATACTGTTTTCGACAAATGTCTTGCCTGTCTCTTCGGGCGAACCCAATCCAAACTCGGCGGGTGTTTTTATATTGTAGTACTCTTTACTAAGCATCTCTCGCATCTCAGCTAATTTACCTGAGTTATTACTGGCCAACACGATGTCCATCATAATAAAGAGACCCTCATTTCTTTCTAGCTAAAATTTGTAACTCTAAAAGTTCACGTATCCCATCAGAAGCCAAATCTAGCATCGAATTCATTTCTTCACGTCGAAACGCGTGCCCCTCAGCGGTCCCCTGCACCTCGACGAAATGACCAGACTCATTCATCACTACATTCATATCAGTTTCAGCATTAGAATCTTCAGCGTAGTCTAAATCTATGACAGGTATCCCTTCGTATATCCCGACGGACACAGAGGCCACCGCCCCATAAATAGGATTCCTTTTCAATTTACCCGACACCATCAAGGTGTCGATCGCATCCACGAGCGCTACGTAAGCACCAGTAATAGAAGCTGTTCGGGTTCCCCCATCGGCCTGTATGACATCGCAGTCCAAAGTGATGGTCATCTCTCCCAAAGCCTCTAAATCTAAAGTGGATCGCAGCGAACGTCCAATGAGTCTTTGAATCTCCATCGTGCGACCACCCTGACGACCTTGACTAGCTTCTCGTCGCATTCGAGAATCAGTCGACCTTGGTAACATGCCGTATTCAGCTGTTAACCATCCGCTACCGGTTCCCTTTAGAAAGCCAGGCACACGTCGTTCTATACTGGCATTGCACAGAACTTTGGTCTCTCCAAATTCTACAAGCACTGAACCTTCCGCATGACGCGTATAATTTCTAGTAAAATTTATTGCACGCATTTTGTTCGGAGCGCGGCCACTTGGTCTCTTGTTCATTAGTCTCTCTAGTCATTTAAAAACGTGTAGTATAGCGTCTGTGAGCGATAACGTTGACTAATAAATTTCAAAGATAATAATAAGCGACTAATAACCTGAGGATGAAATTGTGACAGTTAGTATGACCTCTTTTGCCCGAATCGATTTTGAAAACCAATTAATTAGTGGTTCGTGGGAAATAAAATCAGTAAATCACAGATTTATCGAAATTTCCGTAAAAGTCCCCGATGAATTCAGGAGCATAGAGTTAGCGGTCAAAAAAAGTATTGCATCGTACACTAACAGGGGAAAGATCGATTGCTACCTCAGGATAAATAATCATAACGATGCAATCAATGGAGTCGTTTTAGATAACAAACTTGTAGCTGATCTACTCGAATCGATTGGCGATATTAGCAGCAGAACAAGCAATAAAATCTCGCTTAATGCAATAGATCTTTTGAAATGGCCTGGCGTCATTAGACGTCAATCTTCAGAGGAAGACCTCGAGAACTATCTCATGCAACAACTTAAACTTGCTCTTAAAGATTTTACTAAAGTACGCAAAAAAGAAGGAAAGGAGCTCCAAAACGCGATTAACACACGCCTCCTGCTCATGGACGAGTTACTTACTCAGATTAAAGTAACCGTACCTTCAATAATTAAAGCGACTACAGAAAAATATAAGCTGAGGATGAATCAATTTATTAATGATATGGAGCCTGCTCGTCTCGAACAAGAATGTGCTTTGCTAATTAGTAAACTAGATGTTTCGGAGGAGATCGATCGAATCGCAATCCATATCCAAGAGACCCGCTCCGCTCTCAAGCTAAAAGAGCCAATAGGTAGGCGCCTCGATTTCCTGATGCAGGAGTTACTACGAGAGGCGAATACATTGGGTTCAAAATCAGCGCATGCAGATAGCACAGGACATGCGATTGAACTGAAAGTGCTAATTGAACAAATCAAAGAACAAATTCAAAATGTCGAATAATCAAACACCCAGAAATCTTAATGAGGAGGGTAGGCTATTCATAATCTCAGCGCCTTCGGGCGCTGGTAAAACAAGCTTGATAAAAACTGTAGTCGAAAGTAACCCCAACGTCATAGTGTCTATTTCACACACAACTAGGAAACCCCGTGTAGGCGAAAAGGATAAATTAGATTATTTCTTTATTTCTAAAAATGAATTTTTCCTGATGGCTGAAAATAATGAGTTTTTAGAAGAAGCACTCGTTTTCGACCATCATTACGGAACATCCGTAAGTTTTGTAACAACCAGCCTAGAACAGAAAAAGAACATCATTCTAGAAATAGATTGGCAAGGCGCGCGCAGTATTGAAAGGGCAGGACTAAAAAACACCTCAATATTCATACTGCCACCTTCGCTTCGTGAACTCGAAAGAAGATTGAAGGCTCGAGGAGATGACCCGAAAATAGTTCGGAGACGTATGCGCGACGCCATAAACGAAATCACGCACTATGGCGAATACGATTACCTGATCATTAATGATGATTTCACAGAAGCTGCAGATACTTTGGCCTCAATTATTAAACAACCTTCTTATGAGATGGAAGATCAAAGCGCTAAACTCGAGCCTTTGCTAGCAGAACTAATGCCTAAGCAGTAAAACTTTGATAAGATTAGCCTAACTTATATGCAAAACTAGTATTAGGAAGAAAGAAATATGGCCCGTGTTACAGTTGAAGATTGCTTACCCGCGGTTAAAAATAGATTCGATCTGGTTCTCGTTGCGAGCAGACGAGCAAGAAAATTAGCACTTGGTGCTACTCCATTACTAGAAGCGGAAAACGACAAACCGACGGTAATAGCACTAAGAGAAATAGCCGCTGGTTTAATAAACGCAGATATTCTTGACGAAATGGAAGCTAAAGAGAAACAAGCTGAAGAGTACGAAGCCGCTCTCGAGTTCGCAGAATTAAAAAGTGATGAAGCGAGCCAGTCTTTAAACGAACAATCTCAAGACCTGAAATTTTAGATTTTAGAGTAGAACAACAATTTGAGCGTCGTACAGGAAAAGTCGGGCAAGCCAAATACCATAAGGCTACTGGGCGGGTACGGTAAAACTTTGTATGTGAATATTCAGAGCTGATTATGGCAACCGCATCAGTCAAGCTTGACTCTGCCCCCCTCCGAATAGACAGCCTTTGTAGGCTAGCCAGAACATATTTGCCCGCGGAACAAGTCAGGAAAATCCGACTGGCATATCGCTTCAGCGCCGAAGCCCATAAAAATCAAAAACGACAAAGTGGCGAACCCTACGTCCAGCACCCTTTATCAGTGGCCTATATTTTGACCCAGATGCATATGGACCACGAGTCTCTCATCGCGGCAATGCTGCATGACGTGATAGAAGACACATCTGTTCCGAAAGATATAATTACAAATGAGTTCGGGCCAGATGTTGCTCATATAGTAGATGGTCTTAGCAAATTAACTCAAATCGAGTTTGAGTCACACGTAGACGCCCAAGCTAAAAACTTCCAGAAAATGCTTATGGCGATGGCAGATGATATCCGAGTTATTCTAGTAAAACTGGCTGATCGTCTTCATAACATGAGAACCTTGGGTGCATTGAATGCCGAAAAAAGGCGCCGCATTTCGAGAGAAACCTTAGAAATTTACGCCCCAATAGCCCAGCGCTTGGGCATGAATGCTATGAGGCTAGAGTTGGAGGAATTGGGATTCCAAACACTATATCCCCTACGACATGATGTCATAGCGCGGGTAATTCAAAAAGTGCGAGGTAACCGCAAAGAAGTCGTCACCAAAATCAGGAACAGAATTACCAGGCGATTGAGACAAGAAAACTTGGTTACTCACGTTGTGGGCAGAGAAAAACACCTGTATAGCATATACAAAAAGATGCGGGAAAAACGACTCCACTTTTCGGAAGTTAGGGATGTCTATGCCTTTCGCATTATTGTCGATTCTGTCGATACATGTTACAGAACACTAGGAGTAATACACGCGCTCTACAAGCCTGTACCCGATACGTTTAAAGACTATATCGCTATCCCAAAGTCGAATGGCTACCAGTCGTTGCATACTGTTCTTTTTGGCCCATTCGGCGCCCCCGTAGAGGTCCAAATACGTACTAATGAAATGGATCAGGTGGCTGAAGTGGGTATCGCTTCTCACTGGACATATAAGGAAGGCGAGGCCGGATCAAAAGTAGCACAGAAAAGAGCGCGTGAGTGGTTACATAGTGTTCTAGAAATGCAAAGTCGCACCACTAATTCCCAAGAGTTTCTTGAGAATGTCAAAGTGGACCTATTTCCAGATGAGGTTTACGTATTCACGCCGAAAGGGGTAATAGTTAAATTACCCCGGGGTGCAACTGCTGTCGATTTTGCTTACTCAATTCATACCGATCTTGGAAATACTGCGGTTGGGTGTCGTATCGATAGGCGCCTAGTCCCACTTAGCACTCCACTAAAAACTGGCGAGTCTGTAGAAATAATTAATTCGAAGGGCGCTCGCCCAAACCCTGCTTGGTTAGATTTTGTAGTGACAGCAAAAGCTAGAACTAATATCCATCACTCACTAAAAAATCTGCAGAAATTCGAAGCAGAAGTCTTAGGGAAAAGATTGATAAACCGAGAGCTGGGCAGGGTAAACTTAAGCCTCGACAAGTTGGATGATGCTCATCTAAAAGTCTGTCTTCAGACATTTAATTTAGAATCTTTAAAAGAGCTTCTTTCGGATATTGGACTTGGGATAAGACCAGCGCCAATCGTTGCACGCACACTTATCTCAATGGAAGAGATGCCTAAAAGAAAAAAGGGGAAAGATAAATCGCTAGGTCCTTTAATCATAAAAGGGACCGAAGGAATGGTGATCAGTATACCGAAGTGCTGTCACCCAATCCCCGGAGATCCAATTGTGGGATTTATCACAACTGGGCGCGGTATCGTAATCCATCATCCTTCATGCAAAAATGTCATCGAATTCCGCAGTGCACCAGAGAAATGGGTGGATGTCCAGTGGGCGTCTGATTTAAAAAGCGAATTCAGCGCAGAAATCATGATAGACACTATTAATCGCCGTGGGGTGCTAGCCACTATAGCATCAAAATGTGCCGCCAAAGGCGCGAGTATCGAAGAAGTCAAAACGAGTGAAGTGGATGAAGGTATGGCGATACAAATGAAGCTTACAATTCGCGTACGAGACCGCAAACACTTAGCAGATATAATTCGCGTTTTGCGCAACACAAAGCCAGTATCTCGCGTACAGAGAAAGCGTAAATAACTCAATTAAATCTGTGGAAACATATTTTTCGTATCAAATTATCCAAGACACTAGGGCAACCTAATGACAATCACCCACATCAAAACCGACGCGGCTCCGAGCGCGATCGGTAGTTATTCACAAGCAGTAGGTTTCGAAAATATAATTTACTTGTCTGGTCAAATACCAATTGTTCCAAAAACCAATCAAATTTTAGCCAAAGATTTTAAAGAGCAGGTCAGACAGGTTTTTTCGAATCTCCAGCAAGTCGCCTTGGCAGGCAAGACCGAGCTAGCTAATTGTTTGAAATTAACTATCTTTCTCACAGATATGAGCAATTTTTCTGAGGTAAATGCGGTTATGAGAGAAATTTTTAACGAACCATTTCCTGCTAGAGCGGTAGTCGAAGTTAGTACACTACCCAAAGGGGTTGAAGTTGAAATTGATGCGATTATTGCCGTAACTAAGTAAGCTCCTCTTAGTTTGTTTTGAAAGATAATATAGCCATTTACGAGCCAGTTACCCGACTACATGGTGTCGGGAAAGTACTAGAAAATAAACTAAGAGGTCTGGGTATCTCTCGGATAAAAGATCTCCTGTTCCATTTTCCGAGGAGATATGAGAACAGGACAAAGATAAATCTCATAAATTCGGCTAATGATTCGACCGCATCGCTGATTGAAGGTGAGATTAAAAGCTCTAGTGTAGTATTCGCTCGCAGACGAACTTTAATGTTGAGAGTCTCTGACGTCAGCGGCGATGTTATGGTGCGTTTTTTCTATTTCAATAAATCGCAACAAAAATCATTCCGAAAAGGTGTAAAAGTCAGACTCTTCGGACAAATCAGGCAAGGACGTTATGCAAAGGAGATGATACACCCAGAGTGTCGAACTATAGATCCTGAAAACCGTCCACCGTTGGAAAAAACTCTCACCTCGATATATCCCACAACTGAGGGATTAAGTCAGGCCAGACTTCGAAGACTGATCCAGCAGGCACTGCTCATATCCGAAAACCTTGACCTATCGCATGAAGAGGAATTGTTACCAAAAGAACTCCGCCAATCCCTAGGTCTTCCGAATCTGCGTGAAGCTATAAGAGTTATTCATCATCCACCTAAGGGTACTGAACTCTTTTTTACATCCACACGCAGCCATCCTGCGCAAAAAAGAATGATCTTTGAGGAACTCCTTGCCCATCAGATAAGCCTCAAGGAGAAAAGACTTGATCGCAACAAACATACTGCGCCAAAGTGTGGGGAATTAAAAAAAGATACTGCACTGAAAAATCGAATTGGATTTAGTCTAACAAAAGGTCAAAACAATGCCGTCTCTGAGATAGCGAATGATTTACAAAGTGGAGTCCCCATGCTTCGATTACTTCAGGGAGATGTTGGCTCAGGCAAAACTGTAGTGGCAGCTATGGCTGCGTCGATTTTGATAGAAGAAGGCTACAAAGTCGTAATTATGGCGCCTACTGAGCTATTGGTTGACCAACATCACAAAACTTTTAGCGCCTGGTTTACTGACGTCGAAGTGATTTTATTAACTGGAAGGTTGAGCGAGCGCGAACGTGATCTAGCTAAAAGTAAAATTGCAAATAAATGTCCATCAATAGTCATCGGGACACATGCAGTTTTCCAAAAAGATGTCGTTTATACCAATCTGGGCCTGATAATAGTGGACGAGCAACACCGGTTCGGAGTTGGACAGCGACTTGCACTCAATCAAAAGGGCAATTCTCGCGAACTCAAAGCACACCAATTAATTATGACAGCAACTCCTATCCCACGAACATTAGCCATGGCGGCCTATGCCGACTTAGATATATCAACTATCAAAGATTTGCCTCCTGGCAGGAGTCCAGTTACTACCGCGGTGATACCCGAGGAACGGAGAAAGGAAGTTATTACCCGCATCTCTTCGGCCGTAAACGATGGTACGCAAGTATACTGGGTATGTCCCCTTATTGAAGAGTCTGACAAAATAGATACAGAATCTGCCATCAAAACTACCTCATTGTTGGCTGGAGAACTCAAAAGCATCAAAGTGGGTCTTATTCATGGTCGAATGAACGAAATCGATAAAGAAAAAATTATGAACAACTTCATAAATGGGCGCATTAATCTGTTAGTGGCAACTACAGTAATAGAGGTAGGCGTGGATGTGCCAAATGCGAGTTTGATGATAATAGAAAACGCAGAACGGCTAGGTTTAGCGCAATTGCATCAACTGAGAGGACGAGTAGGCAGAGGAGAGAAACAATCAAGTTGCTTACTTCTGTATAAAACACCCCTATCGGAGATGGCTGAGAAGCGACTTCAAGCTATACGTGCTACAAGCAATGGATTTGAGATTGCTGAACGCGACATGGAGTTAAGAGGCCCAGGGGAACTTTTGGGAACTAGGCAAGCGGGAATAGCACAATTTAAAATTGCCGACCTAACTTTAGACGGCGCTCTAATCGAATTAGTAGAGAAAACGGCAGAAACACTCCTACTAGAACAGCCGGCGGTGGCTAAAAAAATTCAAGAGAGATGGCTAGCGGATAGACGAGGCTATCGGTATGTCTAACATTAAAACTAGCAACGAAGAATTTAACGTATGATTCAAAAACTAATGCCCTATATAAGACTAATCAGGCTAAATAAACCTATAGGAATCATGTTACTACTTTGGCCGGTTTTGTGGGCTATATGGCTATCAACCGCCGGGATGCCAGACTTGAAATTGCTGCTTATATTTTTACTTGGTACATGTACCATGAGATCTGCGGGATGTGCAATAAACGATATAGCAGACCGTGGCTTTGACGGGCAAGTTGAGCGCACAAAAGATCGACCGATGCCTAACGGAGAGATATCCGTTACGCAGGCCCTCTTGACATTTGCCCTGCTCATTGGAGTTGCTTTTTTTTTAGTAATCCATACGAATAGTTTAACAATCTTGTTAGCTTTACCAGGTGCAGTTCTTGCAGCCACCTACCCATACGCCAAAAGAGTATCTTATCTCCCACAACTGCACTTAGGTATCACCTTTGCATGGGCTGTTCCCATGGTATATGCAGCTCACCTTTCTACCGTGAATAATACTGCCTGGCTAATATTTCTGACTACTATCGTCTGGGCCATTATTTACGATACCCAGTATGCTGTGGTAGACAGGGACGATGATATAAAAGTTGGAATCAAGTCGACCGCACTACTGTTCGGCGACGACGTCCGCATCATTATAATTTCGCTCCAAGTGTTAATGTTATTAGGCCTAGTCTTAATAGGATATTCTGCCACTCTCCCCTGGCCTTTCAAAGTGGGAATAGGAGGCACAATACTTGTCTTTTTATACCAAAACTATATGACGAGACAATATTCCCGAATAGCTTACTTCAAAGCTTTTAAGAGCCACAACTGGGTTGGCCTAATTATCTTCCTAGGAATAATGTTTAGTTACCGCTGAAACTGAAAAAAACACCCCCTAGCTGTATCGAAAAAACCAGTTTTGGGGTATTGTTACATCATACGAAAAAACAAGGAGACTGACTCAATGAATCCACTAGATACTATTAAAGGAACACTAATTGCTGGGTTCGTCTTAGCAGCCGTCTTAGCCTATGTTGCTAAGTGTATTGCGGGTATGTGAATAAAAATTTTAAATATTTGAAAGTTTAGGGAGTTGAAGCAATGGAACTAATGTTATGGCTAGATAGAGGGCTACACATATTCTTTGGCGTTTTGTGGATTGGCCTTTTGTATTATTTTAACTTTGTACAGGTGCCAGCTATGGCTGAAGCTGCCAATGATTCGGATGGTCCCGGTCCTGCCGCAATAGGGAAATATGTAGCGCCAAGGGCGCTTATGTGGTTCAGGCATGCCGCTCTTTGGACTTGGCTCACGGGCTTTTATTACATGATGACGAATGTATGGACATAGCGCCTGGATGTTAGGGGTGGGCGAAGAAAGTATAGCCACAACCAGCATAGGCATCGGGGCTTGGCTGGGCACGATTATGTTGTTCAATGTCTGGGTGTTGATCTGGCCCAACCAGAAGAAGGTCCTCGGTATAGTAAGCGCTACCGATGATGAGAAAGCAAGCGCCAAGCGTGTCGCCTTCTTAGCGTCGAGAACAAATACAATGCTCTCTATACCGATGCTTATGTTTATGATGGCATCAAATCATGGGCTTCCCTCTGTTTTAAGAAATATAATGTTCACGAAAGCCCGGGAAATCCCGGGCTTTTTTATAGTCCACTAGCCAGTAAAGAGATAGATCCGCCAAATCTATTCAATCATTGGGAAAACTCTTAAATTGTTATGATAGAAAAACCTGACATGAGACCCTTGAAGGGAATGCGAGTCATAGAAGTAGGGCAGCTGCTAGCGGGCCCTTTCACTGGCACAATCCTTGGCTATTTTGGTGCCGAAGTCATCAAAATTGAACCCCCGGAAACTGGGGATCCAATTAGAGGCTGGCGGGAGGTAAAAGATGGTACCTCCCTCTGGTGGCGTAGCTTAGCGCGGAATAAAAAATGCATCACTATTGATTTAAAAAGCAAAGAAGGGGCAAGAACTGCTCGACAGAGTCTGGTACAAACCGCCGATGTTTTTGTGGAGAACTTCAGAGCCAGGCACTATGGAAAAATGGGGACTGGGACCGGATGACGTAAAAAAGAAAAACCCTGGTTTGATTTACGCACGGATCTCCGGTTATGGACAAACGGGGCCCTATGCAAAGAAAGCCGGATTTGCCTCGGTATGCGAGGCATTTGGCGGTTTCCGATACGTAAATGGTTTCCCTGGTGGAGCGCCAGTAAGGCCCAATATAAGTATTGGCGACACACTTGCAGGAATCCACGCGGCCCTAGGCGTTCTTTTGGCGTATATTGGAAGACAAAGTAGCGGAGAAGGACAGGTCGTAGATGTCGCGATATTCGAAGGGCTATTTAACTTGCTTGAGGGCGTCATACCCGAATACGACGGAGCTGGTATTATTAGAGAACCATCAGGTACAGCTATCACCGGTATTGTTCCTACAGGCACCTACCGGTGTAAGGACGATAGGCTCATTGTAATTGGCGCGAATACCAACAGTATGTTTAAGCGGCTAACTAGTGCGATGGACAAACCTGAGTTAGGGAGCTGACCCGAGGCTCGCAGAGAATACCGGGCGAGTTGAACACCAAAAAGAGATAGAAGAAGCGATAGAGTCTTGGACACTAACACTGGACTCGGAAGACGCGTTGTCGAAACTTGATAGCGTATCAGTCGCAGCTGGTCCGATACTAAATGTAAAGGATATGTTTGAAAACGAACAGTATCGAGCAAGAGAGCTTTTTCAGAAGTGACAATCGATGGCGAGCCTTTATCAATTCCGGCTATTATCCCGAGACTGTCAAAAACACCAGGAGAAACCGATTTCCCCGGACCTAGCTTGGGCGAGCATAACCAAGAAGTTTTAAAAGATATCCTGAGGCTGTCGGATAAAGAAATAAACACATTGAAGAAAAATCGGATCATATAGTAGCGACATATTCGCTTAAAAAAGAAGGAGTATTATGTTATGGGCACTGATGAAAAAATTATGGCGTTGGATATTACAACTCCAGAAAAATCCTCTTTGCCTGAGGATATGCAAAAATATCTTAATCTATGTGAAGAAAAAACTTGGGATGATCCCAAATGTAATTTCGGCTTTTTGTCACGAACCCGAGCAATTCAGGACTTTCACTCGCTTTTACAATGAAATCATGTTCGCAAAAACCGGTTTGACTCCCCTTGAACGAGAAATGATCGCCGTCGTAGTTTCCTCAACAAATCATTGCTTTTACTGCTTAACAGCCCACGGTAAAGCTGTCAGAGAGTATTCCAATGACCCAATACTAGGAGAGCAACTGGTCATGAATTATCGGGCAGCGACGTTATCTGATAGGCACGTTGCTATGCTCGATTTCGCGGTAAAACTAACCGAAGTCAGCGATAAAATTGTCGAAAAAGATAGAGAGGCTCTCCGAGTAGCCGGGTTTTCAGAGAAAGAAATATGGGATATTTCAAACGTCGCAGCGTTTTACAACATGACTAACCGATTGGCTGCAGCTATCGATATGCAACCAAATGCAGAATATCATTTTCAAAATAGAGAATCACCTGATAAGGCTATGTGATGCTGCGGGCCATGTAAAAGCTATGCAAATCACTTTAGCTTCACTTTTGCTAATCTTCGTTGGTCTCTTGGCTCCAGCTTTCGCACAGAATAGCGACTCCGAGATTCCCAAGAAACTCTCAGAAACTCTCAGGCAATATGAAATCTCTCTAAATGACGTGACTCTGTTAGTTCAAGCAATGGATGAAGTAACGCCTCGAGTGGTACTAAATCTTGATGTCGATAGAAACCCAGCCTCTCTAATAAAGCTGATCACCACCTGGGTTGCATTAGAAGTACTCGGCCCCAACTTCACCTGGGAAACAAATTTGTATGCGGCTAAAAGCGCTCGTCGGGGCAATGTCATTGAGAATATTATATTAAAAGGGGATGGCGACCCATATTTTTTAAACCGAGATCTGTGGACGCTCCTTGGTGAACTTAAAAACTCTGGAATTTCTGAAATAACAGGAGACCTATTGATCGACGAAACAAAGTTTTTAGTCGACGAAACCGACTCCTACCTTTTTGATGGGGA
>CALSND010000007.1 GCA_943787625.1 uncultured Gammaproteobacteria bacterium | reverse complement strand
GATTATCTCACCTGGCGATCCCGTTAGAGTGGCAGTTTTGATAAGTTCCGGCGTTAGGTATTTTTCTTCACCTGGTTGAAGCTGAGTCAGATGGCCAGCATGCATTTGCTGATATCTTTTAGCCATCGGAGTCTTCATTTTTTTGATATGCTGATTGAAATATTTTTTGGCTAAATCTGCGACCTCGGGAGGGGCAAAAGGACCAGCAGCCATTTTTTTAGGGGCCCAATTTGTGTGGAGTAGTAGAATGGCAGAGGGGCCTACTTGCTTGATCACCCGGCGCGACATAATGTCTTCCCCCGGCCTCAGGACACAACCGTTTGTGAGGTTTGTTGTATAGAGCGATCTCGCATTACGCCCATGTTTTTTTGCGGCGGCCTTGATTTGCTCGACGCCCGCTTTTATGTAATTTGGGTCGAGCCCAATAGTAACCCAGCCATCAGCCAGTTCCCCCACCATATCATTTGCTTTTGGTCCATTTGAAGCCATATAGAGTGGAATATTATCTTTAACATTTATATATCCGTTATTGCGATTTAGGAAACGAATATCTCGCTTAAGGTTGCCTTCAATATAGCGCGCTTCCTCCCCCTTGATTAGCCTTTTGATTACTTCAATTTCGTGCCGCATAGTTGCCAGTTTTGCCGGTGGCATACCCATGACGTTTCTCCCGGTAAAACCCGATCCCACTCCTAAAATCACTCTTCCGGGAGCGAGCTCGTTTATGGTTGCAATCGAGTGTGCGGTGACAGGTGCTATCCTATTACCCAGGATAGATACTAGTGTCCCTAATTTAATGTACCTGCTATGTTCAGCTGCAAGAGCCATTGTTGCATAGACATCGCTGTAGCACATTTGTGAGTCGTAGAACCATGCATGAGTGAAGCCATATTCTTCAGCCATTTTTACATCATGGTAGGCCCGTATATAAGAAGGGAATGTGATACCAAAATCCATAGAGTTTTCCTTTACAAGTTTGTTAGCAAGTAGCTTTCGCCACATTATCTAATGAAATAGAGTATAGCATCTCGAAGGCCGCTATTAGTTCCGACTCATCTAACTCAGTTTCCCATGTGCTCTCCCAAGTTACTTCGCAAGTGTTATTTGACAATTTTTCCACCGACATAGACGCTAGATAATCTGTAATCGGGATAGGACTATCACCAATAACACTGTAGCTGAACGTCATTACTTGATTGTCATAAGATTCGAGTCGCTCAGAGATACGTCCCGGGAAGCCTGTTTCTGGCGCGAGATCTGCACTGCGAATTGCTCCCACGCCATCACCCTCTACGGTAACTGGCCCCACACCCGGTATCCATTCACTTGTACCTCCCCAGTTAGAGACATATTCCCACACTGTTGAGCCGTCGCGTTGATTACTTTTTTTACACTTACTTTTGCCATACTTACTGCTGCCAATCTAATTTTGATTAAAGTCTAACGAGGACAATTCAAATTATTACCAAGCCTTGGTTAAAAGCTCAAGAATCTCATCCACGGAGTTTAAGGGATGCGGGTTAGTCGCTATCCAAATATCTAGCAGCGACTCCTCGGCGAGGGTGCGAAGCAACTCTTTGGGAACATCCGCATCGCGCAGTCTTCCAGGCAGCCCTAGTTCCGCGACTAGCTGTTGGACATGGTCTGCCAGTTCCGTTTTATTGCTCCCCATGATTTCAGCAAGCACATTTTGTTGAGCCGAATTAGAAGCCGCGTTATAACGCAACACGTGGGGCAGCATGACGCACGAGGTCTCTCCATGGGGCATCCCAGCCGTCCCGCCTAATATATGACCAATTCCGTGACTGGCACCAAGAGAAACTCCGTTTCGCGACACCTTGTATCGAAAGCCAGGCGCCGACGAGGCAATCGAGACGGCTCTCCAAGGTTTTTGTGATCCGCTTTACATGCACGCAAACCGTCGACTAGCAGCTGGAGACCCCTTAGAGCGGTGGCCTCGACAATCGGATTTGCATCGACTGAGCACCAGGTTTCTACGCAATGATCGACAGCCCGAATCCCCGTCCCAAAAAACAATCTGATCGGGTGTGTCGGCAGTCATGGCCGAGTCAAGTATTACAATATTGGGCACCATGCCTCGCATGGTAGTAAAGTTCCTTTCGCGGGATACTCTCATCGGTGATCCCAGCAAATCCGGTGTACTCGCCTGCGGATAATGTGGTTGGTATCGCAATATGTCTGGACTTTAGGCGGATTTAATTTTGTGCCGCAGTAGCAAGATTCGCAATATCCCCAGCGCTCTGGACATTATTTTCGAGCGCTATACAGGCCACCTTCGTCGCATCGCAGACTGAGCCACCGCCTAGAGTCACTACCATATCCGCTTTTGTCTCTTTTAACAGTGTCATTAAGGACATGACATCTGCCCTAGGCGAGTGAGCCGTCAGGCCTTGAAGCTCGCCGGCGAGACTATCCCCTAAAGCCATTTTTCACCTGATCTGCCAAGCCGCCTTTTTTGGTAAGGCTGGTATTAGTGACAAACGCTATGCGCTTTTGCCCCACCGTGAGAGGATATGATTTCGTTCTAGAGCAGTCTTGAGCACTTTTCCCATAAAAGACCTCCTGAATTGCTTCGGTCTTATAGTGGCCGGCAGATGCCATAATTATTCCCCTTTATTTTTATCGAAACCAGTAATAACGCCCATCTCGTAAAGTATAGGCATAATGTCTTTCTTGAACCGTATTGTGTCATTTAAGTAAGCCTGAAATACCATTAGTATTCCATTTAAACCTCCGTCGTGCATCTCTTTGATTTTGATTGCAACTTGCTCCGCGGTACCTATCACGTGAACAGCACCCGCACCAACGGTCATCATATCAAGAGTGAATTGATCGAAAGAGCCACTTCCGATTGCAAGCCCATCTAACCAGTTTTGTGCAGCCACTTCGTCTTTATGTTGGATGATTTTAGCCAGTTCGGATTGAGCTTCGTCTTCAGAGTCTCGCCACAGGACAAACGGAAACGCCGCACAACTCACTGTCCGTCCAGCATGAGATGCCCGTTGTGTGATGTCACTAACGATGCTAGCAGTAGCTTCTATTGTGGGCGTTGAAATAAATGCCCAATCACATAGAGAAGAAGTCATTTGCTTCGCATCCTCCGACGTGCCTGCGTTCGCAATAGGTGGTAAGTTGCTCGGTTGCGGCAATGAGTACCCATCTTTGACCTGGTACCAAGGAGAATCGTGTTGAAAAGTTCCTGGTGTTTCTGACCACAACCCGATTAATATTTTTATAAAGGCTTCAGTCCTTTTGTACCGCTCTTCATGGGGTAGTAGTTTTATACCCATCATTCCAAACTCTTTTTCGCTCCAGCCACTCACAAGATTTACCCCCCATCGTCCACCGCTTATGTGGTCTAGAGTAGCCCCCATTTTTGCAACTACGACTGGATTGAAGACAGGCACATGTACTGTAGAGAAAACTTTAATACGCGAAGTGACTGCCAAAAGCGCTGATGCCCAGGTCATGGTTTCTAAGGAAGTACCTAAATAATCAGTCTCACCTCCAAACCCTCGCCAACGACTTACGGGAAAAAGCAAATCGAAGCCGGCATCTTCGGCCGCCAATGCAATTTTTTTGTTCGTTTCATATGGCCATTCATCATCCACTGTGCGGTAAGTTGAGATAGCGGACATGTTCGAACAATTTGGCATAAAAAGTCCTAACTGTAGTGGGCTACTTTTACTGTTCAAGACTTTTAACTCCTTTAGAATGATTTTCTATTTTAAAGATATCAAATATCTTGTTGTTTAACCTTGATGTCTTATTATCATGCATTGAAAACTTATAATTTAAAAATTCTATGGAAATATTTTGGGCTAAAGTCGTTAATCTAGTATGGGGCCTTCCTCTTGTCATCATCATGGCGACTGCTAGCTGCTATTTTGCCTATTTGATTCGATTTGCGCCTTTACGTCATTTGCGTCATTCCTTTCTTTTATTAGCCGGACGATTTAATTCAGAGCTCGCACCTGGCGAAGTATCGCATTTTCGTGCGCTTTGTACTGCACTATCGGGCACCATTGGGATGGGAAATATCGCAGGTGTTGCGGTCGCGATTAGCGCAGGAGGATCGGGAGCTGTTTTTTGGATGTGGATAGCGGGCGTGCTCGGTATGGCAACCAAATTTTTTACCTGCACCTTGTCGTGTCTGTACCGAAAAGCGGACACGCGCGGTGTGATGCAAGGTGGGCCAATGTACTACATTGAGGTTGGTTTGGGGCAAAAATTTAAGCCATTAGCGATGCTATTTGCGGTATTCGGGATGGTGGGTTGTTTGGGAGTTTTTCAATCGAATCAGTTGGCACAGTTGCTTGACAATCAGTGGTCATTTCCTCCATTGGCGACGGGTATTATAGCGATGTTAATTGTAGGTGGAGTGGTAACAGGAGGCAGTGTCAGGATCGGTAGAGTGGCTGGTACACTAGTACCATTGATGTGCGCCATCTATATAGTCGGCAGTTTGTTGGTGGTCTTTGACAATATTGAGTTAGTTCCTACTGTTTTTGCATCGATCATTTACGGCGCTTTTACTCCGGAGGCCGGCATAGGTGGCGCGGCTGGGATTACTTTTCGAGAAGTTTTAGTGATGGGTGTTAGACGAGCGGTGTTTTCAAACGAGGCTGGAGTTGGGACAGAAGCCTTGGCCCATGGCGCAGCACAGACAACTGAGCCGGTACGAGAAGGATTGGTTGGCATGCTTGGCCCGTTTATTGATACCCATCTAATATGCACTCTGACCGCCTTAGTGATCTTGACATCAGGCCTAGGTGCGGATGGGTCTGATGCAGGTATTATTATGGCGGCGAAGGCATTTGAGTCTTCTGTGCCTGGATATGGAGCCAATATTTTATCGATTGCCTTTGCGTTATTTGCCGTAACGACGATGACCACGTACGCTTACTATTCGATAAAGTGTGCACGGTATTTATTAGGGGAAGTGTACGGTAGTAGATTTGTTTATATTTATTTGCTTTTCATCCCAGTCGCAGCGTTATGGAATTCGGCGATGACGATTAATATGATAGATACGTTTTACGCGATGATGATTGTGCCTAATCTAATCGCTACTATTTTACTGGCACCAAAAGTAGTTGCCGCCGCGAGTGACTATTTTAATCGATATGATAGAGCTAGGCCCTGAATTAGAGTAAGGCTATGGAGACTAAAACATGTTAATGCTTGAAGGAATAAAAGTTCTAGACCTGACGCAGTATCTTGCTGGGCCAACCATAGGTCGGCTGATGGCTGAAATGGGTGCAGAGGTAATTAAGGTTGAGTTTGCGCCTAACGGCGATCCTTCACGTGGGTTACCAATAGCCGACAGTGGAAGAAGTGGCTATTTTATTCAGCAAAATCGCGGTAAGAAAAGTATCGCTCTGGATTTAAAGCAAGACAAGTCAATAGATATTCTTCGGGAATTGATTGAAAAAGGTTGACGTGGTGGTGGAAAACTTCGGTCCGGGTGTAATGGAGAAAAAAAATCTAAGCTGGCCTGAGGTACAAGCTAATAAATCCCGGCGTGATCATGGCGTCGGTCTCTGCTTATGGGCGAGAAAGTACGCTCTCTCATAAAACTGGGTTTGATTGGGCAGCACAGGCGTTCTCGGGGCTGATGCATATGAACGGTGAAAGAGACGGACCTCCCTTACCGGTTGGCATTGGTATCGCCGATATCGGCAGCGGAGTGCACGCTTTTTCGGCTATTGGATACGCTTTATTTCATCGGGAGAGAACGGGACGCGGTCAGTGGCTAGATATAAGTATGGTGGATGCGATGTTTCATAACCATGATGTTTCACTGCAAGGATATAGCCTAACCAAAGGCGAGTTTCGGCCTCGCCGGCAAGGTGCCCATCACGAATTAATCGCGCCTTTTGGCACTTTCAAAGGTCCGTCGGGCTATATTGTGATACTGGCGTTACAGCCTCAATGGAAGAATGTTTGCAAGGCTATAGGGAGGCCCGAATTAGAAAACGATCCACGTTATAGCGAGGCGAGTGAACGGGGTAAAAGACAAGAAGAGTTGATTGTGATTATTGAAGAATGGATGGACTACTTTCCCAAGCAACGACGACATACTCAAGCACTTAGACGAGCATCGGGTGCCTACTGCCCCGGTGCTTGACCCCGTTGAAGCTATCAATCATCCGTACTTTAAAGAGCGAGGTATGGTTCGTCGAGATAGAAGACCCCATCATGGGAGAGCTTGTGATTCCGGGGTTCCCTTTGCGGTTTTCTGATCAGCCTGAGCGATTGGATTTGGTAGCCCCGACTCTAGGTCAGCATAATGTGGAAATCCTACAAGGCTTTTTGAATTATTCTGAGGAAGAAATAGCACGGCTTGAGGCTGAGGGAATTCTGTCTTCTGGTGAGCGCTGACCGTTTAAAAGGGGTGAGGTTGTGATGAAAGACGTTTTACGGCTGTCAATGATCGATCAGGCCAAGCTGATCAAAGAAGGAGAGATTTCGCCCGCCGAGTTATTGGACGAGTCAATCCGACGGATTGAAAAGGTTAACCCAAAAATCAATGCTGTAGTTTTACCCATGTTTGACCTTGCTCGAGAGGCGGTAAGCGGGCTGAGCGGTAAGGAAGCATTCTCAGGGGTCCCGATGTTACTAAAAGATGTATTAGCTGAGTATGCTGGGGCGCCTATGACCGAAGGCTCTAGATTTCTCCAGGGTTACCTGTCGCCGCGTGACTCCGAGTTAGTGCGTCGCTATAGGTCTGCCGGATTTATTGTCTGCGGCAGAACGAACTCGCCCGAGTTCGCGTCTATGCCAACTACGGAACCGGAGTTATATGGGCCGACCAGGAACCCATGGGATTTAACTCGCTCGCCGGGAGGTTCTTCGGGTGGTTCCGGTGCGGCTGTTGCTGCCGGAATGGTTTCAGTAGCGCATGCTAACGATGGCGGTGGCTCAACGCGAGTTCCGGCTTCTGCCTGCGGACTCGTAGGATTAAAAGGGACGCGAGGACGCAATCCTATGGGCCCCGATTATGGCGAAATTGGTGCTGCAGGACTGTTATCCGAGCACGTTGTTACACGTACGGTAGCCGATACCGCGGCAATGCTAGATGTCACATCCGGTGCGGATCGCGGTGCACCATTCGGCGCTCCTGGTCAAAATGGGTCGTTTCTTGAGCAAGTTAACAAAAGACCAAGGAAGTTAAAGATTGCATTCTCTGATCAACCAGTTCTTCCCACACCAGTTCATCCTGATTGCTCCGCGGCGGTTAAAGAGATTGCATTGCTTTGTAGCGAACTTGGACACCAGGTAGAAGAAGCTAAACCAGGAGTTTCAGCTGATCATTTCAATAGTTTTTTTACCACCATCTGGCTAGCGATGGTCGCGTGGATGATTCGCGATTGGGAGAGAAGGACTGGGCGAAAAGCGGAAGAGAAATATTTTGAAAAGCATACATGGAAAATGTTCGCGCTGGATCAAGAGCGTAGGCCATCTGATCTGCTGCTGGCGATTCACGACATGCACCAGTTTGGAAGAGAGGTGGCACCATTTTTTGAAGAGTACGATGTCTGGTTGACTCCTACATTAACTGAGCCACCACCTTTGCTAGGTCACTTTAAGTATGATCCAGCCCATCCTAGGCAGGCGACCGAGAGATTGGAGCAATTTCCTAGGTTTACATCATTTGCCAATGTAACAGGACAACCCGCTATTTCACTACCTTTATGCCGTAATGCAACAGGATTGCCGATAGGCGTGCAACTTATTGGAGCATATGCCGATGAGGCTACTATTCTGCAGCTAGCAGGGCAATTAGAAGAAGCCAAACCATGGGCACATTTGTGGCCGGAAATCTAATTTAAGATAAGGTCAATAAATTATGGCGCAAGTAGAAAATTTGACTAGCATGGATGTCGGCGGGACTTTTACTGATATTTTATGTGTGCGTACAGATGGGACAATTAATCCGTATAAAATATCCAATCTCGAACCGGACAATCTCAAACAATTTTTAAAGAGAGCTGATGGGGAAGTAACGACTTTTCTCTATAGCACGACTGCAATGGTCAATGCTGTATTGACTGGTGAATTACAAAATGTCGGGCTAATTGTTAACAAAGGATTCAGAGATTTATTGGAAACAGCACGTTTGCCCGCCTCTGTAGGAGTCGAACCCGGTAATCAACTTCCTAGAAGATTAATCCCATTAGAGTATGTGCGAGAAATTGACGCGCGTATTGATCACAGCGGGATAGAAATAAAGCAAGTGAATACTAAAGAGGTGTCTCAGCTTGTCGACGAATTCAAGAACTTAGGTGTCAACTCTATTGTGATTTCGCTATTGCATAGCTATGCGTATCCGGAGCACGAACAAAAAGTTCGAGACATGATAAGAGAAGTTTCTCAAGATTTTGACATAACGCTGTCTAGTGATGTTTTGAGTGAGTCGCGGGAGTATGAAAGAACTTTGAGCGCCGCATTAACTTCATTATTACGACCGATAATGGACCGGCATTTATGTTTTTTCCCAGATAATGATCTTGCTGAATTGTCAGATCTTTGGCTGATGCAATCAAACGGGGGCGTCACTCCTGCACAGTCAGCAATAGAAAATCCATTAGCGTCGACTATGTCAGGGCCAGTTGCTGCAGTAATTGGTATGAGTTGGATTAGTCAGCAGTGTGGTATTGCCAACGCAATCACTTTTGACGTTGGTGGAACTTCTACAGATGTCGCGCTTATCACGGAAGGTGTTATTCAGAAAAAATCTGTCAGTGATATTGGAAATTTTTCGCTGAAATTATCTTCACTTGACGTCCTGTCTATAGGTGCGGGCGGAGGTTCGTTAGCGTTCATGTCGCAAGACAAAAGATGGCATGTGGGTCCCGAGAGTGCAGGTGCCCTGCCAGGTCCCGTTTGCTACGCGAGGGGGGGCGTTCAACCTACTCTGACTGACGCTAATTTAGTGTTGGGCAGGATCCCCTCGTCACTTTTGGGTGGTGAATTGTCTTTAGATAAGCAGGCGGCTTTTGATGCTCTTGAAAAGTTAGGTAAGAAGCGAAATTTAGACGCGATGCAGGCTGCGAAAGACGTTCTTCGGTTAGCGAGTCATAACATGTGTGGGGCAATAAGGCGCGTATCTGTACTTAAAGGGTACGACCCTTCAGACTATGTTTTATGTGGTATGGGGGGCGCTGGGCCAATGCACGCGGCAGAAGTAGCGGAACTACTGGGAATGTCGTCAGTTTTTATACCATTGGATCCGGGTATCACAGCAGCCTGGGGCGTATACGTTGCAGATATAGAGCAAGACTTTTCTCAGACTGTGGGAGTGCTGGATTCAAATATTTCTATCTCAAAAATTTCTCAAGGATTTTCTAAACTGATTGAGCGCGCGAAAGAGTGGGCAATTAAACATCATATTCCTTTAGAAAGCTGTCAGTTCCATCGAAAGTTTGATTTACGTTACAAGGGGATGACGCACGAGTCTACAGTCGCATGCACCAATAGCTCAGAGATGAAAGTTGAAGAGCTTATCGACGTTACATTTGATGCATTTCACTCCCAGTTTGAAGAAATGACGGGTCGGGTTTGGCGTGATAAAGAAGCAGTAGAGATCGTTAATCTCCGTATTTCCTTAATCTCGAATCGCGACGAAAGAATAGTAAGTCTTCCTGCTTATCATTGCGATGGAGTCGAGCCGATAGTAAGTCGTCGCAAGGTAGGATTTCTTTCTTTTGAAGAGCCCTTAGACACGCCCATCTATAACAGAAAAAGCCTCATCATAGGTGCTAATATCGTGGGGCCGGCTGTAATAGAGCAAGATGATACGACGATAATTATTCCTCCAAACTGGAACGCTGCGGTGGATCAGTATGGGAGCCTTTTCATTACTCTGATATGAGACTTAATATCCAATTTAGCACGCTCTGTGCCATAATTTCCTAATGAGTTATGCATAGCGAATCATTGTGCTTAGTTTCAGTCAAGCATGCTACGCGCCAGAGATCTTAATTTAACTTTTTGTACTTTACCTGAAGACGTCATAGGAAATTCATCGACAAAAATGACATGCTTTGGGATTTTAAAGCTGGCAAGTTTTCCTTTTAAATGCTGCGCGATGTGGCTTTCAAGCAACGGACTATTATCCGACCGGATCACAAACGCCACCCCTACTTCGTGGAGACGTTCATCTGGATAGCCAACTACGGATACAGCGTTTAAACCTTCCAGTTTCATGAGGTGAGATTCAACTTCAGCCGGTGATACATTCTCGCCTCCAACTTTGAGCATATCTTTGTACCGCCCTAGGAATACTAGGCGACCGTCAGATCTTAGTTTGGCTGTATCTCCAGTTTTAAACCACCCATCGCTTCCATAGCTCTTTTTGGTGATCTCAGGTTTTTCATAATAGCCCTGCATTAGTGTGTAGCCCTTCACCATCAGTTCTCCAATTTCGTCATCAGCTACGGGTTCCTCGCTCTGAGGGTCTGCTACTTTAAATTGGATATCTGTCATGGGGTAGCCAGAAGCATAAATCCGTTGCTCGCGCGTATCCGTCGGAAATGACACGGCAGCAAACGCCCATGTTTCGGTCATTCCGAAACCGGACACGGTGGGGCAAAAAGTATCCTGTACTAATTCAGCTACCGGAATGGTAGCTTCAGTCCCTGCGGGTAATGTGCCTAAGCGCAACGAAGAAGTGTCTCTTTCAGAGCATTTTTGTGCGTCTAGAAGATCTTTCCAGTGCGTGTCAAATCCGTGAGCCAATGTTACTTTTTCTGTCTCTATAAGCTCGAGCGCAGATTCCGCATCAAAGTTCCCCATCAAAACTTGTTTGGCTCCAGTGAGTGCGCTAATCATCATGATTTCAGATAATGCGTATATGTGAAACATGGGGAGATAGTTGATGTGCACATCATTGAAAGAGATCCCTAGGATAGCTGCACGCTCTAGACAATTTCGAATATTAATATGGCTGTGCATTACGCCTTTGGGATCGCCTGTAGTACCAGATGTATAACCGATGAGGAG
This sequence comes from uncultured Gammaproteobacteria bacterium, assembly GCA_943787625.1. Classification (GTDB taxonomy): domain Bacteria; phylum Pseudomonadota; class Gammaproteobacteria; genus UBA4457. The sequence goes on along the minus strand of CALSND010000007.1, from coordinate 91,848 downwards.
CAGATCATCTGGGTTTACTTGTCTCTCCCGATCACGCAATACTTCGATCGGCGTCTCCTCAGCTTTCAATAAAATTGTGGACCAAAGTTGACTACCTGGTAGTGTCTGTTCTCCGACAAAAATAATTCGCTTCATATCAGGAAAACGAGAAACCCCCGTATCGGGTTCTTGTAATTTAGCTGAGTCGGGGATTACATCTCGAATTAATTCTAAATAGCTTACCGGCCCAGATTGATCATCGGAAATCAACGTTCCAGTGTTTGACTGAGCAAGCACATATTTGATGTCTTCTGTTCTGTAGCGTGTGTTTAAAGGGACTAGGACCCCACCTATTTTTGCTATCGCAAACATCAAAAATAGCCAGTCTGGTTTATTATTCATCCATACCGCGACTTTTTCACCAGGAGAGACCCCAACTGCTATCAGACTACGAGCTGCCCGACAAACTTCTTCTTCAAATTCTAGCCAGTTCCATCGTTTTTTTTCGAATACAAGTGCCTCGCGGTCGCCCCACTTTACAGCGGCGGAAGCCGTGACTTGTCCTAGAGTTCTCTTACTAAACCATTCTGACATGCGGTTTTTGCCTTGCATAATTGAAGTTATTAGCAATGATTTTAGATTTGAATAGAGCTAATCTTCAATAGTTTATTTATCCATGATTAAAAAATTTGCGGATATTCGTAGTTCTTGGCATTATCACAGTAACTAATGCGCAGTCACTTTTTAGCCTATCAGGGGATGGTAGACGTTTTCTAAATAATTTGGGGAGAGAGTATTTTGGCTTGGCGTCTGGCGGTTGATATTGGTGGAACATTTACGGATGTGGTTGCTCTGGAAGAAGAATCGGGCGAAGTCTATTTGACTAAAGTGCCAAGTACTCCAGATGATCCTTCTCGAGGTTTTATCTCTGGCATTGATCATATTACTGACGTTGGGGATGTCCTTCCCACGGATGTAGGTGCCGTTTTTCATGGCACGACTGTAGCGACTAACGCAATTTTGCAGCGACGGTATTCTCAGATCGGTTTGATTACAACTATAGGTTACCGGGAGGCTTTAGAGGTAGCGAGACAAACAGTGCCTGGCGAATTTGGGGATATCACTTGGTGGGTTAAACCTGAACGTGTTGTACCTTTAGAGCTAGTGCGAGAAGTTTCAGGCAGAGTAGCCGTTGATGGCGTGGAAATGACGCCAATTGACAGGGACGAGGTGCATCTACTTGCTAATGAATTCAAAAGACTTGGAGTCACTGCGATTGCAGTTTCTTTATTACATTCGTATCGAGATCCGTCTCACGAACAACAAGTTAGATCGTTTATTGAAGAAGTATATCCCGACTGTTTTATATCTATTTCATCCGATATTTTGCGAGAGTATCGAGAGTACGAAAGAACTAATACTACATGCTTAAATACTGCTTTAATGCCACTCCTTTCAAATTACCATGAAAAGCTTGCGCGAGAATTAAGCAATAAAAAGATCACTGCACCATTTTATATCATGCGTTCAAGCGGAGGCTTAGCGCAAGCTGAGGAGATTTCTCGTCAACCGATTACTGCGGCGCTATCTGGCCCAGCCGCGGGGGTAATAGCCGCATGTCATTTCGGTGGCTTAAGCGGTTACAAAGATTTGATATGTTTTGACGTAGGTGGAACATCTGCTGATATTTGTCTTGTGGAAGAAGGGCAGCCACGTATGTTGACTGAGGGACGTGTCGATATATACGACGTCAAAACGCCCATGATAGATATGCATACTGTCGGTGCTGGGGGAGGTTCAATAGCCTGGCTCGCAGGTGGGCGTAGTTTAAAAGTGGGACCAGAAAGTGCTGGAGCAATGCCAGGGCCAGCTTGTTATAGCCGCGGTGGTGAGGAGGCTACCGTAACCGACGCTAATGCAGTTTTAGGACGCTTGACGACGTCACTAGCAGGCGGTGATGTCGATCTAGATTATGAAAAAGCGCAATCGGTCATAAATAAAATTGCGGCGCCGCTTGGATTAGAGTCCACAGATGCGGCAGACGGGATCTTAAGGATTGCTATTGAAAATATGGCTGCCGGAATTAGAACTGTCTCGGTAAAGCGAGGGAGAGATCCAAGGGACTATGCGCTCGTCGCTTTTGGAGGAGCGGGGCCACTTCACGCGTGCTACTTGGCAGATTGGCTTGGAATGAAAACAGTCATTATCCCACCTAGCCCGGGCGTTACTTCTGCCTATGGACTATTATTGACTGATGTGCGAATCGATGCGGTGCACACGTCAGTTCAAAGAGAAGACACGCTTAACTTTAAAGAGATTGAAACTCATTTCTCCGATTTAGAAAAAAGGGTTATAACTAGCTTGAGTAATGAAGGTTTTGAATCCAGTAGGATTCAGCTCAAGTATTTCGTTGACATGCGTTACGGTGGACAAGCTTACGAGGTCAGATTGCCTATTGTCATGGAGTTGAGCTCTACTGACGAGTGTATGCGTACCGCGATAAGCGGATTCCACTCGGCTCATCAGGATCTTTACGGCTACTCTTATGAAGGCAGGGAACTTGTTGAAATCGTTAATGTTGGGGTCACCGGTCTAGGCCTCTTACAAAGACCTAAAATTCCCAAGCTGAAATTGACTGGCAAAGATGCTGCTTCGGCAAAGCGAGGCACCGCATCGGTGTATTTTCCGCAGACGTCTGGAAAAGTTGATTGCCCTATCTATGTGAGAGAACGATTAAGTGCTGGCAATGAAATTGAAGGCCCAGCTATTATTGAGCAGTACGACTCGACGACGGTATTAAACCCAGGTTGGACTGCTCGTGCAGATGAATGGGGGTGTTTAGTCTTAGGGGTCGATGATGCTGGATGATAACCAAAATTTTATAGCGTGTTGGGGGAGTATAAGTCGTGAGCAATGATCAAAATTTTCCTCAGTCTTATATAGATAAAGAAAACGAGGATACTGCCTTCGCCGATTATGCTCCGTTCAGATACGGTCTGGTTGAGCAAGATGTGACTTATGTTAACCGTATTAGTGCTATCAGGAAAACACTCGATCCTATCTTGGTAGATATTGTTGACGGAGGTATTGAAGCCGCAGTCATGGAGGCAGAGGCTGCCGTTGAGCGAACAGCTCGGTCGACGATTATTCGGGAGCAGCACGACTATAGGGCATCCCTCTGCACTTTGGATTGTCTTTCAGTTTCGAGAGTATCGTGGGCCGCTACCGCTGACCCTATAAGGATGAAGTTTCCCTTAAGTGAGATAAGGGAGGGAGATGTTTTTATTTATAATGATGTGTATGAATCTGCCGGTACAATAGGGCACCTTCCGGACTATTGTATTGTGACGCCAATATTTGTTGAACAAAGGCTGATTGGTTTTGCGCAGATTTTTGGACATGTAAGTGATGTGGGCGGGCGCATGGCAGGCTCATGGCCAAATACCTCTGAGAGTATTTTTGAGGAAGGCACTATGTGCCCACCTGTGAAATTGCATTCAAAAGGTGTATTGAACGATGGTTTGTATGATGTATTGCTCAGAAATTCTCGCTTCCCAGAGGATCTGAGAGGTGACATCGATGCGTTCGTAGGCGCTAACGAAATTGTAAGACGACGTGTAGTTGAGCTATGTGATCGTTTCGGAGTTGATAAAGTCGAAGGAGCTTTCTATGAAATTATCGATCGTTGCGCTGAGGTTGTAAAAGAAAAAGGTTTACCATTTTTTCCAGAGGGAGAGTTTGTTGGAGAGGATTTCATTGAAAACGATGGACTGACATTAGATGAGCCCATCAAGCTTCAGCTCACTATGCGCAAGTATAAGGAGAAAATGATATTAGATTTTGAGGGCACAAGCCCTCAGGCTAAAGGCCCTATTAACTGGCCATTGGACGGTAGACACTATTCTAAATGGCTCGGAGCCTTTTTCAAGGCGCAGATACCGGGCATCATAATTAACGAAGGTGTGACAGATGTATTTCGATGTCGTATACCCAAGCGCACTATATTAAGCTCGGAATTCCCTGCGCCAGTAGTATCACGGATGACATGTATGTTGCGTATGATAAGTGCTTACACAGTTGCGTTAGCAAAGGCATTTGATGGCGAAGTTGTGGCTGACATGCAGTGTATACAGATTTACGGTATGTATGGTCAGGATTTGGATGGAAATTTATTCCTTATGAGAGAGATCTTTGGTGCGGGCTCGGGCGCGCGGCCGCAGGGAGATGGCACGGATGCGGTTGACCTCGTCCCGTACTCGAAAAATTTGCCAGCCGAATTCATTGAGCAAAGGTTCCCAGTTAAGGTGGAGAAGGTTGGTTTAGCAATGGACTCGGGTGGTCCAGGCAAATATCGGGGCGGATTAGGCTACGTGAAGGAAATAAGATCTTTAGTTGATGGGCATTATACAACTGTTACGGAAAGGACTGCTTTCGCGTCGATTGGCATTAAAGGAGGATTATCTGGCCAGCCTGGTGGATCTATAAAAAATCCAGAAACTGAAACAGAAGAACATGTTTTTTTTAGTCGAGACGCTGTGCCCGTCAAGGCAAACGATCTCATTCGCCTAGTCACCCCAGGTGGTGGTGGCTGGGGTGACCCTTTAGAGCGAGATATAGAAGCGGTAAGACTTGATGTGGTGCGCAAGCTAGTTTCGTTTGAAAGTGCTGAGCGCGATTATGGCGTAATTATAGATCGAGAAAGTTTTGAAGTGGATGAGCCTGCGACTAGTTCTTTGCGTGAAACTATAGCAAACAAAAGAGGGCCGGTTAAACTAATTAATAGAGGTCCGTATGCGCAGACATTAATCCGAAAAGGAATACTAAATGTTAGTGATCCAGAGATGGAAAATATGGATCTTGCCGATGATAAAGTCTTAGAACACTACTGGAAGGATTTGTATAAGTACACCGCGAAGCCAGGTGTCTAGCCAGTTAAAGTCGTTCGGTCGTAGAACCTGAAGGGGTGTCCTGCGCAGTGATGAATTTTTTGTCCATTTATGCAAACAATTACGTTGAGGTTCTAAATGAGTACTAATTCAATATTTGATCTTTCAGGAAAAGTTGCTCTGATCACAGGATCGACAAGAGGTATTGGACTTGCAATTGCCGAGGAAATGGCGCGTCACGGAGCAAGCGTAGTAATTTCTAGCCGTAAAAGGGATAAATGTGAGCTCGTTGCAGAGCAAATCAACGATGAATTAAGTGCGAGACCAGGCAGCGCAGTTTCAATACCCGCGAATATCAGTAATAAGGAAGAAATTCAAAAGCTTGTAGACGAGACGGTTGATAAACTCGGAAGTATAGATATTCTTGTATGCAACGCTGCGGTCAATCCTGCTTATGGTCCTATGAGCGATTTGCCCGACTCAGCCTTTCAAAAAATATTGAATGTGAACATCATGTCAAATCATTGGCTTGCACAGCTAGTCCTTCCAGAAATGCGGCATAAAAAGAATGGATCAATAATTATAGTTTCTTCAATAGGCGGCTTAAGAGGTCATGATAAGCTCGGGGCTTATTGCATCTCAAAGGCTGCTGACCTTCAGTTGGTAAGAAATTTGGCGTTAGAAAATGGCTGTGATAACGTGCGAGTAAATGCGATATCTCCAGGGTTGATCAGGACAGATTTTGCCAGAGCGTTGTGGGAGGATCCCAAGACATTAGCTGCACGGACTGAGAATGATCCCCTGAGGAGGATAGGAGAACCTCGTGAGTTGGCAGGAATTGCTGTATATCTTGCCTCGCAAGCCGGCAGCTTTACGACTGGGCAAAATTTTGTGATAGATGGTGGTAGCACTATCGTTTAACTGCAAGAAAAAAATAGAGAGCGTCTCGCTTAAATCTCTGTGATATTATTTCATGCAAATGTATGAGCCCAGCATAGCTAGTCAGGTAGAATTCTAATTCGAGCGGTGAGGAAGGTCTGCCGCTTGATTTTAGATATGCGTTTGCTTAAAAATAAATAATTGTATCTTCGATAATGACGAAGTTTTAATAAAGGACAGTGTTATGTGCGGCATAGTCGGACTTTTCGCGAAAACAAAATCTTTTGAAAATGAATTAGGATTTCATTTTTCCAAAATGTTAGAAGAGATGACCGATCGCGGACCTGATAGTGCCGGATGTGCAATGTACCATAACGTATTGAGTGACGGACATATAAAGATTGTGGTGCTCTCAGGAGATCTACTTGATAGCACCATATTGGCAGATAAGCTGAGCTCTGTCTTTAGCGAGTCTTCTGTTGAGGATTTAGGTTCACGCCATTTACTTATTACCGTTTCTTCTGAAATTAATAACGTTACGACTTGGTTAAGAACAGAGTACCCTGAATTAACAGTGTTAAGTGCCGGAAGATCTATCGAGATTTATAAAGAGAAAGGGTTGCCTAATAAAGTCATTGAAGAATTTTCTATAGCGTCTATGTCTGGTTCTCACGCTTTGGGACATACCAGAATGGCGACGGAAAGTGCAATTACTACTGCCCATTCTCACCCATTTTCCACTGGTGATGACGTCTGCTTGGTGCACAATGGGTCTTTGTCTAACCACAATCGACTGAGAACCGAGTTGCAGAAGAAGGGGATAAATTTTTCTAGCGATAATGATAGCGAGGTTGCGGCTGGTTACTTGACTTGGAGGCTGAGGGAAGGAGACAGTATCGATAAAGCACTTAATAGAGCACTTTCTGATTTAGACGGTTTCTATACCTTTGCTGTCGGAACGCGCGATGGTTTTGCGGTTATGAGAGATCCCATAGCATGTAAGCCTGCTGTTATAAGCGAGACGGATGATTGGGTGGCGATGGCCTCGGAATACCGAGCTATCGCGCTGCTCCCAAATGCGAACAATGCTCCAGCGTGGGAACCAAACCCGGGCCAAGTATACAGCTGGAGTCATTGAAATGGATTTTAATTATGACCTTGCTGTGGGTACGACTAGAGAACTTAATCAAAAGCTAAACGCCGCAGGTACTGAAGACGCTGATGTTTCAGTGAGAGTGTTGAATCCAAAAGGTGCCCATGCATTAGCGGTGGGGATGACTTCTAATGTATCGGTTGATATTGAAGGACACGTCGGATATTACTGTGCTGGGATGAATCAAAAAGCGCACATTACTGTGCTTGGCAATGCTGGTCCCGCTGTGGCCGAAAACATGATGTCTGGTAGGGTTGTGGTTAGCGGGAATGTTTCGCACTATGCTGGAGCTAGCGCCCACGGTGGATTGCTGGTTGTGCAGGGAGACTCAAGTTCTCGATGTGGTATCTCTTTGAAGGGAGCGAATATTGTAGTTAGAGGATCTGTGGGACATATGAGTGCTTTTATGGCTCAGTCAGGGAGTATGGTGGTGTGTGGAGATGCAGGCGATGCGCTTGGGGATTCTCTTTATGAGGCGAGGCTATACGTGAGAGGAAGCGTGGCTAGTCTTGGCACCGATTGTATTGAAAAAACGTTGCGGGAAGAGCATAAACGAGAGATAGATGCATTATTAGAGAGTTCCGGAGTCACCGGTGCGGATGCTTCGGAATTTCGTCGTTTTGGTTCAGCTAGAAATCTTTATAACTTTGACGTGGATAATGCGGATGCCTACTAAAAAAAACAGTGACGATAAATTGTCTCGACAGCATGAGCTTCGGAGTAGGCTGAGGGAGTCAGCGACGTACCCTCGTGAAGTCATCGCGGAGATCCAGCGAGCTGCGGAGACTGGGATTTATGATATCCGTGGCTGGGGAGCCAAACGAAAAGTCCCAAACTTTGATGATCTGTTATTTTTAGGTGCCAGCATGTCTCGTTATCCTTTGGAAGGATACAGAGAAAAGTGTACGACTAGTGTAACGCTTGGTACTCGATTTGCCTCGAAGCCTATTGAGTTAAAGATCCCCATCACGGTCGCTGGCATGAGTTTTGGTGCGCTTTCCGGACCTGCTAAAGAAGCTCTTGGTAGAGGAGCTAGCGCAGCTGGAACGAGCACGACAACTGGAGACGGGGGAATGACCCCTGAGGAGCGAGAAAACTCTGATATTCTAGTGTATCAATTGTTACCGTCGCGATATGGCATGAATCCTGATGATTTGAGGAGAGCCGATGCAATCGAGGTAGTTGTAGGTCAGGGCGCGAAACCTGGCGGTGGTGGTATGCTTCTTGGGCAAAAGATTAGTGAGCGTGTTGCGGGTATGCGCGATCTACCTGAGGGCATTGATCAACGTAGTGCCTGTCGACATCCAGACTGGACCGGCCCCGACGACTTAGCTATTAAAATTCAAGAGCTACGTGAAATTACAAATTGGGAAAAACCAATTTATATAAAAATTGGAGCTGCGCGAACGTACTATGACACAGCGTTAGCTGTAAAGGCCGGCGCAGACGTTGTGGTTCTAGACGGTATGCAAGGAGGCACTGCGGCAACTCAGGACGTTTTTATTGAGCACGTGGGTATCCCGACTTTACCCGCCCTAAGACAGGCTGTGGAAGCGCTTCAGGAATTAGATATGCATAGAAAAGTGCAATTGGTCGTGTCGGGAGGTATAAGGAGTGGCGCAGACGTGGCCAAAGCGCTCGCTATGGGAGCCGATGCAGTGTCGGTCGGAGTAGCGGCACTTATCGCATTAGGGGATAACAGCCCTCAATTTGAGTCGGACTATAACGAATTAGGCTCTTCTGCAGGATTTTATGATGACTGGCACGAGGGTTTAGATCCTAGTGGGATCTCTACCCAAGATGAGGAGCTGGCGGCCCGGTTCGATCCGGTACTTGGTGGTAGGCGTTTGGCTAATTATCTTAATGTTTTGACGTTAGAAACGCAGACTCTCGCGCGAGCTAACGGAAAGAGCCACGTTCATAATTTAGAGCCCGAAGACCTGGTCGCACTAACTATAGAAGCTTCGGCGATGGCAGGAGTGCCTTTGGCTGGAACCGACTGGATTCCTGGGAAAAATAATTTCTGACTTTTTAATTGGAGTTACTGATGGCATCAAGTTTGAGCGCAATAGCTAAAGCTAAAAAAATTAAATATTTTTTGGTGAGTTTTGTCGATCTTTTCGGACATCTTCGCTCTAAACTAGTGCCAACGCGGGCGATAGATGGAATGCACAAGGACGGGGCTGGTTTTGCTGGCTTTGCAGCCTGGTTGGACATGACGCCTGCGGATCCAGATATGTTTGGTAAGCCAGATGCCAGTAGTCTGATTCAACTACCTTGGAACAAGGAAGTAGCCTGGCTAGCTTCCGATCTTTGGATGGATGGGAAAGAGGTAGAAGCGTCACCCAGAGTGATCCTAAAGAAGCAATTACGCACGTCGATGGAAAAAGGTTACAGAATGAAGACCGGCGTTGAGTGCGAATATTTTTTAACTAGCCTTGATGGATCCGAGCTATCGGATGACAAAGATGCGCAATCCAAACCTTGTTATGATCAGCAAGCGCTGATGAGGCGCTTTCCTGTAATCAAAGAAATCTGTGACTACATGCTGGAACTGGGCTGGGGGCCGTATCAAAACGACCACGAAGATGCTAACGGTCAATTTGAAATGAATTGGGATTATGATGATGCCCTGAAGACGGCGGATCGGCATGTTTTCTTTAAGTACATGGTTAAAACGGTGGCGGAGAAGCATGGTTTCAGAGCGACTTTTATGCCAAAACCGTTTGCCCACCTAACTGGTAATGGTTGTCATACCCACGTGTCTGTTTGGGATAAAACTGGTAAGAAGAACCTATTTTTAAATAAGAGAGATAATTTAGGGATATCCAAACTGGCATATAACTTTTTAGGGGGTGTAATGAATAGCGCCGTTGGTTTGTGCGCCATCTTTAACCCAACCGTCAATAGTTATAAACGAATAAACGCGCCCGTCACATCATCTGGTGCGACATGGTCACCGAATGCGGTTACTTATTCTGGTAACAATCGAACTCATATGGTTCGAGTACCGGAAGCGGGGCGTTTTGAAATTAGGTTGATGGATGGCGCGGTAAACCCTTATCTCGGACAGGCCGCGATCTTAGCTGCTGGGTTAGATGGAGTCGCAAAGAAAAGAAATCCAGGAGAGCCGCTTCACATTAATATGTACACTGAAGGACATAAGGCAGGTGATGTTCCGAGGTTGCCTTTGAACTTATTAGATGCGCTTCGTCTACTAGAAAAAAATGAAATAATTAAGTCCGCTTGGGGTGATAGTACTGTTCAGTCTTATGTGAAGTTGAAGATGATGGAATGGAACGATTATTCAAGTCAACTGTCTGAGTGGGAGAGGGCTAATACGCTCGATTGTTAGCAAGTCCATCATTTAAGAAAAATGAAAACCCTCGTAGTTATTTTTGACGACGCTATTACATTTTTCAACATAAGCAGGAAAGCCTAAGTAAGGCAGAAAAGTTCGTGTCTTCCCAGGAATATTAGCTCCTAGGTACCAGGAATTACATGTCGGAAAGATAGTCGCATCTGCCACCTCATTCACATGTTTTGCCCAGGCACTTTCTGCGTCAGCATCTGCCTCTATACTTTTATAGCCATTTTGATCGAGCCAAGTAATACAGTTTGTGATCCAGTCTACATGCTGCTCGATTGAAGGGATCATGTTCGTTAGAACTGAAGGACTACCAGGCCCCGTTACAGTAAAAAAGTTCGGGAAATTATGAGTGCTTAATCCAAGATAAGCGGTAGGCTCTTCGGTCCATTGCTCCTTTAAGGTAATCCCGCCGATTCCAGCGATATCTATTTTAGTTACCGCGCCTGTCATTGCATCGAAACCCGTTGCCATCACAAGGTTGTCAAATTCAAACTCACTATCACGAGTAATGAGGCCGTGCTTGGTTATTTCTTTTATTGGATCAGAGGACACGTCAATTAATGATACATTACTGCGATTGAATGTCTCGTAATATCCGGTATCCGCACACAGCCGTTTACACCCTACTTTATGCTCGGGCATTAAGATTTTCGCGATCGCTGGGTCGGAAACTATAGTTGAGATTTTTTCTCGGATGAACTGAGCGGCTGTCTCATTAGCGGCTGGATCCGTCAAAATATCAGCGAACCCACCGAGGAACATCAGTCCACCATTAGCCCAGCGCCGCTCATATTCGCTTCTGAGTTCGGTTGCGTCAACACTGAGCGCAGACTTCTCGTTGAGATGCATTTCATATCCAGTTACACGACTAGCACATTCCGCACGGAATTCAGCATATCGAGACTTAATATCTTTTTCTTCCTCTACGTTAGTGGGTGCATTTGCTGCTGGCACCGAATAATTGGGGGTACGTTGAAAAACGTATAGGTGTTTAGCTTCTTTTGCTATCAATGGAATTGATTGGATCGCAGAAGAGCCAGTGCCGATAATACCGACAGTTTTTCCGGTAAAATCAATATTTTCTTTGGGCCATTTTCCTGTGTGAAGTAATTTGCCGGAATACTCTTCTAATCCTGAGAAATTAGGCGTATTAGCTGCCGACAGACAGCCTGTAGCCATGACACAGAATCTACTTGTTACGGACTGAGTCTCTGTTTTAACTCGCCAAGCTTTTTTTTCCGCCACATACTCGGCTGCAGTAACCCACGAGTTAAACTCAATATCCTTTTTCAGATTAAACTTGTTTGCCACATGGTCAATGTATTTTAGGATATCAGGTTGCGCTGAATATCTTTCCGGCCATTTCCATTCTTGTTGCAGTTCTGCGTCAAACTGATAAGAGTATTGCATTGAGGGGACGTCACACCGTGCACCCGGATAGCGATTCCAGAACCAAGTCCCTCCAACATTATCGCCGCCTTCAAAGACTCGCGCACTCAAGCCTACTTTTTTCATTTGATACAGCATATAGAGGCCGGCAAATCCAGCGCCAACTATGACAACATCGTAATCCGTAGAGTTCATTTCTGATTCTGGTCTTTCGCTCATTATTTTCCCCTAAAAGTGTTGTCAACTTGCATCATTCAATCTAGTCCAAACCTTAACTTAATTCAGCTCACTTAGAAATTTCAAAACTGATTGGCCAAATATATCATTTCGGTCACCGGCAACCATATGCGCGGCATCGGTGATATTTACATATTTGGCATGCTCGCATTGTTGCAGAAATTCCCTAGCACCTTCCTCACTTAAGATGTCGGAAAGCCCGCCTCTGACTAGTAGCGTTGGTACCGATAACTTTTTAGCGCACTTGTTCAGTCTTTCTTCTCTGTTTTGAATATCCTTCCGCATAGCCATAAAGCGAGGATCCCAGTGCCAGCAATATTTCCCGTTCTTGCTTAGTCTTAAGTTTTTCGAGAGCCCTTTTAAATCTGATTTTTTTTTGCGATGAGGCTGATAAGCTGAGATCCATTCAGCCACTTCCTCCAATGAGTCAAACCCTTCCGGCTTGTGAGTCATAAATTCCCCAATACGGGTTACCCCTTTCGCCTCAGTTTTAGGCGCTATATCTACCATGACTAAACCTTTTGGTAAGAAATTCGTTAAGACTTCGGGATTTTGAGACTCGCCACTCACGAGGAGACTAGTAATTCCACCCATGGAAGCACCAACTAACACTGGGGTCGAGCAATTTAGCTGTTTTAGGACGGACAATAAGTCCAAAGCCATGATTTCTTGGCTGTATATTCCGTCAGGAGACCAGTCCGAATCTCCGTGACCCCGCGCATCTATGGCTACAGCGTAGTACCCGTGCGCTCCGAGCATTTCACCCGTACCTTTCCAAGCATGGCGAGTCTGTCCCCCGCCATGAAGCAGCATAACAAGCTGGGAGGTAGGATTCCCCCAGGTATCGCCAGCTATGGAATTTCCTTCGTAACCGCGCCACATTTGCGACGGTATAGGAGTACCTGGTAATTTGATTCCAGCATTCATCTTTCGAGTTGCCTAATATTTTCTAATGGGTTGTATTGATGTTAATAGTTGTTACATTTCGCTAATCGTAATATTAGCAAGCAAATATTATATAAGGATATACTGTTGTGTAGTATTTTTGGATGACTGTAGGATAAGATATGCACGTAGAGCAGATTTGGACTGGGAATGTGTACCGCAACTTTAATTACTTAATAGTTTGCGAGGACAGTGGTGAAGCGTTAGCGGTAGACCCTCTCGACCATGAGAAATGTCTGGCTGTTTCCAAAAGAAATGGTTGGCAAATCACACAGATTTTAAATACACATGAACATTTTGATCATACTGGTGGTAACGAGGCCGTTATAAAAGCTACAAAGGCCAAATTGCTGGCTCATTCTAATGCTCGTATAGATGGGATTGATCGGGGACTTGGAGTCGGCGATGTAGTCAAAATTGGAACGAGCGTTGAGCTCGAGGCCCTAGACACTCCAGGCCATACGATGAGCCACATTTGTTTAATTTCTCATACGGACCAGCCTGCACTTTTTTGTGGCGATACCTTATTTAATGCGGGTGCTGGTAATTGTCACAACGGAGGACATCCCGAGGAGATGTATGACACTTTTGTAAACCAACTCGCTAACCTTCCGAACGCAACTTTGATTTATCCAGGTCATGATTACATAGCTAATAATTTAGAATTCACTCTCGACCGAGAACCCGATAACGTTAAAGCCCTAAAACTTCTCGATAGTGTTAAAAATCAAGATACGAGTCAGCCATTGGTCTCAACTTTGGGATTAGAGAAGGAGATCAATACTTTTTTTCGATTACACAGTGGCACGGTAAAAGAAATGTTAAGGCAACGATTTCCTAACTTACCTGAGAAGCTCACCGGAAAAGAAGTTTTTCTAAAATTAAGGGAACTGCGTAACTCTTGGTAAAAGCTGTTTTCGGGTTGGTAGTTTTTTTGGTTGTGGCTTCTGATAAGTAAAAAGTTTACAGATGTACGATGTTAAGGAGGCACTTAACGGTGCTAGACTAATCTAATGCCAAAAGATTTCGAAAGTAAAAATTTATTAGAGGCCGTTAAAGCGGGGCGATCGGAGATATTGGGCTTTGCTGAAAAAAGACTATACGCCCGCCAAGGGGGGCGGTCTATTGTTAAATATCTAAGCCAAGCGGTTGATGAATTTATATCTGAGTTTTGGCAGCACGTAGCTGGAAATACTGGAACTAATGTCGACATTGTTGCGGTTGGTGGCTACGGTAGAGCCGAGCTTTGCCCTTATTCTGACTGGGACATATTATTTTTGGTACCCGAGGGCAAGAATCTTGCCCTGAATGAAAGTATTCGAGTATTCACTCAATTACTTTGGGATAGCGGTACGCAACTAGGTCATGCAGTACGTACTCCAAAACAGACTAAGGCGTTTGCTGCATCTAATCATCATGCTCAGACTGCTTTGATGGAGAGTCGACTTGTTAGTGGTTCAGGTCGATTATATCGACAGTTAAATACGAGCATTAATCCTCAATATTGGAATAAAAAACGTCGGTTAGCGTTCTGCATAGAAAAGATAGAAGAGTGCAAGGTTAGGCGACAAGCGCAAGGTGGTACTGCCTTTGTGATGGAGCCTGATTGTAAAAACGGGCAGGGTGGCCTTAGAGACGTGAGTACTATATTTTGGCTGGCTATGGCGTGGTACGGAGTTGCGACTGTACGTGAACTGACTAACAAGGGGCCCGTCGATGAAAAAGAGTTTGAGGGCTTTGTTGGTGGCCGAGAATTTTTATGGCGAGTAAGGTCTGGATTGCATTTTCTGTCCGGCCGCGAGAATGACAGATTAGTGTTTGGTTATCAGGCGGAATTAGCAAGCCGGTTCCGCTATCGGGACACAAGTAAATCTAGTGCAGTCGAACGTTTTTTGAAAAATTATTTTTTAAATGTCCGTCGTATAGACGATTTATCCTCATTGTTTTTACAACACTTTGAAGAAGAAATTAGACCACCCTCTCGCTTTAGTCGGCGGAAATTGCTAACTGGCGGTATGCAGGTTAAAGAAAAAAAAGTAGGAATATTAAATGAGCAGGAGTTTTTGTTAGACCCCCTTAATTTGTTACGAATTTTTTCTGAAGGCCAAGTTGGAGACCGTCGGATCGACTCCGCTGCGTTGCGCGTCGTGCGAAAGAATTCACGCAGTATCAATGCCACAGTGCGAGCGTCCAAAGAAGCAAACAATATATTTTTGGAAATATTGAGGGCAAACCGTAACGTGACCACAGCCCTAAGTGAGATGCATGAAACTGGAGTGCTAGGACAATTCTGTCCTGATTTCAAACGTATTACAGGTCATGGCCAGTTCGATCGGTATCATCATTACACTGTGGACGCGCATACTATTCGTGCGATAGATATTCTCCGTGATTTCAGGGTAGAACGCGGACAATTTGTAGATATGCCCTTGGCGTCAACTCTGATGTCACAATTGGAAAGGCCAGAATTGATATATATAGCAGTGCTTTTTCATGATATCGCTAAAGGTCGTGGCGGAGATCATTCTGTCTTAGGGGAGACTCTTGTCAAAAAATTTTGTAGCCGACTTGGGCTTTCAAAAGATGATGCAGAGATAGTGGGGTGGTTGGTTCTCCATCACCTCGCTTTATCTAAGACGGCACAGCATTATGACCTGTCTGATGCTAAAGTAATTGCTGATTTTGCTAACTTCGTTGGAGATAGAGAGAGGTTGGTTTATTTGTTTGTAATGACCGTTGCTGATGTGGCTGCTGTTGGCCCCGGAACCTGGACTGAATGGAAGGGACATCTTTTTTCGCAACTGTTTTATCAGACCGAAGCTCATTTGCGTCTCGAGCAGGGATCGCCTGAGGATCTTGATCATCGCGTTGATACCCGGCGTGCGAGTGTCTTGAAAGGACTCACCGGAAGTGACAAAAAATCAGTTGGTAGAGTTTTAGACATTATCACAAATACCATGGTGATGCGCTTTACGCCTAATGCATTACTGTCTCTTTGCAGGCTATTAAGAAAAGAATCTGGCGTCCATTTCGTGGTGAATAAATCAGGTGGTTATACGCAGGTTTTAACCTGGGGCGTTGATAGGGAAAAACTATTTTTTGATTTGACAATGTCGCTCGCAATTGGAAGTACTAAGATTCTCACCGCGCATGCCTACGGCCTGCGCGATAGGAGAGTTCTTGATGAGTTCCATATTACTAATGCGAAGAATTTACCTATAGTTGAGGCGGGCCAATTACAGCGATTAAGCGAACGATTGTTAAAAGTACATTCGGGGGAGCTCGAGTCTGAGGCAAATTGGAATTTAAAATATGATGTTTTAATGAAAGCTATCCCAGTTAATGTCAGACACCACGAGGCAGCTTCTGATGCTCATACGGCTATAGAGGTTATAGCGGCAGATCGAAAAGGTTTGCTGTGCACCTTGGCGAAGGTGATTTCTGAGGCGGGCGTTAATTTACAAGGAGCGAATGTCAGCACGTTTGGTGAAAAGGCCATAGATGTTTTTTTTGTGACAGATAATCGTGGGCGAAAACTCAATCAAAAAACTTTGAGAAAATTGATTGCGCAGCTGGCCGACGCTGCGCAACTTCCTGAAGCCTCTGATGTTGCTTAAGGTTTCTGTTTACGCATGGAGTTTTTGATTAGGATTTTTCCGTTTCTAAACGTATAAACATCGCAGCCTCTCGCCTTAACTTTAGTACCATCCGCTTTTTTTGTCCCAGTGAATATCCACTCCGAGCATCCTCGATTCCCAAGTATCAAATCCCCTCCTATTGCCTCGAAATGCGCATCTGGATAGCCTTCCCAAAGACTACCGAACCCTTCGCGAACCTTATCTCTACCGACCCATAAGCTACCTTCAGTTTCCATGCCAACAGATGCCATAAAAGTACAATCGTCCTCATCAACCATGTGGTTCATAAGTCCATCTAAGTCTTGCTCGTTCCAAGCTTTTGTAAATCTGGCTAAGAATTCGGCAGTAACTTCATTTTCATTTGACATGTGTTTAATCTCACTTTAATTTTTGCCCACTAGGTTTATTTACCTAAGTATGGTGAATATTTCGCTCTCGTTCGATTATATTAATCTTCCTCTAAGGTCGGCAAGCGCTATCTCCTCGATGATTATTCTTGGAGTATCTAGCTTCCCGTAACTGCATAAGAAAAATAGAAGGACTTCATAAGTAAGTAAAATATAATTTAAGTAAATATAATATAATTAAAGTTAAATGCCTTCGGGTTTAATTAATTAACTCCTCGTCAATTAACTCTCCGTTATCAAAGGACTGAAAAAATATGACAATCAAGAGACCTTCGACTAGGCAGCTTCAGGCTATTGCGGATTCGGTCCATATGGATCTGGAGATAGATGAAGCATCGGAGTTACGTTCATTAATGGACGGGAATCTATCTATTTACGAATCTCTTGATAAATTTTCTGATGAGATGCCTAAGGTCATTTATCCCCGCGGTGTGGGCATGCAACCTGAGCCTGAAGCTAACCCATTAAATGCATGGTATTGGCAAACTGAAATCATTGGCGAGGTTGAGGGAAAGTTGGCAGGCAAAAGAGTAGCCTTTAAAGATAATATTCTAGTTGCCGGCGTGCCTATGATGAATGGGTCGTCAACCCTTGAAGGCTACGTGCCAGATGTTGATGCGACCGTAGTAAATCGAGTACTAGAGGCCGGAGGCGTAGTAGCAGGTAAGGCGCATTGTGAATATTTTTGTACGTCCGGAGGGAGTCATACTAACGCAAAGGGTCCAGTCTTAAATCCACATAATGTTGAACGGACCGCAGGCGGGTCATCTAGTGGCTGCGGGGCTTTACTTGCCTCCGACGCAGTTGATATGGCAGTAGGAACCGATCATGGCGGCTCCTGCCGTATTCCTGCGTCATTCTGCGGAGTGGTAGGACTTAAACCCACATTTGGCTTAGTGCCTTACACTGGAGCTATGCCGATTGATATGACGATTGACTATATTGGCCCTATGACCAAGAACGTCCATGACAATGCACTGCTTTTAGAAGTTTTGGCTGGTTATGATGGCGTAGATAACACCCAGGTTCCTCGGCCTCAAGAATCATATACTGACAGTCTAGCCGAAGGAGTTGCCGGATTGCGTATAGGTGTAGTCGCCGAAGGGTTTGATCTGGACAATTCTGATCCTCTAGTCGATCAGACTGTGCGAGACGCCGCGAAAAAACTATCTTCACTTGGAGCTGAGGTCGAGCAGGTGTCACTCCCTATGCATGCTTCTAGCGCAGCTATTTGGACTCCCATTTACATTGAAGGACTAGTTAGTTCCATGATGCATGAAAATGGCTTTGGAAAAAACCGGATCGGTGGCTATGTTCCGAGTTTGATGAAGTATCATTCTGCTTGGCGGGAGCAAACGCACAAGTTTGGACCTCAGACAAAGTTAGTCATGTTGACAGGTGAATATATGAGTCAAGCTTATGGCGGTCAATATTACGCTAAAGCGCAGAATCTTAGAGCTCGACTAAAAAGTGCCTATGAGGAAGTTTTGTCGCAGTACGATTTGCTATTAATGCCGACATTACCTATTACTGCCCCACCCATCCCAGGAAATGATGCGTCAGCCGCCGAGATTGTGTCGAGATCTCTTGAAATGGTTCCCAATACACCGGCTACTGACCTGACTGGTCATCCATCAATTTCTATCCCCTGTGGGATGGTCGATGGCTTGCCTGTTGGGTTAATGCTCGTAGGTAGATACTTTGAAGAGCAAACCATATATAGGGCAGCTTACGCATTTGAGCAATCGATAACCGATTAATGAATCAATAATTCTTATAAAGGAAGTAATTTTATTATGTTAGCGCATGAATTATATGGCAATGGATCTGAAGGCGTGATTCTTATGCATGATTTTTTTGGGTGCAAAGATACATGGACGTTCGCTAGAAATTTTTTTGACATTAAGCATTTCACTTATGCGTTTTGTGAAGTGCGCGGGTACGGTGAATCGCGACATTTACTCGGAGAATATACTCCTCAAGAAGCCGCTAGTGATGTTATCGAGTTAGCAGATAATTTGGGATGGAAAGAGTTTCATATTGTCGGACATTCTATGAGCGGAATGCTCGCACAGAGGATAGTGTTAGATGGTGGAATTAGAGTTAAATCTGCGATTTTGAACACGCCTGTTGCCGCCTCTGGGTTAAGTTTTACACCCGAGGGGTTTGAAATTATTAAAGGCTCTATCACAAGCAATCAGCTTCTCGAGGAAGCTTTTGATGCCCTCACAGGAAATAGATTAGGCCAAGAATGGATCGATTTTAAAGTGCGCCAGAGCCGGGGAACACGGTTAGAAAAAGCACAGTTTGGGTATTTAGATAGTCTTTCAAATCAGGGCTTCCTAGGCGAGATAGAAGGCAATACCACGCCAATGTTAGTCATTGCAGGTGAATATGACATGGAACCTTTCACTCCCGAAATACTGCGTGAGACTTTTCTTAAATGGTACCCAAATGCTGAATTGGTCGTTTCACGGAACGCAGGCCACTACCCTCAACAGGAGACGCCGGTATATGTCGCGAAGGTGATAAACGATTTTTTACGGCAGCAGCTGTAATTACTAGTGCTTAAGTCGCTTTAAAGGCTGGTAGCGTAAGATCTGAGCTAACTTGGTTAAATATAATTTTTAGCTTCATACCGAGGTATAAAGCTCTTTTGGAGGACTGCGTTAAAGGTGCCAGCATCCGTGGTCCTTCTTCAAGAGTCGCGGTAACAAGCGTGTACGGGGTTAGCTCAGCAAACGAAGGATGAAAAGCATGATGACATTCGGTCCATGCATATACTGAGGCATTACCGCTGGCTTTGATCCATCGGTGCTCAAATGAATAGCAACTATCGCACATCGGACGCGGGTAGTGGCGCAGGGTCCCACAATTGGCGCACTCCTGAAGTAGTAATTTGCCGTTAGCTAGCCCGGTCCAATATGCCTCATTTTCGATTGATGAGTTAGGATTTATCATATAAAAAACTAGCGACTAAGTATGGCGATAGAACCATCGCCGAGGTCGCCGTAACCAGTCACTAAACCTACTGACGCATCTTCTATCTGTCGCTCTCCGCAAGTACGTCGCAGCTGACGAACTAATTCATTAATATGATTCATTCCAGCAATATGTGCTTCTGACAGGAGGCCACCATGAGTATTTATCGGAATTTTACCCTTAAGTCCAATTGCTCCACTTGTTACAAACTGACCTCCTTCTCCTTTTTCACAAAAGCCCATATCTTCTAATTGGCAGAGTACGATGTAAGTGAAACAGTCATAAATTTGAGCGACATTGATATCTGCGGGCGTAACATCTGCCATCCTGAAAGCAATCGGAGCGGCTTTCGCGATCCCTAGCGTAACAAAGTTTTCCCTTTGGGTGATGGTACTCGGAGAATCAGGGTGACCTTCTGCTACACCGAGTATACTAATAGGAGGTTGTTTTAGATCGTTTGCCCTATCTTTACTGCTAATCACTACAGCTGCCGCCCCTTTACTTTCTAGACAGCAGTCGTAGAGCCGCAAGGGGTCAGAAATCATTCTAGATGCCTGATGATCTTCCAAACTCATGGGTTTTCTCATTAGTGCTTTGTCGTTTAACATTGCGTTGTTTCGACAGGTTATGGCGATTTCAGCAAATTGTGCACTCGTGGTCCCAAAAATTTCCATGTGTCTCCGTGCCATAGGAGCATAAAACTGTGCAGGCGCGTTTGCCCCTAGCGGCATTTCAAATTCGCTAACTGTGTTCATTTGGGGCATTTCTGCAAGACGTGCGGTAATTTTTCCGTCGTTTGATTCAGTATACCCACGGGCCAAGCAGATAAGAACATTTTGAGCAACGCCAGAGGCGATAGCCATCGCGGCACTTTGTAAAGCCGCTACTGGACTTGCGCCACCCATGGGGGTCAAAGCTGAATATCTGACGTTTTTGAGACCGAAATTAGTTATCAGACTCTCTGCGGTTAACCCTTGAGAGGGATACGGAATCAAACCATCGATATCATCGGGCACTAAACCCGCGTCAGTTATCGCTTTGAGACATGCTTCCAGAGTGAGTGACAACGCGCTTCGGTCGGTCGCTTTGGAGTACACCGTCTCTCCTATACCAGTAATTGCCGCCTTATCTCTTAGCGATTTTCCATCTTAGGATTTCGCTACTACTGGGATTAGTGCGCCATTTATAGCTCGAGCGTTATCGGACGCAAGAAAGCACATGGTCTCGCTTAGATCATCTGGCCTCACCCATTTACTAAAGTCTGCATCTGGCATGTCGGCGCGATTTACGGGAGTGTCGATAATACTTGGTAAAACCGCATTTATGTTCACGTCTAGATTCCGCACTTCTAACGCAAGACTTTCGGTCATTCTCATTACTGATGCTTTGGCGGAAACGTAAGCCCCCATTTGCGACTGCCCACTCAGCGCGGAATATGCGCCTACATTTACTATCGCTCCTGCTTTACGATGCAGCATTCCAGGCAGCACAGCGCGTGTTACGTTTAGCATCGTCGTAAAGTTTATAGTTCGCATAGTATCCCAATCAGCATCGCTGGTATCAATTACAGAACTGCCCATGAGAAATCCGCCGGCGATATTAAAAAGAGCATCAATCGAGTTAAGAGATTCGATACATTTTTTTACCGACTCCTCATCTGTCAAATCCACACTATGACGATTTTTCGTTGTCTGGGTAAAATTAATATCTAACTCCGAGACTGTAGCTCCATGTGAGGTGGCAATTCGTGTGGCCGATTCCCCGAGCGCTCCAGCCGCACCCGTAATTACTATATGTTTCCCTTTTAACAACATTGTAGCCCCTATCCAATAATAAAAATAAACACTTAAATAAATCTCAGTTCATTGCGTCAGTGCAACATCTAGAAAACTCGGATTCTAACTAAAACTTGTCGACTTCAGTAATATACACTCCCTCGATAAATTCGTCGCGTTGACCTTTGGGTCTTTTGCCGGCCATAATCAAACTAAGAGTAACCGTGATGGTACAGGAGTAGAGATGCAGTTTGATGATGGGATTATCGCTGTAGTCAAAAAAGACTGCCCAACGTGCGTTTTAATTGAACCGGTGTTGAAGGATATTGAAGATAGAGGCTTGCCCATAACTATTTTCTTTCAAGACCAGTCGGATTTTTTATCTACCTCGAAAAACATCGATGATACAAGCCTAGAAGCTTCTTACTTTCTAAATATAGAAACCGTTCCTTCATTAATTAAAATTGAAAAAGGTGAGGAAGCTATACGAGTGGTTGGATGGGAACGCTCAGAATGGCAAGAGTTTTTTGGGGAACAGGAATTAGGCATGTCTCTTCCAGATTGGAAACCTGGTTGCGGTTCTCTTTCCGTGGAAGAAGGAGTCCCCGAGCGTCTAGCAGTGGAGTTTGGGGGGGTAGATTTTTACTCTCGTAAAATTAAAATACCGTCTTTAGTGGATGAAGTCGAATACTGTTACGAGCAGGGATGGACTGATGGCTTGCCTGTTATACCTCCTACCGAAGAACGCGTATTGAAAATGCTAAATGGTAGTCCACGCTTACCCAACGAACTCATGGGTAGCGTTCCGCCTCACTCGGTAAATTGTTCTGTCGTCAAAGTTGCGATAAATGCTGTGATGGCCGGGTGTAAACCGGAATATTTTCCTATCGTATTAACGGCAGTCGAGGCCGCTTTAGATGATAGGTTTTGTCTTGGGGGCTTGTTGGCTACAACTTGGTTTTCTGGGCCGATGGTCGTTGTTAACGGACCTATCAGGGAAGCGGTAGACATGAATTGGTCTGGCAATTTACTTGGTCAAGGTAACCGTGCGAATGCGACAATCGGGCGGGCATTACAATTAGTTGTCCGCAATGTTGGAGGAGGGCATCCAAAAGGTACTGACCAGTCCACTTTTGGTACTCCCGTGAAGTATGGGTTGTGCTTTGCCGAAGACGAGAAGACACCTTGGACAACATTAGCGGAAGATCAAGGCATTGGGCGAGACAGATCTGCGGTAACAGTCTTTAGCGCTGATGGTCCGCTTGGCTGTGTCGATCAAAATTCCCGCGCGCCTGAGGGAGTAGTCAAATCATTGGCGGGCTCCTTAAGAAGTATCAATCATGTGGAAATGGCAAATGCATCAGATGCGGTGATCCTTATTGGTCCTGAACATGGGCGTGTTTTTGATCTGGCTGGTTGGAGTAAAGCGGATGCAGTCTCAGCATTGCACGAGAATCTATTCATCGATGGTGCTGATTTAGGTATGACATCGGATGATGAGCTGGCCGATGATTTGATACGAAGTAAGAATAAAGTCCCTAAGTTTAGAGAAGAAGGATTGCGGTTGATAAGAGCTGGAGGCGATGCAGGATTATTTTCTGCAATTATTCCGGGTTGGTTAATGAAAGGTGAATTGGGTACAGATCCCGTGACAAAGGAGATATAGAATGAGTTCAATTGTATTAGATCCCACTGGGGAGCTTGAGCCGTCATTTCGACAGCCTCTTGCTAAACCGAATTCTTTAGAAGGGCTGACGTTAGGTCTTCTGGACATTTCAAAAGCTAAGGGTAACGTATTTTTAGATCGGCTTGAGACGCTTTTTTCTGAAAAAGGTGTGGCTGTCCGGCGTTATAAAAAGCCAACTTTTGCGAGGCCTGCGCCCACAGAGCTTTTACAGGAAATCTCGATAAATGTAGATGTCGTGATAGAAGGACTTGCTGACTGAGGTTCTTGTACGTCGTGCAGTTTGCAGGACATAAAAGAACTAGATAATAGGGGGATTCCAGGCGGATTTGTCGCCTCAGACGTTTTTGTAGACGCCGCGCACTCCCATAGTGAAGCGATAGGTTTCCACGCGAACAGTTTGTTTGTAGTACATCCGATACAAGACCGAACTAACCGCGAGTTAGTAGAGCTAGCGGATGAGGCATTTTCGTCCGCGGTAGAACTGATCTGCTCTCAGACGAACTAACTAAATATAGGGAAGGGTTTGAAGTTACCTTTTAGTATATCCATAGAATTCGATGAACGAAGCCAACTTTCTATTGCAGTTGCGTAGACTCGCCTAAAATCTGTTGTGTGGATCAAGTTGTCTGTCTCGTCTAGGGTACCTAAAATCGGAGGTTGCCCGTAGTGTCCCCCGATTACTGGTTTGCCAGCCAGGAACATGGTGTTAGCAGTCCCATGGTCAGTTCCTAGATTGGCATTTTCTCCTACGCGCCTGCCGAATTCAGAAAACACCATTAAAGTAACGTGTTCAGCCATACCAATACGCTCCATATCTTCCAGGAAGCCGTTAATTGCATCACCGGCGTACATTAGCAGTCGTTGATGTAAATCTTTCTGATGTACATGTGTGTCGAACGCGTTGTTTCTAAACGCTAAGTAATAAATTTGCGTCTCAAAACCAGCAGCAATACATGCTGCAACTTGGTCGAGCTGCGAAGGCGCGATACCGTAGTCAACTGGAGTCTGATAGCTTGCGCAAGCTTCTCTTACTTTTCGCGAAGAGGATTTAGCACTAGCCGCGACTGAATTGAGAAAGGTGCGAGTCGTTTCAGTTTCAGGATTTCCCATCGGGCCGTTGGGTGGAATTGTCATCACGCCATTAGGATTGATGCGGCGAAATAGGTCAGGATCGTCAAAGACGACAGGTGTGTGATAACGGCTGGTCACCGCTAGCGATTGCGATGTGTCAATGTTAATAATAAAGTTTTCTGGAGCATCCGGTGCTAGGAAGTCGGCTGTTTTTCCACACCACCCGTAGGCATCGCCGCTGTTTGGTGAGGCGGTATGCCAGTAGGCCATGGAGGTGAAATGAGAATAAGATGGTCGGTCGTAACCACAGCCATGGATTACCGCAACATTTCCTTTATCCCACTGCTGCTTAAGACCGGCTAAGCCCAAATTCATTCCCCACTCGTCATCTAGCTTTAAGATCTCGTTTGGGCGTAACCCTATATTAGGTCTGGCTCTATAATAGTCATCGTTTCGGTAAGGAATGACAGTATTTAGTCCATCATTGCCACCAGACAATTCAAATACCACCAGAATACGAGGCTGGTTCGTCATGGCACTTAGTTTCGTCAAAGGGTTCAGTCCTGCTGACAGGGTTGCAGCGACTCCCCCCTTGAGCAATTGTCTTCTTTTCATAGCGTGATCCTCTGTATCCTTCTAACCCAGCTGATATTCTGGAAGGCTCAATATTGCGTGTAAAAGAGTACGCAACGGCATTTCGAGCGAATTGGTATGCGGCAACAAATCTTTGTCTCCAACTTCCTTTAGAAGTAATTGTCCGAGCATTACGCGGGTATGTTCGTCCAACGGGACCGAAATAAACCGACGTACAAGGTAATCGACCACTTGCTCTTTATTATTCAATTTTTCGCTAATAATCATATTAGTGAGACTGATTTGAGGGAGGTCTCTTTCTATCGGCAAGACCCGCTCGATTGCCATTTGCCAGCCACGGTAACTACCGAATCTAGTATTAAATTCCTCATTCCTGTCGGTTTGATTCGATAGTGCCGGGACTTCTGAGTAATCAGACGTGGGCTTAGTAGCTTCGGTTATCGACGCACCATCTCGAATTTTTTGGTGTACATTGATGATACGATATTGGATTTCTCCTGGATACTTATCCCAGGGTATGAATTCAATATCGGGAAACATCAGATTGTAAGCAAAGTTTCCTCGTTGTATCAATAGACTAGGCGTGATCCAAGCTTTCCCGTAGCTCCACCCTGCTACAGTAGGGGGGTGCATTAATCGCTGACCTAAACTACCAGTGACGTGGTTAAAGTCGGGCGCTCCTGGAAAGTTATCTAGTCCTAATTTTCTATATGTTGATACGACCAGCTCAGTAGGACTTTTGATCCGCGTACCAACAACCTTGGTAGAGTAGAAATTTTCGGATAGAAACAAAAGTTTGAGAAACGGTCTAATCTCATAGTTTAAATCTTGCAGTTTTTGACCAAGAGCCTCCCTAAGTTTTAGATCAATATTCTCAGAAACGAAAAAGGCGTATATTTTTGAGGCGATGAATTCGGCGGACACTTGCTGTTCGAGAATTATCTCTATGACTTCTTCACCACTCAGATTGCCAGTATGTCCTAGAAAAGTTTTAGGACCGTAGTCATGTTGGTCGCGGTTTAGTACAAAGTCGAGGCCTTTATAATTCCATCCTGTAAAGGCTCTAGCAGCTTCCCTCACATCCTGCTCAGTGTAGTGCCCGACACCCATAGTGAAAAGCTCTACAATTTCTCGGGCAAAATTTTCGTTAGGTGACTCTTTGATATTCACGCCGGCATCAAGAAAAGCCAGCATTGCCGGGTCCTTTGCGACGGCGACCATCAATGTGCGAAAATTTCCAAGGCCCTCTGTTTGAAAAAGTTGCAGTTGCTTTAGCATTTTCCTGTAATCGCGAACTTTATCTTCGTTAGTCGCGAAATGGCCGTGCCAAAAAAGAGCCATTTTCTCGGTCAAAGGCGTATCCGTGAATACCATTCGCTCGCCCCACCACTGAGCGACTCGGTCGGTTTCTAGTCTACTAGCGCGTAACCAGTAAAAAAATTTATTTACTATTGGCTGGAGGGGACGATTTCCGTTCGGTCTAACTTTGATGCCGAGTGCCTGCCCTGTTTCACTAGCAAGTTTTGTGGTCGCTGGTCGACTTGCTGGAAACGGTTCCAAGCCAGGATCGAAGATTTTTGAGTGTTCGAATTCAAGCAGATGAGAATTAGTTCTCTTGGGATTCACTAACGCGTCGACTGCCTCTTCGGGAGAGACTTCAAGAAGCTTTTGGATTTGCGAAGGAGTACCGCCAAAACCCGCTCTCTCTAGCAGATGAGCAGCCTTTTGGTACGACCAATCAGATTCTTTAAGAGGTCTAAATTCCGCTGATAAGTTGTGGTCCAGTTCGTAGGCACTGGCACCTGATCCAGCACTGAGTAGGATGAATAATGTGAATTTATTTAGTAGTCTCATATAGCTATATCGAAATTTCATCTAGCGCTAGTTTCTATTTTCTAATGCTCAGGAGGTAAATCTACCTTGTATAATTCTGCGGCGTTGGTCCACAAGATCTTTTCCTTTACCCCAGGGTCGCAGTCGCCCAGCCCCTCAGAAATCCTTGACTGTATCTCATCTCCAAATAAAGAAGTAGGGTGAGGAAAATCCGTTTCAAATAAGATGTTATCGACTCCTACTGCATCGATCAATTTTTTAGGTGCGACTTGCTCAAACCAATAACAGCCATAGACATTTTTCTTGAAGTATTCTGATGGCGGCATCGCGAGATCGGGACGTTGCTTTCTTACGCTATTACCTTCAAATTGATAATCCAATGCTTCGAGGACGAATGGTATCCAACCAATACCTGACTCAACGGAAACAAATTTAATACTAGGAAATTTGGCAAGCACACCTGACAGTAGCAGATCGGTCAGCTGGACTCCGTTCCTCATGAAAAATTCAACTGATAGCTCTGTAAACGCCGCCATTTTGCCGACAACTTCTGATTTTTCTCTTACTAGTCCACCTTCCATATTGCCCGAACCAATATGAAAGCTGATAGGTAAATCGCAATCACATGCTGTCCGCCACAAAGGATCCCAATACGGGTCTCCTAAAAATGGTTGCCCATGAGATTGGGGATCTCCTGTAAAAAGGATTCCTTTGTGCCCCTTTTTGGCACATCGGTAGACTTCGGTTACCGATTGATCAATATCCCAGAAAGGCAACGACGTGATGGGCAATAGTCTACGGGGGTCCGCTGCCGCCCACTCACTTTGCCAGTCATTATAAACTTGTACACATGTAAGCATAAGTTCTGGATCTTTCAGTTTGAGAAATGCTTGGTTACCAAACCCGCCAACATTAGGGTACATAACCATAGCCCAGATACCATATTGATCCATATATTTCAGACGTTCGTGAGCGTCCCACGCGCCCGGGTGCATATCGTCGTAGTCATTTGGAGGATTCATCATATCGCCCACACCAGCGGTTGCATTAAAACCTAAACGAGCGATTGCCGTATCACCGATATACCACATTACTCTTCCTCGCTTGTTCTTAGCGACGTATGGCACCTTATCTCGCAGTCTTTCAGGAACTCGTGAGGTCCAAAGATCTCCACGCTCCGTCACATGAGTATCAACGTCAATAATATGATATTGCGGCATAACTTTTTCTCCCCGACTAGCTATTGCTTCTGTGTGAACCATAGTAGACTAACTCTGGAGCATAATTTTTGCGAGCGAAAATGAATGTGTGGCTGTAAAAAGGGAGAACTAAAGTGCACGATTTATTGATTAAAAATGGCCTAGTTGTCGATGGTACTGGCAAACCAGGTTTTACGGCTGACGTTGCGGTAAATGATAGAAAGATTGTCTCTGTGGGTAAGATCTCAGGGAAGGCGAAACAGGTAATAAATGCCGACGGAAAAATCGTATCTCCCGGTTTTGTTGATGGACATACACATATGGATGCCCAGATATTTTGGGACCCCTTAGGGCAGTGTTCTTGTTACCACGGTGTTACTACTGTGATGATGGGTAACTGCGGGTTTACTTTAGCACCTTGCGCCGAGCGAGATGCTGACTTAGTTTTTAAAAATCTAGAAAGAGCGGAGGACTTGCCTCGTGACGCGATGCGTGAGGGAATTGAATGGAAGTGGGAGACTTTTAGAGAATATCTGGAGGTCATTGAAAGCTTACCGAAAGGAATAAATTACGGCGCATACATTGGACATTCAGCTCTGCGGACGTATGCAATGGGCGAACGGGCATTTTCCGAAGCTGCAACCGCCGATGATTTAAAGTGTATGCGCGAAGAAGTGCAAGATGCTGTGCGTGCGGGCGCCATAGGTTTTTCGACCTCCCGAACGATGAATCACCTTACGGCAGACGATAGGCCAGTAGCTAGTCGAGTGGCAGATTGGCCCGAAGTATGTTCAATCGTAAATGCTATGGGAGAGGCCGGAGGCGGTATTTTTGAGCTAGCAAGTGAGGAGCCAGGAAGAAATCCCCAAAGACGGCAGGATTATTTCGATCGTTTGAAGGCACTAGCAGTAGAGTCTCAATGCCCCATTACTTATGGTATGCCTAGTATAAGGGTAGCCCCAGAGTTATGGCCTGCCTTCTATGATCTTGGCGGTGAAGTTGAGGCTGCTGGTGGAAAGTTGTTCGTCCAGGCTCACAGTCGGTCTATATCGACTATGCTGTCCTTCCTTTCTAAAACCCCTTTTGATGCTTGGGATGTTTGGCGCGATGTGCGTGCGCAGCCTATTGTTGAACAGAAAAAACTTCTACGCGATCCTGAAGTAAGACGAAAATTGATAGAGGTTGCGTCTAAACCTCACGATGGGCCAAAAGCGGCAGGAGCTGAGGCTAGGCCGCCTGAATGGGACTGGGTTTACTTGTTTAATGGAATTGGGGATGAGCGTGTTATGTCCGAAGTGGCTAAGGAGCGAGGTGTACACCCTGTAGAAGCGATGATAGACATTGCTTTAGAACGCGATTTTGATGTTTTTTTTCGGCAACCGCTGGCTAATGAAGATCAAGACTCTGTTTTAGAGATGATGAAGCATCCCCACAGTGTTGTAACCTTCTCAGACTCTGGAGCACACGTTGCACAGATCATGGATTCTTCTTTACAAACCCATTTGCTAAGCCATTGGGTTCGTGAGAAAAATGCGTTCACTATTGAAGAGGCAGTTAAATTAATTACATCGGATACTGCAAGTGCGTGGGGCTTAACCGATCGAGGTCTCGTCAAGGAAGGGCTGAACGCAGATCTATTAGTGTTTGATCCTGACACGATAGGACCTAATATGCCTGAGTTGGTAAATGATTTGCCTGCTGGAGCACAACGATTAAAGCAGACGTCTAGAGGGATATCCCACACGATTGTTAATGGGACAGTTTTACTAAATGGAGATAAACCAACTGGTGAATTTCCTGGTCGACTAGTTAAGGGTCAGGCGGCGTGCTCATAATATAGAAAGTTTTTACTTTTTATTTGAAGGAACTAAATTCTGCCATAAACGCGCGTCGTTTTTTTAAGTAAGATTTATGATTTAAAGTAGTAATCTAGTTGATAGAAACAAGGACTCGAAATGCATAGAGTAATGCGAAAAAAAGCCATTTTATACTATAATGATCAATCTTAAGTAGATCCTACAAAACAAAATATAGAAATTTCGGACAAAGAAAACTAATGAGAAAATACTTACACATTAATGTGAAAGACAAGAGCGTTCGCGAAGAAGAGTTTACTGGCGAACAAGTTGCTAAGGCAGGTCGTTTCTTTATAGCTAAAACCTTACTCGAAATGGGTGTAGCGAAGGTTGAGCCGTTAGGAGCTGAAAACCCGCTGATCTTTTCTGCCGGGCCCTTCGCTGGGAGTAATTTTTCGAACGCGAACCGAACTAGTGTGGGTTGTAAAAGCCCATTGACCGGTGGAGTAAAAGAGTCGAATGCAGGTGGTTCGTTTGGCCTAGCGATGGGACAACTAGAGATAGCTGGTTTTACTTTAAATGATGTGAGCGAGGAATGGACCGTTCTATACATTAAAGCTGATGGCTCGATGGAGTGGAGTTCGGCAAAATCTTATATGGGAAAAGGTAACTTTGAGTGTGCGGCAATGCTTCACGAAAAGTATGGCCCTAAGGTGAGCTTAGCCATCTGCAGTTTAGTCGGGGAGTATGGGGGACTTCTTGCCGGAATTGCCATGAGTGACACAGATCAGAGGCCAACCCGCTTAGCGGCGCGTGGAGGTGTGGGAGCTGTAATGGGGGCGAAAAAAATCAAGGCGATTGTTTTAGACTTGGCCAAAATGCCGGGGTTTTCTGATCGTAAGCAGCTTTTAAAAGGAATTAAAGAGTACGGGAAAATGATCCGTGCAGATGACGCCACTATGGCACTTCGAGATTACGGTACTGCGATGATGGGTGATTACACAAATCATGTTGGCGGACTACCAACAAATAATTTTAGTGCAGGAAGCCAAACTAATGGTGCTTCTAATACATTTAAGATGGGTGGAGAACACATACGCGAAAGGAACTTGAGTAGGGGAGGCGAGGTTTCCCACGCCTGCATGCCTGGCTGCATGATCGAGTGTAGTAATGTGTATGCCGGCGAGGATGGAGAAGAAATCTCTTCTCCGGTTGAGTATGAGACGCTAGGTATCATGGGAACTAACTGCGGTATTGAAGATCCTGACGATTTAGCTCGTTTAAATTGGATCGCGAATGACCTCGGTATCGATACAATCGAAACTGGCGCCATGATGGGCGTGCTTCTGGATGCGGGGCTTGCAGAATTTGGGGACACAAATTTTCTTACGTCGGTACTGGAAGAAATCCGTGCTGGCAGTGAAAAAGGTAAACTCTGGGCGCGTGGAACTGGTCATGTTGGACAATTTTATGGTGTTAAAAGAGTTCCGGTGATTAAAAACCAAGGAATTAGTGCGTACGATCCCAGAGTTATCGAAGTTACAGGTATTTCCATGATGACCACAGCCCAAGGTGCTGACCATACCACAGGAAACGCCGCTAAATTTGAATGTAGTGGCAAAGGTGTGGATGATCTGGTCGCGGCTAGTATGGAGATGCAAGTAGTGTGCGCTACAGCAGACTCGCTGGGTCTCTGTGTCTTTGGGCGCTCAGTAACTAATGCCAATGTTGAAATGATCGTGGATCTTATTAATAAGGCAGTAGGCACAGAGTTAGATACAGAGTTCTTTTATAGGTTAGGTCGTGAGACATTGTTACACGAGGCTGATTTTAATAGAGCGGCAGGCTTTGAAGAAAAAGATGATGAGTTACCAGATTTTTTCTATGAAGAGGCACTCTCTCCAAGTAACCAAGTTGCGCGTTTTCACTCCGGCGAAGTAAATGCTGCATTGAGACAATGGTGGCAATCTCACACCGCATAGTAATTTGATTAAACTAGCAGAGATTGTCTTAAATAGAGTGAGTTTTAAAATAAAAAAAACTAGGGTGCTTTTCCCAGTCCTATGGGTGCTTTTTTTCGCTCAGATTTCTGTGGCGCAGAATGAACCGGGGACAGTACCTGAATTTTCACTAGCGCGTTATATGGGGACGTGGTATCAAATCGCTTTTATCCCAAATCGATTTCAAGCGTTTTGCGTCAGCGAACCATCCGCAGAATACTCTCTTCTGAGTCCTGGCCGGATTAGTATCATTAATGCCTGTCGAGATCGCGATGGAGTTTTGCGCGTGGCTGAAGGTCAGGGAAGGCTTAATAAGAAGTACTTTGATCCCGCTCGATTGCAGGTCCGGTTTGCACCTGCGTGGCTCGGCTTTTTATCGGCGGTATGGGGCGATTACTGGGTGCTGGACATAGATTCAGATTACAGTGTTGTTCTAGTCGGCTCTCCTGACCGTCAGTATCTCTGGGTATTGGCGAGAGACAAGAGTATTTCCAAGGAGATCTATAAAAATTTACTTCAAGTTGCGCAGAAGAGAGGCTTTAATCCAGACCTCATGGTAGTAGGTGAGGGAAGCGTAAACTGAATACATTTAGGTGTGGTGGTCTTAATGTTGTTCTCAGTATTTTGTTGGGCAGAAGTTTAATATTCTAAGGTTCGCGCTTGATGTTAAATAAGCTGAGATAGAGTTCGGGCTAACATTGCAGAATAGGAGGATCTAGTCGTGAGGCCAATAGATTATTTCGAAAGAGGGGTAAGAAAAAGTCCTAGCAGGGATTTTTTAGTCAGCGAGGATATAACGTACAGTTATAAGGAGGCTGATAAGCTAATTGATAGCACAGCCAAAGGATTATATGCAGCGGGTTTTGAATTTGGTGATTCAGTAGCGGTTTATTCGCACAATCATGCCACCGCGGTCATTGGGGTGTTTTCAGTTCTACGGGCAGGTGGAGCGTGGATACCTGTTAATGTGAGGAATAGCGCTAGCAGTAATGCAGAATATATGCGTTATACCAAGACACGATGGATTTTTTTTCATTCTGAGGTTGTTCATCTCGCTCAAGAAGCTATAGATCTTATCCCCGATCTGAAAGGAGTAATATGCCTGGATAGTCCTGATATGGGGTTTCCTTCTTTGCATGCTTTTTGCGCGAATGGTAAAAAATCGGATATTCCAGACTGGTCAGATCCTCACGGGAACCCGAATGCGATATTTTCGAGATGGCCCACAGGAGGAACCACCGGACCTTCTAAAGGAGTGGAGATTAGTAATGCTAACGTTGTGACTATGGTCGAACTCGGACTCAAACACTATGTTGGCAACGAGCCGGATGATATTGTTCATCTTGCCGTGGCACCAATTACTCATGCGGCAGGCATTATCATTAATATTTTTGCGCCTGTCTCAGGCACCACTGTGATTCACAAAAATTTTGATGCTACTGCAGTATTAGAGAGCATCGAGCAAGATAGAGTGACGCATATATTTTTGCCTCCAACTGCGTATTATGCCCTTTTAGATCATCCTAAAGTGGGTGATTATGATTGCAGTAGCTTAAGGCAGATCTTGATTGCTGCAGCTCCAGTCTCTCCCGATAAATTTAAACGTGGCGTAGACGTTTTTGGTCCCGTTATCTGCCAATGTTATGGACAGGCCGAGGCTCCGATGTTGGTTTCAATGCTATCTTGTCAGGTCGTGGCAGATGCTGCGCGAGGAGTAAAGCCAGAGCGATTAAAGAGCTGCGGTGAAATAACATCGTGTACGCAAGTCGCAATACTTGACGATAAAGGCACCATTATGGATGTTGGTGAACGCGGTGAGATCTGTTGTCGTGGTCCTCTCGTGACCCCGGGTTATTTTGAAAAACCTGAGGCGAATATCGAAGCAAGACAATTTGGATGGCACCACACGGGTGATATAGGGTATTTGGATCAAGATAATTTTCTTTACATCGTTGATCGCAAGAAGGATATGATAATAACCGGAGGTTTTAACGTTTTTGCGACTGAAGTTGAAGCGCCTATTCTTGCTATGCCTGAAGTGCTGGAGTGTGCTGTCATAGGTGTTCCTGATGAAAAATGGGGAGAGTTAATCAAAGCGGTAGTGGTGTTGAATTCTGGCCAAAAAATTGATGAAAGTGATGTCATTGCTGTTTGCCGTGAGAAGCTAGGGGGCGTGAAAACCCCCAAATCGGTTGAGTTTTGGGATGAAATCCCCAAAACTGCGGTAGGCAAAACCGATAAGAAAGTTATTCGTAAAAAGTTTTGGTCGGAAGATGGAAGGGCGGTCAATTGAATGATCGATCGCCTATCGCATTGATAAGTGGCGCCGGTAGCGGCATTGGCCGAGCGACAGCGCGTAAATTTTTGTCTAATGGGTATCGGGTTATATTGGTAGGCCGCACCAAAGGTACACTGTTAGAAACTGCGTCTGAGTCCCCTTCTGCCGATGTCAGAGTATGCGATGTAACTGATGTGATAGCGGTAACGGAAGTTTTTAAAAAAGTCGAAAGCGATTATGGCAGACTAGATGTTTTATTTAATAATGCTGGGATAAGCAGCCCAACAAGCTTGATTGATAAGATTTCAATTGATACTTGGATGGATGTTTTACACACGAATATTACGGGTTCCTTTCTACTCGCTCAGGCAGCATTTCGTTTAATGCGAACTCAGTCACCTCAAGGAGGACGAATTATTAACAACGGCTCGATCTCGGCTCAAGTACCGAGACCAGGCTCTGTACCCTATACGACGACAAAGCATGCGATTACCGGTCTCACTAAAAGTCTGTCTTTGGATGGGCGTGAATTTAATATTTGTTGTGGACAAATTGATATAGGAAATGCGTTAACTGAAATGGCTGTGCCTATGACACGAGGAGTTAAACAGGCGAACGGAGCCATAGAGAAAGAACCTACTATGAATGTCGAACATGTCGCGGATGCAGTTTTGCACATGGCAAATTTACCCTTGGAGGCCAATGTACAATTCATGACAGTGATGGCATCGAAAATGCCCTTGATTGGCAGAGGGTGACTGCTCCATAATTATGACCTCCAGTTAATAATGGTCTATTTGGAATAATTGTTCTTGAAGTGTGGCTCAAAAGTGCTACTGTCTCCTCAAGTTCTGGAATATTGAGGGGGGTGCTGAATGGAGTTTTCAGTGATAATTGATCCTAACATTAATGACTGGGATCTCGTTCGATATGCTGAAGAGTTAGGGTACGACCGTGCCTGGATTCCTGATTCCCAGATGATTTGGTCGGATTGCTACGCGATTTTAGCCTTGGCTGCGGCGAACACATCTCGAATTAAAATTGGGACAGGAGTTTCTATTCCTGGAACGCGTATTGCGCCTGTCACTGCTCATTCTATCGCCACAATCAATCAATTGGCGCCCGGAAGAGTATTCCTCGGACTAGGTACCGGCCATACTGCGATGCGAGTTATGGGCCAAAATCCCATGCCAGTGCGAGAATTTCGTGAGTACCTCCGAGTAGTTAGAGCCTTACTCGGAGGTGAGGCTGTTGACTATACCTATCGAGGACGAACACAAGAAATCCAATTCCTTCATCGGGAGCGTTACTACCTAAATTTGGATAATCATATCCCTATTTATGTTGCAGCCAATGGTCCAAAAGCTTGCGAAGCAACAGGAGCTTACGGTGACGGTTGGGTAACTATCGGCGGAGATTCGGATGAAGTTTCAAGTCGATTAGAGCAGATTCAAGGTGGCGCGCAAGCTGTAGGTAGGACAATAGGCGACGATTTTTTTACCTCGTTTCTAACCGCTCCTAGTATATTGAGGCCTGGAGACAAATTAACAGACGATAGAGTAATTGATGAGATTGGCTCGTGGGTGACAACTGAGCTCCATTTCTTCTATGAGATCTGGAAAAAGGCCGGTGAGCCAGAGGATCTCGTACCTCCACATTTCGCTAATCTTTGGCAGGAATACGTTAGTCGGGTCAACAATTATTCACTGCCAGAAAATGCCCGTTTTAGACAGATCCATCTTGATCACGCCACTCATCTGGTACCAGAAGAAAGGAAATTTGTGACTCCAGATGCTATCGCTGCTTCTGCTTTAGTCGGTAGCCCCGACGAAATAATCGAAAAAATAAAGGAAAAAGAGCGAAACGGCGTGAAAGACATAAGTATTATGCCCTCGGCGGACACTGCGCGGAAAGTCTACAGAGATTTCGCGGAACTTGTGATCCCCGCATTCCGATGAAGCTAACACGGGAACGATTTCGAAGTTGACACTATATCTTTGGTCAAGATAAATATAACATTTTCGTAACACTAACAGTTAAGACAAATTGCCTAGGAGAAAGACATGAAATTTGCGGTAACTATAGACCCTAATATAAATCGTTGGGATTTAATCAGGTACGCTGAAGAGTTAGGCTATGATCGCGCGTGGGTCCCTGATTCTCAAATGATCTGGTCGGATTGCTACGCAACGTTGGCGCTCGCCGCGGTAAATACCAAACGAATTGAAATCGGTACGGGTGTGGCAATACCTGGAACTAGAATTGCTCCGGTTACTGCTCATTCGATCGGTACGATTAATCAGTTAGCGCCCGGCCGGACATTCCTAGGGATAGGAACAGGGCACACTGCAATGCGTGTGATGGGACAGGATCCCATGCCAGTTAAGGAATTTAGAGAATACCTGAGAGTCTTGCGATCGTTACTTGATGGTGATGCGGTGGATTACACTTTCCGCGGGAGAACTCAAGAGATCCAGTTCTTGCATCGCGATCGCTATTACTTAAATTTGGATAATAAAATACCTATTTATGTCGCCGCAAATGGACCTAAAGCGCTGGAGGCGACCGGAGCTTACGGTGATGGGTGGGTGACTATTGGCGGTGCCCCAAATGAAATATCGGATAAGCTAGAGCGTATACATGGTGGTGCTGCCGCAGTAGGACGATCACTGGATGATAACTTTCAAACATCGGTATTAACTGCAGGCTGTGTACTCCGTCCCGGTGAGAAATTGACCGATGATCGTGTTATTGACGAGGTAGGATCCTGGGTGACGTGCGAGTTACATTTTTTCTATGAGATTTGGAAAAAGTACGGAGAAAATGATGACATGGTGCCCGCTCATTTTGCGAATGTTTGGGAAGAATACGTCGATCGAGTCAGTAAGTTCTCCTTGCCTGAAGATGCACGCTTCCGGCAAATACATGACGGTCATTGCACTTACATGCAGCCGGAGGAGAGGAAATTTGTTACGCCGGAAGCAATAAAGGCTACGTGCCTAGCAGGTACTCCCGAAGAAATTATTGAAGAGATGAAGGCGAGAGAAAAATCGGGATTGCAGGAGTTGAATATCCTTCCCGATGCCGATCAGGCGCATAAGGTATATCGAGATTTCGCAGAATTAGTTATGCCCGCATTTCGTTAGTTGCCAATTTTGTAGCTCCTCCTTGACGAGGGGCTACAAACTATTTTTTAAGCTGCTCTGTTGTGATTTTAGTCGCGCCACCTGTTTCAGCAGGATTGATCAAATCAACTTGAAAACGAGCAGGCAATAGATTCACATCTGCCACAGCGTGAGTGCCAGCCACGGGGTAATGAGTGTTCAGACCTTCATGACCTAGGGCGTTAGAGTCAAATATCTGGTCGGAAGGCTCACCACGGATGACAGTTTTAAATGTATAATTTGCCTCAAATTGGACGAGTTTGATTTGCTCATCTAACACGCAAGCATTCAAAGCTGGAGAATATTTCACGACGCCGCCGGACCCAATCAGTGGGCTGCAATTACCGATACTAATATCTGCAATTATTTGGTCTTCATGGCGAATCGTTCCATTTACCCGGTCGTAAGTTTCCCTGCACGATACTCGTGCTAAAGATGCATTGAAACCGTAGCGTGCCGCGAAGAGCTTGAGCGCCGCATCGTTGTCACAAAATGATTTAATTATAAGATGTCTCGGTTTTATTCCAGTGCGACAAGCAATTCCAATGTAAGCAAGATTGAAAGCGCCAGTTATTTCGTGCTCTCCTGAGACGAATGTTAGGCTGAAAAGAGCGGGAATACTGGGATGGAGACTCGCCGGTAAAATTGTCTCAGCAACGCTCATTTTAAGCTCGTACAGTGTGTAAAAGATCTCTGCATTTGTAATGTTAATAGCGGAACCATCGCTCACATCTAGAGGAGTTTTGCTTACTGGAATAGTTTCAGGGTCGCCACATCCATAGAGTAACTCTGGATATCTCATGTGTTTTACTGCCGCCGGTATTTCATCTTCACTAAAATGCGGCATAACTTCTTTCGCAAAAAGACGCATGCTATTAAGGACTTCTTCTTGGGGCAGATGCTCTCGTGCTTGGACCATGAAAATTATTTGGTCGGCTCCAGCTTCTTCCCAGAGTCTGATTGTTTTAATTATCGTAGCTGGGTCTCCAAAACACAGCCCGCTTGCAGGCGGATTTTTCTTATCGCCTGGGGCGTTCGGATCCTGCCTTAAAGAGCCCAAGAGGCCCAGGGCTTTGTAACTGTTGGCAGGATACGCCTCAGATATTTCTACCGTTTGGCCCGCCATATAGCCAAAGGTTCCTATCAGCTCGTTTCCCTTTTGCTTTGCGTATTCACTATCTTCGTGACAATACATCCAATTAGCGATCGCCACTTGGTCGTTGATAAATTCACCTACGGGCTCGCATGTTTTTATATGTTCTCGGTACTCTTGAATTCTGGGAACATTGCGCTCAACATCGGATATTGAAAGAATTAACGCGCCCATTCCTCTATCAGCTGCATCTAATTCAGTGCCAGGAGCAGTGACCGCTACCCACATAGGCGGATGCGGCTCTTGCACTGGCTTAGGTAGGACACACCGTTCCGGCATACTGAAATAATTACCTTTATATGAAAATCTTTCTTGGGTCCACATTTGGGGTATGACTCGGCAGTATTCGTCCCAGCTTTTTTTCGTATCATCAACATTAGCCTCAAAGCCACCCAGTTCGTTCCAAGTAGAAGAACGCCCCGTGCCGAACTCAACGCGACCATTGGAAAGCATGTCAAGATAAGCAGCTTTCTCAGCCCATCGGATAGGAGAGTGCATTGCGGGAACGCATGTTCCAATACCAAAGCACACTCGGATATCCGTAGTTTCTCGAGCTACCGCGGTAAGGAACATATCGGGACAGCTAGAATGGCTGTATTCTTCAAGAAAGTGATGCTCCACGCACCATACGCTCGAAAAACCTAACTGATCGGCAAGTACTGTTTGCTCAATAGCATTTTCAATGACCATACGTTGATTCTCGGTAGTGAAAGGCCGAGGAGTTGACAGTTCATAGAATAAACCGAATTTCATAACTTAGTTTCGCCTTGCATAATATCGCATTAGTCGTTCATGGCTTGATAGACGTCATACTCCACACGCCCAGGCAGAATTCTCCCTTGACCCACACATATAATATTGTTTACCCATTTGTATCGCTCGTCACCGGTTTGCATAAGTATTTCTGTAAAGAAGTATTGATCACCGATTTCTGTGGAACCTTCTCCGGTACTGAGGGCGGCTTGCACTGCGGCAGTCATCTCCAGCTTGCCTTTATATTCTACAAATATGTAAGCGCCATCATGTGTTTCAAAGGTAGCTCTCACGTCAAGGTGTCCATAGTCCTCACAAAGCGTTAACCAGTCTGCGGCAGCATGTTTTCTGATGGTTCCCTTTAGCTTAGGGCCTTGAAATTCGCCACCTTCGACTTCAACTATTAATCTGTTCCCAAAAGGTCCCTCACCGACATCCAATCCTGGCAATAAATTCGCGTGATACGATAATAATTTTTCCATTCTCATGACTCGATTCTCCTAAGTCTGTTTGTGACTTTCATTGTCATTTGCTTTATCTGCTGTCAGTTTAGTTTAGTTTGTCGATTATGCAATTTCTTTCAGCAGCTCTCTTGCTATGATGACTCGTTGTATTTCGCTGGTCCCCTCGTAAATCGTAGTGACGCGAGCATCCCTCGTGTAGCGTTCCAGCGGGTAGTCTTTAGTGTAACCAGCGCCACCCATTAATTGGAGGGCAGTGTAGCAGGCTCTGTTTGCCCATTCGGTGCAGTAGAGTTTAGCCATCGAGGCTGCTTTCATATACGGTTCATTATTGTCTTTTTTCCAGGCAGCTTGCAGAACCATTAACTTCGCTGCCTCTCTTTCGGTATACGTATCAGCCATCATGAATTGAGGCCCTTGAAAATTACTTATTTTTTCACCGAACTGCTCTCTCTCGGTGGTATATTTTCTCGCAAAATCTATTGCTGCGGAGCCTAACCCAAGCGCAAGAGAGGCGATACCTATCCTACCTCCTACTAATTCTCCAACTGCAATTTTAAACCCTTGGTTTTCGGTTCCGAGCATCGCGCTGTTAGAAATCCTACAATTATCAAAATGCACTGAATTCGTCGATGATGCTTGCTGTCCCATTTTATTCTCTTCCGGCCCTATAGTTAATCCAGGGTTATCAGCATCAACTAGAAAGCAAGAAATTCCTTTTCCTGCTGGGAGAGACGAATCAGTTACGGCCCAGACGACAAAAAATCCAGCGTACTCGGCACTACTGATCCACATTTTACTGCCGTTAATTACCCACCCCGCACCATCTTTTGTAGCAAGCGTTTTCAATCGCGACGGATCGGACCCAGCGCCTGCTTCAGTGAGACAGAACGACGCACAAGCAAATTCTCCACTGCATAGTTTTGGGATATATTTTTTTTTCTGATCCTCGGTGCCGATGGATTGCACAACTTCACCAACCAAGTTATTTACTGACATCGCAACTGCTGTCGATGCGCACGCTCGTCCAATTTCGGTGAGAGCTACACTAAATGGGATTACACCCGCCTCGGATCCTCCGTAGTCCGCCGATATATTAAGGCCCATGAATCCTATTTCGGCGAGCTTTTTAAGGTTTTTAAGGTACGTTGGCCTTTCATTGGCATCCTCTAATAAGGCAGCTACAGGTGAAAGTTCTGTTTCGGCGAAACGTCTTGCCGTGTCCTGAATCATAGTCTGTTCGTCAGTTAGAGAGAATTGCATGGTGCGACCTGATGTATAATAAGTTCTTTTGTTAATCGTGCCGCAATCTGAGTGCACACGTCAATACTAGGCTCGAATTTGTTGTATGGAGTATAAGTTTTGTTGTATGGAGTATAAGTATTGTTACATCTAGTTTATTTACTGCATATTGAATGGTGATTTAATCTATGTCTCACTTAATAGACCCTAAGTTCAGAAATCTCGTTGAATCTAATTTGAAAGAATTTAATGACATTCAGGCTACCACGGACGGACGGTCTGCTGCGGTAGCTGTTACAATTGTTGATAGTGGCTTCGGACCAATGCTGTCAGGGATGGCCCAGTTCGAGGAATGGCAAGAAAGTGCGTCTCTCATTTTGACTCGGCGTTCCAGTCGGTTACGAAATCATGCCGGACAATGGTCTTTCCCTGGGGGGGCGGTTGGAGGAAGGAGAGACCCCCGAACTAGCAGCTCTCAGAGAGATGAGAGAAGAGATCGGCCTAGAGGTTTCTGAAGAAAATATTATTGGTCGCTTGGATGACTTTGTCACTCGTTCAGGTTTCATAATGACACCCGTCGTGTGCTGGGCCGGAAATCAAAAAAATCTAGAGCCGAATCCAGCCGAAGTAGAATCCATTCATAGGATACCTATCTCTGAATTCCTTCGTGATGACGCGCCCCTACTGGATCCTGGAGATGGGCCGCACCCGGTGTTACGCATGCCTGTCGGTGACGATTGGATTGCCGCTCCAACTGCCGCGATCATCTATCAATTTAGGGAGGTCGCCGTGCGAGGGAAATCAACTCGTGTCGCACATTTTGATCAACCTAAGTTTGCTTGGAGTTGAACAATTAATTCCCTTTGAAATTTGCCTTTCTCTTTTCGACAAAGGCAGTAACACCTTCTTTGAAATCGTGGCGAGACGCACAATCGGCGAAAAGATCGGCCTCCATTTGAAGCTGCGTTTCAAAATCATTGCCCATTGATTGGTAGATTAATTTTTTAGTATTCGCGTAGACGTGCGTTGGTCCTAGAGAAAGTCTCTTAGCCAGCTTTTGCGTTTCATCAGCTAACTCTTCGGGCTTAGTCACAAAATTCACCATGCCAAGGGATTTCGCCGTCTCTGCATCGTAACGCTCTCCGAGAAGCGCGATTTCCATGGCTCTTTTTGTTCCGACACTTCTTGGCAGCTGAAAAGAGGCACCCCCATCGGGAGTCGTGCCAATATGGCAATAAGCTAAAGTAAAAAACGAATCACTGTCAGCTATTACTAAATCGCACGCCATGGCCATACTCACACCTGCGCCCGCGGCTGCGCCTGAGACGCTAGCGATAACTGGTTTTGGCATGCGTCTGATTGACAACATAATTGAATTTATGCCTTCATAAATCCTTTTTCGGAAAGCTACTCTTATCTTTTCAGGCTGTTCATCTAACATGGTCGACATGGATTTCACATCGCCTCCAGCCATAAAGTGTTCGCCTTCACCTCGTATAATCACACATCGAATGTTGTCGTCACTTTCAATCTGGCACAGAGATTCTTTTAATAACGTTCTCATCTCCTCGCTCAACGCGTTGCGAGCCTCGGGGCGATTGAGGGTTAATGTGGCGACGTGATTCTCAATATTTACACGCAAATCAGGCATTATTATTATCTCCGTTAGATATTTCTCACCGATAGCAAACACGGCGGTCGTAGTATCCTACAATGATACGCTATATTAGTCCTATATAGTGTCACCACATTGTTCACATTGGTGTCTTTGAAATTTAGAAACTGAAAAATATATAACTAGAGGTGAAATCATGCTTGACCGTTACAAGAAATATCACGCGCTGAAGATTGACAGCCCTGGCGATCGAATTTTACGAATCACATTTGATAAGCCGGAGACTATGAACTCCCTTGATGCCGAGGGGCATCGAGAGTTAACTTACATCTGGCGTGACATTGATGAAGACGAAAACGTCAGTTCAGTGATCTTGACTGGCAAGGGTAAAGCGTTTTCTGCTGGCGGGGATTTTGGGATGATTGAAGACATGATCGAGGACCATAAGGCGAGGGCTCGTTCGTGGAAAGAAGCTCGAGATTTGGTCTACAACATCATTAATTGCTCTAAGCCAATAGTTTCTGCAATTAATGGCGCTGCAGTTGGCGCAGGCTTAGTTGCGGGTTTGTTGGCTGACATTTCAATTGCGGGGAAGTCCGCGAAAATAGTCGACGGTCACACGCGGTTAGGAGTAGCTGCAGGTGACTCTGCGGTCA
The DNA here is from genome assembly GCA_943787625.1 of uncultured Gammaproteobacteria bacterium. Lineage (GTDB taxonomy): Bacteria > Pseudomonadota > Gammaproteobacteria > UBA4457. Next base: position 48,706 of record CALSND010000007.1, on the reverse strand, counting down.
TCAACTGGCCACTGCTCTGCGGTATGGCTAAGGCGAAATATCATTTGCTTTTGTGCGAACCCATGGATGGTGAAGAGGCTGAGCGTTTGGGCATGGTGTCCCTATGTGTCGAGGACAATGAATTACAAGCGAAGGCGATACATATTGCTGAACGATTGCGCGATAGCGCGCCTGCCGCCACGAGATGGACTAAGTACGCTCTGAATAACTGGTATCGTATGGCGGGTCCTAGCTTTGACGCATCAACAGCGCTGGAGATGCTAGGTTTTGCCTCTCCTGAAGCCGTCGAAGGCGTGCGATCACACCGAGAAAAAAGGTCACCAAAATTTGATTTAGATTCGCCGACATAAAGTATTGAATTGAGTTAAGATTAGTAGATATAGTAAGTATCAAAGAATAAGGGGTATGTGAATGAACGTGGATAATATTTTAGCTATATGCGCCGGGTTGGCACTCTTGTTGGGGCCGTCCGCATTTGCCGCCGATTCGGTCGAGTTAGAGTTCAGTTATGCAGGAGAGCCTGTAACTAGCGAAGATCTGCTCAAAGGAACCGACAAGACGGATGGCTGGTATATGTATGGAGGTAACTATGCGAATTGGCGATATAGTCCTATCGATACCATAAATAAAGACAATGTAAGTAAACTTGCCCCAGTCTGGATGTTTCAAACGGGATTAACAGGTCAATTATCTGGATCACCAATCGTTGCGGATGGAGTTATGTACGTCAGTGCGCCGTATAACAATTTATGGGCGTTAGATGCTAAAAACGGAGAAGTGATTTGGCATTTTGAGCATGATATGCCGAGTGATCTGATCCTTTGCTGCGGCCCGGCGAATCGTGGTGTCGCGATCAAAGATGATTTACTTTTCATGGCTACCCTGGATGCAAAGCTCTTGGCCATACAACGCTCCAATGGTGAAGTACTTTGGACTGCTGAACTGGAAGACTACAAGAAAGGTTACAGCGGAACCAGCTCACCACTTATTGTTGGCGATATGGTGATAACAGGTATTGCAGGCGGCGAATACGGCGCAAGAGGTTTTATCGATGCTTATGCGCTCACTACCGGTGAGCGTTTGTGGCGCCGTTATACAGTCCCCTCTGAGGGCGAGAAAGGAGTCGAAACCTGGGCGGGCGATTCTTGGAAAACTGGTGGTGGTCCTACATGGGCTATTGGTACTTATGACCCACAAACTGACCTCTTATATTGGCCGGTAGGCAACCCCAGTCCCGACTGGAATGGTGATGTTCGAGAGGGTGATAACCTTTATACAAACTCTGTATTAGCGCTAGATCCTAAGACAGGCGAAATGCAGTGGTACTTCCAATTTACACCGCATGACATGTGGGATTACGATTCCACTAATGGAATTGTTGTAGACGATATAGTTGTGGATGGGGAAACTGTTCGTGTTCTAATGCAACCCAATCGGAATGGATATGTCTATGTCCTAAATGCCACAACTGGCGCGTACATGAAGGGATTCCAGTACACGGATCGGCTCACTTGGTCTACTGGTTTGGACTCTAATGGACGACCTCAAGTCAATCCGGAAGCGGTGCCTCAGGCGGGTGAGGCTGGCGATCCGGTTTGTCCTGGATTAAGTGGCGGACATAATGGTTCTTGGAGCTATGCCTACAGTAAATCTTCAGAACTTATGTATGTGCCTTCGGTAGAGTCGTGTATGGGGGTATTTAAAGAGGATATGGTTTATATTCAGGGTGTTCCGTTCTGGGGGGGTGGCCCTTCAACACCTGAGACTGACGACGGCTCGAGTTACGGTATTTTGGCCGCAATCGATCCAGTCGGCGGTGAAGTAAAATGGAAGTATCGTAGCGAATATCCGTTTGTTGGTGGTGCCCTAGCTACTGCTGGTGGAGTAGTTTTTAGTGGAGATCAAGACGGTTACGCCTTTGCTCTGGATGATGCCACTGGAGAAGAACTTTGGAGATTCCAAACTGGTTCATCGGTGCGGAGCCAACCAATCACATGGGAGGTTGATGGTACGCAGTACGTTGCCATTGGTAGCGGTATGGGAGGATTAGTCCCTGGACTTTCTGGAGCCCCTGAGAAAGGCACTAACGGCAATGCATTGTTAGTATTCGCGTTGCCTAAAACTAAATGGTTTTGGGAGTAAACAGTCGCAGAGGGAGGATTGCCTCCCTCTTATTTTTAGGGGTGCTGGTATCCTTTCCGGCACTTTCCGACGAGGTAGCACCGCTCAGTATTTGTCTGCTTGAGGATAATATGCCTTACTCGGGTAAAGCCACAATCAACGGGTTTGATTATGAAATCGGTCAGAGAGTAGCTGAGTCAATGGGACGCGAGTTTTTGCCGGTTTGGGTGCCTAATAGTACGCAGATCCAAGAAATTGAAAGTGACTACCCGTTTCGCAGGCTGGCTAAAGGCGAGTGCGACGTTATACTGAGTGTGCCTGGAACTTCAGAATCTTTTGAGGAGAGCGGTAAAACTATTGTTCTCGGTTCCGCATACTACGCTGCGGCATTTGAGCTCATTTCTTTGTCTGACAAAACGAGTGCTAATTTGCGTCTGCTGCGCGCCAAGAACGTCGCTATTCAATCACAAACCGTTGCTCATTTTGCGCTAAAAATGCTTGGTGCCAAATCGAAAACTTATTTTTCTGCAGCCGACGCATTAAATGGTGTTTTTAGTGGAGAGGCTGATGCTGGGCTACTGTGGGGGCCGACAGCAGGATGGCTATTGCGGGAGTTATACGAGGAAAGAGCTCGTGCCTTTGTCGATAACTACGAACCTCCTATCGCTCTTCGATGGAATATTCATTTCGTCACGCTATCAAGTAACAGCGTTTTAAGGAGGCAAGTTGGGAAAATTTTGGCGGATATAGATGCGAGCGGCGAACTTAGTGCTTTAATGAAAAAGTACAACCTACCGGACAGACGACCCTATGCTCAAACTTACACGTTAGGCGCGCTAAATGAGTTACAGTCGGCGAGATAAGCTCACTATATTGAGGAGTAGTTGATTTTAAGTTGCGTGTAGTCATCGTTTTTTGGGGAAAATAATGAAAATTGTTAACTTGATTGTGTCCTTACTGTTCGTATCCGTTATCACCTGCATCGCATCTGCGAAAGGCACTAGTCTTGTCAGCACTGAGCGACTTATGCAAGGGACCGAGAACCCGAGTGACTGGCTGATGTATGGTGGCAACTATGGGAATTGGCGTTTTAGTCCTCTCGATGACGTAAACAAAACGAACGTAAGTGGATTAGCGCCTGCGTGGGTTTTTCAAACAGGAATTGTGGGCCAGTTGTCCGCTTCGCCTGTGGTAGCCGACGGAGTAATGTACTTAACTGCTCCCTATAATAATTTGTGGGCGCTTGATGCTGGGACTGGCGAGGTACTGTGGCATTTTGAACATGATATGCCCAGTGACTTAATTCTTTGCTGTGGGCCTGTCAATCGAGGTGTTGCCATCAAAGATGATCTTTTATTTATGGCTACATTGGATGCGCGACTGCTCGCAATTGATCGTGAGACAGGGGAAGTTCGATGGAACGTGGAGATGCACAACTACAAAATAGGATACAGTGCTACCAGCGCTCCATTAATAGTCGGAGATTTAGTGGTGACGGGAATCGCGGGGGGTGAGTATGCTGCGCGCGGCTTCGTTGATGCATACGACACTTCAACAGGGAATTTGGAATGGCGAAGGTATACTGTGCCCGTTGCCGGTGAGCCTGGGGTAGAGACTTGGGAGGGCGACTCTTGGAAAACCGGGGGTGGCCCGACTTGGTCGACCGGCACTTATGATCCGCAAACGAATTTGATTTATTGGCCCGTTGGGAACCCTTCTCCTGATTGGAATGGCGACGCGCGCCTGGGAGATAACTTATACACTAACTCTGTTTTAGCCCTGCGCCCAGAAACCGGAGAGCTCGAATGGTATTTCCAGTTCACGCCGCATGATGTGTGGGACTACGATGCTACCAACGGAATTGTAGTTGCCGATGTTGAATTTGACGGGAAGACGGTACGCGCGTTAATGCAAGCCAACCGAAATGGCTATGTGTACACATTAGATGCAACGACTGGAAAATTTTTACATGCCTTCCAGTACACAGATCGCTTAAATTGGTCTAAGGGCTTGGATGAAAACGGCCGTCCCGACGTGGATCCTCGTTATGTGCCTAAGGCTGGAGGGAATGAAGAGTTTATCTGTCCAGGAAATGTTGGTGGTAACAATGGCTCTTGGAGCTATGCGTGGAGCGAGTCCACTAGATTAATGTATGTGCCCAGCATCGAATCATGCGGGAAGATGACTAAAGAAAGTATGGAGTTTGTCCAAGGAGTTCCCTTTTGGGGAGGAGGTCCAGGGATCACTGAGGGAGAGACGGGTTCGGCATATGGAGTGTTGGTCGCGGTTGAACCTGAAACAAGACAAGTGAAGTGGCGATATCAGGATAAATATCCCTTGATGGGTGGTGCATTAGCGACTAAAGGCGGACTTGTTTTTTCTGGCAATCAGAGTGGGTACGCGCTAGCGTTAGACGATGAAAGCGGAGAGGTCCTGTGGAAGTTCCAAACAGGTTCTTCGATTCGTAGCCAACCTATTACTTGGCAAATGGATGGAAAACAATTTATAGCTATCCCTAGTGGTGGTGGGGGTATCGCCGCAGCCATTGTAGGTGCCCCTCCTATGGAAACTTATGGGAGCGCGTTATTTGTTTTCTCTTTACCAGAGACTGACTTCAAATGGTTTTGGCAGTAACTGCTATGGCTCGGATATAACGTAACTATTTTAAAAGCTTTTTATTAAGGAGTTTGGTGTGGACGTCGGATTTATTGGCACAGGGAATATGGGTGCGCCGATGGCCGCCAATATTCTAGCTAGTGGTCACCAGTTGACAGTATACGATGAAAATCTGGGCGCGACCGCAGAACTAGAAAAAACCGGAGCAAAACGAGCTGAAAATCCTACGAGCCTGACAATCGGGGTCGATGTGATTATCTTGTCGTTACCGGGTCCTTCGGAAGTCGCTTCAGTTTTTGCTGAGATTCTACCCTCGATGGTCTCGGGACAAATATTAATAGATATGAGCACTAATTCTCCTGAACTTGTAAAAGGTATAGCGGAAGAGGCGAAGAGAGTAGGGGTGGGGTTTTTGGATGCGCCGGTTAGCGGGGGTGTTCGGGGCGCGCAAAAAGGAATTCTCACGATTATGGTTGGAGGTGATAAATCACTTTTCGACAAGGCGGAAGTACTATTGTCATCTATGGGAGAAAATATTTTTCACGCGGGCGATGTGGGTTCCGGCAATGTCGCGAAGTTGATAAATAATAGTCTGGCTTTTTCAATAATGATGGCTAACGCTGAAGCGATTGTATTAGGTTCAAAAGCTGGGGTTAACCCGACGGTACTGTGGGATATCGTGAGAGTCAGCAGTGGGAGCAGTCTCACTTGGCAAGGAGGTATCAAGAATATTTTGCAAGACCGGTTGCCTACTGCGTTTACCGTTGACTTAGCGTGTAAGGATATTGACTTGGCTACCGAGCTCGCCGCGGAACTCGACATGGATTTAGAGATGGTCTCTGTTTCGCAGAAGATGCTAAAGCGTTTTCAAGCCAGCGGTCTTGGCCAAGAAGATATTTTGGCCACAATCAAACCCTTAGAGGATGCGAATCAGGTTGTTGTTCGTGGAGTATGGGACAAGTAAAGTACGAGCCTACGGTTAGCTTAAGCCACAAGTTTTAGGCCAAATATATTCGCCTGTTTGTTCATGTTTTTGCGGGCGCATAATGACGTGTGACACAGCCCCGCTTGATAATGTAAAGACAAGCCCAAGGCTAGGTTCCTCCAGTGAATTATTGTCAGTACATTGGAGGTTAGGAAATTTCTGGACTAAGAATGTTTCTTTTAGACCGATAGGGTTAAATCCAAGTACTAGGGTATAAGGGTGATTTGATACTATTTCAGTCAATCTGAAGTCAGTAGCGTGGCTGAAAGAAAGCTCTATTCGTAATAATCGATAACTCCATTTTTCCAGATTGTTCATAGTGGCTTTTTTTTCAGGAGTGCCAATATTTTGGGAAATAGTGTTACGACATTGACCAAAAACCACATCACCAAGCCCGACAAAAGGAGTGAGATCCATCGGTCAGACCATTTCTTTTATATGGCGAAATTTTCCCCAGTCTGCTAACAGATCCTTAACCGCTTCTATGAAAGACAAGGGTTGATCTAACATGATGTGGTGATGCGAGTCCTTAATCTTGATCATCGGAGATTCGGGGCCCATGAGATCAGACATGTAGTCCGCGGTCACCGCACTCACAATCCCGCTATTTTCAGCCACGATTAGAGCTGATGGACATTTCATGTTCGCCAGATGTTCATGAAATGGCTCGGACCATCGATTTGCGCCCATTGCTTTTACATCGAATTTCCAAGTCCATCCCATATCAGTTTCTATCAGAGAATGTCGCGCTATAAAATCTACTATGAATGTATTTTTGCATTCTTGGGCGGGTAATAAACGAAATCGCTCAAGTCCAATTTTAAATGTGGGGTAGTATCGCTGTACACTTAAGACTCTTCGCGGGACCTCGCTTGCTTTTTCACTTTCTGGCAATACTGGACTATCGACAATTATTGCTCCACCAATCTTCTCTCCAAAGTCTGCACCAAATCGCATAGTCATTAGTCCTCCGAACGAGTGTCCAATTACTATAGGTTTTGGTCCTAATTCTGCCGCTTTTAGTACGTGTAATATCTCTTCCGCCCGCAGTGCAGCAGAATATTTCTCCCTTTTCCCACTATCCCCCATACCAGATAGGTCGATTGCAGCGACTTTGTAATCATTCATGAAACTTGGGGCAATGAATCTCCACCAGTTCGCGTGCGCACCACCGCCGTGAACGAAGAGGAGTCCAGGTTTTTGTTGGGACTGCAATGATACGGCAGGCTCCTCCCAAGTTAGATAATGAATAGTACAGCCATTAACTGCCACATAGTTGGATCTTACTGAGGTATTCACTGCGGTTTTGAACCACTCAGGGGCTGAGTCATCGACTTGCAAATGGTCAAGGTTCCAGTCTGGGGGATTAAGTTTTTGCATAATGAATTAATTTTATTCTATCGTAGAGTTATATCAAAGCGACCACACGTTTGATGTTTCAGTATGTGGCGCTAGACTAAGGTTACCGTTTTATCCAGTAAGTTTTAAGGAGATGATAATGGCGTTAGTGGATTATGAAGTTGAAGGACATGTCGCAAAAATCACTATCAATCGACCGGAAGCTAAAAATGCTATTAATCCTGAGGTTGCGTGCCGGTTAACAGACGCATGGCACAGTGTTCGTGATAATCCTGAAGTTAGAGTGGCGGTACTGACTGGCACGGGAGATGTATTTTGCGCGGGTGCAGACCTAGGAAGATTGGTTCCTCTAATATCAGGCAACCGCTCTGCTGAAGATGAGTGGGATGAGAGAATGCTTGCCGATAGGACGATCCTTGAAACTGCGCTGCTAAGGGAGTTTGATCCAGTTAAGCCAGTGATAGTAGCTATTAACGGACATGCGATTGCTGGTGGTATGGAAATAGTGCAGGGAACAGATATAAGAGTTTCGGTTCCCGAGGCTAAGTTTGGAGTGCAAGAAGTCAAATGGGCAATTTTCCCTGCGGGTGGCTCTACTGTGCGTTTACCCTCTCAATTGCCTTTTGCGGTAGCTATGGAATTACTTCTGACGGGTGACTTGATTACTGCGGATCAAGCTTTGGGATTCGGTTTCCTAAATAAGGTCGGAGAAGATGTCATGTCTCTTGCAAATAATTTTGCCTCTAAAATAGCTGAAAATGGCCCAATCGCAGTGCAAGCGATTCGGAAGTCTGCACGTGCCTGTCTTGGAGTAAACGAGCAGGCAGCACTAAAGTTAGAGACTGAGATCTCTGAGCCTGTTTTTCAGACCGAAGATGCTCAAGAGGGTCCTCGTGCGTTTATGGAGAAAAGGGTTCCTATCTATCGAGGTAAATGATGTAAAAAATTCGACTTTACAAGCTTTTGCCGAAAGAGTAATGTGAGTCACATCATCTGAAATCGCCCGTTCTATGGATGCTGAAAGCATAGTTACAGTGGTTAAATAAATGCACCAGACTAGTGTTCAGGGAGTATCTATAATGTCTGCAAGAAAAAATGAATCACCTATTCTTCGATACGATCCAAAAACTTTTGGCTACAGTGTAATTGCTGATGCACCCGAGGTTAGTCAAAATCACAAGTCAGGAAAGGTCTACTTTTCTGAAGAGATAATGGAACGAGAAATCGAAGAAATTTTCATGAAAGAATGGTTGCTCGTTGGTCGCGCGGAAGAGGTTGAAAAAGCAGGCGACTATTTTACTCATGATATCGGCGACGAACCTGTGGTTGTTACCAGAGAGAAAAATGGCAACGTTCAAGCCTTTGCAAATGTATGTAGGCATCGTGGCGTTAAAGTTGCTTGGGGAGAAGGAAGCACTAAGTATTTTTCTTGCCCTTATCATGGTTGGGTTTACGATACTAGCGGAAACCTCGTGGACGCGCAGTACCTCGATAAATCAAAAAATTTCGATAAGAAAAATTGTTCATTACCCCGCATTCGAACCGAGCTTTGGGAAGGTTTTATTTTCATAAACTTTAATGAAGAAGCCGATCCTTTGATGCACAGTCTTGAAGCTTGGGATTTTCCGAAAACGTATGAGCCATACCAGATGGGACGGTTGAGGCTAGCCAATAAATTCTCGATGGATATTCCCAGTAATTGGAAATTTTTGAATGAGAATTTAACTGACATTTACCACATTGCCGTCTTACATGCTGCGACTTTTGGACCCGCTCAGCCTCTTGAAGGTTATCGCTATAAGACCTTTGATGGTGGATACCATGGAAGGTTTACCGGTGGGACATTAGTGCCAGAAGGCAAATCTTTGTTTGGCCCAATCCCATGGTTACCGGAAGAATTACATAGTGGAGGGTTCTCCAGCCACCTTCCTCCAAACGTTGCGTGGTTTCCTAGATTTGATTACGTTTCGATTGGTACTAACTGGCCGACGGGACCTGATACGAGCGTATCTATCACTTATCAATTATTCCCTGAGGAACATTTTTCTCAACCGGACTTTAAAGAGAAGGCTCAGCAGTATGTTGATTTCTATAAAGCTTTCATGGATGAAGATACCGATATGATTAAGGCATTACAGAAAGGGATGAAGTCACGGTTCTATGAGCCTGGTCCAGTTTCACCATTTGAAGCTGGTGTTATGGGAACTATTAAACATGCTGTAGATGACTTAGGTCACGAGTAAAGTTTCGGGAGTAGAAAAATGCCTCGTGTTACTGAGCTGGGACCTGATTTAGCTAAGGCATCTTTAATAATGATGCGTGAGATGATGTGTGTAATGCCGTCAGAACATGTTTTGATTACGGCTGATACAAACACCGAGAAGCGCGCGATTGATGCGTTAGTTATTGCGGCACATGAGTTAGGCGCTAAGGTTGCCACGATGATTTTGTCTCCGCCACTACCATTTCAAGGAGGCTTAGCTAATCCTTTTTTGGCTGATCCAGTAGTAGCAGCCGCGCAAAACTGTGATGCGTGGGTTGATCTGTGCATGCCTTATATGGCGGGTGCAGCGGTATACGACTCTGCGATGAAAAATGATCGGACACGATATTTCTTAGCTGCGGATTTGGGTGCCGAAGGTATTGTACGGATCTTCAGTAAGGCTGATCTAGATCAGGTCTTTGTGGTCTCGGACGCTTTCAACCAATTACTCGCTGACTCAGCCGGAAAAGAATGTCGGTTCACCACTAAGCTTGGAACTGACGTTAGGTTCACTCTTGCAAACCCTGAAGGGTTGGCGATTGAGCGTGCCACTAAACCCGGCGGTTACTTTGTGCCTGGAACAGTGATGGTTATTCCTGAACTAGAAACAGTTAAAGGCACTGTAGTATGCGAGGCAGTTTTTCACGAATATTACACTTTGCTATCCGAGCCTTATACTTTTCATGTAGATGGGAAGATCCAAGAGGTGACTGGAGGGGGTACTGAGCTTGCGGCCATCAGGCGTTCGCTGAAGCGCGCTGGCAATGGTGAATACGGAAATATTGTACATTTCACTTGTGGCTATCATCCCGCGGCGCGTTTTACTGGTACTTCCTTTATAGAAGATCAACGGGTGATTGGGTGTAATGCAGTCGGATTAGGATTACCACAATGGGTTGATGGTGGAGGCGAAAATCACCCAGATTGCGTTATGAAAGAACAGTCTTTTTGGATTGGTGGCAAACAAATTATTGATGATGGCGATATTGTTGGCCCTCCCATTTTGGCTGATGCTGTTTCGCGACTTGAGCCATTGTATAGCTGAAAAAAGCCTTCAGCATTATTTCAACTTATAACTTCTGCCAGCGATATGATTAATACCTCTTGTAACTTTTTTCAGGCCGGAGACATAAAGCTTGAGTCAGGCGAGATTTTGCCAGAAGCAAAATTAGGCTATACCACTTTTGGGGAGCTAAATACCGCGGGCGATAACGCGGTGTTAGTCTTAACACACTTTGGTGGTACGCACGAAAATAGTCAGTACTTAGTGGGTTCAGAGATGGCGTTAGATCCGTCTCGTTATTTTGTCGTCATCGTGAATCTGTTTGGTAACGGCGCTTCATCCTCCCCTAGTCATGGAATGGCGCAAGACTTTCCCGTGGTCACTATGGCTGATAATGTTTTTGCCCAGCGAAAATTATTGCTAAATGAATTAGGTATCAAGAAGCTCGCACTTGTAGTGGGACATTCGATGGGCGGAGTAGCGACATACCATTGGGCGGCACTTTTCCCTGAGTCGGTGGAGAGGGCTGCGCCCATCTGCGGGGCGGCAAAAATTTCGGATCATAACTGGGTATTTTTGGAAGGTATGCGAGCCATTTTGACTATGGATCCCGCATGGCGCGACGGAATGTATGAAGCTCAACCAATTGATGGCTTACGCAGTATTGCCAAAGCGTGGGCGGCATGGCCTCCCTCAGCGGGGTTCTATAGGAGAGAGCTGTATAAGACGCTGGGATATTCTTCTTTGGAAGATTATCTAGTGAATTATTGGGAAAAGACTTATCTATCAATGGACGCTAATAATGTTCTAGCGCAAATAAACACATGGCAGTCTGCCAATGTCGGAAAAAATCGGATTTATGGAGACAATTTTGTCAAAGCACTGTCGTCTGTTAGCGCTAAAGTATATGTAATGCCATCTGCAACCGATGCTTATTTTCCGCCCGAGGATAGCCGTAATGAGGTTAGCCTTATGCCTACCGCAACGTTGAAGACAATACAATCGGAATGGGGACATTGGGCTGGTTCTGGACGCTGCGCTGCTGATACTGCATTTATTAATGATCAACTATTGGAGCTACTTGAGACGTGAAACTAAATAATCTTACTGCTACTCAAGCCGCCGAATTACTGGCACGTAAAGAGATTAGTTCCGTTGAGTTGACTCAGGCGTGTTTAGACAGAATAGCCGAGAGAAACGATGACGTGGGTGCGTTTGTGCATATTGATCCTGAGTTTTCATTAAAGCAAGCAGCTATTGCTGATGCTTCCGAAAGCAAATCTAAATTACATGGAGTGCCTTTTGGTGTGAAGGATGTCATCGATACTAAAGATTTTCGTACCGAACGAGGTACCGTCATCCACGAGGGCCGTCAGCCGTTAGAGGATGCGAAATGCGTGAAGTTAATGAGAGAAGCTGGGGCAGTCTTGCTTGGTAAGTTGGTCACCACTGAGTATGCCATGTTTACGGCCAACGAGACGCGTCATCCATTAGATTTAAATCGGACAGCTGGTGGTTCGTCAAGTGGAACGGGCGCTGCAGTCGCAGATAATATGGTACCTATTGCATTTGGCAATCAAACTGCGGGTTCCCTTATTCGCCCTGCAGCTTTCTGCGGCGTCTACGGACTTAAACCAACTCATGGTACCACCGATGGCGCGGGGATTTTACCGTTGCAATTATATTTCGATACGCTGGGATATATGGCTAGAGAAGTTGGAGATCTGAAAGAGTTTTACTCTATTGTTAGCGGCAGTGATCAAAGGAAAGTATGGCCGGAGACTAGCACACCTCGCATTGGTCTCTGCCGAACATTCCAATGGGACTTCGCTGATCGCGAGAGCCAAGAAGCGCTAGAGAAAACTGGAGAGCAATTCGAGTCACTTGGTTTCGATGTTGTTCCGTTTGAGTTGCCCGTTGCGTATGAGAATTTAGTCGAGGTACATCGACGAATTCTCTACAAAGGGATAAGTGACTCTCTCTCGATAGATTATGAAACTGCTTCTGATTCAATGAGCAAAGGACTAATCGATGTCATCGAAGAAGGTCAATCCTGCTCTCAAGAGGCTTTCATGGCAGCATTTAAACTGGCGGACGCCTGTCGTTCAGGAGTTAATGAGGTTCTGAAGGACGTGGATGCAATCATTTGTCCGAGTGCGCCTGGAGAAGCGCCAGAAGGTTGGGGTACTGGCAGTCCTATATTTCAGGTAATGTGGACATTACTCGGTGTGCCTTGTTTAAATTTGCCGGTCGGTTTTGGACCTAATGGGATGCCTTTGGGTATCCAGTTGATTGGACGACGGAATGACGACGCAACCGTTTTATCTCTGGGCCAACACGTCATGGAAAACTTCCACTCAATTAAAATCGAGAACTAATAACATGTCCAAAGTGCAATTATTTTTAGCGTCAGAGCTAGATCTTAACGAGATCCGTCAAGTTGAGTTGGACGATCGCGAACCCATAGCGATTTATAACTTAGATGGAGAATATTTTGCTACCGATGATACGTGCACGCATGGAAGCGCGTCGATGGCCGAAGGCGACATCGACGGCAGCGAAGTTTATTGTCCTTTTCACATGGGTGCTTTCGATATTCGGACAGGCGAGCCGACAGTTGCCCCGTGCAGTGTCCCGCTGAAAACATATGACGTTGTTATTGAAGACGGTTACCTCTTTATTTTAATGGAAGATTAATGAATCACAAAACTTACCGAATAGGACAAATTGTACCTAGCTCGAATATTACAATGGAAACAGAAGTGCCTGAGATGCTTCTACGAGCGGAGGTTCCTGAGAACGTAAAATTTACGTTTCATTCCTCGAGGGCACCTATGAAAAATGTTTCCGCGGAAGAACTAGCGCAAATGAATTCTCATATGGAGCGCTGTGCGATTGAACTGACTGACGCTAGGATGGATGTTATCGCGTCAGCATGTTTAGTCGCGATTATGTCGCAAGGTTCCGGATTCCATCGAACGGTGGAAGATAGGTTGAAGAAGGTGACCTGTGTCGAGTCACCGGACACAAAGATTCTTACTAGCGCAGGATGCCTCGTCGACTCCTTAAAAGCGATTGGAGCTAAACGTGTTGCCTTGATCACCCCTTACATGAAGAGTCTGACCGCATTAGTTGCGGGGTACATAGAGGACGAGGGCGTACAGGTTTTAGATACTATTTCTCTCGAAATTCCTAACAATCTGGAGGTAGGTAGCCAAGAGCCCAACAATCTACTTAAGATAGTCCATCAGTTGCAAACCGCTGAAGCGGACGCAGTGATTTTATCCGCCTGTGTGCAAATGCCGTCGCTTGCCGCGCTAGCTGAAGCGCAAAAGATGTTTAGTGTGCCGGTATTGTCTACAGCTGCCGCTACCGTATTTCAAATTCTTCGATCTCTGGGCCTGCCTACTACTGTTCCAGGCGCGGGCGATCTTTTATCCGGTCGATATAGCTAGCCATTTATAATGTTCGTGCGATAATTTCCTTCATTACCTCGCTCGAACCTCCTGCAATCCGAGTTATTCTTTGACCAGCCCATAGTCGAGCGATAGGGTATTCCCACATATAGCCGTAACCGCCAAAAAGCTGAAGACATTCGTCTAGGACCTCGCACATAGTTTCGGTAGCAAACAGCTTAGCCATGGCCGCGTCATTAGCATCTAACTTCCCGACCATATGGAGCTCAAGACAGTGGTCAATGAAGTTACGCACAACAGCAGCTTTTGTTTTTGCTTCTGCCAATTTAAATCGTGTGTTTTGGAATGAAAAAATAGTCTTGCCGAAAGCTTCTCTGCCTTTAGTATATGCGACAGTTTCCACTAAGGCGGCTTCAATAGTAGATGCAGCCCTTATGCCTACTATCAATCTTTCTTGCGCGAGTTCCTCCATAAGATGTTTGAAACCCATGTTTTCCATTCCAATCATCCTATCAGGGGTCACTTTTACGTCGGTATAAAAGAGCTCTGAAGTATCTTGAGCCTTCCAGCCAATTTTTTCTAAGTTTCTCCCCCTAGTAAAACCGTTATCGTTTCGTTCGACCACTAATAGACTAATCCCCTTTGCCCCAGCACTGACATCTGTTTTACAAGCTGTGATGACTAGGTCGGCTAGATGTCCGTTAGAAATGAATGTCTTCTGCCCACTCAATATATAGTGATCTCCGTCTCTCACCGCAGATGTTTTTATTCCCGCCAGGTCACTTCCAGCACCTGGCTCGGTCATTGCTATAGCGCCAATTATTTGACCAGAGCACATTCCAGGCAGCCATTTTTTCTTTTGCTCTTCACTACCATGATTGAGGATATATGGGGCTACTATCCCCGAGTGCAGATGAAATGCCACCCCGCTAGCGTCTACTTTCGCTAATTCTTCAGTGACTATGGCGGTGTGCAAGAAGTCACCGCCGGGCCCACCATATTCGGTCGGCACAAACGAACAAAGTAGTCCATTTTCTCCGGCCGACCTCCAAACTTCGCGGCTGACAACGCCATCTTTTTCCCATTGTGCGTGATAGGGTACAATCTCTTTTTCAACGAACTTTTTAACGGTCGATCTAAAGATCTCGTGATCCTCAGAATAAACAGTTCGTCCTAACATAACCCACTCCTTAAATTTGACATTACATGAGCTAACCGAAGTTTAGCTGAGATTTATTTTAAATACCTTGTAACAGTTCTTACTAATCGTTACTCAAGAAATTTTATGCAATCGAATTAACGCCACAGGCGATAGCTTATTTTTAACAGATTTTTCTGAATAATGTTACATTTAACAGGCTTTGGAGCTAACCTAGTGATGTTGAGACTTTCATAGCTTTAGCATATTCTGCAAAATGGTAGTTTTAAATACGATACAAATTAAGAGGCTTTGACAATGAATTTAGGAAAATACGGCGTCTTCACTTTTACTGATATGCTAGGAGCTTCAGAACTAAGCGAGTTAGCGAAACGCGTTGAAGACTTAGGTTATTCGACACTCTGGTATCCCGAGGCTTTTAATTACGAGGCATTTGGCCTAGGAAATTATTTACTCAGCGAGTCTTCTAACCTTGTGGTGGCAAGTGGTATAGCAAATATGTATGCGCGTGATCCGGCTGCGTCCGTTATGGGATGTAATACGCTGAATGCATTGTCAGGAGGTAGATTTATTCTAGGCTTGGGGGTTTCGCATGCGCCGTTAGTTTCTGACATGCGAGGGCACGAATATAAAAAACCTGTTGCGACTATGCGGAAATATTTAGATGATATGGATCAAGCTTGGGAGGCGCTAGGAGGTGCCCCTGAAGAAAAACAGGTCATGCTGGCGGCTCTCGGTCCAAACATGTCGGCACTTGCAGCGGAGCGTACCTTGGGTGCATTCCCCTACAACATAACCCCCGAACAAGCTCAACTTTCTCGTAAAGCCATGGGAGATAGAGGAGCTATTGTGTGCGAGCAAAAAGTCTGTCTTAGTACCAATGCTGAAGAAGCTAGAGCCGCTGCCAGAGCCGCGTTAGGGCCTTATCTTCCATTACCTAACTATTACAAAAATTGGTTTAGATTAGGCTTTGACCAAAGTGATCTAGAAAATGGTGGTAGCGATAGACTCATGGACGCGATGGTTATCTGGGGTTCAAGCGAAGAGATTGACGAGAAGTTAAACGGATATTTTGATAATGGAGCGGATCAAGTAGTGATCCAACCCATTCGGCCTGATGGCCAGCCTGGTCCCGATTGGGCTGCGCTAGAGGCTCTGGCCAAGTAAAAAATATCGGACTATTTGCCTTCAACTAGATTGGTTGCTCGACTTGGGTGGCTGCCTGTTTATTTTAAAAGGAAAACTTAACATTGTTTAGTTATGTAGATGCGTCGATACGTCGACGACTCGAATCCCAAGGGTTGCTTCGAGTCTTAAACAAGGACGGAGTCGTTGTCGATCCAGATAACGGCTCCGCATTTATGTCACTGCTCGGACCTGTACCTATTCCTCGGATGATTGACGGCGTTGAAGTGACACTTGATTGGTATCCGTTTGTAAGACGGACGGAGTTGTCTACCGTTTTAGATTCTGCTAAAGAGGTGCCAAATGGGGGAGAAGAGGCTTTTCGAAACTTATTGAGTAACTCTATGCTAGTTAATTCGGTATTTGCGTTACCTAGCTTTACCGAAGCTAGTAATCCTCTAGTCCGGGTTCACTCCTGTTGTCTGACCGGTGATATTTTTGGTTCTAAACGGTGCGATTGTGGTCCTCAATTGGATGCGGCATTTTCTCAAATGAAGCAAGATGGCGGAGGTGCTGTAGTTTATATGAGTGGTCATGAAGGCAGAGGGATTGGCCTTTGGGCTAAAGCCATTACCTACTTATTACAGGATGCAGGGCAGAATACGTATGAAGCAAATACGGCTCTTGGTCTCCCAGAAGATTGCAGGGATTTCAGCGAAGCGGCAGTAGTATTGCGGTTTTTGTTGGACAACCGACCAATTCGACTTTTATCTAATAACCCGGATAAAAGCGCGGCGCTTAGGGAAAATGGTCAGCGGGTCTCGGAGCATGTGCAGCTGATCGCCGGTGTTTGTGAACATAACCAAAGGTATATGGATGCCAAAAGGGACAGGGGACATCAAATTTTAGTAAAGTCGATGGTCTAGCGGTGCTGGCGAATTCAATGACTAGAGGGTTACAATGCTCTAGCAGCCTCTCGCTGCAGGGTGCGGGAGGCGTGAAAAATCTGCTGTTCTGATTTTAAATGAGGGGCCAACATGATAAATCCGGTAAAATCGAAGTATACAATGGGTCTGAAAGTTAATCGTCGTGTCTCTCTGTACACGGTTTTATCGACCCCGTCTTTTGCAGGCCACCATGAGGAAAAGTTGATTAAGTTGTTTCAAGTCAACAGCGGGATCATCGAGATGGATAAAGGCTATCTCACTGCTATGCGTGATGTCGGTACGATCATCAAGGTGCCCGTGGCAATGTATATCATTGACCATCCCCGGGGGCTGGTTCTTTACGATACTGGTACTAATGTCGCAATAGCTGATGGTAACTGTGCTAGCTATTGGGGCGAAGGACTGTGTGCTGCTTTTCATGGCCGGCAGACACGCGACGAGGTGATCGATCGCTGGCTAGAGAAATTTGGCTATTCGGTTTCTGACGTTAAATATGTGGTGACTTCGCACATGCACCTCGACCACGGTGGAAACACCGAAATGTTCCCGGATGCGGTGCACGTGGTGCAGAAAGCGGAAATGCAGGCAGCGTGGTGGCCCGAAAAGTTTCAGCGTGCAGCATTTGTTTTGGCCGACTATGATGACGCTAGAGACTTTGACTACCTGCAGCTAGAGGGGGACTTCGACCTGTTTGGAGATGGCACTATGGTTGTTTTGGATACCAAGGGCCATACACAGGGACATCAGTCGCTGATGGTGAAACTTAAGAATACTGGAACACTTTTACTGGCAGGTGATGCAGTCTATACGCCAGAAAATGAGAATGGAGTGACCCCAGGTATAACTTGGAGTACGAACGAATCAATGAAATCGATAGATAGATTGAAAATGATTCGTGATAGGGAGCAGGGTGAGATCTGGTACTCTCATGGACGCGCCCAATTTGACTCCCATAAGCACGATAGTGCCTACGACTAGCATAGTTTTTCTACTTGAGGCTTGACGAATATGAGTGGGCCTCTTTTGGAACTCCGGAATATATGTAAGCGTTTCGGTCGCTATGACGTATTAAAAGATTTAAATCTGTCTGTTGGTAAAGGTGAGATAGTTGGTCTTCTTGGGCCAAATGGCTCCGGCAAAACTACTACTCTTAGAATTGCAGCAGGTTATTCCTGGTCTGATGAGGGCGAGGTCTTGATATCTGGTGAGAGCGTTTATCCTAACGCGCCGTTTAGTAGGAGAGACGTGGGCTATTTGCCCGAGAAAGTGCCGCTTTACGATCCGTTACGCGTATCGGAATATTTGAAGTTTCTTGCCTCAGTGCGTGGCCTTCGTGGACAAATAGCTAGAGGCGCTGTTCAACGTGTTTTGCAGGCGTTCAATTTGTCTGCTGTCGAAGGAAGGTTGATTGCTCATTTGTCTAAAGGCTTTAGACAGCGTGTTGGCCTCGCGCAGGCGCTTTTAACTCAACCTAAGATTCTTTTGCTGGATGAGCCGACAAATGGCCTTGATCCTGGCCAATTAGTAGAAGCACGAGATATGATACGTCGGGCCTCTGAAGATCGAGCAGTGATTTTTTTCCACCCACATTATGCAAGAAGTGTCAGCTTTATGTACTAGAGTAGTATATCTGCTAGATGGGAATCTTCGTTCAATTTCACTGGCCAGCAATTGGTCTATCGGGGGCACGATAAAGGCTCGTGTTCGTTGTGAGACTATAGATACATTGCTGACCCAAATAAGGCAGCTCTCTCCAGACATCCGTCCCGAAAGAATTGATCAAGGCGAGAATATTTTTGACATTGTACTCGATTGTTCCAGCGATATGCGAGGAGAATTATCCGCACTACTTGTCACGAACGGAGAGCTACTTTCCTTTCAGTCTGAAACCTTGAGTTTAGAGAAGCGCGTGTTGAAACTATTGAGCGAAAAAGAGAAGTAAGTTGAGCTTATATCAGTTTAGTACGCTAATAAAACACGAGTTAAGATATTACTTTGTGACACCTATAGCTTACGTGGTGATCGCTGTCTTTTGGTCAGCTAGTGGTTTTTTCTTTAGTTTCAATCAATTATTTGTAAGTGCAATAAATATGGTGAGCGCCTTTCATAATATGAGCTTACTTTTGATGCTTATGATTCCCTTCTTGTCGATGAGAACATTTGCAGAAGAAAGGCAGAATAATACGTTAGAGCTTCTTATGACACTGCCAATATCGGAGGCGGCCCTAGTTTGGGCTAAGTATTTAGCCCTTATGACGATAGTATTATTGATGCTTTTAGGCAGTGCCGTGGCCGTCGCAATTCTTAGTTATTTTGGCGACCCTGATTATGGACCGATTGTTGGAGGTTACATCGGAATTTTTTTGTTGGCGGCTAGTTTTTCCGGAGTAGGCGTTCTTATGTCGTCAATTTCTACTAATCAAATAGTGGCTGCCGCTCTAACTTGGTTTTGTTTGCTTCTACTGTGGTTTGCGGATTATGGTGCGTCTTTGTTTCCCAGCTCGTGGCTTGTTTATTTTTTTCAACACATTTCGTTTTCGGTTCACTATCTAGATCTCATTCGCGGAGTTCTGACGAGGGGAACACTAATATATTTCATAAGCGTGATTTTTCTCACTTTAGTCGCTTCAGTGCAGATACTTAGAAGTAAAGCGAAGCTAAAGACATGTCCGTCAGATTTAAAAAGAGAGCGCGACTGATACTGTTACCTCTCGTGTCGGTATTAATCTTTACTGTGGCTTTGAATTTTTGGGCGCACCAAAACCCCGCGAGAATCGATTTGACATCGGGCCACGTATACACCCCAGATTCAAACGCGCTGGCTGTCGTCGGAGGTTTGACTAAAGCAATCAATATCACTTTTTTTTATGATGTTCGAAGCCGAGCGATGCAGGATGCACGTTACTTATTGGAATACTACGCACAGCTATCACCTTTTATTAATTTATCTGCGCACGATCCAGTTCTGGAGCCGGCAATTGCGGAGCTGCATCAGGTGAAGTTTGCTGGGGCTGCTATTTTTGAGAGTGATGGTCGGAGAGTCAGGCTAGAGCAGCTTGACGAGGTACAATTTCTTAACGCGCTCATTCGCGTGTCTAGTGATGCCGCGGGATTAGTCTGCTTTACTGATGGACATATAGAGAGTAACCCATTCAGTTTTCAATCTCATGACCATATCGAAAATGAGGATCACGGCCATGACCACTCGTTTGGTGGGCGACCACTTACCCTACATGAAAGGCATGGGATGGGAATGGCCAAGAATGCGCTGGAGACGATGGGGTATAAGGTTGAACAGAGGTTGCTGCTTGGAGGACCGAATGCTTTAGCGGGTTGCTCTGTGGCAGTTGTCGCGTCGCCTCAGGCAGCTTTTTCTGAGAGAGAGGGCGCGCAACTTGATACATATCTTAGAAATGGTGGGCATGGCCTATTTATGCTGGAACCATTTATCGAGAGCGGATTGGATGAGCTGTTGGAAACTTACGGCATTGCTGTGTCGTTGAACTAGAATCGTCGATTCGAAAAATTACTACTGGACTGACCCGGGCACCCCCGCTGTGACAAACTACGAGAGGCATCGTCTCACTCGGAACCTGCCACTTTCTTTTTTCCCGGGGGTGGCTGAAATCAAGCCAGCCGCCAAAGGCATTCCCACCGACGTGTCGATAGCGCCGCTGATCAATACGAGCGAAGACTCGGTCATCGCTAATCAGGATGAGAGCCAAGCCCGACCCCGAACAATTATGGCACTCGCGTCGAGAGAAATGAGCGCGGGAAGAGTCATTGTTATTGGTGACGGAGACTTTTCTACTAACTCCTTCTTTGGGGCTCTTGGTAACGGACAGTTGTTTCTCAATAGTGTCAGCGAGTTGTTGGATCAGAATAAGTTGGTCGATGTAGTGCCGAGAAATTACGAATTAGGTACGATGCGTTTAAGTAATATTCAGCTAAAGAGTGTTTTTGTCATCACGATCGTAGTGATTCCTTTTAGTCTGGCCATGATTGGTTTGCTTGTTTGGCGTGGCCGGAGGTAGCGGTGGCGATATCTATGGGCGCTTTTGCTGTGCATTGGAGTATTTTTGGCGTTCGATTCTTTTCGATCCGAGCCGCATCTGGATGAAGAGCATTATCATGGCGTGCAGGATGCTGGGCAACTTTTAATACCTCGCCCATTAGAAATTTCGATTAGCATAGAAGCCAGACAATTTACCTTCTTACAAGAAGGCGATGATTGGAGATATGTGACCCAAGAGGCATACGGTAGTAGTCTGCAAGACTTCTTTTAACGCTGCTTTGGGATTGCTTTTCGTTGCCAAGGTCGAGAGAACTTTTCCGGTGCTTAAAACCGAGTTAGAGTGACTATGGGATTAATCAAGGGGTACTTACCCTTGTGGCGACCGCCGAAAACGCAGGCTTAAGTCTCCAGACAACGGTTTAAGTTCGGTAATGTTACACCAGATCTTTTTGGGCAATACGTTTACGACGAGCAGGGCGCAGTAATTCATATTATTCCTGCGTATCAAGGTCGGAATTTGAGAGATCTAATACTCCGCGTATCAGGTATAACTAAGTACTGACGCATTTTCAGTTTGTAAAACTGGGTCTAAAAACATTTTAGGATGGTATGGACTTATAGCTGAGAATTGACCCATAATTAGTGTTTCACAAAATAGATTTGCGATAGGGGAGATTGGGGTGAAGTTTGCATCAAGACTGGTTTTAATCGTTACGTCAATATTATTGAGTTCCGGAGCTTACTCCTCCGAAGACGGCAAGGCCGTCTACGACAAGCAATGTGCAAGCTGCCACGATAATGCCGCTGGTCGAACACCTACAAAAAAAATGCTAAATGATCTCTCGGCGCAAGCCATCGTTACATCCCTAGAGACGGGTGTTATGCGTGTGATAGGTCAGTGGAATATGGACGGAAGTCAAAGGGTGGCGGTCGCTGAATATTTGTCTGGGGAAAAATACGATGCCGCCTGGGCTGCTGATGATAGTAATAGCTGCGCGTCGTCCGCTCTGGTATCTAGCGATCCTTTGAAAAACCACATTGGAATGGCTGGGGCAATGGTGATGAGAATGCTCGTTTTCAACGTGCGGACATGGCGGGATTAACTAAGGCAGATGTGGCTAATTTAGAGCTAGATTGGGTGTTCGCCTTTCCGGGCGAGACTAATGTCGAGAGTCAACCGACAGTGGTCGATAATCGGATTTATATGGGCAGTAAAAGTGGCTTGTTGTATATGTTGGATGCCCGAAGCGGTTGCACATATTGGACGTTCCAAGCCGGCAGCAGTATTAAGAACTCAGTACTGATTAAGCAGGTTGGAGACGATGACAGGCTGATGGCATTCTTCGGAGACATTTCTGGTTGGATTTACTCACTAGATGCGATAACTGGTGAATTAATTTGGAAAATTAGAGGGGACTCTCACCCTGCTGCCCGAATAGTAGGTGGAATACAGCATCATGATGGCTCCTTGTATGTGGGTATGACGTCGCTAGAGGAAGGGCTTGCTATAGACCCCAATTATTCTTGTTGCTCCTTTCGTGGAACAATTTTAAAAGTTGACGCTGCGACTGGGCGAACTATTTGGCAAACGTACACAATTGATGAGACGCCAATAGCGCGTGGTAAAAACAAGCGCGGCAATACTGTTATGGGTCCCTCTGGGGCAACGGTTTGGTCGGCAGTCACTTTAGATAAGAAGTTAAACCGACTGTATGCGGCTACAAGTGATAACTATTCTCAACCCGCTACGGGTACTTCCGACTCTATCGTCGCTTTATCAATGAGTACCGGTAAGATCGAATGGGTTTATCAGGGACTTGTGGGCGATGCTTGGAACGCAGCTTGTCAGAATGGTACAGGTGAAAATTGTCCCGATGACGCAGGTCCTGATGAGGATATGGGCTCGTCTCCAATGCTCATGACTTTGCCGTCGGGGAAAAGAATTTTGGCGGCTGGTCAGAAGACCGGCGTCTTGCATGTTATGGATCCTGACAACAATGGAAAACTGTTGTGGCAAAAGAAGTTGGCGGAGGGGGGTATCTTAGGCGGTATCGAGTGGGGTCCCGCTAATGATGGAGAGCAGATTTATGTGGCTGCGGCAGACGCTACTTGGCGAGAGCAAAGATTTCTTTCCGCCGATACTGAACTGAACCCCGAGACAGGAGGTGGTATGTTCGCGCTTGATCCCGCAAGCGGTAAAATCAATTGGGAGGCTCCTCCTGGCAGCTGTGAGGGTCGCATCGAATCTCCGAATAAGTGCAGTCCTGCCCAAAATGCTGGAGTAACCGCAATTCCGGGTGTCGTTTTTTCGGGAGCTTTAAGTGGAATTCTAAAGGCTTACGACACCGAAAACGGCCAGATCGTCTGGGAGTACGATACTGTCAGAGATTTCAGTTCGGTCAATGGTGCGAAAGCTCGAGGAGGGGCGCTAGATGGCCCAGGCACTGTCGTGGTGGATGGTACAGTTTTTGTGACATCCGGGTACGCAAAATTTGGTGCGCATGGAGGCAATGTGTTGCTGGCGTTTAAGCCAAAAAATCAATTGACGATGAACGACTAAATTAGTTTTAGAACAGCTCTGCCAGACCCAATGGTCTTTGTTCTACGTCGCCCTCGAAAGGAGCTTCATCTTCAAATGGCATACTGGATTGCCCACAAACGAACTGACTGGTAATGCATCCTATGTGAACACCGTGAAGGCGAGCTGTTTCTCGATCACTTTGGGGTGGGGCTATTTCACATGACTCATCAATGTTAGCCTGCGCCATCACGCCGACATAGCCCCCGATACGATTCAAGTCGTTTTCACTGCCCTCAGAGGAGTAGTGGCCACCCAATATGGGTTGTGGAACCCAAATCATTGCCATCTGACTTGCAAAAATAAACATTTGATTTAGACAATTAAGTTTGTCTCCAGAGCGTCCTGCCGAGACGGTGAAGCCAGACGCGATTTTATTTTTCCACATCCTTTTTAACCAGACTTCTCCTGCTAGTTTTTCTACGAATAGTTTGAACTTGCCAGAGACGCTTCCAATGTAGGTGGGAGAACCAAAAACTATCGCTTGTGAGCCGTGTAGCAGTGACCAATTTTCCTCAACTTTATCAACGTGTACTAGGTGACCAGAAGCATTTTTTATAGAATTAATACCAGATGCTATCGAGTTAGCCAGAACTTCAGTTTGGCCCTTAAAATTGCTGTCGTATACGATACTTATGTTAACCACTTCTTTCCTGCCACGAATATTTTACAAGGGCCCAGTATCAGGGGTTTCTAGCATGGGGTCTACTGTTTCGGGCAATATAGCTGAGTAGACGGTGTGCGAGTTATATCGACAAGTCCGTTTAACGCATATATATGTTGACTATTTGTCCTTAAGTAGCAATTATTAAATTTATTGGCGTTTTTTTGTATAGAGGAATTATGGACAAGTGGACCGAGATACGTACCGCTTATCAGGTCGCCAAATTTGGCACGGTAAGTGCTGCAGCTGATAACTTGGGGATCCACCGAGCTACAGTGATTCGACATATTGATGCCTTAGAGGCTGAGCTTGGTGGTAAGGTTTTTCAGCGTCACGCGCGCGGATATACAGTTACGGAAGTTGGTGAAGACTTGATGCGGGTGGCGCAGCGAACGGAAGAGCATTTCGAAGGCTTAGCCGGACGAACTAGGGGCAGGGCTGGGGAAATGACCGGAGAGCTAATAGTGACCTCACCCGAGGGAGTTAGCCCCGTGTTGTTGCCGGTCATACGCTCTTTTCAGCATCTGAATCCTCAAATGAGAGTTAATTATCGTACCAGCCCTGAACTCTTCAGGTTGGAATATGGCGAGGCCCATGTAGCAGTGAGAGCTGGACGCAAGCCCACTGATCTGGATAACGTCGTGCTACCCTTTTTAGCCATTCGAAGAGCATTGTATGCGCATAAGAATTACTTGCAGTCATTCGATATGAAGATACCTAAAAATAAAGACGAATATGCGAAACATACTCTCGTGACGACGACGGGAATACTTTTTTGCACGATCTTTTCAAGAGTTGGATTTCTGACAATATCCCGAACGAGACGAGACGTTTTGTCAGCACCAGTTATCTGATTGGCGAGGAGGCTGTGTACAATGGAATTGGAATAGGATTTTGTCCTACTTTTGTGGCCGCAGAGAAACCTGACCTGAGTAATGATCGCTCCACCGCGTGAAGAATGGGATGTGAACCTTTGGATCTTGTCTCACGGGGATGTATTTCGAACTGCAAAAGTTCAAAGCTTTTTAAAGCTTCTCAGGGATGATGACTATCTTTCGAGCTTTTCGTTCGCCTAGTAATGTAAAGAGAGCTTACGATGGGCTTAATCGAACTGGCAATTCCGTTTTTCTTAATCGCAATCGTTGTGGCAGTTTGTCTCATGATAATTATAATAATAATGTGTCAAAACTTACCGAAAATGTGTTGCGAGGATTTCTGAAGCCGGGCGCTTTACCTTAAAAAAATGAAGGCTCGTAGCTCGCATATGCCGTTGATTTCGCCGCCGACGGGAAAACACGTCCTACCAACGCGAAAAGAGGAATTGTCGAGTCTGGAGCAAGCAGTCACCGGAGGGCTGGATCCTGATAAATTAAGTGACTTGGCAGAGGTTCTGTTTGCGTTCAACAATTATAGGGTTGGACCTATGAAAGGATTTTATGTCGTGGTTGAAGTTGAACCAGAAAAGACGTGGTGCGTTGGCCAACTTTGTGCGGATCGATCTAAGCCCCTCAAGCTATTTGACAAAAAACTTTACAAAACTTCTAAAGGTGCGCAAAGAGCAGCTGAAAGACTGCGTGCTGACAGTGCGTAGATCGAAGTATTGTACAGTTTATTAGATTTGTTGTTGTAATGGATGGATATTCTAGTTAAAAAGAACTGCATTTTGATTTAAATTTTTAACGCGTCCTAGCACGGCGTCGTATATATTTTTAACCACCTTCGATAGCGGGTATGAAATTCACTTGGCTGCTTGGTGCGACTTCTTCAAGTAGCCAATCTTGAAATATTTCGCCATCGATTGCTACTGCAAGTCCTTGGTTTAGTCTGGCATCGATCCCTGGATATAATTTACTTAGTTCTTTAACTAGGTCTCTAATATTGTTGGCATCAACTCTATGGTCGGTCTTTCCCTCACAGAATGACCTAGCAACCTCTATCGGTATGACGACATCAGCCATCGATGAGCTGCAGCTATTCAGCGTCGATAGCAGCTAGTATTTTAGGAGGTGACATCGGAAGATCCGTCATCCTAGTTCCGATGGCATGCGACACTGCATTCGCGACAGCTGCTAATGGAGGCACGATTGGTACTTCACCGACGCCTCTCACTCCGTATGGATGCCCTGGGTTGGGCACTTCTACGATAATCGCATCTATCATCGGCATATCAGATGCAACGGGCACTCGATAGTCGAGGAATCCGGTATTTTGCAGCTGGCCTTCTTTGCCGTAAACATATTCCTCATTGAGTGCCCAACCAATACCTTGTACTGCACCGCCCTGCATCTGACCTTCTACATAGCTTGGATGAATTGCAGTTCCTACATCTTGCACCGCGGTATACTTGAGAACAGTTACGTGTCCAGTTTCAGGATCCACCTCGACATCGCAGATGTGGGTAGCGAATGCCGCGCCTGCTCCCTTCGCATTGATATTAGCTTTGCCACTGATAGCCCCACCAGTTTTCCCAGCCATCGCCGCTATGTCAGCGATGGTCATAGGCTTGTGGACATCAGTTTCGATACAACAAGCGCTACCATCTTTCCATTCTACTTGATCAAAATCGACGTCCCATATTTTAGCAGCGCGGCGCTTCATATCGTTTACTGCATCCTCCGCAGCTTCTACCACAGCTTTACCAGTGGCGAACGTGACCCGGCTTCCGCCAGTTAAGTCGGAGTAGGGCACCGATTCCGTGTCAGCGACCAGTGGTTTAATATTGTGTAGTTCTATTCCTAGCACTTCAGCAGCCATTAACGCCATAGAAGCTCTCGAACCACCAATATCGGGACTGCCTGTAGCTACAATGACTGTACCATCAGGATTGACCATTACTGAGGCCGATGATTGGCCGCCTATGTTGAACCAGAAACCCGAAGCGACGCCTCTGCCTTGGTTCGGGCCGAGAGGCGAATTGTAGTGATCAGTGGTTTGGGCTTCAGTAAGTGTCTCTAGGCAGCCTATACGCGGAAACTTAACGCCGTATGGTGCTTGCGTTCCCTCTACTGCTGCATTTTTAATGCGAAGTTTTAGCGGATCTATTTTTAATTGCTCTGCCAATTCATCCATAGCTGATTCAACAGCGAATGCCGCGACAGGAGCACCGGGCGCTCGATACGCTGCAGCTTTCGGTCTATTGACCACTACGTCCCAACCTATACAGGAGACATCTTTAAGGTTGTATGGCGCGAAGCCAGTCATACAACCGAGTCCTACCGGCGAGCCTGGAAAAGCGCCCGCTTCATATTCCATTTCAAGTTCCCCAGCAACGATGGTGCCGTCTTTTTTAGCGCCAATTTTTGCTCTAGCGTGACCTCCGGAAGTAGGGCCAGTAGCTCTCATTACTTCATCTCGAGTCATAACCATTTTTACTGGTCTGCCAGCCTTTTTAGCCAGCAAAACGGCTAGGGGCTCTAAATAGACGATAGTTTTGCCGCCAAAGCCACCACCGATCTCACTCGGAATTACTTTAATTTTTGAAGTATTCATCGCTAGTAGCTTAGCCACTAGAGCCCTGACCATGAACTGACCTTGGCTAGAACTCCATATGGTGGCCATATCATCTGCATTAATATCAGCTACGCAAGCATGCGGCTCTATGTATCCTTGGTGTACTGTTTGCGTGGTGTAGTCTCTCTCTACGATGATGTCGGCTTCTTTAAATGCCTTGTTAACATCACCGAGTTTGAACTCCGCACGACTAGCCACATTTGAAGACCGACTAGGTGTTGGTTCTACGCCAGAAGTTTTCATTCCTTTGTGTAAGATTGGCGCGTTTTTTTTCATCGCCTCCGAAACCGTCATTACTGGTTTTAAGACTTCGTATTCAACTTCAATTAACGCCAAAGCTTTTTCCGCAATTTGGGGCGATGTTGCGGCTACTGCGGCTACCGCATGACCATCGTAGAGTACCTTGTCGCGCGCAATGACATTACGTGACATGTCGAAGAAGCTTACAGTCACTTCGCCAACTGCTTTATCCGATGGATCGAGCGTCGGAAAATCTTTTCCAGTCACCACTGCTTTTACACCCTTCAGCTTGAGGGCTTTCGCAGAATTAATACTCTTTATTTTAGCGTGAGCGTGTGGACTCCTAACGACGCGCCCGTGAAGCATTCCGTTCATGGTGAAATCGGCGCCGAAGTTAGCCCGCCCAGTCACCTTATCTACTCCATCAGGTCGTATAGGTCTTGTTCCTATATGACGGAATTTCTTCTCGCCATCAATTAATTCAAGGTAGTCCTTTTCGTTTCCCATGATTATTCTCCTCTCATTTCTGCAGCAGCATTCATTACGGCTGTTACGATTTTGTCGTAACCGGTACATCGACAAAGATTGCCAGCAAGCCAATAGCGTGTTTCGGTTTCTGTTGGATTAGGGTTTTCGGCTAGTAACGCCTTCGCAGCGACTATAAATCCTGGTGTGCAAATACCGCATTGCAACGCAGCTTCCTGGAGAAAGTGTTTTTGAATAGGATGCAAATCGTCCCCATCCGCTACACCTTCAATCGTTTCAATATCTTTCCCCTCAGTTTCTACGCCCAATACGAGACAGGCACAAACGAGTCGACCATCTAAGGTAATACTGCAGGCACCACAGTCTCCCGAAGAGCAGCCTTCTTTACTGCCGGTCAATCCTAATTCATCTCTAAGGCAATCTAAGACGGTTTGCTCTGTTCCGCATAAGAATTCCGCAGGATCTCCGTTAATCGTAGTTTTTACGTGATATTTCGCCATTTAATTTCCCCTCGCGCGTTCAAGAGCAATGGTTGCTGCTCTGCGTGCTAGCACGCCAGCAACTTTTGTCCGGTACTCTACTGTACCTCGTTTGTCGTCAATTGGGTCACACGCAGCACTGGCGGCAAGTGAAAGTTCTGTCAATGCCTCATCATCAACCTTGGTCCCAATAATAGCACTCGCAGCTTTTGCGACTAAGAGAGGTTTGGGAGCCACTGCACCTAGTGAAACTCGTGCTTCCGAGCAAACTCCTACTTTATCCAACGTCAAGCTAACACTAGCGCCAACCACGGCAATATCCATTTCAGTTCGAGGTATGAATCTAAGATAAGCATCCCCCGAGCGTTTAGGCCGAGTAGGTAAGAAAAAGCTCACAACAAACTCGCCAGCTTTTAGAGATGTTTTCCCTGGCCCAAGAACAATGTCTTCGACTTTCGAGGTACGTAATCCTTTAGGACCCGCAATCTTACAAGTGGCCCCAGCCGCTATTAAGCCGGGCACGCTATCCGCCGCAGGCGATCCATTACATAAATTACCTCCCAGCGAAGCTCTACCCTGAATTTGGGTTGACCCGATTAATTCCAGTCCTTCTACCACGCCTGGCCATGCTTTGTTTATCGCTTTATGTGCTCCAAGTTCAGCGCCAGAAACTGCCGCCCCAATAGTAAAGCCGTTTTTCTCTTTTTTAATGGAGCGTAATTCAGGGATATTCTTTATATCAACAATCATAGAGCCAGCCATTCTTCCGGCGCGAAGTTGTACAAGGAGGTCGGTTCCTCCCGCTAATACTCTTGCTTTTCCTTTAGACGCTGAAAGAATTTTCACCGCTTCTTTTACTGTCTTGGGACTACTGAATTGTAAGTCTGACATGGTGCCCCCCGGCGTTACTTATTTTTGTGTACGTGTGTCTACCCTATTTTAGACCATCTTTGTCCTAGTTGTTTAGTTTTTCGGAAGATTCAAGACGCCTTTAGCGATAATATTCCTCTGGATCTCATTAGACCCTCCATAAATTGTAGCCGGTCTAGCATTATAAAATTGCGACATGACATCTACTTCACTATCTCCAAACGTGAGTTTCCCAATATTTGCGCCTTCGGCGCCGGCAGTTTCTACCATTAGCTCAGAGAGTCTCGCAAAAGTTTCGGTACCCCAGATTTTAAGTAGCGATACGTCCGGCCCCAAGGTCTCGCCGCGTCGGACAATATCAGCGAACTGCTGATAAGTGGACTCTAAATCAAGCACGTTTAACTTTAATCGTGTCAGTTTTTCACGGAACGTGTTTTTATCGAATACGCCAGAGGCTTTAGCAAGCACTTCAAGGCGTTTGACCGCGTATTGGGATTGTTTTGGACTACCAATAAATATTCGTTCAAACGACAACAGAGCTTTAGCTATTGTCCATCCTTCATTAATTGCTCCCACTAGACAATCCGCGGGTACTTTTACGTTATCAAGAAACACCTCACAAAATTCTTCGTCGCCGGCCAGGTTTTTAATAGGGCGTATGGTGATACCAGGCTGATCCAAATCAATTAAGAAGAAGCTTATTCCTTCTTGAGGTTTCCCTTCTTTGGATGTGCGAGCGAGGCAAAACATATGCGTAGCATCCTGGGCTAAGCGTGGTCCAGGTTTTTTGACCGTTAATGATAAATTCATCGCCGTTGGCGATAGCTTCAGTTTTCAGACTTGCTAGATCAGAGCCAGCATTGGGCTCAGAATATCCTTGGCACCACACTTCTTCTCCGGCTAAGATCTTTGGCAAATATCGTTCTCGCTGGTCAGCTGTTCCGTGTTTAATCAGTAATGGTCCGACCATCTGAATACCCATGTCGGGAGCTCGACCAATTCCACACCGTTCTTGCTCTTCAATAAATATCAGCATCTTAGCTGGAGAAAGTCCCATTCCTCCATGTTCGGTAGGCCACGCGGGCGCGACCCAGCCTTTTTCGGAAAGTCTGAGGTACCAAAATTTAATTTGGTTCCATCGTGGCCTTTTCGATGGGTAACGCATTTCAGTTGGATACTCTGACTCGAAAAAATTCCGAACAACGCTGCGAAATTTCATCGTCATCCATCCATCCCAGTTTTGATCCTTTGTATCAGTCAGATCTACTTTCTAAAACAGATTCGTCACTTTCACTCGCTTCGCTTGGAAACATAGCAGACGAGTCACAAAATTTTTCGACTAAGAAGCTACTATTCCCATGCTTGGCAGACAGTACGAGAGCTCTGTTAACGTATAAGCCGACATCACATTCTTCTGTGAATCCCATGCCCCCGTGCATTTGTACCGCCTCTCTCGTTATCAACAGGGCGGCTTCATTGGAACGATATTTTGCCCTGCTACTCGCGTGCAGTCTGTCTTGAACGTTAGGAAATTGTTCAAACTCCGAAAGGACCTCGTCCACTACCGCCGACGCTAATGATTTCTGTATAAAAAGATCAACCGCACGATGTTGCAAGGCTTGAAAACTTCCGATTGTACTGCCAAATTGCTTTCGTCACCTTTAAATAGTCAATAGTGATATCAAAGACGTTTTCTGCTAATCCGACGAGATAGGCACTAGTCATTACTCTTGCTTGATCTCTCACATAGTCCATCGCCTCTAAGACCGAGTCACCGGCAGCTAGTAGGCTGGTTTCGTCCAGTTGGACATCATCAAGTATGATCTTCCCGCTATAGGTGCCATCAGCGCACTCGGTTAAATTCAATGAAAGTCCGCCACAATCTCGCTCAATATAAAATAATGCTGTGGACTTTTTCAGAGTCCGCACATACTATGTAGCCATCCATGAGATCTGCGCCACTGATCCCAATACTTGACCATTTAATTTATACCCCCCGGGTATCGAGCTCGCGTCAACTACTTCTTCCTTGAGTACCAATATATTCTCCAGGCTCGACTAGTCCACATGAGAGGAGCAGTTCCCCAGTGATCACCTTTAAGCAAAAGATCTTGATTCTCAGGAAAATAGGACAGTAAGGTGGCCGCGCTGCTGACCTCAATTAAGTGGCTCAGGAGCCACGACTTTCCCTAGTTCTCGAGCGACTCACGCCCAGGCAGGTAGCACTAAGCCCTAATCCACCCAAGATTCTCTGGGACAGTGATTCCGACCCAGCCTAGTTCGCACATCTCACGCCAAATAGTTTTGTCAAAAGAATGTTTTTTTTCGTGAAGCTCGCGTAATCGAGAGACTTCTAAATTTCCCGTACTGAAAGAGACTGCACTGTCTCGGAGCATATCAATTATTTCATGTTCACTTTCGTCGCTTTCTGTTGCAACCTGACCATTTAATATTCCTTTTATGATCGATACTTATTATTCCATAATAGATCGGAATTAGATCTGAGAAAACGTTAAGTTTCAGAAAATAAGGGGAAATATCTAATGAATGCACAAGTAGTAAAAACTGAACTAGTGGAAGACGGGGTGGCGTTAGTCACGCTCGCAAATCCCCCAGTGAATGCCCATAGTCAGCAGCTCTTGTCGGAGGTGGCGTCCACTTTTGACCAGCTTAGTGATAGAGCCGACGTTCGAGTAGCTATTTTGACTGGAGAGGGTAAATGCTTTTGCGCCGGTGCAGACATCAAAGAAAGAATGGCTGCTGTGCCAGAGCCTGGAGACCATTGGCAGAATAGCCGACGCGCAAGAGAGGCTTATCATAGTATTATGGAGTGTCAGGTACCTGTCATCGGGGCACTGAATGGCGTCGCGTTGGGGGGAGGGCTAGCGTTAGCTGCGTCCTGCGACATACTCTTAGCCAGCGAGCTTGGCTGCCTAGGTTTGCCAGAGATAAATGTAGGCCTATTAGGTGGTGGGAGACATGCGCAAAGGCTTTTTTCTCACTCTAAATTGCGTCGTATGATGTTGACTGGCTTACGAGTATTCGGTCCGGAACTTTATCGTTTGGGAGTCGTGGAAGAGTGCGTTCCCGCTGATGAACTTGCTGAAACTGCGCTTGATTTAGCCCGTGAAATAGCTGAGAAAAGTCCGGTTGCTATTAAGTTGGCCAAGCAAGGTCTCAATCAAATAGAAGAGATGTCTCTTAGGGATGGCTATAGGCATGAACAAAATCTGACGGCTGAGGTGCGTAAATCGGCGGACTCTAAGGAAGCGATGCAAGCATTCGTAGAAAAGAGAAAGCCTGTATTTACTGGCAATTAATCGAATATTAGCGATAATGACAAGCAGATTTTAAGAAGGAGATAATCCTAGATGAGCCAGACATACAGTGACAGTTCATTCGCGATCCGAGCTGACTTAGCCGCGGTGCATGGCGCGACGATGGAGTCGTTTTGTGCGCCGGGGACTTGGTTTGATGCCAAGGAAAGACGAGAGATTGTCGCTTTAAGCAGGCGAGCTAGAGCTGAGCGAGGATTTGAGATTCTAGGCTATATTGACGAAGTTCAAGATATTGGCCTACCTTCCGGCGCTCTTAAATTAATCGATATGGTTTCGTGCGAATCGGAGAAGATAGATAAGAATTTTTATCTAGAGCTGGTATCTAACGGGTTACTCGCTGAGCAGTACGTAGAGATCGTAGGTCTCGTAACTAGGGCATAAGTGTAGACACATTTTGTCGCTCGTTAGGTCTTTCAATGTGTTTACTGGCCGACGCCAGAGATGGGGTGCCCTCCAGAGCAATTGCCTGATACTGCGACAATAGATCATGCGTGGGTGCCAATTATCCCAGCTGGTCTAAAGGTGGCGCGCCCGCGACAGCACTTTACGGAGAGACTGATTTTGTGGCGAACATTTTTAGCGCTCTGAGTTTAGTACCAGGCGAAGCGAGTGGTGTTATGCAATTAGGGCAGACACAGTATGTCGGCATGAATGATTTTCAAAACTTTAAATTTTTTCGGGATGAAAATTTCAGCCGTGCTCAGTTAGAATTAGTCGCGGCGCGAATTTCCGCTCTTAATAATTGTTTTTACTGAACTACGTGGCATACCCAGCTACTTCGTGCAAGTGGCCAGGCTAACGGTAGTAATTTTAATCTTGGTGGCGTCGTAAATAATGATGTGGATACAGAGGTTGAACATGCGGATATTCTATTGGCGTACGCAGATGCAATTTACGCTAGCGACAGCGGTGAGCTGGAGAGAACTCGCGAGCAGGTTCATAGCGGATGGGAAGTGGAGCCACTATCGAGGCGGCTGCTACTGCGGCAAATTTTAGTATGCTCGATCGGGTCGCTAATGCAGTTGGTATTCAAATTGAAAGCATGGCTATCGAGCAAACCGAAGATTTCCGGGGTGAGCTCGGTATCAACCAATACGTTTCTGCGGCAAACACACTCGGAAATTTATAAAGTATTTCTCGTCAGGGAGGTACGTTGGTGAGTGATCTTAACACTCGTTTACGAGACCTGCCCTCGATTGATGAATTACTCCGTTCACCAGAGGGTGACGATCTCTGTAGCTTATATGGAAGTGACCTTGTCACGGGTCATTTGAGAAGAGCTCTAGAGGAAGACCGAAAAGCACGTCTACAAAAAACAAGTAACGAAGCACCGTTTCGCATACAAGAATTTCTAAGTAGTGTGAGGCAAAGCTTGAGATTTTCTTTACAACTGACTTACGGTCGGTATTCAATTTAACTGGTACTGTACTGCACACTAATTTGGGACGCTCGCCGCTACCTAGCGAGGCAATCGAGGAAATAGCTCGCGTGTCCTCTGGGGCGAGTAATATTGAGTACGACCTCGGGAGTGGTAAGCGAGGCGACCGTGATAAATTGGTCGAAAGATGGGTTTCCCATCTCACAGGCGCAGAGGCCGCGACGGTTGTTAACAATAATGCTGCCGCAGTACTGCTCGTTTTAAATACGCTGGCCAGACGAAAGGAAGTCCCAGTATCACGGGGAGAGTTAGTGGAAATAGGTGGCTCGTTCAGGATCCCCGATGTAATGTCTCGCGCGGGCAGTAAGTTAGTCGAAGTAGGGACAACTAACCGGACGCATTTGGACGACTTCTCGCAGGTACTTTCAAATAAAACAGGCTTAGTAATGAAGGTCCATACCAGCAATTATGTTGTTGAAGGGTTTACTTCCGAAGTACCGGACGAACAATTGTCAGAGCTTTGCCGAGCGCATAACGTGCCCTTTGTTAATGACTTAGGAAGCGGTACGTTACTTGATCTGTCTTCCTACGGGTTACCCAAAGAAGAGACAGTCGCGGAGAGTTTAGCGCGAGGTGCTGACTTGGTTACTTTTAGCGGTGATAAATTACTCGGCGGACCGCAATGCGGCATTATCGCGGGGAAAGCAGACCTAATTGCACGAATTAAAAAGAATGCTCTTAAGCGAGCATTGCGGGTTGATAAGCTTACTATGGCGGCATTGGGTGCGGTGCTTAAGTTATATCGTAGATCCAGTGCGGGTTATCCAAAAAGTTCCCACATTAAGGCTACTGACTAGATCGCGCGCTGATATTCTGGCCGTAGCCAGAAGAATAAGTGGGCCGTTGCAGACAGTATTAGGATCTGATTATTCTGTAGAAGTGGCTGAAATGAAAAGTCAGATAGGCAGCGGTGCAATGCCTATAGATCTTTTACCCAGTGCAGGTCTGAGAATAAGGCCTAAGAAAAAGAATAGCCGGATGCTCCGAAAAATTATTTCAAGCTTTAGGCAATTACCCAAGCCAGTAGTAGGGCGGGTAAATGATGATGCGCTTGTCTTGGATCTTCGATGCTTAGAATTGGAGACTGAGTTCTTGCAACAACTATCTTTGCTGAAGATTGCTCGAGAGTAGTAATGATTATTGCTACGGCGGGTCATGTGGACCATGGAAAGACTCTGCTTATCAAGGCGTTAACCGGCGTGGATACCGATCGGCTTCCGGAAGAAAAAAAACGCGGTCTGACAATTGATTTAGGCTTTGCATATCACGATCTCGGCGACGGTAAGTCAACCGGGTTTATAGACGTGCCTGGTCATGAACGTTTTGTAAAAACGATGATCGCCGGTGCAGTAGGTATCGACGCGGTCCTCTTTATCGTAGCTGCCGACGACGGTCCTATGCCCCAGACGGAAGAACACCTCGCTATTTTAGAATTGCTAGGGATTGAAAAAGGAGTCGTTGCTTTAACAAAGATCGATCGGGTCTCCGAGGAGAGGGTGGCAGAGGTAAAGGGGCAGTGTGTTTCATTGTTTGAGACCACTTGTTTGAAAGGACTACCTGTTATACCCGTGTCTGTCCCTGAAAACATCGGCGTTGAAAAGTTAAGAATTGAGCTTCTTGGCCTCAGGCATATCTCTTCTCTAAAGAAAGCTGATAATAATTTTAGGATGGCGATTGATCGAAGCTTCACATTAAAGGGTGCTGGCCAAGTGGTCACTGGAACTATTTTTGATGGACGAGTTGAGGTAGATGATGTCTTGAACCATATTCCAAGTGGGGGAGAACTTAGGGTCCGGTCGTTGCGTGCGAATAATGAAGATGTCGGCCTAGCCATCGCTGGACAGCGAGCGGCGCTAAACTTGGTGAGCAGTAAAAAGGTTGCTGCGTCTATGAATCGAGGTGATTGGGTAGTCTCGAGTGCCGCGAATTTTGTGGTAAAGCGACTCGATGTCCGAATTCAGGTGCTCGCTAACGAAGGTAAGCCTCTCGCGAATCGAACGCCAGTGCATTTGCACCTAGGCGCAGCCGACGTTACCGGACGCGTCATCACTTTTGACCGTGTCGGAATTGCGCCAGGAAATAATTCATTTGCTCAGTTGATCCTTGACGAGCCAATTCATGCGATCCGTGGTGACCGATTTGTGTTGAGAGATCAGGCAGCGAGTCGAACTTTTGCAGGTGGGGTTGTCGTCGAAGTATTTGCAAAGCCTTATAGAGCAAAGTACCGAGACCAACGAATTGCCCAGCTTGATGCAGTCTCAGCGACTACGATAGAAGCTGCATTACAATCCTTAGTACATATTAGCCCGCATGGCGTGGATCTGTCTGAGTTTGCAAAGGCGAATAATCATACGTTAGAGAACTTGTTGAAAATAACAAAAGCAATTTCTTCGTTACACGTTGTAGCGAGGGAGCCGCCTTTAGTATTTTCAGCTGAGCAAATAACAGAACTTCGAGAACGGCTAATCCAAGCGATGAAAAAAGCGCATAAAGCGGGATTAAATAAAACAGGGTTATCGGACTCAATGATAAAGAAAGAGTTCGATGGCAATATTAGTCTCGAGCTTATCAGGTCGCTACTAGAGTCCGCGGTTGGAGATAATTTAATAGAGCGTGTTGAAGGTTTGTTTCGACTTAAAACGTTCAAAGCGAAGCGCTCTAGGACTGACGAGCTTTTGTGGCAACGTGTTGAGCCGCTTATTACGGTGAAAGATTTCAAGGTGCCAGTCGTGCATGAGTTACAGTCGTCGTTAAATATAGATATGAAGCTGCTAAAGAGTTTTCTTCTACGATCTGCTAAGGATGGTTACATAGTACAGATCAGTGAAAGGCGATATTTCACGACAGATGCTGTAGAGAAGCTCAAACAGTTAGTTATTAAGATGTGTCAGGATGAATCTTTAAATGAGTTTACTGTGGCAGATTTCCGAAGTTATTGTGGGATAGGTCGTAATGCGGTCGTTGAAATTCTAGAGTATTTCGACCGCGTCGGTTTTACACGTCGAGAAGGTTCTTCGAGGAAAATTTTAAAGAAAAAGAATAGTTCATAGGGGGCAGCTTGGTATGAAGAATGTGCACATAGACACTGACCAAGGGGAAATAAATGGTTCTATCGATCCGAAGTTTCAAAGAGTTTTAGATGTCTTTGTCGATAATTTTGTCAGTAAGAATGAAGTAGGGGCGAGTTGCGCACTGATTATCGAGGGAAATTTAGTAGCTGAGCTCTGGGGAGGCAAGCGAGCTGTTAACGGAGACTCTTGGGATAGAGATACGGTCTGTACAGTGTTTTCAGCAACGAAAGGAGCTATGGCACTTTGTGCGCATATTTTAGCGGATAGGGGGCGGTTAGATTTAGATGCCCCCATATCCAAGTATTGGCCTGAGTTTGGTTGTAAGGGCAAAGAAAGCGCAACCGTTAAAATGGCTCTCGATCATACTCTGGGAGTGCCTCACGTGAGGGGAGCTCTGAAAGAGGGTGCTTTTTATGATTATGATTACATGGTACAGCGAGTAGCTGACGAAGAAGCATTTTGGGAGCCAGGCACTCGCGGCGGCTATCACGCAATCACAATGGCGTGGACTGTGGGTGAGATCATTCATAGAGTGTCAGGAATTACGGTTAGGCGATTTTTTTCGAGAAGCAAGTGGCGGAGCCGCTTGGATTAGAGTTCTGGATAGGAGCGCCGTCGTCAGTAGATAGCAGGATCTCGCCTATGATAGCCGCTGAGCCTGATGAGGCGTGGATGAATACTCGGTTTGTTCAAACTGCACTCGCTGGTGGAGAAACGCCTACGCATTTATTCTTGCGTGATTTCCCGCTAATGGATCCTAATAAAACGGAATGTCATCGCGCTGAAATAGGCTCCGCAGGTGGAATAACGAATGGTCTGGGCCTAGCCTTGATGTATGAGCCACTAGCGATGGGCGGTAAAACTAGTAGTCACTCTCTATTGAGTCCAGATGCGGTACAAAATATGAGTCGTGTTAGCGCAGCGTCTCATGAAGATGCAACACTTCTAATCCCTACGCGCTTTTCTCAAGGATTCATGAAAACTATTGATAACCGGGCCCGAGAAGACGCCGTTAATTCAAGTCTAATCATCTCAGACGCGGCATTCGGACACGTGGGTGCTGGTGGCTCAGTAGGGTTCGCAGATCCTGACTGTGCTATGAGTTTCGGCTATGCGATGAATCGAATGGGAACCGGAATATTAATGAATGAACGCGGTCAAAATCTGATCGATGCTGTTTATGAGTCTCTTAGTTATAGAGGAGATAAAAGTGGTGCTTGGAGTAAGTAGCTCTGGATTGAGCTTTCTGTCTGATACGATATAACTTGGAAGAGCGTCGTCCCCGGTGGGGCGCGCGGCCTTCAAAGCCGTTGAGCCGCTGTTAAGGCGGCGGGTGGGTTCGACTCCTACCTCTTCCGCCATTTCTTGGTCTGAAAAAGTCCAAAAACGTCCGTAAACTATTAAATTATATATATTTTTTCTGATATACTGTTTCCAACGGTTTCCAGCCGAATTCATAGAAGTACCAACAATTTGATGGTACTTTTGTTGGTACTTTTTTGACCTAGGAATAGATACCAACAATTTTAACGAGGAATTGTTGTGCATCGGTTATCAGCTACGAAGGTTAAGCAAGCCAAGCCACGAGAGAAAAGCTATAAATTAGCTGATGGAGGCGGTTTGTGCTTGTTGATAAGACCGATCGGAAAATACTGGCGATACAATTATCGGTTCCTAGGGAAGCAAAAGACCTTAGCCCTTGGAGTATTTCCAGACGTGAGCTTAGCTGAGGCACGTAAACGTCATTTAAAAGCGAGAGAGTTACTGTCTGAAGATACTGATCCGTCCGAGGTCAAAAGAGTACAAAAATTTACGAAAGAACTGTCTTCAGAAAATACTTTTAGGTGTATAGCGGAAGAGTGGTTTCAGGTTCATATGCTGGATAAGTCTAAGAAGCATAAAGACAGAGCGGTATACATGCTGAGTACAGATCTTTACCCAGTGCTCGGATCTCGGCCGATAGCATCTATCAAGCCTACCGAGGTACTTGCGGCGCTCAGAAAAATTGAAGCGCGCGGTGTCGACGCAGCTAAAGCTAAAAGTTTAACTAGTCAGATTTTTAAATATGGGATCTCAACTGGGCGCTGTGAAAATGATCCGTCTCGAGATCTTGCAAGTGCTCTCAAGAAAAAGCGAAAGAAGCACCACACTGCAATCACGACTCCCAAGGAAGCCAAACAGTTGATGACAGCAATACAAGGCTATGACGGCACTCCGGTTGTTAAAGCTGCACTAGAAATTTCTGCTTTGACGTTTCAGAGGCCAGGAGAGATCCGGCATATGGAATGGGATGAGATTAATTGGCGAAAACAACAGTGGGAAATTTCAGGCTTGAAAATGAAAATGCAAAATGATCATATTGTGCCCCTGTCAACAATCGTCTATTGAACTTCTTGTAGATCTCCAGATGATTACTGGGAAAGGCAGGTACGTATTCCCCAGCGCGCGGGGAGGGAGTCGTCCATTATCAGATAACGGCGTTCGGATAGCCTTACGTACTATGGGATACGATAAAGAGACAATGACGCCTCACGGGTTCAGAGCGATGGCTAGAACGCTATTAGATGAGGAGCTGGGCTTCCCAGTTGAATGGATTGAGCACCAGCTAGCTCATGCGGTTAGGGATTCCAATGGACGCGCCTACAATCGAACGAGTCATTTAGAAAATCGTCGGAAAATGCTTCAGGCATGGTCGAATTTCCTAGATGGCAAGTAGTTGAGTCAGTTATTACAAATTTCCTAACTTTTAAATAATCGCTTTAATGCATTGGGGTAATGATGGGTGCTTAATGTAATTTTGGACGTCTCCATGTGTGAGATTTCCATCATGCTTTTTAATCACCCATGCTTTGATTAGTTTATATAGAAGGATGGCAATCTACTACATCACAATCGCGAACTAACATTTCTTTAAACTTAAATATGAGGAAGTTTCAGTTTGCCGGTAAGCGTCGCTGATTTACAGTCACTTCATTGGGCCCATCTTGGCGCCAAATAGGCAGAGATCTAGTTCTTTTCTTCTAAATTAACGCTGACGAATTTATCTTCAGAATACGAGGTAACAATAATCGTTTCAGTATTATTTGTAGAACTATATTGCCCCACCTGGCTTAATTGTTAAAATTAAGTCCATGTAGTTGTCATTATTTACATCAGCATAAAGGTAGTCGATGATGTTTATCCAATTTCTCCTCTAATAGACTGTCGTCTGTGTATTCGTATTTAGAAAATCCGCCACCATCAGCCGGACATATCGTGCATGTATCACCGATAATACTTTCTTAACACCCACATCGCTCTTTTATCTTTAGGTAATTGATCTGCGATTCACTCGTTAAATCTATGTGGCATGTAGATGGCTTGGTAATTTCTGAGGCAGAAATATCGATTTGATAATTCTCACTGGACAAGTAAATGAAATTTAAATTCGTTAAATCAAGTGTTTAATGAAGTTAAATTTACTCGTCTTAGCGTATTCAGCTCTCTTTTTTACATCTGAACATCTATTGTTCATGAAGATATAAGCGTTTTGTTGTACCTGGCTTACCTCACCAAAAGTAATATCTGCATTGTTAAATTCTTCGCATAGCGAGCCGTGATCGTTACTTATTTCCGTAGGGAATTGGAGATAGTACTTATCTATTAGCTCGCCAGGACGTTGGGGTCATTTTCTTGTGCTGCGCCCCAACTAGCAGTAGAGAGTAGAAGATAGAAGAAGTATCGGAAGGAGGAATACAGTTTTCATTCATATACTTTGCCTTATATTTTTTGATTTGAGAACCCTAATATTCTATTGATAAATCTATTGTGATTTTCCTGTGATACGGCGTTATAAAGGGTTAAAATAAAAGCTAGAGTAAAGCCTTAAGCAGGAGGCATTATGCGCAACCATTAGGTAATCAAAATGCGTGTCGAAGTAACCGGGAATACCGCAATGCTTTGCTTCGTACGCTCAAGCAATACGAGGCTACCGGCACGCCACGAGGTGAAGCATTAAATCAGATCACTACCCGTTTAATAGAACTCGCTATAAAAGGCGAGGCGTGGGCTATCAAAGAAGTGGCTGATCGTGTTGATGGGAGATCTTCTCTTGCTGTGCGCGCAGAGAACGCTCATTCCGAGGGTTTAACCTTAACCTGGAAGAACTAACTTTCCCCTAGTTTGTGTTGAATACAATCCTAAGTACTTGAGTTTAAAAAGAAGGGGTAGATGGCTACTAGAAAGGAACACTCCTAGCGTGTTACGCGCTTCATCCATTAAGGTCTGACTGAACCAGCGACCGTGGTAATTTAAGAATGCCGGTTACTGTGTTCATAATGTCACCTTAATATGGTCCTCCTTATTCCCCAATATTGCCGAGATCACCTGTGTTATTAGCGTGGCAACCTTGGAGTTATTGATAATGTTCGCGTCTTGAAAACCACTATATATAGGGATTTCAGCGAAGGTTGCCATGTTGACGGGCAGTGGTGGCAATCTTCGGTGTGACTACCCTTCGGGCAAATCTTCTTGTTTAAGCCCCCAAGCCCAACCGCCATCAAAATCCTTTTTATATGAATCTACACCAAGTTCGCTCTTTGCTCTGAGAAGAGTGCGTTTTGATACACCGCAAGACTCTGCACTTTTAAATAGTTCCTCTGAATCTACAAGCCTATCATCCTTTAACTCTCTCTCTAAAAAGGAAATAGCATCCTGTCTCTTGGTTTTATGCTCATTGGATAGGGCAGCTAGGGCATCATCAGCTGAGATAGATACAGCTTCATCCTCCCAATCAACGATGGGCGCCCCGTTGTCTGCCTGAATGACGTGGTAAGCAAAAACCTTCCCTATCTGTTCCAGGTTATTTTTACTAGGTAGGAATAAACGTCTATCAGGATCGTCCGGAGCGCGTGTAACGATAAAG
The DNA here is from genome assembly GCA_943787625.1 of uncultured Gammaproteobacteria bacterium. Lineage (GTDB taxonomy): Bacteria > Pseudomonadota > Gammaproteobacteria > UBA4457. The sequence continues at coordinate 6,120 of CALSND010000007.1, read as the reverse complement.
ACGGCTCTTGCTGCTGCAGTAAAGGCCAGGCTACCCATTGCTCGATACACGGCACTACCTTGACTACTACCTTTTGTTAAGATGGGTAATTACCACTACGCAACTTTTCTTTTTGTTCGCCAACTCAGACAATGGAGATAACAGGCTTCCTAATATCAGAGTTATTATGACTATCCGCACCACCTAAATAAGCGGATATAGGATCAACAACAATTAACCTTGTTTGTGGATGTTGTTCTAATACCCGTTCGATGGTGTCAACGTCCCGCTTTAAAGAGAAGCTTCTGTTGATCGTCTCACCTTTCTTATTAATGTCTTTAATACTTTCCAAAAAATAAACCTTATGTGGGTTTGCGCCCGCTGCATCCAGACGTGGCCTTATGGTATCTGCAAGGTCATCTTCTGCTGATAGGAGGATGACATCACCGGTTGGGCATGGCGTATCATCGACAGGCCAACGAATACCATTAGAGTTACATGTTTGGCAAGTTCAATACTTAATAATGATTTTCCAAGCCCTGGGTCACCAGCGATCATTGTTAATTTGCCAAGGGCGATTCTATCAGGCCATAACCAGTTTATAGGCTGTGGTTGTACGTCCCCCGCACATTGAAGTTGTGCGAAGCTGTCAAGAAGCCCGTTGTTTGTTTGCAACTTCTGTGTTTCCAATATGGCTCTCATACTCAGATTTTTGGGGGATGTCGTCTTCAAGAAAAGATCGACCAGCAGCGTTAAATGATCCTGGTTCACGTTTGTCTTGATGGTTGTTTTTCTAGCCATGTTAAAAAAACCCTCCTTCCAGCATCTAACTCTGAGATCAAGAAATTGATGTAATGGTTAGGCCAAGCTGCTGTCCCTCTTACCAAGTTTGATTGGTTGTTGAATACGACCGTCTTGCACGGCGGCATACCAGCTGCTACGGCTAACAGGGATAACCTTGAGGACATCCTATTAATCTGGCATAACCAGGCTCAGGAAGACGCGGAGTAGGGCTGTTGTCTTGACTATTCATATTCGGATTCCTTTATCTATTAAAAGAACCGATAGGATAGGATCTGGTTGATTTTGGAGCATCCCACTAAAAGATCATGTTTTAGTAGGATGACTTATTTCTACTTTTCTGAGTTGTTTTCCCGGTAAGTTTTTCTATACGCAGAAGATACCGTGCGTTTTCCTCATAATTTGCCCAACATTTCTTGACTCGACCTCAGAGATGAAGAGTCTGTCAGCCAGTATTAGTCGTGCAGATACATGAGATTCGCCAGAATTGAGTAATTTCAAAAATTGCAGCGCAATCACGTATCTTTTTCCTCGTCTCGTTTTGGTGTCCCACGCTTTCGTTTCAAACCAAGCGCTTTATCCAGCGTTTTTTCTTCAGTTAGGACAGCGGTAAACGCGTGCTTCAAGAAAATGAGGATGTCGTCAGGAACAGGCTCTGACTTATCGATATAGTCGCAGAAAAGCTTCAGTAATTTTCTAGCGTCATCTGGATCAGCGGTGCCGTGATAGATAGCGTCGATAAGATCTTTGATTTCACCAGGAGTCATTTGTCTAAAGTTACAGTAGTTGGACGTTTCTAGACACTAAAATCCTGGGATTTGTCTTAATTAACTCGATGGGGCAGGCACAATTTTACTTGGCAAGGTCCTAAGAAGTATGGCAATTTAGTAGGTTGGTGGCTCAGGGAACAAAAAAAAAGCCGCATATAGCGGCTTTGGATTTTTTGCCTATCTTTCTGCTTGTTAGCGGACAGAACTCATATCCCAATGATGTGATATGGGGATAGTGTAGAAGCCAATTTGATGGGAAAAGCAAGGGGTGATGTTGATGGGAAGTTCTGCTAACTATCGTTTAGGCCTTGATCTAGGTACGACTTCAATTGGTTGGTGTGTGGTTAAGGCTTGACGAAGAGCATCAACCAAAAGCCATCATGAAAATGGGGACGAGGATCTTTTCTGATGGTAGACACCCGAAAACAGGTTCTTCTCTTGCAGTAACTCGGCGGGAAGCCAGGGCTGCGCGTCGTCGTCGCGATCGGATACTGAAGCGAAAAAAAACGCTTGTTATCTCAGCTCGTTGAGCACGGCTTCTTTCCCCAAGATGTCGATAAAAAGAAAATCGCTGGTTACCCTAGATCCCTATGAATTGCGGCGGAAAGGACTCGATAAGCCGCTTTCGGGTGAGGAATTTGGTCGGGCACTTTTTCATTTGAACCAGAGGCGCGGATTTCGTAGTAATCGCAAAACGGATGCGAAAGATAACGAAAAGCTCGGTCATGAAAAAAAGCGATCAAAGAATTGCATGAGTTGCTTGATAAAACTGGCTGTCGAACGATTGGCGAGTGGTTAGCGCAACGTCATGAGAAAGGGGAGAGTGTGCGCGGCCAGATTACGAATCGCAAAAAACTAAAGGTAAAGACAAAGCGTATGACTTCTATATTGACCGAGCCATGGTCGAGCATGAATTCGATACACTTTGGGGCCATGCAGTCGTCGCATAATCCGAGTTTGTTTACAGAAAAAGCTAAGGCAGATTTGAGAGACACTTTATTAATGCAAACGAAAATTGCGCCAGGGTAGGCCGGGACGTTGTACATTGCTTCCAGAAAAAGAGCGAGCCCCGATCGCACTGGTTAAAAGTCAGGAGTTCCGGATCTATCAGGAGGTTAATAATCTAGCAGTCGTTCAAAGGACTTAACTGATTCGAAACTCAGTCTCGCGCAGCGGGACATAATTATTGGCGCATTGCAGAAAGGAGCACCGTAGCATTTGGTAAAATGCGCACATTACTAAAGTTACCAAAAGGCAGTAAATTTAATTTAGAGGATGAGAAGCGAAAAAAGCTTACTGGCAATCTGACTCGCTTTGCTTTGACTAAAAGTGATCCATCTTTTCAGCACTAGAACAGATAGTGAGCAGAAGAAATAGTGACGCGATTATTAAATGAAGCGAGCGAAGATGTTTTTTATTAATTGGTATCAAGAGACCGTTTGGAACCTCTCGCGAGATCGCTGAGGCTGTCTGTCTCACCTCCTTGCCTGAGGGCTACGGCTCTCTGTCAATTGATGCGATAGAACAGATCCTTCCTCAACTGAAAGCGGATGTCGTTCCATATTCTCAGGCGGTAGTTGAGGCAGGGTTCGAGAGCCATAGTCAACTTTCATTCCGCTGAAAGTACTGGCGAAATTTTAGAGGAGCTGCCTTATTACGGAGATCCGTTGAGGAGACATGTCGCATTTGGTACGGGAGAACTCGACGACGTCGATGAGTTGCGGTATGGGAAAAATAGCCAATCCAACCGTGCACGTCGCATTGAATCAAATTCGCGTTGTGGTTAATGCCATCGTGAAAAAGTACGGGCATCCGCACGATATTGTGGTGGAGGTTGCTCGCGACCTAAAGATAGTGTTAAGAGACGAAAAGAGATCCAATCTGCTCAAACGAAGCGGCAAAACAATAATAAAATAAATCTAGCGGAGCATGTGAGTTACTTGGACGAGATCCAGCCACTATTGATCGCTCGAAAACGACGTGAATTGTCGCAAAAGATGCAGCTTTGGGTTGAGTTAAATCCCGGTGACGCAATGGGACCGATGTTGTCCTTATACCGGTGAAAAAATTGGTATAGAGGAACTCATTGTATCGTCGAACATCGAAATCGAACATATTTTGCCTTTCTCGAGAACGCTAGATGACAGCCTGAATAATAAAACCGTCGCTTTTGCTCGAGCCAATCGTGTTAAAGGTAAACCAAACACCCTTCGAGGCCTTCGGGAAGGCTGACATAGCTGACTATGATTACAACGCCATATTGGACAGAGCAAAACATATGCCAAGCGGGAAAGGCTGGCGGTTTGGTCCCAAGCGATGGAGCGGTTTTGAGAGATCACGATGATTTTCTGGCACGCGCATTAAACGATACCGCTTATATTTCTCGATAACGAAGGTTTATCTTAGCTTGATCTGTCCAGGAGGCGTGCGTGCCATCCCCGGTCAAATGACGGCGATGCTCAGAGGTAAGTTTGGATTAAATTCCATACTCTCCGAAGGTGATACAAAGATGCGTGATGATCATCGACATCATGCGATTGATGCTCGCGGTTGTTGCAGTGACCGATCAGGAATGCTTCAACGGTTTTCTAAAGCTAGCGCTCATGCGGAAAGTCTTCAATTGAAACGATTGGTGGATGAGATGCCACTTCCTTGGAAAACATTTCGCGAACAAGTGGTGACTGCTGTGGCTTCCGTTAAGACCAGTCACAAGCCTGATCATGGGTATCAAGGGCAGATGCATGAAGACAGCGCGTGGGGTTTTGCTGAGGATGGGTTGGCAGTTCAATATCAAACGGATGAAAGCACTGGGTTGCGCGGAGAAAGTTCGAAAAAAGAGAAGCTTAATCGGCATGACTTCAACCAATGATGACAAGAGACATAAGCGTGACGACCTAAACCAGTTGCTCCCTTATAAAGGGTACGTTTTCCGGCCGTAATTACTGTATCGAAATTGTAAAAGACGAGGAAGGGAAAATGGGTGGGCGAGGTTATTTCAAGGTTTGAAGCTTATGGGGTGATTCGAGAGCATGGTGAGCAGCTAGGCTATAAAAAGTTGCGTAATAACAAGGAAAGTCTAAGCGGGAAACCACTCGTCATGCGACTAATGAAAAATGACATAGTTCAAATGGAAATAGAGGGTAAAAAATATTTGATGAGGGTTGTGAAAATCGCTGCGACCGGACGGATGGCTTTCGTTCCTATAAACGAGGCTAATGTCGACGCTCGAAACAGAGATCCGAAGGATACTTTTAGTTATTTAGACAAAAACCCCGGCTCTCTAAGTAAGACTGGGTGTCGAAGAGTAAGCGTATCGTCCATAGGTCGAGCTAGAGTCTTTTAATACGGAAGATTTTGATGAGTCGCATCATTGAAATCGCGGAAGATAAACGTTACTTGTCTGTATTTAGGGGTTTTCTGCTCATTAAATCCTCGGAACAAATTGGTAAAGAGATCGCGCGTATCCCAATAGACGATGTGGCAGCTATCATCGCCAATGCTTATGGCATCACCTACAGTAATAATCTTTTAGTTAAGTGCGCTGAGGAGGGGATCCCGTTTGTCGTATGTGGCCAAAATCATTCGGCCGTCGGTATTTTATGGAGTGTGGATGGGTACCACGAACAAGGACGACGTTTTGATGCGCAGATACATGCATCGCTTCCAACGAAGAAACGATTATGGAAAACGGTGGTTCAAGCAAAGTTATATCAGCAAGGACAAGTGTTGGAGAGGCTTGGGAAAGGAAGTATTTCGTTAGTGAGATTGAGGACACAAGTTAAGCCAGGTGATCCTCAGAATATTGAAGCTCAGGCCGCTCGAGTGTATTGGCAACAATTGTTTGGAAGCGATTTTCGGCGCAATAGACGATTACAGGGAATAAATGCATTATTAAATTATGGGTACACTGTTTTTGCGCGCTATGACAGGGGCGCGCGGTATTAGCCGCAGGTCTTCATCCAACGTTAGGGATCCATCATATTAATCAAGGCAACCCAATGCGATTAGTAGATGATTTAATGGAACCCTTCCGACCTGTGATTGACTTTGTCGTATGGAAGCTAATTTTCTGAGGGCATGAATGAGGTAAATACGGAGATAAAAACGTGAGCTAGTTTTGAGTCTTTATAAACGGATACAAAAAGCTGAAAATTCTCAAAGTATTGATGAGCTAATTATGCTGCTAGCCACTTCACTTGCTCTAGTTTATGTGAAAGAGCGCAAAGAGTTGAATCTTCCACCTGACCCTAACTGCTGTTGAATGATGCCAGGCTTTCGCGTTATGTGGCTAATGGTTATGTTTGATTTACCCGTGACAGAAAAAGAACAGAGGAAGGAGGCAACTTATTTCCGTAACCGGTTGTTAGACCTAGGTTTTGAAATGATCCAATTTTCTGTTTACATGCGTTTCTGTTCAGGGGCAGTCTAAGGTGATGACTTACGAGAAACGAATAGAATCATTTTTACCTGAGAACGGTAAGGTGCAAATTATCACATTTACCGATAAGCAATATACGCTTATTCGGTCTTTCGTGGGTCAGTCGAAGTCAGTCCTCAAAAAAAGCACCAG
>CALSND010000006.1 GCA_943787625.1 uncultured Gammaproteobacteria bacterium | reverse complement strand
CCCAGATGGATCGCTGACGATAAGGTACTGATCGGTCATTATTTGACAGATGTAACCACCATTTTTGGCGAAGCTACAAGCAAAACAGCGTCATCAGGCGTCGCATTAAATTTTTCTAGCCAATGTTTAGCATCTTTCCCGACCACTAGAATTTTGGGGATAGCACTTAAATCCATCACAAAAGATGCGTTAGTACTCCTAGTGGATTTTGCATCGCGAGCGATGGTCATTCCCAAGGTATCCTTTTTTGTGAAGTTAGAGTCGCTGTAAAGCGCTAGTAGCGGACTTTCTTTCATGTGTAAGAGTCTAAAGTTGTTTCGTCTTGACGCAAATTTTTCGGATCGTAGAACGGGAGAGTAGCAATCTGAGCAGGAACCATTTTTCCACTTGTAGTTTTAATGATTATTTGATCATCAGCAGGCAACGAGTTAGCGTCTAGCATTGCCAGCCCGATAGTTGTGCTGCAGTGCGGGCTATAACTCACGCTGGTTATACGACCAGCGATATCATTTTTGTGAATAATTAAATTACATTCCTCAATATCGAGACGAGCATGGGCTTGACACTGGAATGCGATCATTTTTCGCGCCACAGCAGACTTTAAGTTCTTTAAGGCTATGCCGCCCCCAAAAATCTTTCCTTAGATAACTTAACACCCCCAACCCAAATTCACTTCATAGGGCGTAGTCATCCCGTCAGTATCTTGGCCGAAGATTAAATGACCTTTTTCTAGGCGAAGCAGCCGCTGTGCTTCGACTCCGAAAGGGCGAATATTGAACTCTTTACCCGCGCTATAAAGTGCTTTCCACAATTTTTTCAGAGAGTTAGCGGGCGCGTGTATTTCGTAACCCAGTTCGCCAACAAAACCTACCCGCATAATACGTGATTGAATTCCGTTGACCGTTATGTCGCGAACTCCTAAGTAGGGGAATGTCTTGGAATCTAAAGGTTGATCTGTCAATTTTTCTAGAACTTTATTCGATAATGGCCCAGCTAGATTGATAGCACCTACTTGGCGGGTCCGGTCAATGATCGTTACATTTAGATCAAGTTGCGCAGCAAAAAGTCTAAGTTGTTTTACGACAGCATGAGCATGTGAACTCGTGGCTGTAATATAGAAATGACCTTCCGAAAGATATGCGGCGACACCATCATCAACCAATACACCGCTGGAGTCGGTCATAAATATGTATCGCGTCATGCCTTTGGTGAGCTTTTCGAAAGAGCAGGTATAGGCATACTCAAGCAGCTTGACGCAGTCGGATCCAAATAGTTCTATCTTACCCAATGTGGAAACATCAATAATACCGACTGCATGTCTTACGGTCGCGTACTCTCTTTCCACCCGCTGGTTAAAATCTCCAGCACCATAGGTCATTGCCCGGAGCCAGAGACCAGCTTCTTCAAAATGACCGTTCGCTTCTATATGACAGTCGTGCAGAGGACTTCGCCAATAGCGACGAAGACGTCTTCCTGCGAGCGCCCCAATTGCTACAGGATAAGTGAAAGGCCTAGGTGTGGTTGTCCCTATTACCCCAACAGGTTTTTTGTTCAACTCGGCAAGAATTCGAACCCCGTTCATATTAGAAACCTTGCCTTGACTCGGCCCCATTCCAATAGTTGTGTAACGTTTCATTAGTTCGACTGATTTAAATCCTTCTCTCCAAGCCACATTGAGGTCGGTTATTTGTATATCTTCATCGAAGTCGACAAATTCTTTTCCTTTGTTATGCGTTTGAATAGGATATGGGTGAGAGTAGGCTCGATTTTCTCTTTCAGGCCGACTTATTTCTTCACTCGGCTTGTTTAAAAACCTGAGAGCTTCAGCTGCGGCGCTCCGACCATCTTGAATTTTTTGATTCAGTTCATGAACACCATTTAGCTGCCCAGCAGCGAATAGCCCCTCGGGCATTTTTGTAGGAATTATCTGCTTTAATTCATCTGAGTAATTTAGTGTCGCACCAGCTTGTACAAGCAAGTTAGAAGCAGGAGTCCATCCGGCAGCCATTAGAAGACCGTCACATTTCATTGTTCTCGTGGCACCATCTTCAGTCAATATTTTTAACCGGGATAACTCATTTTTTTCCCCGACTGCTTCGATAATTTTTTTAGCATAGATAACTTCTATGCCATGCTTTTCGGCAGCTTCCTTCTCGTCGGATAACGTCTCGATACCTAGATCAACAATCGCAACTATGTTCGCTCCCGCTAGTTTCAGATTGATAGCGCGATCATACGATCCGGAATTAGCACCTAGTACTATTCCCACGTCAAATCCGATAACAGAATATCTGTGTAATAATCGCTCCGCCGCGCTTAAAAGCATCACTCCCGGGAGGTCGTTATTTCGGAAAACAATTGGTTGCTCATACGCTCCAGAAGCAAATATGATGCTTTTCGCATGTACCTCCGTGATGCCATCGGGGCCGACAAGGGGCACTGTTTTTTTATAATAAAAGCCCGCGGCAAAATGTTCAGTGAGACATTTTATTGACTTCGAATTCTGGATGGTAGCTAAGGCATTCTTGTGAAACGCACTACCTGATTGGGAATAAGGGTGCTGGTAGCCCAATGTTCCTCCAAGAAATATATTTTCATCCGCGAGCAACACCTGCAGTTCAGAGCGGGATAAAGTTTCGGCAGCCGCCAGTCCCGATGATCCCCCACCTACTATGAGTACGTCGCAAAAATGCTGCTTTCGATCTTGCCTCCACATTTTGTTTTTGGTGTTTACTCGGCCTAGTCCAGTCATTCGACGTATTAACTTTTCCCAGATAGGAAATAGGAATCGAGGTCGATAGAAAGCCTTGTAATAGAAGCCCACTGGCAGCAGTGCCGAAAGAAACTTAAGGAATCGACCGGCATCATATTTAAGGCCGCCGATAGTATTTACCGCGTAATATTCATGTCCGTTTAAGGGTAGCCTCAACATCGCCGCGGATATTGACTTTTTCTGATGTCTCTAGCAATACGTTAGCATCATGATTGGCGGCAGATAGAATGCCACGCGGTCGATGATATTTAAAACTTCTACCTAGTAATTTTTGATTGCTCGCCAGTAGGGCACTGGAAATAGTGTCGCCAGCATAACCGGAAAATTTTGTTCCTTCAAAAGAGAACTCGATCGATTGCTTTCGATCAATCCATTCGTGTGGGTTGGTGGGTAATCGCCTAGCCATTAAGCGTCTCCGCGCTGAATATTTCATCTGTTTCAGTGTTTCTTTCTACTATAAACCATAGTTGGCTGCTAGAATGAAACCAGTACTCGGTTGTTTTCCTAGGAGTACTTTCCCTATCGAAAACCCAGTTGCCTGTTGATTGTACATTTCCCAAAACGCTGGGCTCGGGTAGTGTGTCGTCACCTATCGTAAACTCATCAATCGAGCGTCTTCCAATAACTGGGAAGTCAAAATAGTTCATGTGGGCTTCCTCTTTATTCTAGTGACCAACAGCCGCAGCACCCTTTTCTCCAACTAAGTCGAAATCTCCAAATCTTGATAAATTAAAAGACCGGATTAGGGGATCATTAACGCCGTTGACGATGGTGCTAGCCATTGTTTTGCCGCTGATGGGAGTTGCCTTAAAGCCCCAGGTGCCCCAGCCGGCATCGATATAAAATCCTTTCACTGGGCTGGTGCCCATTATAGGAGCAAAGTCGGGCGTCATATCAGCCATACCTCCCCATTGCCGATTAATTTTAACCCCACTAAGGAACGGGAATAAATCTAGGATTTGATCACAAAGACTAGTTACAAATCCTAAGGTAGAACGACGCGAATGCAGTTCCATGGGATCCAGTGTCGCACCCATAACTAGCTCGCCTCTAGAGCTTTGACTGATATAGAGATGGAGACTTCCAGACACAATAATTGTATCTAGCCACGGCTTAATCGGTTCAGTAACGCACGCTTGTAGGGGGAAAATTTCAATCGGGCTCTTGATATTGAGCATTCCTGTCACAGTTGGGGTGTGTCCGGCAACCGCAGAAAGTACGTTCCTCGTTTTGATAATGCCTTTACTTGTAACTACTGCGGACACACCTTCTGAATCCTTTTCTAAGCCAATTACCGGCGTGTGTTGATGAATTTCTATGCCGCGAGCAGAGGCACTTTTCGCATATCCCCAAGCTACTGCATCATGTCGTGCTACCGCACCTGGCGCGTGGAAAAGTGCACCTTCTATTGCATGCGATCCTCCACAATCTATCTGTAGCTCAGGACATCCACGAGATATTTCGTCAGTTCCGACTACCTCGCTCTTAATGCCGAGATGTTTATTTACTTCGGCGCGCCATCGAGCAGTCCGCAGAGTCGCAGAACTATGCGCCAGCGTATAATGTCCGCGTTCCGAGTAAAAAATATTTGTTTCCAGATCTGATGAGAGATCTTTAAAAAGTTGAATGCTGGCGTCATAGAACCTAACACCCTCAGGAGTGAGATAATTAGATCGAATGATTGTCGTGTTACGCCCTGTGTTACCACCGCCCAGGTAACTAGCATCGAGAACAGCCACGTTGGTTATACCATGATCCTGAGCAAGATAATGCGCACACGCTAATCCGTGCCCACCCGCGCCAATGATTACAACGTCGTATGTATCCTTCAGCGTAGATGGAGTGTTGAACCAACACGGTTCCGCATAATTTTCAATAAATGCGTGCTTTAAGAGCCTTATTGACATGATATTTTACTAACGTCCTTTGAACTGAGCGGCTAATCTCTCGGCCTTAAAAATGAAATCGATAAAGACCTTGCATGATCTTATTTATACCGGTCATTTTTATGATTTTTTCAACTAGATTCTCACTGCCTTACAGAACACATTTAGGGTAGGCAATCGAGATACATGTCTTGGTCCCAGTCTGTGACTGTCGCCATGAATTTCTCCCACTCATCGTTTTTATACCAATGATAGATTTTGTACATATCCCCTGGCATCGCAGACTTCACCACCTCGTCCTCCGCTAGTCGATTCAACGCCTCGCCTAATGACATCGGAAGTTTTTTAACCTGCTTCCCAGCCTCCATAGCTTCGTAAATATTACGGTTTTCAGGCTCTCCGGGATCAATATCGTTTGAGATACCGTCATCAAATACCTTAAGTAATGCTGAACCCATGAGGTATGGATTGACCATACTGTCTACAGCTCGGTACTCAAATCTTCCTGGCGCCGATATACGTAAACCGGTGGTCCTATTTTGAAAACCCCAGTCTGCGAAAACTGGCGCCCAGAATCCCGTATCCCATAAACGTCGGTAGGAGTTTACCGTCGAGCAACCTATCGCCGTCAGTGCACCCAAATGATTGACTATACCTCCTACACATTGCAATCCAATTTTCCCCGGTAATTGTACGTCGTCCGTATCGGGCATAAAGGTATTTTCACCACCTGAACGATAGGTATACACATCGGCCATTCCCGGCAACGGGTCATTGTGGAGATGATTAAGACGGTCTTCACCGCCTTTCCACAACGAGACATTAGTATGACATCCTGATGCAGACACACCCATAAATGGTTTAGACATAAAGCAAGCGATTAAGTTGTTTTCTCGCGCCACTTGGGCGCAGATCTGACGATAAGTTGACAGTCTATCTGCGTTTCTTACAACATCATCAAACATCCAGTTTAGTTCGAGCTGACCTGGAGCGTCTTCGTGATCGCCCTGTATCATATCGAGCCCCATCGCTTGAGAGTATTCGATAACTTTCATAAAAACCGGACGAAGACTCTCAAATTGATCGATATGGTAGCAATAAGGTTCGCTAAAACCTCCGTCAGGTTTTCCATCTGCTCCTTTTTTCAACCACATCATTTCCGGCTCTGTGCCTACGCGAAATTCGAGCCCATGCTTCTTTTGAAACTCACTATGCATACGCTTGAGATTTCCGCGGCAATCGGATGACAAGAACGCACCAGGATTTTCTCTTTCTTCTCGATTCCTGAAACAGACACAAAACACCCTAGCAACTCTTTTATCCCAGGGTAATTGACAGAATGTTTCAGGATCTGGAATACCTACAAGCTCCATCGCCTCTGGCCCGTAGCCTATATATTCCCCATGTCGGTCAGTAAATAGGTTAGCAGTAGACCCGTAAACAAGCTGAAATCCACTCGCAGCTGTTTTTTCCCAGTGGTCAGATGGAATACCTTTACCTACTATGCGCCCTGTTACGGAGATAAATTGATAGTAAATATATTGTATACCGAGTTCCTTTATTTTTGAACGGACCTGTTTTACGAGTTCCTCCCTTCCAGGCGTTTTTACATATAATTCAAGGTCAGTTGATTCTGTCATTTGAGCATCCTAAGGTGTTTGGCGATACTGTAAATCTTGTTCAAACCTTACGGTGTTTTTTTTCGCATTGCAATGCGTTGTGCTGGTGCTAATATCCCTATTTAATATCATGGTAATTCAGGTTGAGAGACTGTCCTTATTAGGCTTGGGTTAAGAAGCTTTGTACCTGTGTGTAGCGATGCAGCGTGGAAAACTCCAATTAGACGGATAGGTAGAATAATGGTTGATAAAAAAAGTAAAAATGCGAATACTGAGTTATTAAATAGTTTGATTGACGAAGGCGTGACGTATGTCTATCCCGGATTATTTGACCATGATGGTGTGTGGCGATGTAAAAAAATTCCGTTGGATCAATTTTCAGAATTTTTAGCCAGCGGCTGGTCATTTATTGATGCCCTACCATGGTGGGGACCAAACGACACGGTCCGTGATGATAGGGCATTCAAAAGTGAGATTTGTGAGTTTGACATAAGTAGCATCCGTGATTTTCCTTTCGAACCTGATTCTGTCGCTATAGTCGCAGATTATGCAGGAGAAAATATGGACCGATCGGCTCGGTCAGTTCTCAGGACTCAGATTGAGAAAGCCAAGAAAATGGGGTTCGATGTACTAGGAGCAAGTGAATTTGAATTTATAGTGCTTAATCAATCAGGCGACGAGCTAAATGAATTTGGTTACGATTCGGTCACTGGATATAGTCCGGAAAATCGCTGTTGGTCTGGAGTTCTTCCTAGTGGCTCTGCGGATTTGCTGGCACGATATGAGGAAACCCTTTCCGATGGGGAAATTGATCTTCATCACATCTGTAGTGAGCTGGGACCCGGTTGCTTGGAGGCAAGTTTACCTGTGAAGCCACTATTACGAGCAGCTGACGACGCAGCATTTTTTAAATTATTCACTCGATCTTTTTTTATTCAGGAGTCTAAAACTGCGTCCTTTATGGCCCAGCTATCCGATAATTTCCCGGGATTAGGAGGACATCCGATTATATCGCTTCGGGATAGAAATACCGGCAAGCCTCTACTTTTTAATCGGAGCGGAAAACTATCTACAATTGGCAAAAAGTTTGTTGCCGGCATCGTTAGATTGATCCCTGAATTAACCGCGCTTTACGCGTCAAACATCAATTCCTATCGTCGCTATGCTCCTGGGAATTGGGCTCCGAGAACGGCAACTTGGGGCTATGGTAACTACACATGTGGACTCCGTTTAGTGGGCGAGCCCATAGAACAGGGGCGTCTCGAATTTAGGCTGCCTGGTGCCGATGTCAATCCATTTTCAGCGTTTTCAATGATGTTAGGAGCTGGTCTGTATGGCATAAAAAATGATTGGAATTTGCCACCGGAAACTAAGAAAGTTGGAAGGGAGCAGGTTCATTCCGATATTGGCATGGTCCCGCGTAATTTGCTAGAGGCTGCCGTAGCCCTGTCAGGGAGCGAGGTGGCTCCGGAGATATTTGGCAAAAAATATATCGAGCACTGTGTGGCGTGCTGTATTCATGAGGACGAGCATATGAGATCTCATGTATCCTCCTATGAGCGTGAGCGCTACTTATTCCATGTTTAGTGAGATAATAAATAAAATATATTCAATTTAGGCTGATCTGGGAGAGTACATACCATATGTTTAATTTTGAAATTACTGACGAACAGATTGAATCCTTTAACAATGACGGATTTGTTGTTGTCGACCGCATTATTAGCGACGAAAATGTAGCTCTATTGCGCGAACGACTGGACGTATTATTTTCGGGTGAATACGAGACTGGGATTGGTCCCGATGAGGTTAACTGGAAAATAAACCGAGATCCCATCCAGAACACACGACAAATTTGTAATGGATGGAAGTCAGATCGTTATGTCGCAAGTGTTGTTTTAAGGCAGGATATTGGTAAGGCCTGCGCGGTATTAGGTGGATGGCCAGGTACAAGAATTAGTCAAGATAATATATTATGGAAACCCCCAGGGGGTAAGCCTTTAGGATTTCATCAGGATTCGGCTTATGAACAATGGACTGCGATTCCTGAGTGGGCGAGTTGCTGGATAGCTTTAGATGATACGACCGCTGAGGGGGGGGACCGTTGAATACGTCAAGGGATCTCACCGTTGGGGGCAGTCAGGTATGATAGAAGAATTTCATGCGCCGAGTAATCCTGTGAAAGAACTAGCTGAAGCGGCTTTTAATGCGGGGGTTGAGAAGCCAGAGCGTGTTCCCGTAGTCGTGAAAGCCGGTGGCGGAGCATTCCATCAAGGTTGGACCTGGCATGGGTCAGATATAAATCATACTCAACGGCCTCGCCGCTCTGTGGTGGCTCACTGTATGTCCTCGGAGAATCAGTTTCATGATGATCGGGTCAGCAGTATTTATAGCCGATATAAAAGATTTGGAGATAATGGAATGGATGAATCATTTTTCCCTATCACGTGGCGAACCGATGGATATCGTTCGAGCTTTATTCAAGCGTATGTTGAGCGAAAGATTGGCTGGGGACAGTGACAGATAATTTCTCTAATTACTCTACAAATTACAGGTATTAAATGAACAAAAGTCTTTTCACTAACATCGTTTCGGTTTCGATTTTTTCCATAGGACTCCTTGCACCAACCTTGGGGCTTCCAAGCGACTGGTCCAAATTGTTGCAACTCACGGGATTATTTGCTCTTTCTGGCGGCGTTACTAATTGGCTCGCAGTCCATATGTTGTTTGAAAAGATACCATTTATGTACGGTTCGGGAGTGATTCCAAGTAGGTTCGAAGATTTTAAGCTCGGAATCAAAGAATTGATTGTGAACGAATTTTTCACAAGAGAACAAATTGATCGTTTTCTTGCTGAATCCGGTAGAAGTAGAATCGAAGATTTTACTAAAAAAGCTGATTTTGATCGAGTATTTTTAGGCCTCGTCGAAGCTATTGAGGAATCATCCATGGGTGGAATGCTTAAAATGCTTGGTGGTAGGCAGGCCTTAGAACCACTTCGGGAGCCTATGGTGGAAAAATTAAAGGGGATATTAGCTGAAATAGTCGATGAAAATTCGACAGAGTCGGGAGCATCAGAACAGTTAATAGGGCAGATTGAGGCGATTATCGAGCGCAGACTAGATGAGCTAACGCCCAAAAAGGTCAAGGATATTGTAGAAAATATGATTAGGAAACATCTAGGCTGGCTAGTGGTTTGGGGTGGAGTTTTTGGTGGGTTTATTGGTTTATTAGTTGGACTCTTCGAGCAATTTTAGTAAGCACTGTGAAGTAGACAGTCTTAATGGTAAGTGGCTAAAATCAGTCAGCCTCTAGAGCTATCTCCCAAGACCATTTCACCTCTTCTTTTTTAAAGAAATGTGAATCGAAAAAATCCCTGCTTAAATTTTCAATCAATCCACGATAATGCTCGGATGCGATTTCGTTCAGGGTTAGAAAATGTTTTGCCGTAGAGCGATCTGAGTCTAATACTTCGATGGAAAGAATGTACATGTGCTGCAGAAGTCGGTCAGCGCAGTATTGTTGGTAGTTAGTTTCATCTGCATTTTGATTTATAGAAAAAGATTGATTTAGATTTTTTAGATAGTGGGCGTAACTCTTTTCGATTCGCGCGTGGTGGCTTGTATTATTATTTTTCAATAGTGTGACACCTTCAGCTAATTTCTCTTCGGCAAAGGCTAGATGTTTTTTTTTGCTATCCA
This sequence comes from uncultured Gammaproteobacteria bacterium, assembly GCA_943787625.1. GTDB lineage: Bacteria > Pseudomonadota > Gammaproteobacteria > UBA4457. The sequence goes on along the minus strand of CALSND010000006.1, from coordinate 42,614 downwards.
AAGAGTCGACATGCGAGCTAGTCTGAAATTTCTCTATAGCTTCATCAATGAAATATACAAACTGGTCGGGCATTAGGCCTGGTTCTGGCAGCCAAGGTACTCCTTCAAAGCTATTAAAAAAACCATGCCCGGCATTTATGTATCCCGGGGCGGCAAGACTTATCGCCAGCACCAAATATTTCAGCCCACCATCGTTTTTACTGAATTTCATCTTCTCAATGTTCGTGGGTGGGCCAGATTTTTGTACTAGGTAAAACGTTGATGATAAATTGGAAAACAATTGGATTACCGTTAGGCGCGCATTCAAAATACATCACGTATTTCCCTGGCTGTGGAAATACATAAATTATGGGAATAGTTGGACCCTCGAAAATTAATTCAGATGGTTGCGACATCATTCGGACCATCATATCTTGTATCATTTTAGAATTGTTCGTATGCGATTTTTCCTGATGTGCAAGACCTTCCATCATCTGTTTCATCGCGGGTGTGTAAGCGTGCGTATGTCCAAAATATTTTCCATCATCTCGCCATATAGCGACATGAGCTTCGCTCCCTAACCAAAGCTTAAGGTCCCTCACGGGCAGGTTATCCCTCGATACGTTTATCACCATCTCAATTGGTGAGCCCGCGAGAGGTGCTTGTGAGGAAAAAGATAGCGCACCCTTATAGTTCTGTACCACGCTCGTTTTAGTCTCCTCTAGATGACGGTCGTTTGTATGCGCACCGTCGCCAACCTCTATATTAAAATGTTTAATCCAGCTACGTTTAGAGTCAGTAAATTCGCTTACCATCCTGTACCTCCCAGGCGTGGGGAAAGTGTAGGGAAAAGACAACCTTGCTGACTCGATTTGGTCATCTTTTAGCGCGTTAAAGTCTTCATGGTGAATGTGAGAAAAATTAGTAAAATTTAAATTGGTAATGAAATTGTGGACACGTCTTTCGTGCAATGTCCGAAGATTTTTGACCGGCATTCCTGAATCGCTATGCTTGATTTCTGTGGTAAGTATGACCTCTTTCTCCACTTCAATTTGATGCGGTGCTGTCAGAGTCATTTTATATGGACCAGGAGGTTGTCCTGTTATTTTCTGCTGGTTATCTTCGGTGCATGATCCCAATAGTAAAAGTATCGCGACAATAAGTAATCTCGACCATCGAAACATCGTGTACTATTCGGTCTCAAAAACAAGTTTTTTCGCTATTTCTTGCTGTTGATAACGCGACTGTACATCGGGTGGTAGCGTGGTATTTCTGTGATTGGGGAATTTATCAGGATACAAGTGCGGTCTCAGGAAGAACTCGTCCGGAGAATCAAGCCGTAATTGAGATGGAATGGGTTCGAAAAGCCATTCTCGAGGCATGAATTCCGCTTTAAATATCATATTTTTTTGCTCGTCGGACCAAACTCGAGGCTGGTGTGCGTCATGGAAGCTATAAGAGATTAGATCGTGATCTATATTCCAATAGGTCCCCATTTTAGACGTATAGCCGAGATCACCAAGAGCTGGATTTTCCTTCTCGGACATCCTACTTTCAATAGTAATTAAACGTCCATCATGCCCATATTTTTCACGACGTAAGATAAAAAAAGTATGCTTTTCTACCCAGACGATGAGATACTTTTCATTATAATCCGGCAACCAGTCTTCTTTTGTTGTGGCCTTGAGCACCCACGTTTCGACCCCACCATCGGAGGTGTAATGGTCAAAGTCATCACCCATTAGCTTTATGCTTGACACAGGTCTTTCTACAAAGCCTTTCCCTGGTTCGTTCCAAGTGATACTGGACCGGGTAGCAGGAAATCTAGCTGTTTCATAAAGCACGTCTGTTCCCAGAAGCTCCCATTGGAACTCCCAAGGATCACGACCCATTACATCATCTAAAGTTTGGGCATTGTTTGCGAATCGCTGATCCCGTCTAGGCTCAGGCATGCGCCTTACTCGTCTCATCGATGGCGAATAGTAAAAGAATTCTAATCTTTTCTTTTCCACTTTATCTGATCTGATTGGAATCCAAAGCTGTTGTGCGCCCTCGGATTCGGGCGGAAAAGTTTCGTAGAGCATCCACCTTCCTAGCTCTTGTCCCACGGGAGAGTTGATATATCCTTCTATACCGGGCTGACTAAAGTCAACAAAACAAGCCCATTCTCCTTGGTTTACGTATCCTGAACTTGTGACTACACCGAATACGTCGCTTATAGAATGACTCCAGCGAGAGATGTGCGAGAACTGAGCCGATCGATATCCCATTTCTTCCGCGGTATAGGGCGCTTTGAAAGGGAATTTTTCAGCAGGTATATAGGGGATGCTAGCATCCCTTGGTGTGGCATGGTTAGGGTCAAACAATGCTTTATCTTCCGCGCTCATTTGATCAACGGTTTTCCAGTCAGATTTTTGACCTTGGGCATGCGTCGCTGCAACTAAAGCAACCGACAGTGATATTTTTATAGCATTTTTAATAACGACTTTGACACTGTGTAGAGCCTTAGAATTCATAGTTTAGCTCCCAACCGAAATTATCGTACTGATTGTATTGACCGTAATAATCATTTGCTCCTCCAGTATCATATCCTGTATACCTGAATTCACCATTTAAAAACTGAGAGAACTTATATCGTAACCGAACCTTAGTTTTAAGACCTCCCCAACCCGTATCTGATCCGTTGATCAATGGGAAAGCAGTTACTTCGAGTTTTAGTCTATCCTTAGAAAACGCAAAGGGTCGAGCAGCATGAATTAATGGAATAAAACTCCATTCGTCGCTTATACCTCCCCCGAAGCCATAGCCCAGTCCTTCTTTATAATTAAGTGTTTGGTACCAAGAGCCTTGAAAAATAAACGTTGTCCTCGAGGGTAAAGCGAGTTCGATCGCGGCCGCAGCTCTCACGGTATCTCTTTTAACCGTTCCATCGGTTATAGTACCTGAAAGAGCGTCAGTTCTTTTATCCGCATCAGTGAATCTCACGCCGTTGGTGTATAACGCCTCTATTCTAAATACCGCAGGGATATTCCCGACCCAAGGCACATTTTGTAGGGTCGTAGCGTAGTCAGCGGTTGCTCCAAAATGATGCAATCTCTCATGTCGATTATGAACTTGTAGGACAGTTTCGGAGCCACTCAATGTGGTACCCACAATTCTCTCGACAGGATTTTTATCCCATGCGTACATGTATGCAAAACCATAAGTGAGCGCCCCAGCAGACCTATCAATTCGCAGACCATATTGATGATCTCGAAAAGTGTCTGCATTAGGTCTTGAAGTGCCAACGGTAATATTTTTACTTGCGACACCCAGAGGCGAAGCCCACGGACTTCCGGGTGCGGCCCCTCGGTCATGCTCGAAGTCTATGATGTACAACATTTGAACAGTAGTTTTTCCGAGATACACAGTAGCGTTAGCCATCCAAGTTGGCAGTCTTCGCCATTCGTAGTCTTCCGACTCCAGCTGGACGGACTCTCTACGATCCATACCGTTCACAATATCGATAAATTGTCCGTCCATTTTCCCCCAAGCAACTTGCTGTTTGCCGATCTTTAGATCGAAGCTTGGTTTTCTGTAACTTATGTAAAATTCCCGCAATATTCGTTCACTGGTATTGTAAAGCTCATTCGTTCGATCCGACCGATCAGCCGATAGGCCATCAGAATTTTGCCAGTCATACACGCCGTCATACATTATGTGACTCACTGCATTAACATCTATTCCAGGAGCAATATAATAAGACGTCTGCAGCTCGAAAAGATTTTGGAGTTGTAGAAATCTATAGTCTTGGTTGACCGAACCTATTGTTCCATTTTTTTCCAGAAGCATGTCCGACCATTGTCTAACAAAACCTCGAAATTTGAGCCGAGGTATCGCTTTTTCAACTGGTTTTCGGACGTATTTCCCGAGAGGATCGAATGTGGCTAACGATCTATCTATTTTAGACAGGGTGTTGGAGAGAGTACTTGCTTGAACGGTACTTAAAACCATTAGCATTGTTAAGACAAACAACTTTACGAAATTTTTTATCATCCTTCCCCCTTCGAACATGCAACCCTGACAACACGAAAACATAATTTAAGCCGCAAACTTCATACTTTGAGCGATTTATCATATAGGCGATAGCCTAGCGAATGCTACCATCAAAAGTATTATTAATGTACTCAACTGTGTTCAGATTTTTTCGGCTGCGATTCTGTCTTCTTCAAATTGGTATTGGGGACGGGTATCGCGCGGCTGTCGCGTATCCTCTCCCGCGGTTGCACTGGCATCGTTTTTCCAATCGACTGAGCCCCAGTCGGAATCTATCACCCCAATTTGGCCGGGTTTTTTCAGCGAATTAAATCCATTTAGCGCGGATCTAACGATATATTCTTGATCGACACGGTCAAATGGTTTGCCTGCTGAGTGCCCCAGCGGATAATCTACAAACATCGCTCTCGGCGGCAAACCAGCACTTAAAATATCGAAAGCCGATCCGAGACACAATGTGGGGATACCATTAGCTTCAAGATGACGAGCAATCAAACACACGGTTTGATGGCAAACGGGTCACATGGCGACCAACAATGCGCAGTCGATGTCTTGTCGTTTAAAATTTTTGAGTATTTCTGGTGCGATTTCATCTTTTACGCGTCTCTGCGAATAGGTTCCTCCCATGCACGAAAATACGGTATCCGCAAGTGACTGTACCACTTTTTTCCGAACGAGCGTGTGCAACGTTTCAGTTGGTAGGATGCAGTTGGGATCTTTTCTCGGATTAACCAGATAGTTTTCAGTAATGTGTGAAAAGCGGAGATCGTCAGGCTGCGTATTCGATGGGATCTCCCGGACGGTCGAATCATCTTTATAATGGTATGCGATTTGTCCTAACGCGTAAGCTCCTGATGTAGACAATAAGCCAAGTTTACACTCACTGAGTTTTTTCCTCAGTGGAGTCCAAGGAGGGTGGTCGTCGGCCACAAACCAGCGGTATGCCTGATATCCAAGATTTTCATAACGCTTTCGTATAACTTCCATATAGTTTACGTGCATCAATAGTTTCCTCCTCAATACTTATTCAGTCGAAATTTCTTTATTCATTTTCATAAGTTTTTTGGCGAGATTATTACGAATAATACTGGTATTAGTTGGACGGTTCATTCGCAATTTTTGAACTTCTTCCGCATCATAGGGCACAAATAAATCGGGCATTTCTGACGCTCCGAACTTGTATAGAGTCCAGTTCATTAGCTCGGCAAGTTCAACATCGGAGATAGGCGCCTGAGCCACCCCCGCGACTTGCACTAGAAAGTCTCTCCCTTCCTTCAAATATAAAAAGTTCCCCACTGAGCCTCTTAGGTCTGGCACGTCGTTCGAGCGACTGCCAGAACCATCGGCTCGATGGCATCCTTGGCAGAATTGTAAATAATTTATTTCAGGCTGTTGTTTTGATTCGCTCGATAGCGCAAAAGAAGTTAGTGCCAAGCCGAGCAGAAACGCTACCGTTTTTGGGCTAGGCACGAAATGTTATTACTTCGCCGCTGCGGTACCGAGAACAACTGACACCGTGCAGTGGTAAACGGTCGACTCAGTGCCCATACACCAGTTTATATCGTTATGAACACCCATGCGATAACCAGGTCGTTCTCCTTCGTTGGTGTTGCAATAGCACCTACCACAAGATGCAGCTCCGCAGCAGTCATTATAACTCACTAGATAATGTTTCCCATCTTCGGGGTTCTCGCATGTACCGATCCAGGTTACTGAGCCAGGGATCGTCCCAGGTGGGCAGGATGTAATTGAGCCACCACAGCAAGTGCACAAGTGACCGTCAAGCGCGCAATAGCGCCAATAATCGCAATGTTGGTCGTTTAATTCGTTTTCCGCTATTTCAGAGGGCTTCGCACCTCCAGCAGCTCTGGGAGATCGGTCGAAGGGCAACACCGGTAGCAAAAATGCTGAGCCGATAAGCCATTTGCTTACCCGTGCAATTGCACTTCGACGAGATGCTCTGTGCGCAACAGCTCGCAGTCTGTCTTCAAAGAAACTATCAAGCCACTTCATTTTATTCTCCTTCTCCTGATTATACTCAGTTAACTTAAGTCACGACGAGGACTGCAGATATTCTTGTATTGATTCCACTTCGAGATCTTTTGCCATTAGCAGGCTTTCCAGTTGCTCTCGATTATTAATCAAGCCTTTACTCCGAACTATGCCTTTTTCGTCGATAAGAACAGCATATGGTAATTTGGACACCTTGAAGCTCATGCCGAGGTCAGTTGATATGACATAGGGGAAATCTTGTAATCGTGCTTTTTCGTAGAACTTTTTTTGTCGTAGTTCGTCGCCATCGCTAGCTAAGATGACATTAAGCGACTCACGTTCCTTGTCTCTCAGCATGCGTAAAATTGGGATTAGTTTTTTACAGACCGGACAGGTTGGTGATATGAAAAATATCAACTCTCCTTTCTCAGACGGAGAGCCAATATTGACCCGATCACCACCGATCGCAGCAAGGTTAAAGATCGGAGCCTGTTCCCCTGCGCTCGGACCATCGTCCAAAATTAGTGCCCCCATTGGGGCCACCCGCTCGTAGAGGATTCCAATTTGCCGAGCAAGGGCAAAAATAGCAATTGCCAATCCTATAATCACGACCCACAAAAAGATAACACTGATTGTAAGTGCCTGCGTCATAGTGATTCCCGCAGTTTGACCAATCTAGGGTGATTTGCAATCAATTGAGACGTGACTGTATATAGAAAATAAACGCTCAGACTGCCCCCAATTATCGTGAGGGTATCGAATAGGGCTAAAGACCTTAAATCACTTGGCGAGAAACAGGAAAGTAGCATGGCAAGTATTATCAGATTTCGCCCTACCAAGCCCCATGATAGAGGAGCTTCGTCTTCGAGGCCTCCGCAGCCACAGGATACGTCGAGATTTCCCCGCAGTAGATTTACAATTATTCCTGTTGTGGTAACCGAGAGCACTAGAATCGCCAAAATCAGCCCATACAATCCCTGACTAAGATCGACCAAAAGAAAGCATGCAGTAACTAATTCGACCACCGGCAATGCTATTGAGAATCCAGTGACTAGAAATTGAGGTAAAAGGTCATAAGCTTCGACGGTAGCTTGAAAAGTATCAATATCCTTGAGCTTTTGAATTGCACCCACAATGAATACGAGAGCAATTGCTAGTTTTATCGCGTAGATGAAGGTCAGGTCGAGAGCGAACATTTTTGATTAGTGCGTCTCAATTAAACCGGCAAACTCACCGATAGGCTCGCTCACACTTTCTTTTTTCATTACCGGCTCAGTAGAATATTTGTGAAATTTCGCTTCCATTCCGTCATAGACGTATAATGACGGTGTTTTTTCCTTCGTCAGAGTCATGGCTATTGCGTTTCCGCCCGATACTCGTCCAACCCGCATATTTGAGTCGATGTCAAAAGACCAGATTTCTTTAGCGGGATACTTGTGAGTTCCTTCTTTCCCGTTATCATGCATGGCAACATAAAGTCGTCTCGATTCTTCATGTACTGCAAGCAATTGATACCCGCCTGGGCGCCAACCCTTGGATTTATCGCTATCGTTCAACAGGGTCCAAGTTTTAAGTAATTTAGCTTTGGCACCAGCGACACTGACCTCATATATCTGCCCGTGGAAAGACACGAAGTAGTATGTATCGCCAATACTTTCCGCTTGCACGAAAAGTGGGTCTTGCCCGGGGTGAAAGATTTTCTCGCTTCGAGTTTTTGTCTTTTCTGAACCCTGCTTATCGAGAGTTATCGTCATCAATGTTCCATCACCACATAGTGTGGAGAACTGATGAGTCTTTGATCTCGAGGGTAGAATAATCCAGCAGCCAGGGGTGGATATTTCAGAGCTGAACATTTTCGAATTCATATTGATCACACTCACAGAACTCGCAGGGGTTGCGTTTTGGATGAAAACGAATTTGTCATCGAAAGAGCTTGTGATAGTCCCTTTATAAGGCAGTGCTTGAGCGTGTTTTGCAGGAATTTCAATTTCCAGCTCTAGGTTCAAGTCGTCGGTTCTATAAACCTCGAATTGATCAAATCGATCACCTCGATTTCGTTTGGTGTAATACGTTGTTGCAACAAACATTTTAGAGCTGTCACGCGATAGAGCGTTGACTCCGAACATACCGGTACTTATTAGGCCGAGGTACTTATAGTTATTACCATCTAGAACGTGTATTCGACCATCAATAACGTTATTTAAATTTAAGTCGGTGAGATAAAGCCGGTGAGGATCGGCCTTCGTCATTTTTTCGATTGTCAATTTTTCGGGTTTAATTTCCGCAAAGGCAGTGATAGAGACAACCGTAAGAGCTAGGAGGACGAATAGTCCGATTTTAGTTTTTCTCACTTGCATTTCCCCTTGCTAAGCCAGTACAGATATTGGACTTCTGTAGGACGGTTATTTTCAAGTTTGTCCTAAGACCGATACCTCTGCATAATAAGGGAAGGAGCGAGCATGTGTCTAATAGAACTTTGTGTAATGTAGATTTATGGCTATTGGTCGAGATGTAGTGATTTTTTCGGAGAAAATGCAATGGGACAAATTAATATAAAGGCAAAGGATGGGTTTGAATTTGGTGCATATACGAGTATGCCTGCCGATAACGCTAAGGGTGGAATCGTAGTGTTACAGGAAATATTTGGAGTAAATCCCCACATGCGATCAGTGGTAGATGCTTATGCGGCCGAAGGCTACGCGGCGATAGCGCCACAGATTTTTGATCGAGTAGAACGCGATGTCGAGCTCGGATATACCGATCAAGATGACTTCAATAAAGGTTTGAAAATAGCCTTTGAGGATATGGAAATGCCTAATACGTTAATGGATATTCAGGCCGCAGTAGATACGATGACGGAATATGGGAAGGTCGGAGTAGTCGGTTACTGTTTCGGTGGACTTTTGACATGGCTGTCTGCTTGCACAATGAATAGTGTTTCTGCCGCAGTATCTTACTACGGGGGAGGGATCTCTGGCGAGGCATCTAGGGCTTCACTGTGTCCGGTTATGATGCATTTTGGAGACAAGGATGCGCATATTCCTTTGACTGACGTGGACATTATAAAATCTGCGCAACCTGACGTAGATGTCTTTATTTATAATGCTGATCATGGGTTTAACTGCGATGTCAGGGCAAGCTATGATGAAAAAAGCGCCGTAACCGCGAAGGCTCGCAGTTTAGAGTTTTTTTCGACACATTTGGTCTAAATCTGTGATTTGCTTTAACATAGTTGGTTCTAATGTGAGCTGCTAAATCGTGACAGATGGGTGTGCTTCTTTAACAAAAAGAGCCTTCGCCTCGCGCTACACTAAATGAATTAATTTCAAAGGTTGAGACTCGTCCGGTGTGAGTGTTTGGGTTGCAATTTTTTGTTCCTCAAACCAATTGATAGGATTCGGTCGCGACGAGAATAATTATGAATATTTCCGTAGCAAGTAATCATCCTCGGTACGAAGGACGCATTACGCTCATTTTACTGGCGTCGATAATTGGTATTGCTTATGGCATTTGGTACGCATACAGCGTATTTCTGGTGGCATTTTTAGATGATTTCGGATGGAGCCGGAGTTCACTAGCAGGAGCTTTCTCTTTGTTTGCGATAGTGCACGGTTGTATGAATCCCTTGGTAGGCTTTTTGTGTGACCGAATCCGACCAGCGCTAATCATGGCGCTTGGCAGTCTCACGTTAGCGTTTGCGCTCTATTCCAATAGTATTATTACGGAGGTTTGGCATTTATATATTACATTTGGCTTATTCACGTCAGTGTCTGTCTCTCTCTGTGGATGGACGCCTTCCGTTGTCATCGTGCAAAAACGATTTCAGCACCGACTCGGACTAGCGCTCGGGATTGTGAGCTCGGGTATTGGAGTAGGAATGTTGGTTATTGTTCCGTTATGCCAATTCCTTATTGATTCGTTTGGTTGGCGGATTGCATTTCAGATTTTTGCGCTGATAAGTATCATCGTGATATTGCCCTCTGCCTTGTTTCTACTGAAAAACTCAAACCCACTTTCGGACAAAGAAATCTCTGTTCCAGTAAGTACTCGCGCCAATCGTGTGCAAAATGGCCATGGTATTGTTTTTGCTGATGCTATAAAGAGTCGACAATTTTGGTATATGGCTAGTGCATTCTTTTTTGGTGGCGTATGTTCCCAGACGTTGCACGTGCATCAGGTTGCATACTTAGTAGACCACGGCATTGCGGCGTTGACAGCCTCAGGAATAGTCGGACTTGTTGGTATCGCTAGCATTTTTGGTAAAACTGGCGGTGGCTGGATGTCAGATTACATAGAACGAGAACTGGTTTATGTTAGCGGCATCGGCATCATGGTATTAAGTGTTTTGGTGCTACTCATGGTGGGCAGTGTCGGCAGCCTCGCTGGCGCTTATATTTATGCTATTTTGTTGGGAGTGGGGTACTCCGCCACAGCTGCATTAATGCCGGCGATGATGTCTGATCGGTTCGAAGGTGATAATTTTGGGTCGATTTTGGGGACGGCACTATTTGGGAGCGCTCTAGGAGCAGCATTTGGTCCATGGATGGGAGGCTATCTTTTTGACGTATTTGGGAGTTATACAATTCCTTTTTCTATCGCGGCAACGTGTGGAATTATTGCCGCTGTTTCAGGTTGGAATGCTAGGAAGTTACGTATACTTAATAACTAACGCAGATTGTTTTTAAGGAATTGATTTTAGTAATTTGAGTAACTATGCAGTTACTATATAGTTAATTTAATAATTTTGAAGGAGAAAGATTGTGCAATTGGATTCGTCGATGTCAGCCGTTATTACAGGAGGAGCTTCAGGACTTGGCGCTGCTACCGCACGATTGCTTGCGAGTAAGGGAGTAAAAGTGGCTCTTTTCGATCTTAATGTAGAACAAGGAGAAGCTTTGGCTCAAGAGCTGGGGGGCGTATTTTGTAAAGTTGACGTGACTTCTCAGGAGGATTGCGAATCGGGCTTCGCTAAGGCTCGAGCAAGCATTGGTCAAGAACGAATTCTAGTTAATTGCGCAGGGACAGGAAATGCCGTGAAGACGGCAGGCAGGGACAAACAGACCGGAGCAATTAAGACTTTTCCGATGGATAAGTTTGAGCTTATCGTACAAATTAACCTCCTTGGAACATTTCGCTGCATTGCTTTATCTGCTGCGGGCATGATGACCCTAGATCCATGCGACGAGTTTGGGGAACGCGGGGTGATAGTCAACACTGCAAGTGTCGCCGCACAAGATGGACAAATGGGTCAAGCGTCTTACTCGGCCTCAAAAGCGGGTGTAGTCGGGATGACTTTGCCCATCGCTAGAGATCTGATGAGTGAAGGTATACGTGTAAACACTATTATGCCAGGTATTTTCGATACTCCATTACTTCAGGCCGCGCCTGATAATGTTAAGCAAGCTCTAGCGGCTTCTGTTCCGTTTCCGAAACGCCTTGGTGTACCTCCTGAGTTCGCTCATCTTGCTGTCAGTATGGTTGAGAACTCTTATTTTAACGGAGAAAGTGTCCGGCTTGATGGGGCTATCCGAATGGCGCCGAGGTAAGCAAGACCATCGAATCATTATCATCCGATCATGCTGTATCCACCACTGACGCTTAGTACTTGGCCGGTAACGTGACTGGCAGCTTCAGATGAGAGAAATAGGACTGCGTTCGCAACGTCTTTGGGACGGCCTACTTTTTTTAAAGGCAAGGAGTTAGCGATTTTTTCGAGCTGCTCCGCTGTGAACATTGAGTCCATATCTGACCACATGCTGTTTCCCCCGACAGCATGTGATTCGGCAGGAATAGTGACTCCAGGGCAAACAACGTTACAACGTATGCCGTGCCGACCGTTCTCTTTTGCTATGGTTTTCATAAAACTGTTCACGCCAGCTTTCATACCTCCATACACGGCTTCCTTAGGTTCGCCTTGTCGGCTCGCGTCGGAACTGATAGACACGATTGAACCATGATTTTGACTTGCCATGATTGATAGTGCGGAGTAGGTGCAATTGAGTACACCGATGAAATTTATCTCAATAATCTTACTCCAAAATTCGGGGTCAGTTTGCGTAAAATACTTTAGCTCGTCATATCCAACGTTGTTTATAAGGATGTCTACGGTTTCATTTTGAGTTACGACTTTATTGAACATATTTTGAACGCTTTTGCCGTTAGTTACGTCACATTCGACAACGGTCACCGACTCTGCGCCTAGCTCCATCGCTTCCGAGGCTACTATTTTAGCTTGTCTGACGTCTATATCTGCTAAAGTGATTTTCGCTTTTTCTTCCGCGAACCCTAAGACGATAGAACGTCCTATATTAGAGGCTCCTCCGGTAATAACCACAGATTTCTTTTCTAGCTGCAATTCCATCTATCTATGCTTCTCCACTTCTCAAAACCGTGCCAGTTCGCGCGCCACTATCGTTTCCATGGGCGTAAAGGATATCGCCATTGACGACCGTATACTCGATACCTCGTGAAGGTACTACGAGTCTTCTACCGCCACCAGGTAGATCGTGTCTCATTTGACCAGTTTTATCAGATCCTACGGTTGTCAGATCAAATATCGCAAAGTCTGCTGCGAGTCCTTCGGCGATTCGACCTCGTTGTGTTATTCCAAAAAGATTGGCGGGCTCGGTGGTGATTCTTTGTATTGCTCGCTCTAATGTCATGACTTCCTTTTCTCGCACCCAATGGCCAAGCAAGTATGTACAATATCCTGCATCACAAAGCGCGTCGACATGAGCCCCACCATCAGATAAGCCGATCATGATACGAGGATCCGTGATGAGTTCAGGTATGAGTGCTTCATTCGAGTTGAATAGTTCATAGTTAAATTGCATGGCCAGTTCATCTTTTATCGACAGGTCAAGAAACATATCTACTGGATCTGCGCCTTCCTTCGCCGCTATTTCGGCAATATTCATCCCGACTAGGTGCTCAAGAGACTTATTTTGTACTTCCAGAACAGTCATAACTTCCCAGCGTGAAGAAAATATTAGTGGCTTTTTCAAGGCCTCCTTAAATGCTGTTCTAAAGTTATCCGACTGCAGAATCTTTTTTTGTTCGGCGACATCACGGTTCAGGACTGGATTCCAACATTCCATATTGGCAAAAATAAATGGTGTTCTAAGGTCTATCTGGATAATAAATGGACGACAAGTGGACTGGGGGATAGCACCTCGCGCTATCAGGTCTGATACTTCAGCCAATGTGTTTTGTGTCGCATGCTCATCATCGTCTCGATTAAGCAGTGCCAGCCAAGTGACTGGTCGCCCACTTGCGCTCAGTAGAAGATCCAATAGCTCTCGCTCTGAAGCTGACACCCTCGAGACATCATTGGTGAGAGCGACTTCTATTGTTCCGCGGTTTAATTCTTTTAGGACTTTGCAGTATGCTAAGAGTTCTTTATTGTCTGCTAATCGACAAGCCAGCGGTCTTCCTTGATACCCGACATGTTGCCCGGCGTTTGTCGTTGTAAACCCAAAAGCTCCAGCGAGCATGGAATCCCTCAGCAGGTTTGCAATTGTCTGTGTTTCTGCGTCATTAGCCGCACGTTCCATTGACTCGTCGCCTAACACATAATGTCGAAACGGAGTGAGGGCACAAGAAAACCCCAGATTAAGGGCGGAACCTCTGTTTTCGGCAGCACTCATATATTCTGGGAATGTTTCCCAGTCCCATGTGACTCCTTTTTTGAGTACCTCAAATGGGATTGCTTCAACGTTAACTAAGTCCCACGATGCAACTTCTCTATCTTTTGGACGACACGGTGCTAGGCCTACCCCGCAGTTTCCCATCATCACGGATGTTACGCCGTGCCAAGACGAAGGTGAGGTTAGATCGTCCCAGCAAATTTGAGCATCGTAGTGAGTATGGGGATCAACAAAACCAGGTGCCACTATCAGATCGGTAGCATCGATCGAACTTTGTGTCCTGCCAGAAATTTTCCCGATCTCTACAATAATTCCGTCTTTTACTGCAATATCAGCAATAGTTTTCGACCCGCCTGTCCCATCGACGACTGTTCCCCCGCGTATCACTAAATCATACATCACAATCACTCCCTATTAATGAAGATGGACATAATGACTCACATTGTTAACGCGTTTGAATCTCTTTGTCACGATTTTTAGGAGATTTATAGGTTTGTACCAAAGCTACTGGGAAGTAAGTAAATATTCATACTCTTTGTCAGTAAGAGTCTTTAAAAATGCGACTAACGCAGCTATTTTATCGCTCGACAAAGGCTGGCCTTTCTGAAGTAAGTCGAGTGCTATATTTTCTGCAACTTCCGGTACCCCATAAAACTCACCGGTCTCGGGATTGATTTTTGCCATTTCTCTGTCAACTATGTGTTGGTTATAGAAGTGTATTGCCGTCTCAAGTTTACGAAAGACACCGTTATGCATATACGGCGCAGTCACCGCCACATTTCGAAGCGAAGGCGTTTTAAATTTTCCTAAACCTTCTTCGCGTTTTACATTCACATTATTCGCGAGTCCTTCATCAGGAGTTCTCGCAACGCCTGCGTTGGGTACACCAATATTGTGGAAAAGGTGGTCGGAGAAGATCTGACTTTTATCGTTTGTATGAGTACTCAAATAATGACAACTCATGCAGTTTGTAACATCGGAGAAAAACAAACTCCTACCTCTTTCCTCCAAGGGGTTTAGCGTGTATTCGCCCACTAGAGACCGGTCATATTTTGAATTAAATTTCAGGAACTGTGTTCCTTTCTGAAATTGCGCAAGAGCGTCCAAGACCACCTTGAATTGCGTTTCAGTACCAGATGACTCGGGATCAATTGATTGCTGAGCTAGATACTTGGAGAAAGTGTAGTTTTGTTTAAGGCGGTTAATCACTTCTCCTTCGCTCGGCATCGCCATTTCTGTCGGGTTGAGCAACGTACTCCTGATTTGTTGCTTCCCAGAGGTTGCCCGGCCGTCATAGAAAAACCCACCTACGTGAACTCCTTTGTCAGTTGTATAAAACGTTGGAGATAACGCCGCATACGAGATGGATGGAGAATTTCTAGTTCCTTTTGAGATATCATCAGAGCCTAACGAAACTTTGCCCTGTTTTGGGTCAGAGTATCGCGACTGCTGGCGAGTGACACGTGGCGCAGGACTGGTTTTTTATATTTTGATAGGTTGACGTTAAAAAATAGATCTTGGCCAAGCTCCTCTAGGCTGATTTCTTCGTTTGCCGACGCTTGGCAGCACGTAAGAAGAAAAAGCGTGATGAATGCCTTTTGAAATGCATTCGGAATAAATTTAAATTCCAATTTTTTGTCGCGCCTTAATTTTTAACGGATATCGAAAGGTTGCCTCACGCCCAAAGCTTCGATCAGCAAAATAGTATTTTTTAAACAAACTTAGCGAGACTTAAACTTATGACTAATTTATCATCTCAACCCCTCTCAGGTATACGAGTGATTGATCTTACTAGTGTGATGTTCGGTCCCCTATGCCACACAGCATCTGGGCGATTTCGGGGCGGAAGTTATTAAAGTAGAGAGTCCAGATGGCGATGTGGTTAGGAAGGTTGGCCCTTCTGCAAATTTTGGCATGGGTGCGGCGTTTTTTGGGTTGCAATAGGAATAAAAAAAGTGTCGTCGTCGATTTGAAATGTGAAGCGGGGATGGAGGCACTGTGGAAGTTGATAGAAAGTGCTGATCTCTTTTTACATAATGTAAGGCCACAGAAGATTGAGAAAACTTGGCCTGTCTTCTCGGGAAGTAATGAAAAGAAAGCCCCGATATTGTTTACGCTGCATTGCATGGTTATTTAGAAGAAGGACCTTACAGCGGGAAACCTGCCTACGATGATGTAATCCAAGGTGAATGCGGGCTTGCCGGTGCGTTTACACTCAGAGACGGCACCCCTTCGCTAGTGCCTTCGATAATAGCTGATAAAAGCGCCGGTTTAGTTGCGCTTTCTGGTATTTTAGCTGCCTTGTTTCAACGATTTCGATACGGGGAAGGTGTCTACATGGAAGTAGGTATGTTTGAAAGTATGTCCGCCTATACTTTGCTTGAGCATCAATACGGGAGCACTTTCTCGCCCCCCAGGGGTTCTCCTGGGTATGATCGAGTCATTTCTAGTCAGAGAAAACCTTTTCAAACTAAAGATGGATATATCTGTATGCTTGCCTATACCGACAAACAAGTGGCACGCATTTTGGGAACTAAGTGGAGATTCTAGTATGAGGAGCAATCCTAATTATCATTCTATGGCAGAACGGCTGAAGAATATCGATAAGCTATATGCCAATGTCGCGAGCAAATTAGTAGAAAAAACTTCTGACGAATGGCTCCAGCTATTAACGTCAGTCGAGATCCCGTGTGGTCCGGTGAATACCTTCGATGATCTGCGAAAGGATCCTCACATGGACGAGATCGGATTTTTCCGTCGCCATAATCATCCTACGGAGGGTGACATAGAGTTAGTAGATCCTGGGCTTAGATTCAATGGTGAGTCCTTGCCAGTGAGGCACCATCCACCGCAATTAGGTGAGCAAAGTCATGAAATACTCAGCGCGCTAGGAATTAGTGATGAGAAGATAAAAGCCGCTACCGGTCAGTCATAAATTTTTTGCCCAGACTTTATTTTTGCCTGATGATTCTTGATGTCCGGAGCGAAGTCAGTTCGCTCTGAAAGTTTTTTATAATGATTGAGTGATCTAGGAAACCGGTCTTCTATTTCTGTGCTAGACAGTAAATTTCCACCAATCTCGGTGATAGATTCGATCCACTGGTATTCGCTCTGGAGCAATAATAACTCGCAGCAAAAGCATATGTCGGCGAGAGTAAGCGCATCACCACAAATAAAGTCATTATTAGTAAGAGCACTCTCAATTCCTGATAGCCAGTTGGTCAATGCGCATTGGGTATCGCAATAGATCTTCTCGTTCAAATCACCAGCCATAAGAGCGAGGAGATATACTTGAGACTCTCTCGCAAATAATAGAGCAGTATCCAAAAAGCCATCAATTCGCGACGCACTGTAAGGGTCACGTCCGTATAGGCCGCTGTTACTCATGTCCAGTCGTGCGACGGCGCGCATTATACTATTAGATTCGAATACTCCAATTGCGCCATCAGGACTGAATGCTGCCGGTACTGTACCGTAGGGGTGAGCGCTTAAAAATGCTTCAGTTTTATACAGCTCGCCTTGATAGCCGGCTTTGGCCTCTTGGATATGTTTCTTTTGGTCTTTTAGATCGTCTTCATTCATCGGACGGGCATCAAAGTCCCAGAGCCAATTTTTTAGTTCCTTGGGTTTTGCTCCTCTGACCTCGATCGGAATATCACATATTCGCGCTGTTATCGTGGATTTAAAGATACGCGGATTTGGTTCGTAAGAAAATATTCTCAGCTTAGTTTTGGTCATACATATGTTCCATTTTTTTGGATAAAGACATGAGCAACCAGATCTTGAGGATGAATCGAACACGAAAATACGTTAGATTAAAACGTCGTTTCATTTCAGAGCATAACTGTGACTGAATTTTCTATCAAATCTAAGAGGGATAAGAGATGGCTGCGAGCGGACCTTTAGTCGGGTATAAAGTTATAGAATTAGCAGGAATTGGACCAAATCCCATGTGCGCGATGATGCTAGCAGATATGGGTGCTGAGGTTATCCACGTGGACCGTGTCACTGACTCGGGCTTGGGTATCCATGTGGATCCAAAATATATGTTATTAAACCGAGGAAGACGTTCCATAGCGGTTGATTTGAAACAGCCTGAAGGCGTGGAACTGGTATTACGTTTAGTTTCTAGTGCTGATGCTTTGATTGAAGGGTTTCGACCTGGCGTGACGGAGCGGCTTGGTTTGGGCCCTGAGGATTGTCTCGCGCGGAACGAAAGATTGGTTTATGGGCGTGTTACTGGTTGGGGTCAGCATGGACTATTGGCGAAGGCCGCTGGTCATGACATAAATTATATCTCGCTTACCGGTGCTGCGTATGCCATTGGTAGAGATGATCAACCGCCTGCCCCTCCTCTAAACTTAGTCGGAGATTTTGGCGGTGGTGGAATGTTACTAGCTTTAGGGGTTGTTGCTGCACTTTTAGAGGCCCAAAAATCAGGCAAGGGACAAGTTGTCGATGCCGCAATGACTGATGGCGCCTCGGTGCTAATGACTGCACTTTATGGTATGCACGGTGCTGGAGCTTGGACAGACGATAGGCAGAGTAATTTTTTAGACGGAGGGGCTCACTTCTATAATGCTTACGAGACCAAAGACGCCAAGTTTATTTCTATCGCTTCGATCGAATCTAAATTTTATGCAGAGTTTTTAGAAAGGACGGGCTACGATGACCCTAAACACGAGGCGCATCAGGACAAGGGTCGGTGGGCGCAAAACAGAGTGCTTATGGCTGATCTCATCAAAACGAAAACAAGAGATGAATGGTGCGATATTCTAGAGGGTACGGATGTATGCTTTGCCCCAATTCTTTCGATGTCTGAGGCGCCGTCGCATCCGCACAATATATCGAGAGAGACTTTCGTTGAAGAGAATGGAGTTACCCAGCCTGCGCCAGCACCTCGGTTCAGCAGGACGCCTTCGCAAATACAAAGTCCACCGTCAGTTCCCGGCAGTGATACAGCCAATGTATTAAATGATTGGGGCTTCAGTGGGGCCGAAATAGATAGCTTGGTGAAAAGTAGAACGGTTACTTAGCCTTTTGACTGCTTAGATTGATCGATGAATCGCTCTAAGGCGTCGATACTGATCGGTCCATCCATGTAAGCCTGTATCGACTGTCCTCTATCAAACAGCATATATGTAGGGGTCCCGGTAAATGGTGCGCCTGTTAGCTCTGTGTACTTATTTGAAAAGCTCTCACTCTCAGCCAAAACGCTCGGGAATGTGTGATTCTTGCTTAGTGCATATTGTCGTACTTTCGTTCTTTGATTTAGACCATCGAGTGAAACTCCGATTACTCGTAGCCTGGATTTTTTATTACTTTGATGGAAAGCTGAAATTTCATCGTACTGTTTAGCGCATTCGCTACAGTAGGTTGTCCAAACCATGACCAATGTCCACATGGTTTTACTAAGTTGATTACTTAGACTGGTAGCATTCCCTTCTAGGGTTTTAAGATTCAGATCTTGAGCTGTCGAAGCCATCGAAAAGAACAGACAGACGCACAGTAAACCTGTAAGTAAATATTTCTTTTTCATTTTATCCTTGGCTCGAGACGTACTTTTAGACCGTGCCGGGGCTTAAGTGTAACAGCGGCCTCGACCTCTATTTGCTGGTCAGTTATAGGAGTGACTTTGAATTTCTGCAGCAACTGCGCCAGTATTAATTGGATTTCCAACATCGCCATACCCGCCCCGATACAAGTTCGTGGTCCGGCACCGAAAGGTAAGTAAGAATAAGAATGACGAGATTTTATTTGTTCCGGACTAAAACGTTCTGGGTCAAATTTTTCTGGTTCCGGCCAAGAATTTGGATCCCGATGGAGAACGTAGGGAGTGATGGCAATATAACTATTTTTTGGGATGCGATATCCACCTAAGATCGCTTCGTCTAGACTACGCCGAGATACGCCCCAGACTGCAGGATACAGCCGCAGAGATTCTTGAACTACTTGCTTGAGATAGCTTAGTTCAGCTAAGTCAGAGCTGGTCGCAGGCGCACCGTTAAGCTTGTTCTCGAGTTCTTCACATAACCGTTCTTCTATTTCGGGATGTTGAGATAATAAATAAAAAGTCCATGTCAGGCTGACGGCCGATGTTTCGTGTCCTGCTAACATAAGAGTAACAACTTCGTCTCTTATCTGTTCTGTAGTCAGAGAGGCTTTAGAATCGTCGTCTTTCGCGGCGAGCAATCTTCCAACGATATTTTCTTGGCAGGCGCCGGGGAGTTGGTGTTCTTCGATCAGTGTGTAGACGATTTCATCAAGACGGCGATTAGCGCGGAGGAATCTCTTATTACTCGGGCTCGGAATCCACGGAAATAATCTAAGAAGCGCGCTCAAACGCATTGGATGTATATTCAGCAGATCTAATATATCAATCATTTCATCACTCACGTGATCAATATTAGTGCCGAAAAGAGTTCGGCTGACCACCTGGAAAGTGATTTTGCTCATATCACGGTCTAGCCAGGTCACATCGTGCGTAGATTGTTTCGACCAATTATCAGCCAGCGCTGAAGTGGTTTCGTTAATAACCTTGTCAAATGAATTGACGGATCTACTGGAAAAAACAGGCTGCATTATTCGCCTTTGCCGTACCCAGTCATCTCCATCACTCGTGACTAATCCATTACCGAATACGGCAGAAATAACTTTGTAATCGATAGTATTTTTGGAGTATTGAGGCCAAGCACTAGTTAAGATGCTTTTGACACACTCAGGATTATTTATGGCGTAAACAGTAAATGCACCTTTGAACCTCGCAATCTCACCATATTTTTTGAATAGGTCGAGTAGGTAAGTGGGAGGACTCGCCCGCAATGCTGTTCCAATATTTGTCCATTGAGGCCCTGGCGGAAGTGGCGAACTATCTAAATTTTTTACCACGAGATTACCCTTGAAGAGATTGCTTTTTCCACTAAGACTTCAGATTTATCGCCATCGGACAGTATGCCCGATGACGATTTCGGCTTTATCCTATCTTATTTCTTAAAGTGGGGCATCACGTCTTTGGCGAAAAGTTCCATACTGTTTCTGATTAGATGGGGCGCTAGACCTGACATCGCCATTCCCATGACTAAATGAGTCATCCGGCCCCGACCTTGGTAGTCCGCAATCATGTCCCTCACATCAGATGGAGTACCGACGATTGAGTCTTCACCAAAAAAATCAAAATGTTGGGTACGGATAATTTCTTCAACAGATTTGATATCGTCGAGGCCTTGATCGTCCCCCGGGCTATCGTTTGCCTCGGCAAACCATTTGGAGTAGCACGTATTGGTGTAATGCAAGGCTTTCGCGCAGTTCTCCCAAGCTTCATCTCTCGACTTAGCCACATGTACCCAACGCAATTGGGCTACCGAAAAATCAGAAGGATTTCTACCCGCGGCCTCTAGACACTCGTCATAATATTTGACCGACTCCACAGGCGCTGTGCATTGAAAATGCATTCCCATTTTAGCAGCTCTTTCGATGGCTTTTGGTGCGATCGCTCCGATCCATATAGGAGGGTGAGGACGCTGCACTGCAGGCGGCACAATTTGAATTTCTTTCAGATGATTGTATTTTCCCTCGTAGGTTACCAGTTCGTCACTGAGTAGCCGTTGTAGGATTTCGACACCTTCTTTTAGCCTTCGCCCCCGAGAAGAGCTGGGTATTCCTTGGTCGTCAAACTCTTTAGGTCGGTAACCTAATCCAACCCCAAGGTCCACCCTACCATCTGACATTAGATCGACAGTCGCCACATCTTCGGCGAGCCTTACTGGGTTGTGTAGTGGTAGGAGTACAAGAAAGGTTCCGATTCGTATGCGTCGAGTTCGTTGCGAGATAGCTCCGGCAATACTCATCAGCGATGGCGAATATCCATCATCAACAAAATGGTGTTCTGTAAGCCAGGCATCGTCATATCCCATTGCTTCTGAATCTGAGATCAGATCTAGATGTGCTCTATATAAATCGTTCCAAGGAACTTTCGCAAACTCAGGGTTGCGAAAAGGCCATAAAAGTCCAAAGCGTAAGTTCATTCTGTATTCTCCCCAAGAATAAGGTTTTCATTAGAGGGCAGCTATAAAGTCACCAAGACTTTGATAGAGGCCGAACAAATTAATTTACATCATCTCACACAATTTGGGAAAGATTTTCTGGTATTGGATTTTGATACAGTGGATGAACTTCGGATATAGTGAGGTCTGACACATAAGTTGTTTAACTTTTTAATCGAGCGGGGGTACTTGCGTGGAATTTAGTAATAAGGCCGATGAGGACCACGCGATTGCCGATAAATTAGAGGCACTGTGGATGCCTTTCACTCATAATCGACTTTTCAAACAAAAGCCTCGTCTCATAGAAAAAGCCTCAGGAATGTACTATGAGACCTCCGATGGACGTAAGGTATTGGATGGAATTTCTGGGCTATGGTGCTCAAATGTTGGGCATAACCACCCGAAAATCTCCCAAGCAGTAAAAAGCCAGCTAGACGTTCTAGACTTTTCCCCGCCATTTCAAGTAGGCCACGGATTGGGGTTCGAGCTGGCAAATGAACTGACAAAAATTGCGCCGGCGTCTCTCGATCATGTTTTCTTTACTAATTCAGGTTCGGAGGCGTGCGATACGGCTATGAAAATAGCTTTAGCCTATCATCAAGGGCGCGGTGAAGAGAGTCGGTATCGTTTCATTGGGCGAGAAAAAGGGTATCACGGAGTAGGGTTTGGTGGTATCTCAGTAGGAGGGATAGAGGCTAATCGAAAACCTTACAAAAAGGCATTACTACCCGATACAAAACATATTTGTCATACACATAATTTGTCTGAAATGGCCTTTTCAAAAGGTCAGCCTAGATGGGGGGCACATTTAGCTGACGATCTGGAAGAGTTGTTGAAAGAGGGTGCAGCGTCAGAGGTTGCAGGTGTTATTATTGAACCGATGCAAGGCTCTGCAGGAGCTCGAGCGTCAGATCCATACCCTGCAGGGCGAGCCGCATGTTGTAGATATTAGAAATTTAGGTATGGCTTGTGCGGTAGAGTTTTCAAGTAAGCCAAACCAACCATCAGTTAGGGCTATGGAGATCTTTCAAAAGTGCTTTGAGAGAGGATTAATGATTCGCTACACTGGCGATATCATTGCTATAGGGCCCGCCTTGGTTGCTTCAACGAAAGAAATTGAATTTATTATAGAGACCATTCGTGGAGTAGTAAGAGATCTTGCCTAAATCAGGAGACTTAGAAGTAGGGCACAGAAAATTAAATTTATACCGGATAAGGAAGAATGCGTATGAAGACTGATGACCTGGCTCAGTGGCGGATAGATAACGTGCCGGCTTATAACAGAAATAAAATGAAGTTGGGAGTTTTTGCCACAAACGTTAGCAACGGGACCACAATGACTGAGGCTCCGACTTCATTTGTGTCTACTTATGACCATAATGTAGAAATTGCGAAATTAGCGGACACTCTGGGGTTTGAATTACTGGTGCCCGTCGGAAGATGGAAGCATTTCGGGGGCTCAACAACTTTTAACGGCAATAATATAGAGGTTTTTACTTGGGCGACTGCTATGGCATGTAATACGACCAGCATTATGGTTTGTGCTACTTCTCATACGCCCACGGCCCATCCACTTTTTGCTGCGAAACAGGCAGCCAGTATTGACAATATTTCCAAAGGACGCTTTGGTCTGAATATCGTGTGTGGCTGGTTCAAACCTGAAATTGAGATGTTTGGTAAGGAGCAATTACCGCATGGTGAGCGATACGAAATGGCGGACGAGTGGGTAACATGCGTTAAAAGAGCGTGGACCGAGCAAGATTTTACACACACAGGAAAGTACTACTCTATTAAAGATGGCTATCTGTCGCCGAAACCGATCCAACAACCTGGCCCAATTTTACTCAATGCGGGTAATTCTGAAGATGGCCGGGAGTTTTCGGCTAAGGAAATGGATTTTAATTTCATTACTATTACAACTGCTGAGGATGCGAAGAAGCTTGTTAAGGATATTAGCAAAAGAGCTGCCTCTTACAAGCGTGAGTGCGGCGTGATGAGTCAAGCATTTGTTTGTTGTCGCGATACTGAGCAAGAGGCGCAAGAGGCATATGACGCAATTCTGCAAGAGGGAGATTGGGAAGCCGCAAAAAATGTGATGGATCTCCTCGGGATCGAAAGTAGTTCCTTTAACTCGACGATTAACGAATTTTCCGAGCGTTTTGTGGCTGGTTGGGGTGGCTACCCCTTAGTCGGGACGCCCGAACAAGTAGTGGAGAAAATAAAAGAGTTGAGTGATTTTGGTGTCGAGGGTTTAATCTTGTCATGGTTAGATTTTCGACAAGAACTACAATATTTTGGAGAGAAGGTTTTACCTTTGCTAGAGCAGGAAGGGTTGCGATTCTCGTTCAATGGTAAATAAAAAAGCATAAGGATGAGTTAATGAACCGATTGAATAAAAAAGTTGCTTTAATTAGCGGTGCGCTAGGTGGTCAGGGACAAGTTGCTGTTGCTAAATTTATTGAGGAGGGAGCGCAAGTTGTCGCTACTGATCTGGCGCCTACGCCACAAGGGAAAGTTGCTTCTCTGCTTGAGTCCGACTCTGAGAAATTGGCTTATTTGGGAGGAGACCTGTGTGATTCTGGGTTATTAGATCAGTTAGTAAACACGGCTATTACTAAGTTTGGGCGAATTGATGTGTTGTTTTCTAATCATGGAGTGATGGTGGGTAAACCGTTTCTTGACACAACGAGTGAAGAATTAGACAGGGTGTTAGCGATTAATTTACGCGCCCCCTTTTTGCTAAGTCAGCTTGTCGCAAAGCAAATGGTCCAGCAAGGAAGTGGGGGCAGTATAGTGCACAATTCTTCCGTAGGCGGCATAGTGGGCTTTCCAACTATGGCAGCCTACGGCGCTTCTAAAGCAGGCTTGGCGCAATTGGCCCGCTCCATGGCTACTGATCTTGCTGAATATGGTATTCGCGTAAACGCAATATGCCCTGGAGTTGTCGATACTCCTATGCCTGAACGTTACGTAGAGGGTCTTGGAGTAGATAAGCAATCTGTTTTTCAAGAAATGGAGCAAATGCACTTAATGAAACGATTAGGCAAACCAGAAGAGATTGTTAATCTTGCTCTATTTCTGGCGTCAGACGAATCATCCTTTATGACGGGTTCTGTTATTCCTATTGACGGGGGCTTGACGGCAATTTAGGATTTTAAAATCTGTGATCATTAGCATATAGAGAGAACAATCATGGCATTAGTACTTTTAAGTGACAGTTTTAAAGACGGAGAGCGATTAGGCACACCGCACGTATTGTCGGAGGCGTATGGATTTGGTTGTGCTGGCGGAAATCTATCGCCGCAGCTGTCATGGAGCGGGGCACCGTCTGAGACTCAAAGCTTTGCGGTAACATGCTATGACCCTGACGCACCAACTGGCAGTGGATTTTGGCACTGGAATGTGGCTAATATTCCGGCCACTGTGAATTCTCTTGAGCTTGGCGCGGGAGATCCTAGTGCTAATAAAATGCCCGCGGGAAGCACAGAAGTGAGGACTGATTTCGGAGTCCCAGGTTACGGGGGGCCGTGTGCACCGGAAGGCTCTAATATTCATCGTTATATATTTACGGTTCACGCTGTCAATGTGAAGTCGCTACCCGTAACTGCAGATACGACTGCAGCAATTCTCGGCTTTTATTTGCACTTTCATACCATAGAAAAATCGAGCCTTATCGGTCTTTTTAGCAGGTAAAGGTCGATCCATGAGTAACGAGGCAGAGAGGCGCTGCATGTTTTAACATTGAGTTGCTACTTGGTAGGGGAGAAATCTTATGCGCTTTGGATTAATGTACGATTTTCGAAATCCCGAAAAGTGGCATATGACTGAGCCACTATTTTATCGTGCCATGCTTGATCAAATGGTGGAGGCAGAGAACTTGGGTTTTGATCATGTGTGGCTGACTGAACACCATTTCACAGAAGATGCTTATAATCCGGCATCTTTGTCTATGGCAGCTGCAGTGGCAGCGGTAACTAAAAAAATCCGGATCGGAACCTTCATATTATTGCTTCCTTTCATACACCCTGTGCGTGCTGCCGAAGACGTTGTTCTGGCGGACATCTTGTCGAATGGACGATTCGATTTAGGAGTAGGACAAGGCTACACACACAATGAATTTAACGCGTTCAAAATTGATAGGAAAGAGCGCGGGCCACGACTAGCAGAAGGTGTCGATCTCATAAGAAAACTTTTTACTGAGCGCAACGTCACCTTCGATGGCCGGTACACTCAAGTTGCAAATATGACCCTTTCACCGAGGGCAGTCCAGAATCCGCATCCTCCTATTTGGGTAGGAGCGCGAGGTCCAAAGGCGATACGTCGTGCCGCAGAGTTGGATGCACATTTGATGACTACGTTAGGACCAGATCCGGCACCTCTTTATGTAGAAACATTAGAAAAGTTAGGCAAAGATCCCAAAGACTATAAAATTGCGCAGTTGCGAATGGTCTACTGTGCAGAAAATGAGGACCAAGCGTGGACTGAAATACAAGAACATTTAGCGCATGTTTTTGGTTACTATGAGACAGTATTGAGGGAAGCGTCTGATGTTGAAGGTGACGATTTACCAATGCCGTTTAATTCGCCGGAAGAAATTAGAGACTCTGTTCTCACCGAAGGTGCTGTGATAGTAGGAACCCCTGAGCAGGTCTCTGAGAAAGTGGCTGACTTTGAAAAGAATTTTCATTGCACAGACTTTATTTTATCCAGTCACTTTGCTGGTATTGATCCGGCAAAAAGTTCAAGATCCAACGAACTCTTCGCTAAGTATGTGATGCCGAATTTTAGGTAATCAAATTGCTAGGGCATGATTACTTTTGTTTTAGGTAGTCACTAATTTGCATTACCGCGATCGTGATCAGTACAATTGCACCTCCCAAGGCTTGAATCGGCGCAAGTGTCTCGTTAAATAGTATCCAAGCTGCAATTATCGCTACGACTGGTTGTATGTTCGTTGCCATGCTCGCCTTGAGCGGACCGATTTTCGTGATTGCGTATAAATAGAGCGGTGTTCCAAAAGTTTGGAAGAAGCCCACACCAAAAAGCCCTAGCCACCCAGTTAGAGCATTCGGAAATGCCGGTTTTCCGGTCACAAGTATTACTACGAAGAGCGTGAGTAGGCTGAAAATACTAATATGAAAGGTGACTAAAAATGGATTTTGACCTTCGAAGTATCGTCTAACCAGAAGAGCATTGACAGCTGTGGCGAGTGAGGCTAGAAATGCGAGCCAAACACCGCGCGAGTCAACGTTTTCAAATGTTGCACCTAGCATAATGCTTAATCCCAAAAACCCCAAGAGAGTTAGTGAGAGTCTAAATAGTGTCACACGTTCAAGGCGGAGCAACATTAAAAGTATTGTGACAAGAATGGGGAAAGTGAAAAAAACGAGAGTGGCTAGACCTACAGGAATGAATTTTATAGCCCCTATGTAGCCGCCCGACATAACAGCAAATAGAACACCATTGAGCGCTATCATCCCGATAGAGTCTCCAGGTACCTTACAGTCTATATTTTTTATTTTAAGAGCCAGTCCGAGAAAGACGACGATAAGTAAGGTCCTAGAGGTAACAATACTGATCGCCGCACTGCCTGCATCGTATGCGTATCGAGACACAACCGCAGCGGAAGCCAACAAAATTCCAGCTACAAGGCCGCTTGCGAGACCTTGTAGGTCAACGCTATTTTGCTTCGTCATGGCATTGAGTAAGTCAAAATTATGTCGCTGCCGTATTAGGCTAGCATGAAGCCCGGATAGCCCTCGGCTTGGATCTCTAGGCACCGTCTTTCGTAGCGTTGAAAACCGCCTATATACGGCATGAAGATTCTCGGTTTATTTGGAATATTTGCGCCGAGGTACCAAGAGTTACACGTAGGATAAATTGTTGTGTCGGCTACAGTATTTACGTGTTCAACCCAATCATTCTGGGCTTTTTCAGTGGCCTCAATGGTACTTAGATCGTTGTCTTCGATGAATTTTATACAATCAGATATCCATTCCGCATGCTGCTCCGCACCAGTTACCATGTTGGCTAGGACTGAAGGGCTACCCGGTCCTGTCATGATAAATAGATTGGGGAATCCCACAACTGAGAGTCCTAGGTAAGAGCAAGGTCCTGCGCTCCAAGCTTCAGTCAATGTCACCGCGTTTCTGCCCACTATTTTGATTTTTTCTAAGGTCCCGGTCATCGCATCAAAGCCGGTGGCGAAGATTACGCTATCAAGTTTGATTTCATTGTCAGAAACTTTAATTCCTTTATTTGTAAATGTCTCAATAGGTGTCTCAGCAACATCGATTAGAGATACGTTTGATCGATTAAACGACTCGTAGTATCCCGTGTCCGAGCAAGGTCGTTTGCAGCCGAATAGATGGTCTGGACATAACTTTTCCGCGATGTCCGGATTTTTTACTATTTGCCGTATTTTATCTTTTATAAAGTTTGCTGCAGTCTCGTTAGCATCAGGCTTTATTAGAAGGTCATTGAAAGCGCCTAGGAAGGAGAGACCACCTTTTTTCCAATAGTCGTCGTATATCTGTTCTCGTTTCTCTGGGCTAGCGTCTAGTGCACTTTCTCGTCGAGGCAGATGATGACAAGCAGCAGGCAGTTTTCTTTGCTGCGCCCTGAACCCCGCGTAATCTGCCTTTATATCATTTTGATCAGCAGCAGATAGAGCATGATTTCCCGCGGGTACGGAAAAATTAGCAGTCCGTTGGAAAACGTATAGATGCTCAGCCTGCTCAGCTATTACTGGAGTTGACTGGATACCCGAGGATCCGGTACCTATGATCCCGACAGTTTGTCCCGCGAAGTTTATGTCTTCATGTGGCCAAGTGCCGGTATGATAGGTCTCGCCTTCGTAGGAGGAAAGTCCAGGGAAATCGGGACTATTAGTAGTTGATAGAGGTCCTGTTGCCATGACGCAATATTTTGCATTGTAGCTACCAGATGAAGAGGTAATGGACCACCGCGAAGTCTCTTCGTCAAAGGACGTTTCGTTCACACGGGTGTTTAAAATAATATCATCAGCAAGTTGAAATCGCTCCACCACATGCTCAAGATATTGCAAAATTTCAGCTTGGCCTGCATATCTTTCAGTCCAGTTCCATTCTTGCTGGAGTTCTTCGGAAAAGCTATACGAGTATTCTAGGCTGGTTACGTCACAGCGCGCGCCAGGGTATCGATTCCAATACCAAGTACCTCCAATTCCTCCCGCACTTTCAAACACTTTAGCGCGCAGTCCCATATTTTTGAGTCTGTGTAACATATAAATACCGGCAAAACCGGCGCCGACTATTACCGCATCTAAAGAGCGGTCGAGATTATTAGAAGTCATTTTGATTGCGAAACCTCAGATCACGTAAGTTAAAAAAAGTATTATTTCAGAAAAGCTAATGTTTAGTTCCTTTATTATAAGAGTTTATTCTATTTAGGAGTAGACAAAAAAAAGCCGCTGCTCAGCAGCGGCTTCATTGCCCTGTTTATTAATTCAGTTAGTAAAAAATTAAAAAGAGCTTGAGACAGAGAAGACTACAGCCTCACAAGCGTCTTGGTTCCCAGAGCAGTAATTGTCAGCATCATTCCAAGAAATATCTAAGGTTAATGGCCCTACATCTTTTGACGCACCGATTGCATAGTGCCAGTAATCAAACCCAGCCGGTGTCGTTTTATCGCCGGAGACATCTTGATATCCGATGTTGAAATAGGGTGAGATTCCCGCAGGTAGAGACATACCAAAGCTCCCGTTAACGTAAATTCCGTCATCGTCCTCGCCGTAGAAGTCAGGAGACCATGCAAAACCCACAGAAACTGATGGAGCTAGAGATCCACCGAACTCTTTTCCAACAGACCCATATATTTCCCAAAAATCGTAGTCACCCCCGCCTGCATCTTCATTTTGACCCGTATAGTGATAATACAAGTAGCCCAAATCATATGATAAGCCTGCTAAATCAAAACCGTAACCCGCATAATAATTTAACTCTAAGGACGCCGCGTTAGTTGTAGACGGGTTGAATTCTAAGCTTGATGCCCATGTTCCAATATAGAAGCCTGATGCATGTGCGTAGTCAAATCCGCCCTGTATCGCAGGATCTTCGTTCGTCTGCGTAAGCCCTCGATAGAGGTATTCCGTAGCAAGTAGTACATTGGCGCTAATACTATGCGCAGACTCCTCTTCGGCACTAGCGTTGAATGTTCCGAATGCTATAAGCGACGCAAAAAGCGTCCCAGACAAATATTTTCTCAAGAATTGGTTCATTTTAATCTCCATAATTAATAATTATCAGCTCCCTATACTTAGGAGGGCTAACTGGAACAATGCAATTAGTGAGCCAACTATTCGTTATATGCGTATTTCACTTTATATTTTGAAATTTTTGCCGAAACAGTTATTTTGAAGTCCGTAAATAAATTTTTCTGCTCGCTCAAGGCGCTTTTGTTTGCACCAAATTAGCGCAGAGCGCTCTAAATTTGTACGGCTCATTATTCGTTGGGCGTCACTGCTGTTCCAAGGTGGGATCATATGGACTTTTTTTTAAATTTACTGCGTAAGACTGTAGTTTTTATTATGTTTATCGGTCTGTTTCTGGCCGCAGGATGTAGTACTACGACTGTGGGAACATACGCCAATGATTCACCTGAATTTAACCCTTTTGAATACTTTAAAGGAAAGACTGCCGCGTGGGGCATAGTTCAAGACCATAGAGGACGCGTGATGCGCAGGTTTTCTGTGGAGATACTCGGTTCGTCGACCGACGACACATTAGTCCTAGACGAGGTTTTTAATTATGCTGACGGTGCTACCGACAATCGTCGTTGGGAAATAGTTAGAAATAGTGACGGTACGTTAACTGGCACCGCTGGCGATATTCTAGGCCCTGCCTCCGGAACTTTATCGGGCAATGCCATGCGCTGGCAATATGAGATGGAATTACCCGTTGGTGATAAAACTTATCGGGTGAAATTTGATGACTGGCTCTGGATGCTGGATAAAGATATCCTAGTGAATCGCTCGTACATCAAGAAGTTTGGCGTCAAAGTGGCAGAAGTAACTTTATTTTTTCAAAAAGGAAGCAACTGATCAACACGTACGATTCCAGCAGATTCCCAAAAAGAGTTTGGATCACTGGGGCAAGTAGCGGCCTTGGTGAGGCGTTGGCTAATTATTACGTTACTGTCGGAAGCGAAGTTATCTTGACCGCTCGGACAGAGGAAAAACTTGCTCTGATTTGTAATGATTTAAACCTTAGAGGTGTTGCTTATGCTTATCCTGGCGATGTCACAAAATCAGATCAGATGCGTGGAATTGTGGATGATCTTAGTTCGCGTGCGATTTTACCTGAATTAGTGATACTTAATGCGGGCACGTACTTCCCTTTAAGTCTCTCGCAGTATTCACCTGACAGAATTCGAGATCTGATGGAAGTAAATTACTTCGGTGTAGTGAACATTCTAGATACCATTTTGCCGCTTTACCGCGATCTTAAAAGAGGCCAGATAGCCGTCGTTTCTTCCCTTGCCGCAGAGGTAGGATTGCCGTTTTCTGGTCCTTATAGTGCGAGTAAAGCTGCACTCCTAAGGCTTTGTGAGTCCTTGCGTGCGGAACTCGCGAATAGCGGAGTAAGCATTTGTACGGTGCTTCCTGGTTTTGTCAAAACTCCACTGACCGATAAGAATGAATTCAATATGCCGTTCATGGTTAGTGCTGAGAAGGCAGCTGAAATTATTGCTCTCGGTCTTTCGCGAGACAAAGTTACGATAAGGTTTCCTTGGCAGATGAGTATTGTCATGAAAGTGCTGAGTCTCTTACCTAGTCGGATTTTTACCGCCTTGACGCGTCGGATGGTATCGTGAAACAGGATTCATTGGAGCATTATCTGAATATTCTTGAGGCCTTTGATAGGACGAGGCTAAGTGATTTGTGCGCTTGCGTCTCTGAAGATGTTCATTTTGTAGATCCGTTTAATAATGTGCGAGGTCGGAAAGCCTACAGGAAAATTTTTTCGGACATGCTTGATCACATGGAACACCACTGCTTTCGTGTAACGGCTTTGGCCTGGGTCGAAAATGAATCAAATGCTGTAGATAGAGTCGCGTTTATCAAGTGGGAACTGCAAGCGAAATTGCCTCGGCTTTCGAATATCAATTGGGATGTCTCTGGATGCTCAGAATTGCACGTGAGCAGTGCAGGCTTGATTACCTCGCACTTTGATTATTGGGATGCAAGTCAGGGCCTTTACGAAAAACTTCCTTTTATTGGCAGGTTGTTTCGATTCCTGAGGCAGCGCTTGGAGACTCGCCAGAAGTAAACGGCTTGAGTAAAACAAAAGCTACGCTTGCTTTCAGACAAATAGGCACGACAACGTAGTAGATTAAAATGCTGGAGCTCGGGACTGAGGTGGTGGCGGAGTGTGTCAGGCCAAGGCCAAGAAAAGGAATGCAGATAGCTAATGAGAGAGCAAGTTTAGAGATAAGAGAAGAAATAGAAAAGCAGACCGCTGTTCTATCAATCTTGTTTTCGGCTCTATCACTTTCCATGACATCCGCTTGAATCGAGGGTGGAAGCGCGAGATCTGCCCCTAGTGTAAGTCCAGTTATAACGCACACCATCCAGAATAATGAAGATGTCTCTGGGCCCATCCATAATACCTGAGCAAAGCAAAATATATTGATCAAGATAGCCATTTGCCAGACGAGTCTTTTGCCCCATCGTTTTGATGTTCTAATCCATAAGGTTGCTCCGATGGCGCCGGCTAGGAAGTACGCTATGAGGTAGGAATAAATAGAATCTTTATCCAACTGAAAAAAATCTGTGATTACAAAAGGAAGTAGAACTGCTGGTATGCCGTTTGCTAGACTATTTAAAAACCAGCATAGGAATAGCTTCCGACATGGCTGAAATTTGAACAGACTTCTCATGTGAGTGGCTTTAATACTTTTAAATGGGGTAGTGAAGGAAGGCTCTGGGACCCACCGGATAAGAAGATAAATACACGGTATCGCGATAATACTTGCTGTGAATGCGAGCGTTTTGAATGGAGAATAATCTAAATAACTCACTGCCACTAAGGAAATAAAAATACTCAATAGTAGTCCGATCATGCCAAATAATTCTCGCGCTCCCGTTAGTCTCGTCCTGTCGTAACTATGAGTTGATATTACGGCTCCCCAGCTCGTGTAAGGTATTTGGAATAGGCTCCATCCGGTGTAAAGAATGAACAAGCCCACTCCCAAGTGCCAACCTGTAACCGGTGAGCTAGGATATGACAGAAAGATAAAGCCAGCAGAGACTAGAAGCGCTCCTAGTATAATAAATGGTTTGTAACGATATCCTCGCCATCGAACGCGATCTACTAAAAATCCGATTATTGGATCTGTGAATAAATCAAGAAATCGAGCTAGAGCAATAATGATACCGGTAGTTATCAGACCTAAGCCGAGGTCCCTGGCATACCACTCCGGTAAAATTATCGCGATAGGTAATAATGGTAGGGATGATACTAATCCCGACAAGCTGTAAATGAAGACTGTTTTCGTCGAGAGTCTGCTAATTCCCACTACTTGTGCTCGACTTTAATCTGTACCACATCGATACTTTTTTGGAGGAATCCTACTTCGCAGTACACCAAATAAAATTCCCAGAGCCTTTTGAATTCTTCGTCAAATCCTAGCCTACGTATGTCTGTCCACGCTTCGTTAAAATTTCTCCTCCAGATACTTAGAGTTTTTGCGTAGTCGTTGCCGTAGCTTTTGTCGTCCGTGATTCTCAACCCGGCTCGTTCAAATGTCGACTTTAGGATCTTGTATGTAGGCAGCATTCCACCTGGGAATACATAGCGCTGTATAAAATCAGGGGTGCGCCTATACCGTTCAAACCGAGCATCTTCGATGGTGATAATTTGTAATGCAGCAGCTCCATCGGTGGCTAGTAGATCTTTTATTTTTCCGGCGTACTCGTCCCAGTATTCTTCACCGACTGCTTCGAACATTTCTATGGAAACTATATGCTTATATTCCCCCGTAGTGTTTCGATAGTCTTGAATATTTACTCTTGCCGTTTCGGCTATACCCTCGTTCTTAAATTGGTTTCTAGCATATTCTGTTTGGGCGTTTGATAACGAGATACCAGTTATGTCAGCTTGTAAATTTTTAGCGGCATAGGTTGCAAAACCGCCCCATCCACTGCCAATTTCAAGTACTTTCTCGCTTGGTTGAATGTTTAGCATATCCGCGAGTCTTTTGTATTTCTCCTGCTGTGCAAGTTCAAGACTACCATTGTCTTCGTCGAATATCGCAGATGAGTACGTCATCGATGGATCAAGCCAAGCCGAATAAAATGTATTGCCCAAGTCGTAATGAGAAATTATGTTTTTAGAAGCCTGTGTTTCCGTATTTGAATTATCTTTGTGGTACTTTCTATCCTTAAATCTAAGCAGATCGATCCCTTCAATTGCTTTTAACAGCGATTTTTCGTTCGCCGCAATTAGCGTTAGTAATGCCTTAAGATCGCTAGTCGACCAATCTCCTTTAATATAACTTTCTCCGAGACCGACTGAGCCTCGACGCAATGATGCCCAGATTGGTTTCCAATTATTGAAACGCCAGTCGGCTCGGATGTCGTTCGCATGACGGCCGGAAAAAGTGAGCGTCTGGTGGTTTGGGAGTATCACCTCTAGATGTCCGATAGTGAGTTTTTTAAAAAGGGACTTCAAAAGTACTTTCATTCCATACGTAAGGCTCATGTGTTTTATAAATTTCATCGAATGTCAGATCCAATAATCACTGCTTTCTCCATAGACTTGACATGCTTCACAAAGGGTACTCTTTTAAATAGCAATTTAACGGCTTGTAAATGTATGCTGATGATCACTTTAGTGGTTAGAAGTGGATATGTTAGAACTAGCCTAGCTAAGGTCCTGACTGTGAATGGCTTCTCTTCTCCCGAAAAAGTCGCTCTCAATCGTGTTTCTTTTTCATGCTTATAGTCGATGACAAGACTGACCCGATGTGTTGGTTGGCTTACGTGGAAATTGTAATAGCCTGACATATCAAAGAAGGGCGAAACGAATAAGTTTTTCCTCGAAGTTTGGTGTATTAAATCAGATTTACTGTCTACAGGAATAAGGTAGTGCACCCTCTCACCGAAGGTGTTATTGACTTCGTAAACTATCGCCTTCAATTCGTTATTTTTGTCGGAGCAGTACACTACAGAGATTGGATTAAAGGCATATCCTAGTATTCTTGGCATACATAAAATTCGGTACGTGAGTTGCTCGCTACTTATATTGTGCTCTTTCAATAGCGTGTTTAACCAAGTTTTCAGGTTTTTACCGCCATGACCATGGTCGCGGTCAAAAAAAGAAAACCACGCAAAGCGATTGTAGCCAAACAAGAAGTTACCGCTAGCCAAGTCCTGTAAGCGATCAAGATCAAGCAGAAAGTAGAACACTGAATATTTGAATGAATGCCGCTTAGTCACGTACCTGGCGTGAAACACTTTCCCTTCGTAAACGCGACTGGGGTAGTTCAGACTGCTGTCGGTGAGCTCTGTCTTATTGGTCATAGCTTCTTGGGATCCTATCCCATGGAACGCCCGGCAGCCAATTTGGCCCACTTTTAAACTGGTGGGCAACCCATAAACCTGCTTGGACACCATCTTCGTGGAAGCCATGTCCCAAATAGGAACCGCAAAACCAAGTATTATTCTTTCCTTGGATCTCAACAGACTTAATTTGTGCGTCGAGCGTGTCTTGGGTGAAGATTGGGTGCGTGTATACGTATTTTTCTATCACACTTTCTGCCTTGGGCGCGACCGCAGGATTGAGGCTAACAAAGATATTTTTGGGTCTGACAATATTTTGAAGTTGATTCATCCAATAGGTGACCGATGCAGAATTATTTGATCCTCGCTCTGATTCGACGTAATTCCAGCTCGCCCAAGCATTTCGTCGTTTAGGCATGAGCCTTGCGTCTTGGTGCAGCCAAGCATTATTTGTGCTGTATTTGAATGGAGAAAGGATCCTTATTTCCTGTTCCGAGGGTTCTCTTAGAATTGCCAACGCTTGATCTGCGTGGGTGGCGATCACGACACTATCAAAGCTCTCGGATCTCCCTCCAGAATCTGTGCATGTCACAAGGCCATTGCGTCTAGTAACGTCCGATATCTCAGTTTTCGCGCGTATCTCGAAATTCGCATCTTCGACCAGTCTGCTCACGTATTCTTTGCTTCCCCCGCGGACGGTCTGCCATTGCGGTCGATCCGTTATTTTCAATAGACCGTGGTTTTCAAAGAAATTTAGAAACGACTGGGCCGGGTATGACAGAATCTGGTCGTTCGCCGATGACCAAATGGCCGATGCCATCGGGATTAGATGACTATTTAAAAACGCGGCGCTGTAATTCTCTGTAGCGTTAGTAGCTGTCCGATTGAAACGTTATCAAGGTCACGCCGCATGTACTCCTCAGATTTCCTGTAAAAACGAGCAATATCAATCAGCATTCTCCAAAAGTAAGGTCTGAGCAAGTTTCTCTTTTGCGCGAATAGTCCTCTCAGATCTCCGCCAGAGTACTCAAGATCTCTCTGAGGGAACGATGCGGAGAATGACATGTTGCTGTTTTCTATTGGAACTTTCAGATGGTCGAACAACATATTTAGATGCGGATAATTCCGATCGTTAAACACAATAAAACCTGTATCTGTGACAAATCGTTCACCTTCATGGGAGCAAACAGCCGTATTGGCATGCCCCCCTAGGTAATTATTGCTCTCAAAAACAGTGACCTGATACTTTTTACTTAGAGCCCAGGCCGCGGCTAAGCCAGATATTCCTGAACCAATTACAGCTATTTTTGAGCCGTCTAACCGGCTTTCGTGCATTTTATTTCCAGTAGTTTAAATTTGCATGCACCGAATACGTTTTGAGGATCCGGTAGGATCAGGTTTCCGAGCATCCTCGGTGATCCTTTTTTTTATCGTTATCGTAAACATAATTTTCAACGTGTATTATAAAGTATGTTAGCTCAACAAGAAGTGCTCCGTTCAAACAAAATGGGAAATGTCATTAAATTAACACCGTCGGGTCAACCAGACACCAGTGTGGCTAGAGCTGAAGAGACTCGCTTGCTGGTTGATGTGCGAGATAATGCCAGTACGGAGTCATTTGATAAATTTTTTGCGATTTTCACTCCAAAGCTGGTCGCCTGGGTCACTTCAAGAGGGTGCGCGATGGGCGAAGCTGAGAGTGTGGTGCAGGATGTGATGGTGTCAGCGTGGTCTCGAGCAAAATCATTTGACTCGTCTAAGGCGTCGGCGCGAACTTGGATTTATACGTTGGCGAGAAACAGGATGATAGATCTGTATCGCTCTGGAACACGGCGAGCGGCTGCTCACGAGGAGGTAGGGACCCTAGCCGAAACTATGGAGCCAATACAAGACGAACCGCAGAAAGATCTCGCTCGCAATCAGGTTATTGATGCGGTTGAGACCCTGCCGGCTGAGCAGAGAGATGTCATTTTTAAAGTATATTTTGAGGGCAGGTCGCACCGCGAAATAGCCGAGGAGTTGGATCTCCCTCTGGGAACTGTGAAATCACGAGCTCGGCTCGGTTTTCAGAAATTACGTAAGTCTTTCAAGGATTCGATATGAATATCCAACACCACCCAAGTGACGCGTGGCTTCTGGATTTCGCATGCGGTAATTTACCCCCATTATTTGACCAGATCATAAAAGCGCACGTAGATGTTTGTCCGGTTTGTAAGGAAGTAGTGAAAGATGCCGAGCAGTTAGGTGGCGAGCTACTGAATGCGTTTGGTCAGTCTCACTCTATACCTGTTGAGATGTGTCACGAGAAATATGGGGATATTAGCCATACTTCATATGATGCGTCCCGTGCCGAAAGTACAGGGCATGTGGCTGACTTAGAAAAATTAGTTTCGACTTACTTAGATAGTAGTTTCAATGCGTTGCCTTGGAAAAGTTTTGGGGAAGGTCTGAAATTGTGTCGATTAATTAAGGAAGACAACGTACAGATGTGGATGTTGCGAGGA
The DNA here is from genome assembly GCA_943787625.1 of uncultured Gammaproteobacteria bacterium. GTDB lineage: Bacteria > Pseudomonadota > Gammaproteobacteria > UBA4457. The sequence continues at coordinate 4,876 of CALSND010000006.1, read as the reverse complement.
CAACCTGGCGTCACTTTACCAGTTCATTCACACAAAGGGAGTGAACTAACGCTAGTCATGAAGGGCGCATATTTCTGCGGTTCACAGATCTTTCAAGCTGGCGATATTGAAGAGGCAGATGAGACAGTAGAACACCAACCCGTCATAACAAGCGGAGGAGAATGTATTTGTCTTGCAGTCACCGAAGGGCAGTTAGAGTTTAAGAAGGTATTGCCTAGAATTGTTCAAAAATTTGTAGGGATTTAGTATACAAGTAAGTTTCTGATATCAGGTTTCATTGACCTTAGTTCCTCTTATTATGCTATATCCTCCAGACAATAGTGTGCGAGAAACTTTTTCTAGCCCTGCCGATATAAAAAAATTATTATATTCAGCTCTCGGTGTATGCTTGGCCCTCCTGATAGACATTGAGGAACATAACGTTGACTGCTACAGAATCTATCGGAGTCAATCGAGAATCATCGAGTACTCTCCCAACCATATAAAGTTCGCCATTCAGTCTCAGACCACTGGCAGTATTGCTCAAAGCAGCCTCCGCTTGTTCTGGCCCCAGCACCTGCAGGACAGAACGCATAATTATTGCATCATAGGCTCCTTGCACTTTTTGGTTTACCAGATCGCAATCTTCAACGGAGATCCGTTCCGATAAGTTGGCCTCTTGGACACATTCTCTAGTCACCGGAGTTACATTCGATAGATCTGCAACAGTTAATTTGACACTAGGGCAGAGTCGCGAAAGTGCAATGGCTAAACCGCCCGAGCCACCACCTGCATCTAGTATATTCTCGAAGCGTCCCATATCGAATTCTTTTTGCAATCTGCGCGCGGTCGCAGAAGCTCCGGCATCTAGGCCGCGAATAAACGCTCGAAGTTCGTCCTGTGACATATTCCCAAAGTCATGCTCGGCTTGGGGGTGTCCTGTACGAATAGATTCCGCAGTATGCATTGTAGAGGCCCACAAATCGGAGTAAGCGCTATGCATGCCGCCAATATAGCGAGGCTTTCCTTTAATTAAAAATTCCTTGGCTTCTTGGTTATTTTCAAAGTTGTTGCCGTCGACGATAAGTAGCCCGGCAGTCACGAGTGCGTAAAGCAGGGGACGCAGTTTCGCTGACCTCACTTCGAGAATTCCTGCTATTGAATCCAAGTCCTTACTTTCCTCACCGATTGCAGTAAAAACTTCTAGCTGCATACCAGCCATCATTGCTAGGGAAGGATAAACGTTAGCAAGATGTTGGTTTATTACCTCAGGCATTAGTTTACTCTGCGGTTTGTCATTCATATTTTGTTCACTTTGTTGTCATTCCTCTAAATAATTATTGCCCATCAATCAATCATTGTCATAAAAATTTAGTTCTTATTAAGTAACTTGACAGGTGTAAAACTTCAGCTATCCCGTTGCCTTTGAGGAAGTTCAAATTTTTTCGTGTGTCATAAAAATGTCATAAAAATTAAATATCTTAGTCGGGTAATAAAAATATGTAATTAAAAACCCACTATGTTGTTTTTTTAGTTGCATGGTAAGTGCATAACTAAATAAGTCTGGAGATATAACCGTGAGCTTGATTAGAAAGCGTTTGGCATTATTAATTTCATCAGTATTTCTTACTTTAGCTACCTTCTCAATGTCTGCAAGCGCTTCTAACGAAGCTCTTTTTGATTTATTGAAAGTGTTGGTTGATAAAGGGACTATCACAGCTGATGAGTATTCAATTTTAAAAGGGGCCGCGTCCGCGGACCACGAGAAGGCTTCTGTGGTGGCGCCAGAGAAAGTAGCTGGCATAGAAAAGAAATTGGGTAAATTAGAGAAAAAGACTGAAAAATCGCTAGAGAAAGTAAAATGGGCTGAAAAAGTTAAGGTCAAAGGTGACATCCGAACTCGTTACCAGTTTGAGTCTAAAGATGCTAAGGACGATAGAAGTCGGGGGACGAATTCGTTATCGCGTAGGTGTTATCGCCAAACCAATCTCTAATTGGGAAGTGGGTGCTGGCCTTGCATCTGGTGGAGATGATCCGCGTTCTACAAATCAAACTATGCAAGATGCATTTTCGACTAAGGGCATCCAACTAGACTACGCTTATGCGCAGTATACTCATGGGAACACAGGGTTGAAGGCAATTGCTGGTAAATTTAAGCGTAAAAAATATCTTTGGGCGCCAACTGACGTGATGTGGGATGGCGATATCAACCCTGAAGGTGTGGCAATGAGCTTCGCCCCTAAGGGAGGACCACTTTGGTTGAACGCAGGTATCTTGGTACTAGAGGAAGACAAGACTTCAACGGGTGGTGATCACGATTCACACATGGGATATGGCCAGGTTGGGACGAAATTTAAATCTGGAAAGATGTACGGTAAATTAGCCGGCACAGTTTACACTTTTGGCAAAATGAAAGCTGCCGGATCCTCAGACTACACGGGGGCCGCTGGGACTAATACGGATAATAACCTAGGTTCATTTAACTTGGCTGGTGAGATCGGTACAAAAGTAGGTGCTGGTAAATTCGCGCTAGTTGGTGAATACATCAATAACTATGAAACGAATACTAACGAAGATACGGCATGGAATTGCCGGCTTCAAGTATAAAATCGGAAAATTCAAGATGAAATATTTGTATGCTGATGTTGATCACAACGCAGTGCCAGATTTTCTCCCAGACTCCGATCGTTTCGGTGGCGATACAGGAATCAAGGGCCATGAAATAGCTGTTGGATATAAAATCAACAAGCGTGTTTCAGTAGGTCTTGATTATTATGCGACTGAAGATCCAGTGACGAATGTTGACCAAGATATCTTACAATTGGATCTTAAAGTTAAGTTCTAACATAAGCGATTTATGTGCAAAAGGGGTCTCGGTAGCGTCTTCCGAGGCCCTTTTTTTTTGGCGACGCGTTGATGTTTGTTTCTTCTTTAGGTAATCTTTTAGCCTTAAGAATTAAGGCAAAAAGCATGTACCGCGGATTCTTTATATTTCTGTTTAGCTACTTCGTTTTGTGCGAGCAGCGCAAACAGTATGGACGTCACGTGTCGAGCTGAGTCAGCGGCGCTCACTGCTGAAATGAAAGCTTCAGGTTCGAAAACTCTAACTCCGACTGAGCTAATCCTTTTTCGGCAGGGCGCATTAGGATATGTGCAATCATCTGTTAACTAACCGCGATTCCGTTGTCGACAAAACAACCGAAAACGACGTGGCAGGTCGCGACCCGCAAAAAAGGACTGTTAGGTTTCTCTCTTGGTCCATCGGTTCGCAATGAAGGTCACAATCGGGCCACCAGAATAAAAAAATAACTAATTTAGTCTGGTTTAGGTACTATGCCTGTTAAGGATGCGCGTGCCGAGATCTCTATCCAATTGCCGTCGGGATCTGTCACAAAACCATAGCGCGCGATCTCTCCAATGGTAACCGGCGCTTGCACAACATTTCCGCCTTTTGCCGCAACTAGATTACATTCTTCATCTGCATCAAAAATCTGAACCGTAAGATATCGAAAGTTAGGACCAATAAAACTGTCAACGTGGCTTCCCGATTGTCCCTCAGTGATAAATAGAATTGTGTCACCGCACTTCACAGTAGTGTCATTAATATAATCAAAGCCCATGATCTCTACATAAAAATTCATGAGGGCATTTATATTAGTTGTCGAGATAGTTATCCCGATCCCGACCACGCCGCGAGTTCCATGAGGCACTAGTTTCGACCGAGTCTCCTCCTGGGTGCTTTAGCATCTGCGGATCAGAGATATCCTTCGCAATAGTGAGTTGGCTGAAAGCCAGAAGGAGGCACATTGGTAAGCACACCCTTGTGTTGGTTTACCTTGATGACCGATCCGTGTGCGTCGTATCGATGCTGGGTTATCTCTTGATTAAACTTTAGTTCATGGTCTAATTCTAAACCTACAGGACCAGACCAGAATCCACGATGGCTATTAATGTCCGTAGTAAATAGACCAATGTCTAGGTGATTTTTTGCTAGCCGAATCATAATATCTACAACAAATCCAAGGCATCATTATCAAGTGCTTGGTAAGCACCGTCAGTGATCATTTTGAGAAAAAGTTCGTCGCCTCTTGGAGAGCGTTTAACAATAACTGCTGCTGCGATAGCTACTGCTAAAACCGCAAAGCTATAATGTCGGTAATCATCAGTTAACTGCGAAACGGAGTAGTTTCTAACTCCTTCGAGCTCTAAAACCTTATGATACTCGGCTAAGAGATCGTGCTCTATCGCTCGTCGTTGGTCTCGCGAAAATGCACTTCCAATAAAATATGCCACATCCATTCCAGTAGCGAGATAGTTACTGGTTTGCCAGTCGACTACAGCCACTTGCTTATCATCAAAAAGCATATTATCGACGCGATAGTCATTATGAGAAAAGCATTTAGGGCCTTCCCGCGGCGCATTCCAAGCGGCATGCGAAGAAACGTATTTGTCGCACACTTTAATCACGTCCTCATCCATCAGGCTAGAGAAAGTGTCTTTGTAGTAGTCCCAAGAACTCTCTATAAGATCGGTAGTATAAAACCCTTGAGCACCTTCTGGGACATAAAGCCAGTTTTGCTGTTCAAGCTCTGAGTCATTCCAAAATGCGGCGTGTAAAAGTGCAGCCTCTTTAATAGCCACGAGCGCGTTTTGTTCTGAGCATCCTGACATATGATCGCCGGGGCTTGCCGGCGCAAGATCCTCCATTAACAGCACAAAATTATTTTCAGCATTGATTTCAGCGAGGTAGCATTTTGGCGTGTTGATTTTAGTTCTCTCGGCCAGTTCGCGATAAAACATGACCTCGCCTCTATAAAAACCCATTTCCTTTCCGTGGACGCGGCAACCTCATTGTCGGAAGGAAATTTACCAATCAACGTCCGCGGCAGATCAACAT
>CALSND010000005.1 GCA_943787625.1 uncultured Gammaproteobacteria bacterium | reverse complement strand
TCAAAATTTATACTGAAACATCCTACATCTAAATTAACCGGCCACATCGAATGACTAGCACACTTTCTGACGACCTATTCGCCCAAATTGTCAATATGTAGGCTGCTTGTCTTATACTGGAACGCAAATATTACTAAACCAGTATCCCTAGGGGAAGTAGTAGCGAAATATTAACTTAGTAACTAAACCAATACCACCGAATATACCCATTTTTAAAAAATCGCTACCGTCGGAAAAATATGACTTTATTATATACAGTTCTTCTTTACGCCACGACCGTTTTAATTTCTGGATGCGAACCAAATTCTGCCGCCGATCCCTACTTTTCCACTGAGCTGGGAGCTACCTCCATCTACAAGATAGAAAGGCATACTACTGATGGAGTGGAAGAAACAAGATACGGCTGGACCAATTTGACCGTTCAGAAGTCGAACTCGAGCATTTCGATTGATAGAAGAAACCTCAATAACCATCACGAAACTTATAAAATAGTGAATAACGGCGTATTTTTAAGAGAGAAATCGCAAGACAAGTTCCTTATGCCACGCAATCTTCTAAAAAACGACACTTGGCAAACAAGTACATATGCTACCGCCCTGCAAACCAGCCAAGCACCTTGGGAAAAAACGCTCCGACCAGTAATAATTGTACCCGTGGTTAATCGTGTTTTATCTGTTAACCAAGATATCTGGGTTGCAAATAATTATTATAAGGACTGCGCACTAGTAGAAAGTGTGGGAAATACGGAGATCGCACTAGACAGTTTCATCGGAAATATTAAAGTAACAATTTCCAGTAAAACGTGGTATGCGCGGAATATTGGCATTATAAAGCGAGAAACGCGGGAATTGACCGATTCTGACATCATTAAATCCGGCGATGCAACCATGACGCTGTTAAGCTACTCTAAATAAGAAAATTTTCAGCAATCGAAGAGGATTTTCGCTAATTATTTGACGGATCTCTTCGAATTTTTCGAAAATATACCCAAATTTAAGACAGTTAGCATTGCACTCGGCCCAGAAAAATGATTACTGTGGCGCCTGCTTAAAAAAACCGCTTTTACAAAATATAGATTGAACTAGTAAACATAAAACATATGTTTTAAGAAACTGGGATACGAAATATGGCGAAAACAGCTAAGAAAAAACCCACAAGAAAGACACCCACTAGTAAGCTAATACTAGAAGATCTCAGGTGAAAAAATCTTCGACAAATAAGTCTGTACCAAAGAAAAAAGCAACCGCTAAAAAAACTGTTGCTAAAAAGTCCATCGCGAAGAAAAAAGCAACCGCTAAAAAAACCGTTGCTAAAAAACCCGCAACAAAGAAAAAAACAGCCGCTAAAAAAATCGTAGCAAAGAAGAAAGCAGTTGCTAAAAAGCCTATCGCAAAGAAAAAAGCAACCGCTAAAAAAACTGTTGCTAAAAAGTCCATCGCGAAGAAAAAAGCAACCGCTAAAAAAACCGTTGCTAAAAAACCCGCAACAAAGAAAAAAACAGTTGCTAAAAAAACCGTTGCTAAAAAACCTGTAACAAAGAAAAAAAAAGTTGCTAAAAAAACCGTTGCTAAAAAACCTGTAACAAAGAAAAAAACAGCCGCTAAAAAAACCGTTGCTAAAAAGTCCATTGCAAAGAAAAAAGCAGCCGCTAAAAAAACCGTAGCAAAGAAGAAAGCAGTTGCTAAAAAGCCTATCGCAAAGAAAAAAGCAACCGCTAAAAAAACAGTTGCTAAAAATCCTGTAACAAAGAAAAAAACAGCCGCTAAAAAAACCGTTACTAAAAAACCCGCAACAAAGAAAAAAACAGCCGCTAAAAAAACTGTCTCTAAAGAACAGATAGTCGCGAAAAAGCCTACCAGAAAAAAATCACGTAGTTCTTCTCAAGCGAACCTGGCGCAAGCAGTCCGAAGTAAGACCGAGAAAATTATAAATTCACAGGGAATTTCGCGAGGAAAAGGGTTAGATTTAGATAAGATAGAACTTCCTAGCGGCTACAGACCGACAGCGGAAGAGGAGCACATGAACCCATCCCAGCTACTCTATTTTCGTAATAAGCTTCTCGCAATGCGCGAGGAACTTATCGGAGAGTCAGAGCAAACCATTCTAGGCCTGAAGAGTGAGACCCGTGATATTGGCGATGACGCTGAGCGAGCAAGTCGGGAAACAGAAAACATTTTAGAGCTCAGAAATCGAGACAGAGATCGGAAAATGCTAGCAAAAGTGGGCGCAGCGCTTCGTCGTATCGAAGAAGGAACCTACGGCATATGTGAAGACACGGACGAGCCTATTCCTGTGGCAAGACTAGATGCTCGCCCACAAACGACACTCACCTACGATGCCCAAGAGCGAAGAGAAATGCTCCAACGCCAATATAGAAGTGAGCGATAGTAATCATATAGATTTACGCGTTCTCTTGGTAATCCCACTCTCGCCATGCATCTAAGAGAGGGAAATATAGTCCGAGCTTTATTGGTTCCGGATTTATATTATGCATGATATTCGCATAGTGATTTAACTTTGATTTATACCGCTGCTCCTCTGAGTCTAAGTATTCAGATAGCCCACCCCCTGAATGAGCACCCGTCTTATAATCGATGATCCAACGCACACCCGCACTGTCGATAAAGGTTCTATCTAACACGGCGGTCTGTAGTGAACCGTCTGCCATCTCACAAGATAAAACCAATTCGGAGTCGGCCAGTATATGGTCTTCAGAAAAGATCCAACTCCCTCTCTCACTGAATAACGAGGTTTCTAGTGCCTTCATGACTGATTTGACCGCAAAAACCAAGTCATTTTTAGCAACACCGAGCGACTTTAGCTGATTTTTGGCGAAAGGTTCGGCTAATTCAATTAATTCATCAAGTGACCTCCTGAGCGTATTTTTACTTACTAGCTCTAACATTCGATGGACAACCGTCCCAATCTGCTTAGCTAAGTCACTTGCCCAGTCGAACTCTAATGATTCATCGTGACGTAGGCTAATTTCCTTATAATATTGATTGTAGTCAGGTAGTGTCTCGGGAATCGCCCTAAGCACCCGGAGCTTTGGGCCTTCTTGAGCAATATCTTGTATCTCCACCGCGGAAAACGATTTTTTTTCAGCTGATTTATCAAACACCGGACCTAATGTTGGCCACAGTAACGCTAGGAGCGATCCTGCACTAGGCTTCCAGACTTGATTTTTTTTATCTCTATTAGCATGGCCAAGCAGATATACTTTTGTCTTCGCTCTAGTAAGGACAACATAAAGTAACCTAGCTAGTTCCGCTTGCTTCGCGCAGGAATCAGAGTAATGCAAATAATCATAAAGTTTATTCTCCATGTTCGGTGCGCCGATAGGCGCAAGCAACAAGGTTGGTAAATTCGATCCTCCGTAGTGCTGCTGCCAATGCAAGAGAGGCTTCGTCCCGGGTCTCACACCAGAGCCTAAACTCGGAATAATGACGTGCTCAAACTCGAGGCCCTTGGCCTGATGCATAGTCATAACCTCAATTGAATCACCGTGAATATAAACTTCGCCCTCTGAATAATGATGCGCTACGGCAGAGCGAAGCCTCTGCGGTGTGAGCAAAATACCCTCAGCTTCCAGGCGTGCCAATATAGTGAAAAACTTTCTAGCGTCAGATAGGCTCTGCTCTCCACGAAATATTGACGGCCCCCCTAATGCTAGCCAACATTCCTGAACTACCCGACTAAAAGGTTTCTCCGCGCTATCCGCTATCGCAAGATTAAATATCGAGCAAAGTCGCGCTACTCGATTTCCTTGCTCTCCTGATACTAGATTTTGCTCAACCGATAGACCAAGTGCGTCTAAAAAAGTAGAAGACATTACTGAAAGCTGATGTAAAGTCTGAAGACTTAAACCGGCCCATGGCGCTCTTAGTAAAGCCAACCAAGCCATCCTATCGCCCAAATGCTTCAAAGCATTAGTCAGAGACGTTAGATCTTTGATCACCGGTCGACTTTCAAGTAGCTCAAGTTCGCGATTAGATACACTTATTTTTGCGGAAACCAGCTGACTTGAGATCTGCTTTAAATGTGCTCTACTGCGAACTAGTATCGCGATCGATGCTCTTGGGCTGTGCTCTCGAATAGATGTGATTATTTTAACTACCTGACCGGCTTCATCTTTTGTACTTTTCTCAAAAAAAGGGTAAAAAGAAAATGGGTCTCCGCTCTCAACTCGACTAGCTTTCTGCGCTTCAAAGTAATTTTCACTTTGCCCTGCCTCTCCAACTATCAGCGGAATTATTGTGTTCACCCAGTGCACTAGCGAACCTTGCGAGCGAAAATTTACGGACAGTGATAATAATTCCACACTCATATTCCCGATAAAACCGGCATCTGCGACCTGCTTGAACAAACCAACTTCGCTTTGACGAAATCTATAAATAGACTGCATCGGATCACCGACTAAAAATATACTTTTCTGACCACCGTCTACCCAACCGGCAATTAAACGACGTACTAGTTCAAACTGGGTCACCGAGGTATCCTGAAACTCATCGATTAGGAGATGATTTATTTGGTAGTCCAAACTCAGTGCTAAATCCGTTGGTTCATCCTCATCTCCTAGTGCGTCCAGGGCGGCCATAGAAAAAGCGGTAAAGTCGGTCCGGCTAGTACGATCAGACAAAACTATTAAATGAGCTGCAGCTACAAGTAATAACTTGACTAGCGAATCAGTTATTTCCCAGTCTTTTTCACCGTAAACGTCAAGCGGTAAAGCTAGGGTTTCTCTTAACGGGCCAGCATGTGCCGCTAAAGTATTCACAACATTTGTCCATCTCTCCTTCATTTTTTTAGCATCTTGTGGGTGCTTAGTTGGAAAGCCGATCTTGATATTCGCAGATTTTCTGAGGGCGCCAGCTTTAGTCATAAATAATTCCAGCATGGTTTGCCACTGCCGCAAATCTACTTGTTTATGAGTAGGAAAAGACTTTATTTGAGAAAGGAAACCATCTTGTAAATTGCCGGCAGCATATTGGACAAGGCTTAACATCTCATTCTTTGTAGACTCATCTAATTGGTCTGATATTACTGTCAGTTTTGACCTAACGAACTCACTATACCCCTCCTTGAAGGCAATTCTGTCTTGCGTTTTAGTCACAAAACTTAACCACTGATCCCTTTTAGGGAGCATCTCAGCTATTAAGCCTTCTAACTTACCCCAATCGTTGTCAAAGTAAGCAAGGGCTTTCACAACCGTAGAGTTCATATCTGTCGCTCCAATCTCTTCACATGCAGATCTCGCTGCTTGCTTATATAGCCGAGAGCGACTGAAATTATCTTCAATAGTTGTGAGTCCTGCTATACCAGACATCATAGGCATTTGTCTCACGATGTTTTGACACAAGGCATCAATGGTTAACACTCTTAGTCGGGACGGGTGCCGAACAAGATCCCATCCCTTTAGCTGATCATTCTCTAACGCGATGACTGCCAGTTCATAGGTCTCTCGATCAACTTCCTCTATTGGAGGAACTCCTGACTTGGCAGTTAATAAGGCTTCGGTAACCCGATCTCGCATTTCTTGCGCGGCCTTCCGAGTAAACGTTACGGCGACAATTTCCTCAGGGTGTTCTGCTAACCCCAGCAAACACAAAAATCGACGTATGAGTACTGTAGTCTTACCTGAGCCCGCTGGTGCTCTCACTAAAAATGATCGACTAGGGTCAAGCGCAGTCCGACGAACAGCGAGGTCTTCCAAAATCATGGGGCGGCCTTACTTTCTAATTTGTCCGTAGCAACTTCTACTAGGGAGGACGCTCCTTGTTCACAGTAAGCACAAGCATCTCTCTCATTTATTTCGGGGACGGCGATACCACCTAAGATCTCTTCCGCAAGAATTTTTATATCTTGCTCCCAACGACTAATCCACTTGTCCCAATCCTCCGCTGGAGAATCACTAGCCGGAACCTCGATCCAGCGGGGCTTCACGGTATTTACATGTGCGAATGCGATACTAGTTGCAGAGAATAAAGGATGAAAAATTGCGTACATCGGTAACTGAGGTGCCGACAGTCGCGGCCCTACCCAATCACTTCGAGAGCATGCCCCTGTTTTATAGTCGACAATACGAATATCGCCACTTTCCAGTTGATCAATTCGATCGGGTTTTATTTTAACTGGTACCCCAAAAATATTAACGGAAACTTTTTCCTCCTGCGATATGACACGAAATGGTGGTAACGTTAACTCAAAATCAGTCCACGCTTGAATCAATTCGATCGCCCTATCGATTTCTATCTTAAATAACTCAGTCTCTATAGATGTCGCGAAGTAATCCTTCTTAATCTCTCCGTGTACTATCTGTTTTACGTATTCTAACTTTTCCTCCGAGGAGAATTTTTGGAGCGCGGATGAGGTTTTTAGTCCCCGCCAAAACGTGTTCATCAACTGATGGACTATCACACCTTTTTCTCGGTTATTAATTCCCCGAATCGGCTCAAAAACTGGCGTTGCACCTAAACGATGCACAGCAAAAGCCTTAAAAGGACACACGGCTTGATCGTAGAAAACAGCCACACCACCAACCAACGGTTGAGTAGGGTCAAGTACCGGGCCAATAAAGTCAGAATACTCTTGAAGCTTTGCGGCAGGCTGATGCCAACTAGGAACAGTAAATCTCTGTATTTTTTCAGACTCAACTTTAGCAAGTCGTGGGAAAAATGGAGAAAAAGAAACTCGCTCATCTCCTTCGAACTTACTGTAACTAACGTGACGTTCTGTACCAAGCGCAGTAAGCATCGATATGACCGATTCTACATGCTTTTTATCGCTCACTGGGTTCAGGCCAGGGATACCAAGGAGTCTCTGACTGTTTATGGGTAAAAATGGTGTTCCCGCACGCTCAGAGACGAAGGATTTACTACTCGCATTCGCTACCCAAAGGTGAGTTGGATCTACAATAAAAGCATCATCTGCAGGCATAATGAAAATACCAGTGCTTTTCTCTCCAGCAAAAACTGTTGTTTGTTCTACATGTCTTTTCAAAATAGACAGTGCTTCTCCCCGAGTAACAAATTCCATTACAGCATCCAATGACATGACCTGATCGCAAACTCTACTCCAATGAACCTCCAAACTATTCCTTGAACTAGTTTTGTCTCTTAAACCGATCACTCCTACCGACCTTAGGATCTTGTTAAAATGAGAGACCCAATACGAGAGACTACTAACGCGAGGACTACTTAATAAAGCAGCTTCTACTGAACGGAAAAATTCTAATAAATATAAGCAATCACCACTTTGTTCTAGACGATTTATAATTAGTGGTAGATCTAACTCGTAGCGGTTCTCATCCCGCAACCGCGCATCGAATACTGAGCGCTGGTGCCTCTCTTCATCAAACCCTTTTAAAAGAGGGTGACGAATCAATTCGCTTATGGTATCCCATTTACACCGCGGCCTGATACCTAAGACTAGAAGTACAATTTGAATCGCTGGATAGTCACCTAATATGTCTCGGTATTTAGCAAAATATGGCATCTCGGGACTACCCGAAATTTGACCAAAAACATCCGCGCCACAGCGATGTATTTCAGCTATATGACTCGAAAACGAATCGATCCCAACCACCACGCGGGAGTCTCTATCACGTTCCCAAATGCCCTTAGCCCAAAACATAGCCTCATGAAGCTCGTCCTCAAAAGAGTCGTATACGTGCGGAACAAAATTTGAGGTATCCAATCGATCATCTACGGTGAGAAGAAACTTATCCTGATTCAGCCAGGATCTTAAAGTTGGCGAGGGACGACGAAAGCCCTGGGCAATAAAATTGAGATTTTTAGTCATATGCTTCGAAAAAAATGTTGCTCGATCGATTGCACCTATTTTTTTCAATGCCTGACAAAAATCCTCGCTCCAACGCAAAAAAGCATCGACATCTGGAGGGCGTCTCATGGTCTCATCACTATTCCCAACCTGCCAAACATTTTGTAGTTGCCAAGCGTGCTGCACCAGTTGAGCAATTATTTCGGGCGCACGTAAATATTCTGATCCTTCACGTGACACAACACCAGTCCATACGGCTCGCTCTTGTTCTCTTGATAACAAAAAGCAATCGCGCAATTCACTCTTGGGATCCAACGAGTCTGAAGCGAAGCTATAATCAATCGCATTGTCAAAAGTAATAATATCGGGGGTTCTCCAGGCCAACACACCGCTGGATTTCCGACACCAGTTAATGGCTGAACTTAGTGCCTGCTGATGCGCTCGATTATCAACAAGTATCGATTGTTTGGATCCTTCTAATTCGTCAAAAGAATGGTAGTACACGAATCATTTCACCATATAGGTAAACAGCACCTAACGCGCATCTATTTTTGCCTTTATAAAATCACCATGCGTCAGATTAAGTAAATCGCTGATTTTACGAATATAGTGCTCTTCATATTTATCGACCCGACCATCGGCGTACGCTACTTTCCATAGAAGTTGCACTAGCTCGCACTTTTTTTCACGGGAGAATTTTTCATTCACCTCAGACGTAAAATCATATAACGATATAGACTCGTCCACCGACTCATTGACTTCATCAATAAACTCTCTAACCTCTGCCACTTTTAGATTAGTAGCATTTACAACGGCATCACAAATAGTCGTCATCTCTACGTCATCTACCTCTTTATCTGATCTAGCGATTTCTAACAACAAGGCAGTCGAGGCAAAGACCAGATCTTTCGTCGATTCGTCTTCATCTTTTTGAACTTCCTCATTCTCCGAACTAAAAATTTTTTTTAATTTGCCAAGCATAATGAATCTTCTACTCTGATTGTTTACAAAAAATAAAACTTGATTTGATGTATTCCTATCTTAATGATTTTATAACGCTCTGAATACTGCATTTAACCAAAGGCGTTTAGTGTAAACTTAAACATATGATAAGAATTCATACCACATCCAATCTTTCCGTAGGAACAAATATTTTGCTCGACGAAAATGCGAGCCACCACCTAAGAAACGTTTTGAAGACGCCACTGCATAGCCAAATTCAATTATTCAATGATGTAGGGCAGGTTTGCGAAGGAATGATCATCGAATTATCTCGCTCAGTAGTGACAGTAAAATTGACACAAGCCCTTGATATAAATACAGAATCCCCGCTAAATGTGACATTAGTGCAGAGTGTGTCTCGGGGTGACAGGATGGATTATACATTACAAAAATGTGTTGAATTAGGAGTAAACAAAATAATTCCTGTTATTAGCTCAAGGACGGTTGTACGTTTGGATGAAAGAAAGAAAACGAGTAGGTTGAGGCACTGGGCTGGCATAGTTAAACATGCAACTGAACAAAGTGGCCGCGTAAAAATCGCGGCGTTAGAGAAAGTAGAATCGTTAGAAAATTGGGTAAACATACCAACAGCGGGTGAAATAATAGTCTTAGACCCTATAGCTGGAACTTCTTTAGCTAAACATACTCTTAAGTCGACGTCGGTTACGATAGTAGCAGGTCCCGAAGGCGGTTTTGCTAAAGAGGAATTGGAACTTATAAAAAGGAAAAAGTTATCGACATCTGTGTCACTGGGACCTCGCACTCTCAGAAGCGAGACTGCTGCGGTTTGCGCGATGTCAATCTTGCAAGCCTTGTGGGGTGATTTAGCTTAAGTTAACTGGGAAACGAACTGTACTATCGAACGCAAATTTAAAAAAGGTTAAAGATCATGCCTGTAACAACGTTAGACGACTTAAGTATTTATTACGAACATAACAAAGCTGAGGCTAACTCAAAAACTAAAAAGGTGCTTTATATCCATGGAACCGGGTGCAATAGCAGTGTATTTGTGCCTCACATGGAGCTCATGCAGGCATCAAGAGACACGATCGCAATAGATCTTCCCGGTCACGGTCGTTCTTCAGGCAAAGGATTCAGAGGGGTGGCCGATCATGCGTACATTTGTAGCGAACTAATTAGGTCGATAGGTTGGACAGACTGTGTAGTGGCAGGACATTCTCTAGGCGGAGGAGTCGCACTAGCTCTGGCGTTAAGCAATCCCGAACAGGTGAGCGAACTAGTTATGATAGATAGTGGCGCTCGACTACGAGTCAATCCAGCAACGATTAATTTAGCGAAACTTCGGGCCGCAGGACAAATTACTGCTGACTCCAATAATCGGATGGGATTTGCTAAGGCCGCCAGTAGCAATCTTGTTATTCAAACAAATCAATTGATGGCAGATTGTGATCCTAGAGTCACACTGCGCGATTGGATAGCGGACGATACATGCGACTTCATGGCCCGAGTTAAAGACATTTGTATCCCCACCTTAGCTATTTGTGGGCGAGAAGATGAGCTAACGCCGATCAAGTATTCGGAGTACCTTACCAAAACAATGCCAAACTGCACGCTAAAAATTATCGAAAATGCCGGTCATTGGACATTTCTAGAACAACCTGATGTTTTCTTCGACTATGTAAATGAGTGGCTCTCGCAAATTGAGCGGAATTAATACGTTTAAAAATAAGATAATAAAGTCAACTTTTATCTGATATATACTAAGCTAAGCACGAACCTAGAATAATTGGGTGATCCGAATATGACCGAAAGTAATAAAAATACTAAGCTCTGGGGTGGAAGATTTAGCTCGCCCACGAACCTGTTCGTAGAAGAATTCACCGCGTCTGTAAAATTTGACCAACGTCTCGCACTTTACGATATTGAAGGTTCGGTAGCCCATACCAAAATGCTTTCAGCAGCGAAAATCATTTCATCTAAAGATGAAGATCTTATCCTTTCGGGTCTACAAGACATACGACAAAGTATCATTGACAATACCTTCCAATGGACAATCGCGCTTGAGGACGTCCATATGAATATTGAGCACGCCCTGATTTCAAGTATCGGAGACACTGGCAAAAAACTACACACAGGAAGATCTAGAAACGATCAAGTCGCAACCGATATTAGACTATATCTCAGGGCAGAAGTTGATCTGCTTGTGAGCCAACTAGAATCACTCCTCGAAGTACTAATAGACTTAGCCGAGCGTGAAGCCGATACTTTAATGCCTGGCTATACTCACCTACAGGTAGCTCAACCCATCACTTTTGGGCACCATATGCTCGCATGGCACGAAATGATCGTGCGAGATGTAACCCGACTGAAAGATAGCAGAAAGCGAATTAATATTTTGCCTTTAGGCTCCGGAGCGCTTGCCGGAACCACCTTTCCTATAGATAGGAAACTTGTTGCCGAGCTCCTCGATTTTGAAGGAATCTCTGAGAATTCACTCGACGCTGTCAGTGATAGAGATTTTGTTATTGAGTTTTTATCGAATGCCTCACTCACGATGATGCATTATTCTAGGATTTGCGAAGAATTAGTACTTTGGAACTCCCAAGCCTACAGTTTTATCTTACTTGATGACGCCTTTTGTACTGGCTCTTCTATGATGCCTCAGAAAAAAAACCCCGACGTACCGGAACTAATTCGAGGAAAAACTGGCCGAGTTTATGGTAGTCTTATGGGACTCTTAACTCTAATGAAGTCACAGCCGCTTGCCTACAACAAGGACAACCAAGAAGATAAAGAACCGCTATTTGATGCTGTTGATACACTCAGCGACTGTACCCGCGCGTTGCTAGAACTTATTCCATCTTTGAAAATAAACAAAAATAATATGCGAACCGCTGCTGCAAAGGGATTTATAACAGCAACAGATCTGGCAGATTATCTCGTGAAACAAAACATACCTTTTCGGGATGCTCATGAAATTGTTGGGAGAGTAGTAGCTCGGGCCTTAGAGAAAAACTGCGAGCTAGATCAACTCGACGAGCAAGATTTCAAAAATATAAGCTCAGCTTTGACTCATGATATTTATGATGTACTCAACATGGATAACGCACTGATAGCTAGAGGTCACCATGGGGGGACGGCTCCGAGTGCCGTACAAGATGCATGCAAACGTGCACGTAAGCGATTAAAAAATAATTAGTCTTAGCCTAGCCCTTGATGCGTAAACTGCTTAAAAAAATTGTGTTGATGGTAGTCTGGACCTTGCTTACCTGCACTATTGGAATTGTATTAGTATTCTCAACCATCAATCCAAATCACTTCCGAACGCTTATTTCAGACCGTATTGCTGCATACAGCGACTATAGTGTCATTATAGACGGAGATCTGTCCTGGCAATTTTGGCCAATGCTTTCGCTAGAGGCTAAAAACGTTCGGGTTGAAAAAAATTTTATGAATTCTTCGTTACCACTGTTAGAAGTGCAAGTCGTATCTGCGTCAACTAGCAGTAAACAAATTTTAAAAGGGGATTTGAAAGAAATCGCGCTGAAAGTCAACAATGGTGCCGTTAAGGGTTTGGATGTAACCGAAATCGTACGGGTACTAAAAAAGATGGCCAAATGCCTATGCTTAGTCTCGGTACCAAGCGGAGGCGAAACGCACTTTTCAGAACTAACTGCAAACATCGTCTATTCTGAAAACATTTTGAAAAACGATGATCTGCTCCTAAAGGGCGAGGAGTTCTCTGTGACGGGTTCAGGTACTATCGCGAACCTCAATACTGACCTCACTAATTATAATCTTTTTCTACGATTCGAGAACTCAAATTACCGACCAGAAGGCCGCTTAAAGTTTTTATCTCATACACCGATACCAATACATTGCAAAGGTCTGATAGAGGCTCCCGTGTGTGGGCCAAAATTAGACCAGATTCTTGAGAGAATAGTCGATTACCAGGCTAAAACTCAGATTAACAAGCTAGAAGGTGAGATAGAAAAGAGCATAAAAATAAAAATTGATAAAACGCTCAAAAATACGAAAAAAAATCTCGAAGGTATTATTAACGAATCAATTGATGCAGATCAGATCCTAAAACAGATCTTTAAATTCTAATTAGAGCTCTAACCCAAAAAACGTAGTCTTAAATTAAGCCAAAAATGATCAAATATGTTCGACATATAATATTCCTAGCGATATTAATTCCTTTCGAAACATATAGTGATGCCTCGGTGAATACAGAGTTTGATTATTCTGAGGGCACCTATACATATCAATATTCTCAACAAATAAATGGTTCCATAGAGCAAATTTTTGGGGTGCTCACTGACTATGCGAAATACACTAGGCTAAATTCAAATGTACAAGAGAGTCGGATCATCGGTGCACCTGGCCAGCAAATAAAAAGACTATTAAAAATACGACAATGCATATTTTTCTTTTGTTTTAACCTACAAATGGTTGAGGAGGTCGTCCAATCTAAATTTTTCATTGAAAGTTCAATTGTAAAAGATGAAAGCAATTTCTTATCAGGTTTATCTTCTTGGGAATTAGTAAAAATTAGTAATAATAAAACTTTAGTTCGTTTGAAAGCTTCCCAGACGCCTGCCTTTTGGATACCGCCATTCATAGGCCCACCACTGATAAAATCTGTACTTTTTAGAGAACTAGAAGAGACCTTTACCAACTTGGAGGTCTTAGCGTCGAGCTAATAATTGCCCGTGACACATGATAATGAATATAGCAAATTCGCGAGAGCACTCCTGCGGTGGCACTCCACGCAAGGCCGGCACAACCTTCCTTGGCAGAAAAAACAAACTGCTTACCGAGTTTGGCTATCCGAAATCATGTTACAACAAACTCAGGTCAAAACAGCTATCCCGTATTTTAATAAATTTGTAGCAAAATATCAGACGATTGGTGATTTGGCTAACGCAGATATCGATGAGATTCTAAAGCTCTGGGAAGGACTAGGCTATTACAGTAGAGCCCGGAATTTGTATAAAACAGCCCTAATCGTGTCATCAGATTTCGCTGGTAGATTTCCCAAAACTATCCATGGATTAATGTCTCTCCCAGGAATCGGCCGCTCCACGGCTGGCGCAATATTGTCGTTAGCATTCCAAATACCAACAGCCATACTAGACGGAAATGTGAAACGTGTTTTAACTAGGTATCACGCCATAACGGGTTGGCCTGGAGATGCCAAAACCGAGAAAAAACTTTGGGCATTTGCCGAAGAGTATACTCCCTCCATACATATCAGAAACTACACACAAGCTATCATGGATCTAGGCGCTACTCTATGTACACGGTCCAGTCCATCTTGCTCTAAATGTCCGCTAAATTCTGATTGTGTCGCCTATAATAATGGTATCGTCTCGAAATTTCCTGAAAAAAAAGTAAAAAAAATAAAGCAACAAGATTTACATTTATGTGTCATAACGAACCAAAAAAATGAAGTCGTGCTTGTACAGCGCGCGGCTAAAGGGATCTGGGGAGGGCTCTGGTGCTTCCCCGAGAAAACCGATGGCACTGGCGTCGACACACTGTTGGAATCTCTCGGGATTGGGAAAGCTAAAAAAATTAAACAGCTGACTCCTTTCAATCACAAACTCTCGCATATTAACTTTAAGATTCTTCCAATATTGGTTTCTGTAACGAATCAGAAAAAAATTAGCTCTGACTGTATTTGGCAGTCATTAACCGAAGATTGGCGTGTTGGAGTTCCAAAACCTGTAACTAAAATAATAGACATACTGGTCGGTTGTAAGCCTAAGCTGTTACAATAATTATCATGACTACTCGTATTATGTGTAACAAATTACAAAAAGAGGGAGAGGCCTTAGATCGCGCGCCTTATCCAGGTGACTTGGGGGAAAGAATACTTTCGAGTATCTGTAAAGAAGCGTGGCAAATGTGGTTGCAGCACCAAACGATTCTTATCAATGAGTATCGGCTTACTCCAATCGAAGCGAAAGATCGCCAATTTTTAGTGGATGAGATGGAAAAATTCTTTTTCGGAGAGGGCTCTGATGCTCCAAAAGAATTTGTGGCACCTGAGTAAGTATGAGAAATACGGCGCAATTTGGGTAAATACGACCAGTTGCGGCGAAGATAGTTGCAGTCCAAAAAATGCTGAATAATGGCATCACTATTTCACACAAAACGACCTCACCTAATCTCGCATCTGAAAGTAACAGACAGTGCCAGGCTAGCCCGCGACAACGACGGAGATGGCGATCCTGACTTTTCTTTCCCTGAACCCTAAATGGGTGTTCTTTCGACCGCTGAAGTTCAGTAAGACTAGAAATAATTATGTAGTAACCAGCGTAATCCAACTAAAATTAGCGCTATGGCAGGCAGGAATCTCGAAATAGATTGGGTGGGTATGAGCCGCTCGGCTAACAAAAACGTACTTAATGTTGCCATGGTCACGATGCTCATCACCCCCCCACAAAACATCAGTAGCATCAGCATCCAACAACAACCTAAACAAAATAGACCGTGACTTGAACCCATTTGAAATGCACCAAAACGACCATCACGCCAACTATTCATAAAGAAACTGACTGGACTTTGACACCGGGCTAAACACGCATTTTTAAAAGGAGTTAACTGATACAGACCAACAAAAATAAATAGTAGCCCTGCTAGCGGGCCGCGAACCGAAAACGATACAGCCTGAAAATAGCCCCCGTAATGTATGATCCACTGCCCTAAAGCTGCAATAAGCGCGAATACAAACCACACTACAAAGTAGCCCCCAAGAAACATGATGCTATCCGCAAGTAATTCGCCACTTTTGTGGATTTGACGAAAAATAATGAGGGTGGGGACCACTACCGGTACCATCATAGCTATCATCATGATGGCCCACATTGCAAAGGCGAAGAAAATATATCCCGACACCAGCTCTGGCTTCATCATCTTCATCATCACGAAAGACATGAAGGATTGCTCTTTTCCTATGGGAAACGGTAGCAATAACCACCACGCTACGGCGGCGATACAAATTAAACTAGACCAACTTAAAAGTCGCGAAAGCTTATCAAAGCTCATTGAAGTGATTGTCAGGCAACCTCACCACTCCAATCGAATGGAGCAAAATGTCCGTTATTACCGCCGCTGTTGTCTTCCCAATCAATCCCGAATGCACGAATGACATTACGCACCGCACTAGCTAGATTTAATCTTTTATTTACCGGATGAAAAGTATTGTCGATAACCACG
Organism: uncultured Gammaproteobacteria bacterium; assembly: GCA_943787625.1. Classification (GTDB taxonomy): domain Bacteria; phylum Pseudomonadota; class Gammaproteobacteria; genus UBA4457. The sequence continues at coordinate 163,477 of CALSND010000005.1, read as the reverse complement.
CACTCTCCTTGAGCCGACATGCTCTCTACTCCTACGAGCGATTGCTCGAGCAAACCAACGATCTTCACGCTCACATTGTTTCCATCTGCAACAAATTCAATGGGATGCCTCTCAACCCCACGAAAATCAGTAACTAATGGCGCAAACTTGCCCAATCCATCGCCTGAATCACGGGTACATATAGTGGTAATTGCCTCAACTTGAGCATCTGTTGCTTCGGAATCGACGACTAACCCGCCAATCCAGTCACCTTCACTCATAATAGCCTTCGATTGTGCAAAAAAGACCCAACGGATCCCACCTAGCGAGACGTCACCATAACTGCCCTCTGTAACCTCAAATGCAAGGGCGACTTTGCAGAAATCATGTGTGGCTGGAGTTGTTGAATTTTTAGGAATACAGGGGCACAAGAAATCACAACTACATGCTTCCATGTATTCCCCTTTTATATGCCAATTAATCGCCATCGCTACCCCCGTTTCTCAGTTGAAAATCAAAACGACTCAGCCATCATCTCGACAACAGCTTCAAAAAGCAACAGCGCCGTGCTTTGAGGGGACTAAAGTCAATTAAGACTGTGACTAATAATTATAGCCATGGTAAAATATCACTTGTCCGCACTTAACTTATAGAGATAATGATAAGTTATCCTCTGGGATAGAAAAATCTTAATAATGCGGCTTTCCAATTATGGCCAGGTAGCTCAGTCGGTAGAGCAAGGGACTGAAAATCCTTGTGTCGGTGGTTCGATTCCACCCCTGGCCACCATACTCTATTCTAATCAATAACTTAGAAACTCTACCGACAGGTTTCGTCCACTGCGTTAGGCCGAAATGAGTCACCTGGCCACACTTCTGACCTACATATGACCTACATTTTTTCACCACGTATCGCGTTACTTGATTTTCTCTGGATAACGAATTAGTTTGACGCATTAAGGATATTTTTTGGCGTCTAATGGACAGTTAAAATTATACGTGACCGTTACTATTACGCATAACAATAACACCTCATCAATTTAGACGAATTCATTATGAATAAGAGCGTTCAAATCGTTTGCGCACTTAGTGGACCTGCATTTGCTATCTTGTTTACAGCCGGTTGGTGGTTCATCGCAGGTTTTGTCCCACCACACTCACCGGGGTTGGATGAAGGCGCGATCACGGAGTTCTATCAACGAAACATTTTCACAATCCGGTTTGGCATCTTGACTGCAATGATAAGCTCCGCCCTGATCATTCCTTTCGGTTCGGTGATCGCAATCCAAATGAAACGTATCGAGGGCAGCGCTGCACCAATTCTAAGTATCGTAGAAGTCATGGCAGCAACTGTGACGAGTATTATCTTGTTGCTAGCCACGGTTGTGTGGACTGTCGCAGCGTTCCGTCCCGACCGCGCGGCAGAGATTATTTTGTCCTACAACGATTTCGCCTGGATCCTCCTATTGATGACCTTTTCACCGTTTCTAGTGCAGTTTACGGCGATAGGATTCGCGCTCTTAAGTGACCGTAATGATCCGCCGCTATTTCCGCGATGGGCTGGCTATTTTAATTTCTGGCTTGCATTCCTTGCGATACCGGGGGGGCTCATTACATTCTTCAAGGCTGGCCCTTTCGCGTGGAACGGTTTGTTAGCGTTCTGGATACCGATCGTCGCATTTATTGCGTGGTTCTTTGTCATGGCACCTTTGCTAATACAAGCGATTCGACGGATTGAGTAGTGAGTAGTTTTTTTTCCTCTTTCAACATTTAGTCCAGAAGATTTATTTTGATACCGAACATCTGCCTTTGGTGCACAAAATGATAAGATCTAGGTCCGCCTATCATGTATAAGAGTGGGTGATTATATATATCGTTACCGAATATAAGGCCTTCGCCCCCTCGGTAATTAAGTGGCGCGTCTTACCTGTCTGAGAATTATGTTCACAGCGCTGAGGCCGTCAATCAAGCTCGTCCATTTCTCAGCAGATTCCCTGGTGTTGCGCCAGTAGTTTCTCCATCGATAAAGGTGATCTGACCATTAACTAAAGTGTATCGATAACCAATTCCTTTGGTAATACGGCGCCAGTCTCCCGCTGGCAGATCGAAGACTTTTTCAGCCTCAGTCCAACCAAGCTGATCAAAATCATAAATGAGAATATCTGCTGGACTACCAACACGAATCACACCACGATCGTGTAAGCCAGCATACTGTGCAGGAATGGCACTCAAGTGCCAGTGAGCGTATTCCAAATCTACCATCTTTCCCTCGCGCACATAGTTCACTAAATACTCCGTGCCATAGCGTCCGAAAGCGGAAAATTTCATATGCGCGCCCCCGTCAGAAATGCCGGGGACGGTGTAGGGCTTGTTCAGTAGTTTTTTGATGTCGGCCGGATTGTACTGGTTTGGCGGCGTTGCGAACGTCGTCAGTAACTCGTCCGCGACCGCTATATCGAGGATAACGTCACAAATATGTTTGTTTTCTTTCGCAGCAATCTGCCGTATCGTCATCCCTTCGTATCTCACTAGTTCATCGTTCTCGACCATGACTACCTGATTATCTGCAACAGTTCTGAATTGAACTAGAGCGGTAGCGGCGATGTCATTTTCAAGATCAGCGGTGAATTCCTCACGCGTAGCATTCGCAACTGAGTCATACTCCTCTCGGATAGCTTGGCGGCGGCTAGGATCACGCATCTTTTCTAGCTTCTCAGACGTCGTTCCCATACAAAGGTCACGCCAGTGCGGACTAAAGTCATAAAGATTCCAGTCCTCAAAAGTAAAAGTAAAATCGATACCTGTCGTAACCATTTGAGCGCTTACTTTGAGACCTCGTTGGTTTGCACTTTCCATCCAATCAGTAAATTCTTCCCATGATCCCTCCGTCTTCATTCCGTGCTGGTCGCATTCGAGTGCGAGCACGTTGTAAATTACATTCGCTCCGCTCGCCTCACATACGCGCTCAGTTTGCTCGGGAGTTAATCCCAAAACCTGAACCACGCCACGACCTTTATCCTTCAAAATGGAAACCATCTCGAGAAAATCCTCGAAATGCATTACATCCGTGACATTCGGCGTACCATCGTAGTCACGTTGAACAGAAGTTTCGCCTAAATTCTGAGATGAAATTCCGCATGCTCCAGCGTCCATCGCCCTAGAAATCAAGGTTTTGATCTGACCCATTTCATCTTCACTCGGACGACGTGTTTTCGCTTTATCTACCCCCCCCATCACATACGCAATCAGCGGAGACAGCGGAATATAAGTCAATAAGTTAATCCCCTTAGGTGTTCGCTCTATTGCATCCATAAATTCAGGAAATGACTCCCAATCCCACGCGAGGGCGGCGGACATCGCGTCGTAGGAAATTGCTTCGTTACGAGTCAGTGATAACATAGCTCGTTCGCGCCCATCAGGCTTAACCGGCGCAATACCAAAACCACAGTTACCTATCACCACCGAAGTCACGCCGTGCCAGCCGCTAGTAGTACAGTAGGGATCCCAAAAAATTTGCGCATCATAATGGGTATGTAGATCAACGAATCCAGGAGCGACGATCAGCCCTTCGGCATCGATTTCCTTCTGGGCTTTTTTCTTTGCGAGTCCACCAACTCCTGTTATAGATTCGACCCTACCATTTTTTATCCCGATATCCCCGCAGTAGCGAGGCGTGCGTTGACCGTCAATGATCATACCACCTCGAATAATGACGTCTAATTCACTCATACTCGCTCCCTCAAATTTGATTCGGTTATAATTTATAATTCAGTCGTTTCGACGCATAGATATCCGTCACTCTCAATTAAATCGTAAACTCTCAATGGTCCCCAACCTTCTCGACGACCCAATGGACAACTGCCTGTTTCAAGGTTAAACAGATAGCTATGTGTGGGGCATCGAATCCTGTTCCCAACAACACTTCCTTTGGCAAGATCAGCGCCTGCATGTGGGCAAATACGGTCAACTAACGTTGGGCCACTTTCGCCATTGACAAGAAGTAGTGACCGACCGTCTATATCTATGAGACGAATTTCACTTTTCGCTAACTCACCTACCGGAATGAGGCGATGCTGTGACATTAAAAACCTCCGTTTCTAGACTTCATCGTATTCCCCGACTCCGTCACAAGTGAAACTGCATTTATATAAGTAATACACAATGACAAAGACTGTAATTAACAATAGATTAGAAAAGTAATCCTCATACCAACTACTTCAATCCAACGATGCTATCACCGAACTTTTATTGAAACTGTCCTTTTCCCGCCATATAGTGTCCTTTATGCGCCTCCCCAATCCTCAATCAGATACTATTGTTTTCAGTGCTTCTCTAATGGGTTCTCGAGAATTAATTGGTGAATTAGGCGGCGACCCAGACACTGTGATGAGAGCGGCGCGCGTCCCAGTATCTGCGTTTGAGACAGCAGACATTTTCATCGACGCGGAACGTCTTGTTGACTACCTAGAGTTAGCAGCTGAGCACTGTAACTGTCCTGAATTCGGATTAATTCACGGTAGTCGGCTGCCAATGGGAATATTCGGACACATATGGCTACTCATGCGTGACGCTAAAACAGTTCATGCAGCACTGCAATACTTCGTGAAATATTACGGGCTATTTACAGATATGGGAGCGTTTCGATTTGAGGCTGCTGACGGAGGTCAGTGGTTACATTATTCTCTCCATACGCGTGGCCGCTTTGGAAACCGACAGGTGATCAATGCCTCCCTTGCAGTAGTCTGCCTATTTATTAGGGGAAACATCCAAAGACATTGGCAACCGCCGCGCGTGAAGTTACGCCAAGACGGTAATAATACCGATGCCGTAGCCCGATTTTTCGAGCACTGTCCAGATTTCAATAATAGTACCGACGCGTTATTTATCGATAATTCGGTTCTAAGAGCCGAGATAGGTAGTGGAGAACTTGGTCGTCTATCAAAAAAATCTGCCCTAATTCGCTCGAAAATGGATGGGTCTATCGTGCTAACAGAGGTGAAATCAATACTGCGTCTGCTCCTACCCTACGAGGAATGCTCCATTGCTACAATTGCAGAAACGATGCGACTTTCAGAGCGGACCTTGCAGCGGAAACTGGAAAATCTTGGAACCTGCTTTCGAGAGGTCATCGATTCAGTACGAGCCGATCTCGCTTGGCATCACATCACATCCTCCCAATTACCTATTTCCCAAGTTGCAGACTTGCTGGGATATAAAACTCAATCTGCCTTTGGTAGGGCATTTCGGCGATGGCATAATCAATCACCACGCGAGGCGCGGAGTACCTCTTAGATTAAGGACTCAAGTATAAGAGTGGGTGATTATATATACCGTTACCGAATATAAGACTTTTGCTCCCTTTGAGGAATTAACAGACGACCTGAGACAAAAAGTGTTCAGATTATTAGTAAATAGACATTAAATTGTTTAACTCTGACATACATTCATTACTGTTGGCCTACCGATATTCTTTCATTGAGCGCGAACACGATTTTGTGCGACAATCGCGGATCTCACATAGCGCAATACAACGCGACAATCGATGCCGTTCGAAGGGTTGCTTAAAGGAAAAACATGGCTGATCAAAAAATCTTAGGCGCAATTTTGTTCGAGGATTTCGAGTTACTCGACTTGTATGGACCCCTCGAAATGTTCGGCAATATAGGTCCGGAATTAAAAATAATTACTATTGCACAAGCGACCGGACCCGTGAAGTCGGCGCAGGGTCCCAGCACCGTGGCAGAGTACAGTTTCGCCGATGCGCCAAACGTCGACATGGTGCTGATACCGGGTGGTTTCGGAACGTTCGCCGAGGCTGAGAATCCAGCGATGTTGGAATTTGTCAAAAAAAGTGGGCAAAAGTCCGAGGCGTTGATGTCAGTATGTTCGGGCTCTGGTGTGTTGGCCCACGCTGGACTGCTGGACGGGCGTAAAGCCACTTCGAACAAATTGTTTTTCAACGCGATCACTGAGCACGCTTCAAACGTCGAATGGTTGGAAGATGCAAGATGGGTTGAAGATGGCCACATTTTTACTTCATCAGGGGTTTCCGCTGGTACGGATATGTCGCTAGCGGTTATCGCGAAACATTACGGACAAGAAAAGGCTGAGAAAATTGCCGTTATGACAGAATACGAATGGCAAAGCGATTCAACCGCCGACGGCTTCACCCAATATTTGAATCAAGGCGACCTTAGCGAATACCTCGAGCTTCTCGGAAAGACCTAGCGGTCACCACGAGATGGCGAGAGGGAGGGAAGTGAAATATAAAGTCGGTCAGCTTTAAGGGTAGGCCTCTTAAATGAGTTTTTTCTAAAGAAAAAATTGATTGTTAGGTGTTTCAAGGCCAAGATGGTGTCTCAAAGTGTGACCCGAATATTTACGTCTAAATAAACCCCGCTTTTGTAACTCTGGCACAACGAGGTTGACGAAATCATCCAATCCTTGGGGAAGAAAAGGGAACATAATGTTAAAGCCGTCGCACGCTCTGTCTTCAAACCACTCCTGCATCTCGTCAGCTATGGTTTCAGGAGTTCCCGTGATCTCCAAGGACGAAAAACTTCCCCCAACCTGTCGAGCTAACTCGGCTACGGTGAGATTATCTCGCTGCGCCATATCAATCATTTTCTGACGACCAGACTGTGTAGCTTCACTGGGTGGGATATCAGGTAGCGGTCTGTCGGGGTCGAACGCCGAGGCGTCACAACCTAGAAGAACACTAAGTGACGCTATGCCGCTATCAGAGTGTATTAACGAATCTAACAACTCTTTTTTGTCGGTAGCTTCTTGCTGTGACTTTCCTACAACCACAAACGCGCCAGGAAGAATCTTTGCACTTTTGGGATCGCGTCCGATCTTTGACATCCTCTCTTTAATATCCGAGTAATATGATTTTCCATCCTCAATTGTATTCGCCGCGCCAAAAAGAACTTCAGCTGTTTCCGCTGCAAGTTGGCGACCAGCCTCAGAAGCGCCAGCTTGCACTATGACTGGCCAACCTTGAATTGGGCGCGCAACGTTCAATGGCCCCCGCACTTTTAAGAATTTTCCATCGTGATTAAGAATGTTCAATTTTTCAGGGTCAAAGTAAACTCCCTTTTCAACATCTCTTATAAAAGCATCATCGGCCCAAGAATCCCAAAGACCTGTCACCACGTCATAAAATTCTCTGGCTTTTAGATACCGTTCATCGTGAGAAGCATGAGAATCGAGCCCAAAGTTACTCGCTTCATGGGGATTATACGAAGTAACAATATTCCAACCCGATCGACCGTTACTAATATGATCGAGAGACGCAAATTTTCGCGCGATATGGTAGGGATCATTGTAAGTGGTAGATGCGGTCGCAATGAGACCAATTTTTTCAGTCGCAACCGCTAGGGCAGGTAAAAGCGTTAAAGGGTCAAACGAGGAAACAGTAGCGCTGCGCTTTAACGCCGCCATAGGCATGTTGAGAACCGCGAGATGATCGGCCATAAAAAAAGCATCAAAACACCCTCTCTCTAGCGTCTTAATAAAAGACTGATAGTGGCCAAAATTAAAATTAGCATCAGAATATGAGTCAGGATATCTCCATGACGCTGTATGCAGACTGACAGGTCGCATAAATGCTCCCAGATGCATTTCTCTTTTTTTCTCAACCATACTTATAATAACCTATGCTTAATCTTTATCTCTGTTCATACTTTAAAGATTCTTCTCGAAATATACACCCCAAAATCTCTGTCAGAGTAACGTCTTTAAAAAATTTCCAGCTTCAATGCCTTTTAAGCTAGCATAGCTCTGGTAGTATTTTTATTTCAAAATATCCAGACAGAGGACGCTGCAATGATCGTGCAACAAATTGGACAAGTAGTGGTCAAAGCTACTCAATTCATAAATCCGACGCAGGTCGAGATCACTAAAAATGGTATTCGCAACGATCGATTGTTTGCTTTGGTCGAAGCGACTGATAAGTTCGTGGGATCATCGGAGCATAGCGAATTTATTCCTCTAAAATTCAGTATGGAATACGGGAGTTCAGACCTTACGCTAGAACTTCCTGATGGCCGAATCATCAAAGAGCCCACCAACTGTAACACTCAGACTTTTGGAGTAGAGCATGCGGGCCTTCGAACAATTGAGGTCGCCGAAATAGGAGGGCCTTGGACAGAAATATTAACTGAATATTCTGGAAGACCGATAAGACTGGTCAAATGCTTATCTCCCGGCGGCGCTATCGACGTTTTTCCCTTAACCTTTGCTACAACCGGTTCGCTGCGGAGACTTGAAAGAGAGGTTGGAGAGCCGATCAATCCTGCGCGGTTGCGCGCAGGTTTGATTATCGCAAACGAAATCGAGCATGAAGAAGATAACTGGGCCGAGAAAAATTTAGCCATCGGCTCAGTAATAATCAAAGTCAGGACAGGAGTTCCGCGTTGTCAAGTTGTGGGATTCAACCCAAAGGAGGCAAACGTGATCAGGACATTATGAAGGCTCTAGTAAAATATCGCGCAAAAGTAAACCTACCTGATGGGCTACTACCCAATTATGCGACGCCGGGGTTTGCTACTTATGCCGAAGTCGTTAAAGAGGGCATCATTAACGGTTGGGGATAAAGTAGAATTGGTCAAATAAGATAGTAAATATAGAATCTAAGTATTAAACGAATAAAGGCGTAGAAAATAATGGGGCTACTTCAAGACGGACAGTGGGTTGACCAGTGGTATGACACTAAAAGTTCTGACGGAAAATTTTTAAGAGAAGACTCACAATTTAGGCACTGGATTACCTCGGATGGCTCAGGGGACTCTAGTCGTCCTAACAACTTCCCAGCTGCAACCGATAGATATCATCTTTATATATCTCACGCGTGTCCGTGGGCCCATCGAACGGCTATATTTCGCGCTCTGAAGGGGCTTGAAAAAATAATTTCTATGTCAGTCGTACACTGGTACATGGGTGAACAAGGATGGTCGTTTCAGCACGACGAAAACGCTTACGGTGACGAAGTGAATAACGCGAATTTCTGCATCAAATTTATACTTCAGCTTCCCCGAATTATAGCGGGCGCGTTACGGTGCCCGTACTTTGGGATAAAGCAACTAGCACGATCGTGTCAAACGAGTCCTCCGAAATCATTAGAATGATGAACAGCTCATTTGATCATCTAGGAGCATTGCCAGGAGATTTTTATCCTCAAGAAAAGCAAAAGGAAATTGACTCTTTAAACGACAGAATTTATACCGCCGTCAATAACGGCGTTTATAAAGCTGGCTTTGCGACCACTCAAGAAGCCTACGAGCAAGCAGTAACGTCATTATTTGAGACTCTCGATTGGCTTGAGGAACAATTACGAGAGCAAAAATACCTCACAGGAACGGAGGTAGTTGAGTCTGACTGGAGATTGTTCACTACCCTAGTACGTTTTGACGCCGTGTACGTAGGCCATTTTAAATGCAATATTAAAAGGATTGCCGACTATCCTAACCTATCAAGATATCTAAGCGACCTGCTCGACTATCCTGGAATATCGGCAACGATACAGATGGATCACATAAAAAATCATTATTACGGGAGTCATCCGTCAATTAACCCTTCGGGCGTAGTTCCAATCGGGCCGACGTTAGACTTCTAAAAAGACCTTATCTTAACCTAGCGTAACAAGTTACAAAATAAAAACTGAAACATAACTAAGAGCAGATGCAACAACTAATCGACCGAATCTTTTTAGGAAATTTAATTTAAGGAGTAAATCCGTGGACCCTACTACTGGTTTTTTTCATGACGAACGGTGCCTTTGGCACAGTACGCAAGGGTTATTTTCTTTAGTATTGCCAGTCGGTAACTGGGTACAGCCACCAGCATCAGCAGGCCTTGCCGAATCACCGGAATCAAAGCGGAGGGCAGTATCCTTGATGCAGGTTTCAGGACTCGCTGAGGAAATCAAAATTCTTTCAGCTGACGAGGCGACCACCGAAGATCTGCTCCGAGTCCACCCCACAAGCTACCTAAAGGAATTCGAAAAATTATCTGCGGCGGGGGGTGGTGAGCTTGGAGTTACCGCGCCGTTTGGACCAGGTAGTTTCGATATTGCAAAACTCTCCGCTGGTCTTGCAATCCAGGCCGTGGAGTCTGTAGTGAATGGAACGTTTAAAAATGCCTACTCGATGTCCCGGCCTCCTGGTCACCACTGTCTTGCGGAAAAACCGATGGGTTTTTGCTTGCTAGCAAATATCGCACTGGCTATTGAGGCAGCTAAAGCGAAACACGGTATCGAGCGAATTGCGGTAGTTGACTGGGATGTCCATCATGGCAATGGGACGCAGTCAATTTTTTTTGAACGCTCAGATGTACTGACTATTTCTATGCACCAAGAGGGATGCTTTCCGCCAGGCTACAGCGGCGGTGATGATATTGGGAAAGGGCAAGGCGAGGGTTACAACATCAACGTACCGCTACTCCCAGGGGGAGGTCATGAGGTCTATGAATATGCCATGAAGCGAGTAGTCATGCCCGCCTTAAATCGTTACAAGCCTGAGTTGATAATAGTAGCATCTGGCTATGACGCCGGAGGATTCGATCCCTTGGGCCGTATGCTATTACACAGCGATTCTTACCGAATGCTAACCGAGACCATTATGAGTGCTGCTGACATCCATACAAATGGAAAACTAGTCCTAGTGCATGAGGGAGGGTATGCAGAATCTAACGTCCCTTTTTGCGTTCACGCAGCAATAGAAACCTTAGCCCAGAAAAACACAGACGTGATCGATCCCAGCTTAGTTATGATAGAGGCCTGGCAACCAAACTCGCGCGTGCTGGCTCTCCAAAAAGAAATGCTTGATGAAATAGGGATGTTTCATAAATTATAACTTTCAAAAAATGCACCTTTTTAGCTAATTGGTGTGAATATCATCACAGTGTCGAATCAAAATAACCACAAATCTGTTAAAATTCGTAGCCACGAAATAATTTAGGATAACAAATGACTGTAGCAGTAAATGGAATTGCGCACATACAACTTACAGTAAATACGCCCGAACTGTGCATTCCTTTTTGGGAAAAGCTGTGCCACTTCTTAGAAATGGAAACTCTTGTGAAGAATGCGGATACAGTCTACTGCATCGGAAGCCGCACTGGGATAATGGTGGTAGGTGTACCGAAAGGGAAAGATAAAAGGTCTTTTGATCAATATTCAGTCGGTCTGCATCACTTATGCTTTCGAGCGCGCAGTGAGCAAGATGTCGATGAGATCTATCAATTTGTAACCGAAGAACTCAAACCAAAAATTATTCACACGCCAGAGCTAGGTGGCTGGGCACAAGGCTACTATTCATTCTTGTTTGAAGATCCTGATGGCATACGGGTCGAGTTCAATTTCGTCCCCGGCAAGGGCCATTTCGGCGACTCTGGAAGACTTGGGCCTCAGGGAGATGGACCAGCAAGCGACTACTCGGGGAGGGGTTTCGACGCATAAATATCCTGTGACTACGGTATATAAAAATTTTGAGTCTATGAACAAAACGGCCAAAACTTATACCACTGCCGGCATCTAAGTCGTCCCTCGCATGTTGCTAGCTGAGCCCCATACGTATCAGAGGTTCTGGCAACCTTATCTGCTACTTTCAAAAGTTGCGGCTTTTTGTTGTAACTCCCGCTTCTATATCCTCCATGCCCCTCGTGATACGCGAGATACATTTCTTTCGGATCCCATTTTGAGATGCCCAGTCTTTTATTAGTGCGATGGTTATACCAACCAATAAAATCTAGCGCATCCTTCATATCAGTCCGTCCTCTAAATAGCGCGCCACGCTCCTTTTCATACTCGCTCCAAACAGGGTTCTGTGCCTGAGCATAGCCTTTAGCTGAGGACCCTCTACCAAGGGGAATAACCAAAAACCACTTGAATGGCGGCTTAGCATGACTTCGATAACTCGATTCCTGTTTAACAAAGGCCATCAAAGTTTGCTTTGGAGTACCCCACTTTTCTTGGGCGCTCGCTGCGTAGTCATACCACTTGGGGTATTGGTCAAATACGGCACATAGGTTACTCTGATTCTTCGGTGGAGGCGTCACACAGGACGAAACAACTAAAACCACAAAAATCGAGAAAGCTGATTTAAGCATCATCAGTTTTTAGCATATCGCCCGTGGTTTAGGTGGTACGTACTGAAATCGCTCTTTTTTTCTGCATATCATCGAAATCTAACAGCCATCAATTTTCTCGAAATCAGGTAGTCTTTTATTAAAAAATGCATCTATTGCCTCTTGGTTAGCTGGGGAACCCATAAGTCTCGTATACGCCTCAACCTCTCTGCCATGAGCACGACGTCCTACTTCATACTTTCCAGATTCTAACATGAGCGCTTTGGTTTCAACTAAAGATGAAATCGGGTTGGCAGCTATCTTTGCCGCTATCTTCATAGTCTCACCCATCAATTCTTCTGGCGCCAGTATGCGCCATGCAAAACCTAACCCTACCGCTTCATCACTGGTAATCCAATCTCCTGACATCAGAACGTAAGCCGCATTTTGCCAACCAACCTGCTGTGGAAAAAGACCACTACTACCTGCTTCAGGCGCCAAACCCAGCTGAGGGAACGGTGCACGCAGTCGAGCTTTTTCAGAAATCAGAACTAAATCACAATAAGCCAGTAGCGTCATCCCAATACCTACTCCTACGCCATTAACTGCCGCTATGAGGGGCTTATTAAACGCCGCTAATACAGCTAAAAATTCTGGGAAATCGACAGACTCTCCGGTACCTTCAGTCTTTCGTCTCATGTCTTCTAAGTCGGCCCCCGCAGAAAACGCTTTGCCGGCACCGGTTAATACAACTACAGCAACATTTGGATCAACTTGGGCCGCACTTAGTGCCTCACGCGTTTCCGCAAATTGCTGGCAATTAAAAGCATTAAGTTGTTCAGGCCTATTAAACTCAATTAGTCTGACTCGACCAAATTCTTTTATAATTAACGCCATTTAATTCTTCCTGTCACGTTTATTGGAACACTCCATCATAAAGCTGTATCAAATCAGGCGAAGAATCGTTAAATGAGGGAACATTAGTCCGAGAATATTTGACTAACCCCAACTCAACATCTATCAATTCACGAGCTTGAAGCGTTGCAGCTTTGTCGTACACCAACTCAGTATGGTTATCAAACCAATGTCGCGCGCCACTAAAACCTATAAACTCCACATCGCCGCCCTTCCGTGCTATCGACTTAGCTTGGAGACGACACTCTCGTGCCTTTGTAATGCGATCCTCTAAACCGTGAAATAACAAAACTTTTGTATGGGGAGGAAACCTTCCGGAGGAAGCCAAAGTACCAATTCCACAATACGGATAAAACAAAATTGCCGCCTTAAAATTATCAGCATTCAAATCGAGAACATTTTTTTCACGACTCGTAGCTACCAGAGTCAAAAAATCAGAGACAGACCAACCGCCATGAGACCAACCCATTAGAATAGTTTTAGTTTCATCAATATCCGATCGCGCCCAAATATTTGGCAAAATTTCAGCTAAGTCTGTTGCTCGATCGTAGCCAGACATAAGATTTCCAGTGCAAACTTGAGTTCTCATCACACTTTTTTTCGTTATGCCCCTGGCCCCAAAGCTATCTAGGTATAAAACCGCGTAACCCTGTTTTAATAACCTTTTTTTCCAACGAGTATGATGCGGGTGCCAATTCAGGCAACCAGGTAACAAAATGGCTAAGGGATTCACGGCACCAGAACGGGGCACACTGAGCGATACAAAAGAGGTTAAGTCACTCACTCGATCACTGGAATTACAGTTGCCGCTAATAGCAGCCAAGATAAACCCAACTAACACAACTTGATATCTTAATTTCATAAATTGCCGTTTCAATCTCAGCCAAATACCAACAAGGTATGAAGCTAATAGTCACACATCCTTTTATCGAAAATCAAAGAAATGGGATACTATAGATAAAAAATAAAAATAACGAGAATCATTATGCTCGACAAAGCAAGCTGGTATTTTGACTTTATTTCACCCTACGCGTACCTTCAATTCAAACATTTTCGTAAATTACCCGAGTCACTTGAAATCTCACTACATCCCATATTGTATGCTGGGCTTCTGGCGCACTGGGAAACAAAAGGCCCCGCAGAAGTGCCGGAAAAAAGACGTCAAACATATCAATTCTGCGACTGGTATGCGCAAAAATTAGGGATAGCATTCAAAACACCTCCGGCACATCCGTTCAATCCCCTAAAGCTACTCAGACTAGCTATAAGTCAGGGGGCCTCTCACGAAATAGTGGAAACAATTTTTGACTATACTTGGGGGGAAGGAGGAGATGTGCACACTGATGACGGGTTTCTAATATTATGCAAGAGGCTTGGAGTAAGTGATCCTGACTCTGCAATCTCATCTAAATCTGTCAAAGAGGCGTTAAAAACAAATACCGAGCAGGCTATAGAGAACGGGGTCTACGGAATTCCGAGCTTTGTTTACAATAAAACCGTGTTCTGGGGATTTGACTGCACGGATATGTTTATCGAAACGTTACAAGATCCCAACCTGCTTTTAACGTCGGAAATGCAGCGGCTAGCTAACCTACCGACAGCGCAAGAGCGCAAAGAATCTAAGCTTGGTAGTTAATTTTTATGGCGAATAGAATGTCAACTTGTGAAAGAGAGAGCTTTCTGTCGGAAGTGCAAGTGGGGATTGTTGGTATTGACGAAAAAAACCGTTCCCCGAGAATTGTCCCTCTTTGGTACAGTTTTGATCCAAATATCGGAATTACTATCATAGTTAAAGAGACCTCGAAAAAGCTTAAGCTCCTAAAATTAGCCATGCGATTTTCAATATGTGTTCAAAAAGCAACCCTCCCGTACAAGCACGTCAGTGTGCAAGGGCCCATAGTCGATATTAGGCCGTGTGATGATCTGATTGATCTGCCAAAAATGGTGTATCGTTATATGAGTGACATTGCAGGCGCTGAATACCTAAAAAAACGACCTCCCGAAAAATCTGTCGTCCTAGTGATGAAGCCTGAAAAATGGATTACTGCTGATTACACATAAGTACCAGGCTGAGACAATTCTTCACATCTAGTTCACGCTTCAAATAGTAACATTCTCTCTGTTAAAAGAAGATAGACAAGGGGAGGTGTTCTATCTAATGAAACTATAATACAAGGAATAAACCTAATGTTTAGAATAAGTACATTAGCGCTATTTGCCGTAGGTGTTATCACATCGATGTCGGCAAGTGCGTTTAACGCTGAAGACCATCTAGCATGGATAAAAGCGAACCAAGAAGCCCAACCGCAGTTCGTTGAAGGCGATATCATCACCTATGACAAAGCCGATCTAATCCGTCCTTTCATACCGAAAGAACAGCAAGACGATCTAATTTTCCCTGGCATGGAAATGACCATAAAAGATGCCGGCGATTTAAGCCCCGCGGAAGCATTCCAAACCGCGACCAAAAAATACTACGGTACCGCTACTATCGCCGACAATGGTGCGATTGGTAATTATCAAGCCGGAATGCCCTTCGACCCAGAAAATTTTACTGCAGGAAGTAAAGACGACGGTTGGAAACAAGTTTGGAACTGGACCTTTAGATGGAACAATGATGGACTGAAAATCAACGATGTTCACTGGGTTTGGGTTCGTAAAGGCGGAGAACATGCTAAGCATGAGGTCATGTCGACCTCGGGCGGAAAATATTCAGAATACTACACAGGTGGTGGCACGTTTGAGCGTGTACTAGCCGGCCCTTACCAGCGAGTTATCATGTCGCACAGAGCCGACTTACCTGAATCGGGTTATCGGATGAACAACGGAAAGGGCTTTGCGAAAAATACAAATTTTCGTGAATACACTGGATTCACTTCTCCGTTTGACATCGCAGGTACGGCATTTTTAATCCTTCGCTATGACGACGTAATGAAAGCGGATGATTCATGGGCTTACATACCAAGCCTCAGAAGAGTACGTCGTATCTCAGTAGAGGTTAAATCAGATTCGCTATTGGGGACTGACCATACATTAGAAGATTTTTATGGATTTAACGGTCGCCCAATGGAGCATACTTGGGAATATGTAGGCACTGCAAATCTACTAGCCGTGATTCGATCCAAACATACTGATACCGTATTTTATGGGCCTAATGGCTGGGCACCAAAAGATGATTGGGCTCTACGTAAAGTGGATATCTTGAGAATGTACCCTGGAAGAGCTAATCATCCTTACTCAACCAAATTCATTTACATGGACCGTCAATCCACCGAAGCGTTGTATGCGAATGCTTTCGATAAAGCGGGCGAACTTTGGAAGATCTGGCAGATCCAAAAAAGCTGGACTGAAGATCCACAGTACGCTGCGCAAAGAGAAAAATTTAAAGGCGACGTCACCAATCCTGGCACTCGTGTTTTAAGCTTTCAAAGTATCAATGTGATTGATAAACAAAATAATCGAGGAACATTAGTTCCCTGTCGAGGTGTTAGTTATCCTGACACAACAATCAAGAAAGTTAAGCGTACCCACGACGTTAACTACCTAACAGAAGGTCGTTAATATCACATTATCCAGTGCCCAGAGTTTTTTCTGGGCACTGGATTTAACTTCAGCTGCCTCCTATTCCTCAAATTTCATAATCCAAAACGACAATTTTCCCCCTGCCGCAAGAGTCACGAAAAAATTGCCTTATAATATAGTGAGGCTGCCCCGGATCTATAATACTATCTATCGAGCAAAACAATTAATACGTGACCTTTAAAGAGGATATTTAGTCCAATGAAAAAGACATATGAGAATGCTGAAAAAGCGCTAACTGGATTGCTAACAGACGGTCTCACGATAGCAGCGGGTGGGTTTGGTTTGTGCGGTATCCCAGAAAATTTAATCGGAGCAGTTGTAAATTCAAATATCAAAAATATCACTATTGTAGGTAACAACGCTGGAGTAGACGACTTTGGCATGGGCCTCCTCCTAAAAAATCGACAGGTTAAGAAGGTCATAGCTTCATATGTTGGCGAAAATAAGGAATTTGAAAGACAAGTATTAGCTGGGGAACTAGAACTAGAACTAAACCCTCAAGGAACTTTAGCCGAACGACTCCGCGCCGGAGGTGCCGGGATTCCTGGGTTTTTCACCCGAACCGCTGCGGGCACTAAGCTAGCTGAGGGCAAGGAAACAAAGATTTTTGATGGGATTGATTACGTAATGGAAACGGGCATAAAGGCAGATGTATCTATTGTGAAAGCATGGAAAGGTGATCCTGAAGGTAACTTAGTCTATAGAAAAACAGCAAGGAACTTCAATCCGATGATTGCCACTTGCGGAAAGATCTGCGTGGCAGAAGTAGAAGAATTAGTAGGTGTGGGCGAGCTTGATCCTGACCAAGTTCATACGCCCGGCATTTATATTAACCGAATTTTTCAGGGACACAGTTACGAGAAACGAATAGAATTCCCGACTACAGCTGAATCAGATACTAAAGGGGTATCGGTTGGACGTGAGCTAATGGCACAAAGAGCTGCTAAAGAGCTAAAAGATGGGTTTTATGTCAACCTAGGGATAGGTATACCGACGCTAGTTGCTAATCACGTCCCTGAAAATATTGATATTACGTTGCAGTCTGAAAATGGTCTGCTGGGCATCGGCCCTTTCCCCGAACAAAGTGAAATTGATGCAGATTTAATAAATGCTGGGAAACAGACTATATCAGCTAGCACCGGAGCAAGCTTTTTTTCTAGCGCGGAATCATTTGCAATGATCAGAGGAGGTCACGTTGATATCTCGATTTTAGGCGGCCTAGAAGTGGGCGCAAATGGAGATCTTGCTAATTTCATGGTTCCTGGAAAAATGATCAAAGGTCCCGGGGGTGCTATGGACCTAGTGTCAGGCGTAAAACGGGTAGTAGTACTTCTCGAGCATACTGCAAAAGACGGCAGTCCAAAAATACTAGATGAGTGTTCTCTTCCTGTCACCGGAAAAAATGTCGTAGATCTAATCATCACGGATCTATGCGTCTTTGAAGTCTTACCAGATGGGGAAGGACTAAAACTCGTGGAGCTCCACGCCGGAGTGAGCCTAGACGACGTGATCGCCAAAACAGGTTGTCAGTTTTCTACGTAAATAAGCGTAGCTCGGCTACTTCAGGCACTGTGAGCAATCCTGACGAGCGCCATACCGAGATATTCGCGCAAGCTCCAACTTATCAGCTAGTTAATAGGATAGTCTCTTTAGCTAACTAGATTCAGCGTAAATCTAGTCTGGTTTGAACCTAAGTGTGCCCTCAATATTTACGGCAATACAAGAAAGGTCTGAAGAAATGTCCTATCAATGCCTAACCCTAACATCAAAACAAGATATCCAGCTCGGTAAATTAAAACTAAGGTCAATCGTTTAATTAACGATGTCGCGTGCGGCGAGGTGCTAAACAGGCTAAGATTAATCTTTATGAAAATTACTTGTATGATATTCGGGGAGTGTGGAAATGGAGAAAAATCTTGGAGAAAAATTTATAGCATCCTCTAATGACAGGGAACTTATAGCCGAATTTAAACGGAATCCAATCGGTCACCACAGCCCGGAGCTACAAAGACTTCTCAATCAATTTCGTGGTATCCCCATGAAAGATAAATTCTGTTTGCTGGTCATTAAACCAAATCGACTTTGGCAACTTGCCAAGACGTCCGGAGTGGCTGGGAAGCCAGTACAAAAATTACCAAAAACCTTCAGCAGCCAATCCGACGCGGAGTGGTATATTTTCCGTAAAAGATGGAAATCTTTAACGGGAGAGACGCTCAAACCTTAAACAACTTAATAGAGACCGTCGAGGTTGATTCAGTAAAAAATTATGGGGGCCTTTTAAAATGACGATGAAGATAACTGCTTACGCAGACCGAACCAGTGTCGCACCAGAAGAATCAATTAACTTCATGGTTAACTGTCAGGCCAAGTCCTTTAAGGCCGACTTCGTCAAACTAATATGCGGCGATCTAAATCCGGACGGACCAGGATATAAAGAACGTCCGATTAAAACAAAAGCGAATGGGACCTACCCGGGGAGACGGCAGGTTATTCATGCGGGTTCCTTTATACAATTAGAAGAAAGTGAACATTTTAATTCTCTAGAAAGCTTCACATTACAGGCGTTTATTTGGCCAACATTGCCGGAAAACGGCAAGCAGGTAATTATAGGGAACTGGTCCCAACGGAATTCAAACGGCGCCGAGCTCTCGATTGGACCCCAAAACTCCGGTCTAATGCTAACCCTTGGATTTGGGAAAGATAAGCTGGAAGAATTTTCTACAGGAAAAAACTTCTTGTCCAGAAACTGGTACTTCGTAAGCGCTACTTACGATGCGAAAACGAAAAGCGTGTCCTTAACGCAAGAAGCATTACATAATCACGCAAAAATTAATGACTCGGCTAAAAAGAAATATAAAGTCCATAATCATGGGATGAAAAACTGTGCACGAATGGCAACTATAGGTGCTAAATTCCTAAAGTTAGATAAAAATAGAACTGTTTGTCAGAATCACTTCAACGGTAAAATAGACAGTCCTGCTATTGCATGCAGAGCTCTAAATTCTGCGGAGATAGAGCAACTGAAGCACCGCCAAAATCAAAGCTTAATGTCAACAGACGTAGTAGCCGCGTGGGATTTTTCAAAAAACATTAAATCCGTGAATGTTTCTGATGTATCTAGCAATCGTATCAACGGAAAGCTTGTCAACATGCCGGTGCGGGGAATGACTGGATGGAATTGGGATGGCGACGAAATGAACTGGAGTCATGCACCAAACCAGTATGGAGCGATACACTTTCATGACGATGATGTGCATGACGCAGGATGGGAGGTAGACGTTACACTTAAAATCCCAAAAGGTCTGAAAAGTGGTTTATATGCGGCCAGATTACGATGCGGGAACAATCTAGAAGAAGAAGACTATGTACCATTTGCCGTTCTACCTCCTAAAGGGAAAGCTACAGCAAAAATTTGTTTTCTACTGCCCACAGCTAGCTATATGGCCTATGCTAATGAGCACATGGGGACAGATGCACCTATCGCCCAATTACTAGCCGGACGATTGGTTGAGCACCAGCACCAAGATCTCTATAGGAACGAACATCGAGAGTATGGCCCTAGCTGTTACGACGTGCATACCGATGGATCCGGAGTATGCTATTCGTCCCGTTTGCGACCTATACTGAATATGCGTCCAAAGTATAAAAGCTGGCTTGGCGGGAAAGGGTCCACCCTTTGGCAATTTAACGCTGATACACACATTATAAATTGGCTTGAAGCAATGAAATATGACTATGACGTAATCACAGACGAAGAACTGCACTATGAGGGAGTAGACTGTTTAGAGCGATACAAAGTTGTACTATCTTCATCGCACCCTGAATATCATTCAAAAGAAATGTGGGACGCGATGGCTACCTACCAAGATAGAGGTGGTCGTCTAATGTATCTTGGCGCAAATGGTTGGTACTGGCGTATTGCCTTCCACGAGGAGGCAGACGGAATCATAGAGGTACGAAGAGCTGAAGGAGGCATTCGAGGGTGGGAGGCGCAAACTGGAGAGTATTATCATTCCTTTACTGGGGAATATGGCGGCCTCTGGCGAAGAAATGGCCGCGCGCCACAAAAAATCGTCGGATCGGGTTTTACCGCACAAGGTTTTGACATTTCCTCATTTTATACTCGAAAACCGGATAGCTTTAAAAAACCTGTCAAATGGATAATGTCGGGAGTGAAGCCTGACGAAAAAATTGGAGATTTTGGACTCGTCGGAGGAGGTGCTGCCGGGCTTGAGCTGGATAGAGCTGATGTAAGTTTAGGTACCCACCCAAACGCTTACGTCCTCGCTTCGTCCGAAGACCACACCGATCTATATCTACTTGTTTGTGAGGAGCTGCTAATTAACTATCCAGGGCTTGGTGGACAGGAAAATCCGCTGGTCAGAGCGGACCTAGTTTTTTACGAGACCGACAATGGGGGAGGTGTATTCTCAACTAGCTCAATTGCATGGCCAGGCTCACTTTCCCATAACAATTACAAGAATAATGTCTCTAAAATTACTAAAAACGTGTTGGATCGATTTGTAAAAAATGGCCCAATAATCGATTAATATTATCCCCAGTAGACTCGTTTTTTCTATTTTGGAGAACGAGCTAGTACAATTTGGAAAGACACTTGTTCTATTTTGTGTGTTGCGGCGCATCATATCGCTTATATAATGCATATCCCTATTAGTAATTCGATCTCCCCTCGAATCTAATTCTGGGACCTCCCAAAAAGCCGGAACTTGATGTTCCGGCTTTTTTTTGGTGCAAGCTGTTCCATTTTAGAGCAACCAAGTTTCCTATAAGGAAATACTCATTTTCAATTTAGCATGTTGCGTCGCACCACTTAGAAAGTTAAAGTACGTACATCTAAGAGATGCTTGAACCTCCCCTTCAACGCTTTTAGAAGCACTTGAGTAACTTGACCTCCCCTTCAATTTATTCAAGTCTCCCTAAAGACCGGACCTCTTTGGTCCGGTTTTTTTTATCCGTCCGGACCTTACTAAGTGGCCAACGCGTTGAAAATAATAGAACCAAACTCTTCTACAACCCCATAACCACTAGTTTTGGAAGAAGTGAGAGTAGCTGTGGAAATAACTTCCGTGGGAGCATCGGCAGAATACACCGAGATTCCTACCAATGACTGGTGCCCGGTCCACCTTTAATCGGACCTAAGATATCCTTCGTAATCCAACCACCATAAAATTCGCCAGGCTGAGCCTGAACCGGTTCCGTATCCAAGAAACAATTTAAAACTCTCGGATAAAAAGAAGCATAACCTTTTAACAATTCAAAACCGTCCGATGGATCTTCGTAAGACCAACCCGCTATCACCTCTATTTCACCATCTGTGTACATTAAATAGCTGGCCGATCCTTTCCATTCACACCATGACGAGTGTTCGATTTTCCTTAAAAAAGTCCAGTCAATAGATGAGTGCGGTAAATAGTAAACAGGGGGAGAGGCTGTCTCAATAACTCTAAGTGCAGATAACGTTTCCGCAATCAGTCCTTTACTCGACATTACACGAACCTGTTTAACCGAGCATTCAATCCGCGGGGGTCTTGGATAATCCCACACAGACTCCTGTTGAATACCGGGCTCGTCGGCAAAAGGCGGCCTCGAAGACCCGTCATATTCCCACATATCAATTTATACTCGCTAATGTTGGCCTCAGTCGACACTTATTGTATTCAAATTCATTGACTATTAAAGTTAGTTTAAAAAGAAGTCGCAGTTTCGGCAGATATTAATTAAGGGGAAAGAACTAATGAAGATTTTAAAAAGAGGGCAGGTTCAAAAATATGCTTTCGACAATCGCGATGAGCCTTGCCTACAAGTGGAATCGGGCGAAACTTTTCAAGTCGAAACAGACGATGCTCTGTCCGGCATGATATCGGACGATTCCGACGATCCAACTATCCAAGGGTTTAGTGGTAAGCACTTTTCAGAGCTAGCAGATGCAACCCCCGGCCTATTCAATCCAGTTGTCGGCCCTATTTTTATTGAAGGGTGTCACTCAGGCGATGTTGTCGCAGTAGACATTGACTGGGTGGATCCCTGGCGTTACGGATTCTCTGGAATTTTACCAAAGATTGGTCCTCTAGGAGACTCGCTCCGCTATCACGAATGTACCGAAGGTCACGTTCAGGTGATAGAACACCTCAAAGGACCAAGTGGGTTTACCAGAGATGGCACAGCTAAATACTCTGAAAACCTGAGCTGGCCTCTTGAACCATTTGTGGGCACATTAGCCACAGCACCCGAACGCGAGGTGTTTACATCAGTGCTTGGACAAGGTCCGTTCGGTGGCAACATTGATTGTAGAGATGTTTGTGCCGGTCATACTATTTATCTGAACTCTTACAATGAAGGTGGTCTCCTCTACATAGGCGATGTGCACGGCGGGCAGGGTGATACAGAATTTACCGGAATTGCTGATGAGACTCGAGCCACGGTCCAACTCTCCTGTAGAGTGATTTCTAATAAACGTCTACCTTGTGTCAGAATAGAAAAGCCTGAAAGTATTGTAGCGATAGGTATTAATTTGCCAATGGAGCATGCGGTCTACGACGCGACGGATAACTTAATGCAATGGCTGGCAGATGAATATGAAGTGCCGCCGAAAGATCTGTATATTCGTATGTCTTGTGACCCTGCATTTAGGATCCGAACTTACCAGATGGTGCGTCTTCAAACCATTCAACACGTTGTAGGCGCAGAGTATCCCAAAAGTAGATTGTTCGATGCCATTAATTCTCCTACTAAGGTAAACAGATGAAAATAGGCGTATCTCTCCCAGTAAGGGAGCTCAAAAATGATATCGTAGCGATCAAAGATTTTTGCCAGATGGCAGAGCAGCTTGGCTACAATCACCTCCGAATTCCAGACCAGATCTTGAGGCCTGGAAACAAACACCTTCACGAACCTCTTACGCTAATGGCTTATCTTGCCGGCATTACGAAATCAATCGAGCTGACTCCTTCTGTTATCATATTGCCAGCACGACAGACGGTCTTAGTCGCTAAGCAAGCAGCAGAAATAGATATCCTATCCGAAGGAAGGCTCAGACTGGGAATAGGAGTTGGAGGCAGCGAAGAAGAATATACTTTCTTAGGCGAAGACTTCAAAAATCGGGGAAGCGGTGTGACGAGCAGATGCGCTTATTAAAAGAACTTTGGACACAAGATCAAGTTACCTTTGATGGTGAGTGGCACTCTATCTCAGACACTGGTCTTAACCCCTTGCCAGTACAAAGACCAATACCTATGTGGATTGGAGCTAAAGCGTCTCCAAATAGCGCAGTAATAAACCGGATTGCTACCCAATCTAACGGTTGGTTTGTCTTATGTACTCCAGAAGAGTTTCCTGACTTAAATGAAAAAATCATGCGCCGCGCGTCTGCCTCAGGTCGGAATCCTCTCGAGATCGGGGCAGAAGCAGGGGTAGCTGTGGTCGGACCTCGAGCAGCTGAATGGAAAGATCGCGTCAAAAAATGGAATGGAATAGGCTTATCTCATCTTTGCATCCGAACGCTGGGCGGAGACTTATCGCCGAACCAGCATCTCTCGAAACTAAAAGAGGTGTCAGGATGCTTGGAAAATTTATTTTAAGCCACTCAAATGCGACGCTGTAAAGCTAGTCCCAAAACTTGTTCAATGTGTCCAAAAATAGTTGCAGCTGATCATGATGAACCCAGTGACCAGCATCTGCAAATCCTTTAACCTTGGCATTAGTAAAAAATTTAATCCTTCCATCATCCTCCGGGCTAGACGCCCAACTTTCTTCACCATATATCAAAAGAGTAGGACACTTGATCTTCGCCCAGAGCGCCTGCAACTCGTTAGTCGGCATGTCATAGGCTGGCCAATTTCTAACATAATTATCAAACTTCCAAGAATAAGTGCCATCCTCATTTTGGACGGTCCCGTGGACTGTTAAGTGATAAGCTTGTTCTGGAGACAAATGCTTATTTTCTCCCTGCATACGTCCTAGCGCCTCTTCAATAGACTTATAACGTCTAGGAAGCCTCCCAGCGAAACTTCTTTTCTCTTCTATCCAATCTCTCAACCTTTCATCAAAGGTTTTTTTTGCGCGCTCCGCTAGGACTTTGGGAGGCCACCCAAGCCCTTCAATCGCAACAATAGATTTGACTGTTTCAGGGTATAATCCGGCATACCTAAGTGCGATATTCCCGCCAAGCGAGTGCGCGAGAATTGTGACCGGCGCCAAGCCCTTCTGATGTATGAGCTGGGCTAGATCGTAGACATAGCTTGCCATATCGTAATGCCCATCAGGAGACCAATCGCTATCGCCATGTCCGCGTAAATCTGGCGCAATGATATGCCATTTTTCTCTCAAAGAGTGGGCGATCCAATCCCAATTGCGGCAGTGGTCTCGACCGCCATGAATCATTAATAAAGGCTCTAAATCAGAATTACCCCAGTCTACATAATGCAGCCTGAGTCTTTGGGATAAAAAACGATGTGACGTAGGTCCTGGGGCCGACTCAATCATGAGGTAAAATAACTCCTCTGCTAACTCTTTAAGGATTTTTGAATATGATTAACACCCGAGACTATATTGTACGACATCTGCAGACAGGGACAATCTAATCCGAGTGATATAGCTTCTTTACACAAAAATCCTAACGTCTCTTCAACTTCTAACTCTCTACCAAAAGATAAATCTTGCACCGCCGACATGCGATGGCCTGGGGCTTCACGAATAAAATCTTCCCCTATTTCTGTCACCGCAAGCGTTGCGTTCTCTAGCGATGTCGAAGAGATGGTTGCCACAGGAAATGGCGCACGATCAATTAGCGTAACTCCTTGCTCCGACGCTATTAAGCTAGATTCATAAATTATGGTTGCGGCAATTTGAGCTAAATAAGGATTAGCTAATGTTGATCCAGTATCAGCACGCGAAATCACAGAGGTAACTAATAAAGCGACCCAGCCAACAAATTTAGACCACTCTTCGGTTTCTATGTTGTCGCTATAAATTGTATTTATTCCGGCGTCATTAATAGTGTCGGCGATACTTCTCACATGTGCCGATGGACCTCCGATATAGACCGCAACATTACGGGTAAAATTAGCAACTCCATTACTACCCAACTCCCCACTGAAATTTGCCATACACCCTAAGACGCTTGCCTTTGAATAAAGTTTTTTTAAAAGACGGGTCTTCTCCACGCCATTAGCTAGGGAAAATACTGCCAGAGGGTTGGAGCTACCTACATCAGAGAATGCTTGCTCGAAATGGTAGGTCTTAACAGCATAAACCAAGACATCTTCTTGAACTGGCCTATTAATGGTCAAGCTTCCACGACCGGGTCCCGACAAGTCCTTAAGGCCACTGACACAGAGACCATTGGTCTCTATTTGTTTTAATCGCATCCCCCTCACTCGAACATTGACTTCGTGGCCTGCCCGTAATAAGTGGGCACCGAGTATGGTTCCCAGTGCTCCGCATCCCACTATCGTAAAACGCAATTGCTATCACTCCAAAAAAATAGTTGCTGCTATATTAATCTACCATTAAATCTAATATTCTCATTCTAAATATAACATTGAATCTAAGTAAAAATTTTAATTATTTAAGGCTAACAAAGTATGCGTTGCGAGATTGTCGCCATAGGAACAGAACTCCTTCTAGGCCAAATTATAGATACTAACTCATCGTGGATCGGAGACCATTTGGCTCAGATTGGAGTCGACTCCCTGCACCAAACGAAGGTAGGGGACAATCATGACCGCATAGTGGATGCTCTGAAAACTGCACTGAACAGAAGTGATGCCGTGATATGCTGCGGTGGTCTCGGGCCGACACAAGACGATATAACTAGAGACGCCATTGCTGAAGTGATGGGGGTGAAACTCGAATTTGATCCCGAAATCGCTAAAATAATCAGAGATATGTTCGAGTCTCGCGGAAGAACTATGCCTGATAACAACTTAAGTCAAGCAAATATCCCAAAGGGGGCTGTTGCGATCCCGGAACAGCCTGGGACCGCGCCCGGACTCATTTGTCCTATTGCTAATCAAGTGATATACGCTGTGCCAGGTGTACCTTATGAAATGCATCAGATGATGGAGTCGGCGATTCTACCTGACCTACTAAAGCGATCAGGAATGAAAGCCATAATTAAAAGTAAAGTCTTAAAGACTTGGGGACACAGCGAAAGCCGGCTAGCAGAGATCCTGTCTGACAGGATCAAGCAGTTGGATGAAATAGGGAACCCTACGCTGGCGTTTCTCGCTAGCGGCATAGAAGGGCTTAAGGTGCGGATCACTGCTAAAGGCGAAACTGAAGCTGCAGTTTTGAGCGCTATCGAAAAAGAAGAAGCTATTGTCAGAGACTTACTTGGGAATAGCATATTTGGAAGCGATGACGAAACTATGGAATCGGTTGTCATCAAACTACTCAAACAGAAGAACTTAACAATGTCTGTGACAGAGGTTACTAGTGGAGGGATCGCAAGTACCCGACTATCGAGTAAAGATCCTTTCGGAGAGGTATTTTTTGGAGGCTTGGTGCCCAGATCCTCTAAGACACGACAACATATACTAGGCCTAAAAAACGATCTCGTCGGAACTAAAGAAGGAGCAAAAAGTCTCGCTAAAGCGACGAGAGAATTTTTTGGAAGTGATATTGGACTAGCTACGACGGGAGAGCATGATTTGCCTGGAAAAAGTGCGGCTGGACAAACGTTTTTAGGTATCGCAGACTCGAAGGGTGAGCGAGCAGAACTAGTGAAATTACCTGGCGATTACGAAAGAGTCCGACAATTTAGTGTTATTAGTCTATTAAATGCTCTGCGACTCGAGATAATTAAAAAATGAACATCAGTATCAAATACTGCATGCAGTGAAACTATAAGCCTGAAGCACTCCGTGTGAGGTCACTGCTGCTGGAGTCCAAAAAAAATCAAGTTACTCTGTTAGAAGGCGCAGGCGGCGTTTTTGAGATAAATAAATCAGATAAATTGGTCTTTTCTAAAAACTCTATGGTAGGTTTCCAACAGAGTTAAAAATGCGAGCTATGGCTAAAGAAGTTTAATACGATGCTAGTCACACTGTGGATAAAAGACGCCCTGCAAAAACCCTATAGTACTTTTGATCACATAAATACCTACGCGGCGCAGCAATCTATGGCAATGGGAATCGAAACTTCTCCCGCTGAAGTTAAAGCGGCACTGGATAAACTTATTGAAAAAAATATTGTTGAAACACACCAATACCTGGCTGAAGAGAAATATTATGCCGAGACTATTTATGACAAAAGTAATATTTACTGGTATTTTTTTAAGCTTAAAGAACCCAACTAAGCGGTTATCAAAAATCTAGGGAGAGCGCAATGACCATCGAATCCAATTTACTAACTCAAACTATCGAAACTGTAGCTCCGCTTATCAAAAATGAAAAAATATCACCCATCGCATTAACTGAAGCGATGCTGAAAAGAATACATAGCATAGACAAAAAACTTAATAGCTACATCTCAATATCTGACGAACTGGCTCTTGAAAGCGCAACTCAAGCCGAATCAGAAATCCAGAACGGATTATATCGAGGGCCACTTCACGGGGTCCCTATTGCCCTCAAAGACCTCGTCAATATTACTGGAATAGAAACAACTTGTGCTTCAACAATACGAAAAAACTTCAAGCCAGAGTTCGATGCTACGGTGGTCGAAAAACTTAAAAACGCCGGGGCCGTGATATTAGGGAAACTAAATCTAACCGAATTTGCCCTCTATGGTTATCACCCTGACTACAGGCCTCCGAATAATCCATGGAATATCGAACATTGGTCAGGAGTATCCTCTAGTGGTTCAGGAAGCGCGACCGGCGCCTCCCTTTGCTTTGCCAGCCTTGGAACTGATACCGGCGGATCCATTCGGTTCCCCTCAGCAGCCTGCGGGGTAGTAGGCATCAAGCCCACTTTTGGAAAAATAAGTAGATATGGTGTCTTCCCGTTATCAGACACACTGGATCATATTGGCCCTATGGCCCGCAGCGTGCGTGACGCAGCGATGGTCCTAGAGATACTTGAGGGACGTGACTCGCGTGATGGATCCACCCGTTCCGATAAAAGTAGCGACTATTTATACGCCGCGAATCAGGGTATAAAGGGTATTACAATAGGTTTTGATCAGCAATATTCATCAACTGACTGCGATCCTCAAATGTTTCAAGCCACAGCAGCTGCAGTTGAGCTAATGAAACATCAGGGCTCTCAAATCATAGAAGTTAATCGACCAGAAATCGCCGACGCCGCCGATCACTGGATGACAATATGCTCAGTTGATGCTTTGTGTAGCCATGAAGGTTTGTTCCCAGAAAACGCCGATGATTACGGCCCAGTTTTCCGCTCACTTCTCGAACATGGCCTACAAGTAAGTGCAAAACAGTATGCAAAGGCATGTAAGCAAAGACAAACTACACGAGCCTTAATCAATGAACTCTTAGAGACAGTAGACGTACTTGTTTGTCCAGCCATGCCTGGATTAGCAGGTCCTCAATCAGATTATCCGCCGCAGCAAGTAGCTGCGATAGAAGATATAGCACCACTGGTGCGATTTGCCGCTCCCACAAACTTTTCAGGTCATCCCAGCATTACCGTACCAAATGGCTTTGACGCTTCTGGAATGCCGACTGCTATGCAATTTATTGGGAAATTAGGTGATGAATCATCCATCATAAGAGCAGCTGCGGGCTATGAAGATCTGACCGAATGGCACACAATGCGACCGGATCTATAAAATAGTAATAGCGCCTCTACAAAACACCGCCATCATTTTTTGCTACGTGATAAATCCAGAATACGCCATAGATACCAGCTAGCGATACTGCGATACGGCCGCCACCGCTCACCATAATCGCGTAAAGTCTTTCTATCAGTCTCCCGACCACTACCTACCAAGATCGCGTGGCCCAACCTTAAACCGAGATCATCAACAGATAAAACGTCCGGACGACCGAAACGAAACATTAAAACCATTTCGGCGGTCCACTTTCCTATACCTCTCACATTCGACAAAACCTCCACTACATGTGCATCATCCATCCGCCTTAAAGCTGCCAAGCCAGGCACGCTCTTCGACAAAGTTCTCTCGGCCAGGTCTCTTATGGCTACTACTTTATTTCTTGATAAACCTACCCTGCGAAGCTCCGTATCGTTTAACGATAAATAGTTTTGGGGCGTCAGACTGTTCAGACCTCGAGGTAATATCCGACAAAAACGTTCGAAAATTGTCGCTGCTGCCTTTGTACTCAACTGCTGACCTACAATAGTACGCGTAAGTGCGACAAAAATTGTTGAAGTTTTTCGGATTGTTAAACTTGGCATGCCGATTCGGTCAATAAAATGTCCTAAATATTCATCCCGTGTTTTCAAATAACCGGCGGCACGCTCAGGACTGTACAGAAACCCTACGTTGTGTTCTAAGCTCATACGCTCAATCTCTAAAAGATGTGCTTTCAAGTCCACTCCACCTGTAGCGCTGAATCCGGTCAAAGCTCCATTAGCTGCTATCACGCGATGGCACGGGACAAGCAAAGGAATAGGGTTAGCTCCCAGCGCACGGCCAACTGCTCGCGCCGAATTAGGACTACCAATCCTCTTAGCCAACTCTCCATAAGAAATCGTTTTCCCTACTGGAATCGCCCTAGTAAACTCATACACTCTTTTACTGAAAGGAGTTAAGGTCGATATATCTATACTTACCGTAGTAAAGTCCTGAGCCCTGCCCTCGACGTGCGACACTACATCACGACAAAGATCGGCTATTACCCTATTTGGAACTGCGTCTCCACCCAGACTCGGGTACTGACTTCGCATTTTTCTCTCAGTAAGATCTTTGGTCGGCTCTGGCAACTGGAAACCCAAAATGTTATTGCCATCCCAAGCTAAGCCGCACCACCCGATCGCGGTATCAAAAAAAGTTAATCCCTTGTTACTCATGGCTACACACATTACTAGACATGAGACAAACTATCTAACAATTTACATTTTGGACTTGTCTTTATGAATGTAATAAAGGTATCGTCTCGTTCTCACATTTCTACGCGGAGCTAGGACATGATTTACAATTTGGGAAGTAAAAACGTTCAAGATGAAGGAGCCTGCTTTATAGCGCCAGACGCGTCGGTTATTGGAAACGTTCGCCTAAAACATAATGCGAGCATCTGGTTCGGCGTTGTTATACGGGGCGATAATGACCTCATCACCGTCGGAGAAAATTCTAATGTACAGGATTTATCGGTTTTGCATACCGATCCGGGCTGCCCCTTAACAATCGGGTCTAATTGCACTATAGGGCATAAAGTCATGCTGCATGGATGCACTATTGGGGATAACTCGCTGATAGGAATAAATGCTGTTATTTTGAACGGTGCCAAAATTGGAAAAAACTGCCTGATCGGCGCAGGCGCCTTAATAACCGAAGGGAAAACAATACCTGATGGTAGCCTGGTGCTTGGCTCGCCTGGGAAAGTCGCTCGAGAACTATCGGCGAGCCAAATAGAAAATCTCACTGCATCGGCTGAAGGCTACGTTAAAAACGGGAAACGTTTTGCTGCAGAGTTATCCTAAAGGCATAACCTAGATTTAGAGCATCCACTTATTAAAAAATCTCCAATCATTGATCAGAAGCGTAGCGGTTAATAATTTGTTTGCCTAACGCCATCATATGGACTTGGTCGGGACCATCGGCCTGTCGACACCATCTCGCGTAGTTAAAAGCCTCCGCCATACAATAATCGCCAGTCAGACCTCCTGCCCCATGTATTTGCATGCATCGGTCGATGACAGTTTGTGCCATCAGGGGTACCGTGATTTTTGCCGCCGCTATAAAATCCATCGCGCTTTTTGCGCCTAGTTCATCCATTTTAGCCGCCGTTTTCATCGTCAGTAACCGCGCTTGTTCTATTTCACAAAATGACTTGGCGATATCTTCTCTAATTGATTGATGCTGAGAAAGTGTTTTACCAAAAGTCGAACGGGAAACTGTTCGCTTACAGGCAAGCTCTAAAGCCCTTTGTGCGCCACCAATTAGTCGCATGCAGTGATGGATCCTTCCTGGCCCCAGTCGACCTTGAGCGATCTCAAATCCACGGCCCTCACCAAGTAAAATATTGTCTACCGGAACTCGCACATTATCAAACCTAACCTCAGCATGACCCTGAGGCGCATCATCATAGCCTAAGGTGGTTAACGGTCTTGTTATCACAAGTCCATCTGTGTCTTTGGGAACTAAAATTTGGCTTTGTTGCAGATGCCGATTAGGATTCTCTGGATCAGTTTTCCCCATGACAATAAAAATTTTAGTCCTCTCGAACATGGCACCAGTGATAAACCACTTTAAACCATTAATCACATACTCATCGCCGTCGCGCACAATTGAGGTTTGTACGTTAGTAGCATCACTTGAGGCAACATCCGGCTCAGTCATAGCAAAAGAAGAACGTATTTCTCCGGATAAAAGTGGTTGCAACCAGTCAGCTTTCTGCTGTTCTGTAGCATATTTTATAAAAACCTCCATATTTCCAGTATCTGGGGCATTACAATTAAAAACTTCTGAGCTCCAAAAAACGCGACCCATGATTTCAGCAAGCGGCGCATATTCTGCGTTGCTCAGTCCACCATGATCCTTCGGCATGAATAGATTCCATAAGCCCTGTTCTTTGGCTAAGGCCTTTAGCTCTTCAACAAGAGGGATAGTAGAAAATCTATCTTCGAGACCCGCTAACTCTTCGTGATACCGATACTCGTTAGGATAAACGTGCCGTCCCATGAACTGGTCTAACTGAAGCTTTAATTCATCCGCCGATGCGGTAATATTCGCGTACATAAACTTTTTCCGTCATATTTTTTGATTATTTTACCTTTAATTTGCATTCGTTGGTATTTCTATCAGGATTCGCATTTACACGAATGAAAAAAAATGTGATGGTACCCAATGGATTAATAGCTTAATTTCTCCTATCAACGATAAACAAATTCAAGGTAACGGCTAATGGCTCAAAACAAAACATTAACTGCACTCCAGCAAAACTACGCTCTGACTGCTGTAGACGATTACGATATGCGAATGTATGTATTAGAGCACCTGAAAGATAAAGACAAGCGCAATGCGCTTATCGCGGAACATCGGCAATTTCCAAGAGGTGGAGCGACTCAACCTGGAACACCACCGCCCTTACAGAGCCCCGTATTAAAAAAATTAGTCGACAAGCTGAGAATGTTCCCACAGAAGGGGAAACATACCATTGTGGAAACCATTCCTTGGAAAGAATACTCGATTGGCGTACTGCCTGGGGCGCGAGGTAATGCGGTAAAAATCACCAAAGAAAAATATAGTACTAGAGAAGACGCGGAACATGCGATCTTCTGTAAAAGACTAAAATCACTGTGCGCTCATTACGAAATACGCATGTAAAAAATAAAGCAGGGAGCAAGTAAATGAAACAAAATTCAATGTTGCGTATCACAGGGTATTCTGATCAATGCTCGGTAGAGCCTGGAGATGAAATCACCTTCTACGTCCATAGTGAATTTGGTGAACCGTATCAATCAGATATTGTTCGACTGATCAACGGCGACACCAACCCTGAAGGCCCTGGATTCAAAGAAAAAGTATTTCGTACTAGCGTCAACGGAAAATACAAAGGGGAAAATCAGCCACTCATGGCAGGCAGCTACATTTTGGGGCCTCAAAGTGGACTATTTGATTTAGAAAGTATGACTATGTGTGCCTATATCTATCCTACGACACCAGTTGTTGATACGGAGGGCGTCGCAGTTGGAGAACAAGCTTTGTTAGGGAAGTGGGACGACTCTAAAAAAATGGGGTACGGACTATTTATTAATGATGCCGGAGCCCTAGAGTTTAAAATCGGGAAGGGTCGAGGAAAGGTAGAAACCTTTAGCACTAAAAAGGCAATGATGCGGAAAGTCTGGTACAAAGTCATGGTCAGTTATGATGCCAGCACTGGCAAAGGCTTTATCTGTCAAATGCCTTACTTGACTGCTACAAACGGAGGTCATGGGCCGAGCATGCTTCATCCTCGATCAGATACTGAGGCAGAGAAAAATTTTAAAGTAAAAAATGGGCCGGCAAGAATAACGTCAGCGCCCTTTATGATGGCGTCTAGTGCAAAGGACCCCGACTGTGGAAGAACTGTTTCAGGTGCGCACTATGGTCAGCTCGCCGAGCCTTGGAGTATTCCAGAGCATACTCAAAAATACAACGGTAAAATAGATCGGCCACGTATAACTAACCGCGCCTTAAGCAGAGCGGAAATCGAGCTGATAATGGGTGCCCCACGAATGGAAGCTATTCCAACCGAGCTTAGAGAGAGCATAGTTGCTGCGTGGGATTTCAGCGCCAATATACGTGATAATGCGGCATCTACGCACATTGTAGATATGGGACCTCACAGACTGCATGGGGTGGCAATCAACTTGCCCGTGCGAGGTACGCCAGGACACAACTGGTCCTCACACTTCATGAGTTTTATCCACGGGCCACAAGAATACGGGGCCATTCACTTTCATGACGAAACCGTTGACGATGCTCGTTGGCGGCCTAGTTTCACCATGAAAATTCCTGATCGGATGGTCAGCGGCGTTTACGCAGCACGTCTAAGAGTAAAAGGCCAATCAACACCCGAGTATGAGGACTATATCCCGTTTTTTGTCAGACCACCCAAAGGAACTACCACGGCAAAAATTGCACTCGTTATGCCGACTCATAGTTACATGGCTTACGCCAATGATAATCTCAGCGTAAACTCTGTTGTGGCACAACTGCTAACAGGACAAGTACCTCTACTGCAGCCAGGTGATTTACTTCTAAATCAAGAAAGAGGCTACGGGCTTGGGACCTATGCATCGTATCGCGATGGCTGGGGCGTCAATGTATCGTCTAGACTTCGGCCCATCCTCAACATGCGACCAAAATATCTGCATGTGCTATCGCCATCCATCTGGCAGTTCAATGCGGATCTGCATTTAGTGGATTGGCTCCACGAACTCGATTATGACGTCGACATTTATACAGACGAGGACGTACAAAGAGAGGGCGTAAATCTTTTAAATCGTTATCCAATCGTATTGACAGGGCATCATCCGGAATATATTTCTGAAGAGCAAATGGATGCTTATCATGACTACCAATTACAGGGAGGAAGGTTCTTATACCTAGCAGCCAACGGCTTTTACTGGATCACTGTGCCGCATCCTGACAACCCAAATATCGTAGAGGTTAGAAAAGGTGATAATGGAACGCGCGCATGGACCATTAATCCAGGAGAGTACTGTAATGCTTTCGACGGAAAACATGGCGGACTCTGGCGAGTAAGAGGTCGAGCAATGAGCAAGTTATTAGGCGTCACTTTTACCTCATTTGGATTAACCTACTCCTCATACTATCGCAGAGCTCCCGATAGCGAGCTTCCTGAATGTAAATGGATAATGAAGGGGATCGGATCCGACGAAGTCATTGGTAATTTTGGCCTTGTTGGAGGAGGTGCTGCAGGACTAGAACTTGATCGATATGATTTGGAACTAGGGACTCCAAATAGAGCCTATCTTCTCGCTCACTCTGAGGGGCATAACGATATTTTCGTATCTGTTACTGAAGAATCGACGTTTAATGCGAGAGGCTATACTCAAGGAGGTACCGGAGACAATAATCCGTGGACACGTGCTGATATTGTCTATTATAAAACACCTAATGATGGCGCTGTGTTTTCGGTTGGTTCGATGTCATGGTGCGGTTCTTTGCAGCACAATGATTATAAAAACAATGTCTCTCAGATTATGCAGAATGTTCTAAACGGATTCTTAAAATCAGGGGCACTTCCGTGAACAAGGAAGAAAAAGAAGTCGAGCTGGAACGTGATCATTATTGGTGGCTGCATCCCGCACTTAGAGGGCAAGAGTCAATGGGCGGCGATGTGGAAGGGGCTCTTCCATGGCAGTGGGAAGAAACAGCAGAATTCGACAGCACTGAGCATCTTGAAACGATTGATCCCAGTGGTCCTTACGCCGACTTTGCAAAACTTTTATATAAACTCAATGGTTATAAGCCGGGCCCTGTCACTGGCTGGTACATAGTCTTGTCCCCCAAAAAAGGACAATACGCAGTAGGTCAACTCTGTGTTGATCCAAACGTGCCCGTAATTCTTTTCAAAGACAGAGTCTTTACTACTGAAAGTGAAGCACGTGACGCAGCTACTCTACTTAAACAAGCTCATCCGGGACTGATTCACACAAGCTAGTCACAATTTACAAAAACCGACAATAGAATGAGTAAACAGCGACGTTTTTGGGCACTTATCTCTCTGATTGTTGCCGGTGAGCTAATATTCAGCCTGCCATTCCATGTCCCCCGCTACTTTCGACCTTCCCTACTTGAAGCATTTAATCTAACAAACACCGCTCTTGGAGATGTCTTTGCCGTATACGGGATAACGGCAATCCTCGCTTACTTCCCAGGTGGAATTCTGGCTGATCGCTTCGATCCTAAGCGTCTCATCGTAGCGTCCTTGTTTTTAACAGCTATAGGTGGAATCTATTTTTCTACCATACCTAATACTTTCAATCTCGGAATCCTCTACGGGTATTGGGGATTTACCACCATATTCTTATTTTGGGCAGGCTTGATGCGAGCCACGAGAGCCTGGGGAGGGGACGCTTCTCAAGGAAAAGCTTTCGGCTATTTAGACGGTGGGCGTGGTTTGATAGCAGCTATCTTTGCAAGTGTCGGGGTGTGGCTTTTCTCTAGTGCGCTACCTACGACCGATCTTATTGAAGCGACTGAAAGAAAATCGGCGATCGCTACTGTTATCCTCTCCTACAGTCTAGCAACCGCAATGGCAGCACTACTTGTAATTGTATGTCTCCCAAATCAAAACAAGGAAAATATCCCTAATTCAATGCCGAAAAAAACTCTACTAACTGTGCTAAATAGGCCGGCAGTTTGGCTAAAAGCTTTGATTATTTTTTGTGCATACTGCGGTTATAAAGGACTTGATAATTATGGTCTTTACGTACACGAAGTCTTGAACGTGAGTGAAATGGAATCTGCAAAATTCATGGCATACATGGCGTTCCTGAGACCAGTAGCAGCTGTACTTGCCGGATTTCTAGCTGACCGCTTTCTGGCAAGTAGTGTCATAAAATGGTCATTTCTGTTGTCATCGGCTGGTTATATTTGCAACATAATCGTAAGCGGGCAAGTCGCTCTAGCCAACATTATATTTGTCACACTTATGATCACTTTTCTCACAGTGTTTGCATTACGGGGGGTTTACTTTGCGCTTTTAGCAGAAACCCAGACTCCCGCCAGATTGACTGGAACTACCGTCGGGATAATATCAGTGATAGGGTACAGCCCTGACATCTTTTTTTCACCATTCGCGGGCAGGATCTTAGATGCATTTCCAGGAGCTCAAGGTTATACGTATTATTTTTCTCTGCTGACCTTGATATCGCTCACTGGATTACTTACTACTATTATTTTAATCAAAAAAATCAACAAAGGGCGAGTATGAAAAATAAAGTATGTGCGATTGTTGGTGCAGGCCAGGGGTTAGGACAAGCTTTGGCCCGACGGTTTGCCAAAGGAGGCTACACGCTAGCGCTGGTCACGCGATCGAAAGAAGGTGGCTCAGAAGCACTCATCGCGGCTAAAGAAGCAGCCCCAGAGCTAGCGCATAAGTATTATCAAGCGGATGCCACCAAGCCAGAGGAATTGGAAGACACCCTGAAAGAAATTATCTCGACCAAAGGCGATATCACTACTCTCATATACAACGTAAGAGGTAGCTACGCGCCCAATGACCCACTAGACATATCCTATAAAGACGTTGAATCTATATTAAATCTTGAAGTGGTAGGTGCGTTCGTAGCAGCTAAATCTGTACTCCCTGATATGCTAGCCAAATCAAGAGGAAATATAATTTTCTCTAGTGCAACAGCTGCCTTTCGCGGATCCGGTACAAATCCTCTGTACGCAATCGGTAAGTTTGGTCTACGCGGTCTCTCCCAAAGCTTAGCCAAAGCTTACGGTAAGAATGGCGTACATGTGACTCACGTTCGGCTGGACTGTGAGTTAGATGTGCCTGATGTTCGACAATGGATGGGCGACGAATTTGAGATTGATAAAACTAGCAATGTAGATGATGTTGCGGAGACCTATTGGTGGACGCATGAACAACCAAAATCTGCTTGGAGTAACGAGATTGAGATCCGTCCCTACTCCGAAAACTGGACTTACTAAAACTACCGGGACAAAAAGGAACTTCAAACCGTGTCAAAAAAATTCATTAATAAAGTAGCTGTTGTGACCGGCGCGAGCCGAGGAATTGGCAAATCAATTGCCTTGTCATTAGCCGATCAGGGCGCCCGAGTAGTCTGTACCGCGACGAGTGCTGAAAATGCAGATACTACCGCAGCAGAGATTGAAGCGGCGGGTGGCCACGCAATGTCTATCGGGTGCCGCGTGGAAAACCCGGACATGGTTAAAGACTCATTTGCTTTAATTCATCAAACCTATGGTTCAGTTGACATACTTGTTAACAATGCGGGGATCTCAAAACCCATGCTGACCATGGAGATGAGTGAAGAGAACTGGGATAACCACATGGACATCAACTGTAAATCTATTTTTTTGTGCTCCCAAGCAGCGGCGCATCAAATGAGAGAAAATAGAGGCGGATGCATCATTAACATCGGCTCTATTCTTGGTCAAAATGCCTTTCCAGCCACACTGGGTTACTGTGCCTCGAAAGCCGCCGTTGATCAAATGACAAAAGTTATGGCTATAGAATGGGCGCGATTTGGTATACGCGTAAATTGTATTTCTCCAGGCTACATCAGAACCGAATTAATTGATCAGCTTGCTCAGGAAGGAAAATTAAAACTATCTGACCTAGAAAGGCGAACGCCCCAAAGAAGACTAGGAACAGGCGCTGATGTTGCTAATGCAGTAAATTTTGTTGCAAGTGAAGATGCGAACTTCATGACCGGTGAAACACTCGTAATCGATGGTGGATGGAACGCGTTCGGGTATTACCAAACGTAGTCTAAAGCTATCAAAATATTGGCACGTCAGCTGATTTTAGCCTATGGTGTTTGTCTATGACTGTAATAAAAGAAATCACTGAAAATAATTCAAAATACATGAGCTGGCGTAAGCAACTGCACTCGATACCCGAACTCGCCTATAAAGAGAATGAAACCTCTGACTTTATCGCTGAAAAACTAAAGAGTTTTGGTATTCCGATCGTCCGTGGGCTAGGTAAAACCGGACTAGTCGGAACCATAAGATCTGGGAACAGCGATCGTTCAATCGGGCTTCGAGCTGACATGGACGCTCTACCAATAAACGAACTAAATACTTTTAAGCACAAGTCAAAACATGCAGGAGTAATGCACGCATGCGGACATGATGGTCATTCGGCAACACTCCTTGCCGCCGCTGAGTATCTTTCTACAAATAGAAATTTTGACGGTACCGTACATTTGATTTTCCAACCTGCCGAAGAAGGAGAAGCGGGCGCTAAGGCCATGATAGATGACGGATTGTTTCAAGATTTTCCTATGGAATCAGTCTATGCTATTCATAACTGGCCCGGTCTTCCGATTGGCGAGATTGCAATGCGTAGTGGTCCAATAATGGCTGCAATGGATGTGTTTGAAATAAAAATTATTGGTAAAGGTGGCCACGCTGCGTTGCCCCACTTAGTAATTGACCCTATCCCAGTTGGTGCTCAAGTAATACTCGCGTTGCAAAATATCGTATCGAGAAATCTCAGCCCTACCGATACCGCAGTGGTATCGGTCACTCAATTTCATGCAGGAGATGCCTGGGCTGTAGTGCCCAAAGAAATCGTACTAAAAGGTACTGTTAGAAGCTTCACTCCTCGCGTTCAAAAATTGATAGAACAACGTATGAAAGAAATAACTTCAGGGATCTGTACCGCTAATAACTGTGATTTCAATTGGTGGTATGAAAAGCGATTCCCCCCGACGGTGAACTCTTCAGCAGAAACAGAGCTGGCAGCAAAAGCTGCTCGCTCGGTATGCGGGAGCGAATCAGTAAACGCCAACGTAGAAATGGTAACCGGCTCTGAAGATTTTGGGTATATGCTACAAGAAAAACCTGGATGCTATGCGTTTCTTGGTAACGGGCCTGGAGAAGGAGGGTGCATGCTGCATAGCGCACATTATGATTTTAATGACGAAATAATACCGGTGGGAGCAAGTTATTTCGTGCAATTGGTAGCAGAAGAATTAAAAATTTAGCTTACTACACACTGATACAAAAAAGGATAACAATGAACAAACATAAAGAACTAATTACGGCCGGGTTTAATGCGTTAGCAGAGGGTAATTCAGAGCCGTTAATGGGGTTATTTGACGATAGTGTTCAGTGGCGAATAATCGGAGACACGAAATTTTCTGGGCTATATAAAGGAATGGAGGAAGTCACCGGGCGACTTCTAGGCCCATTATCCGAGCTACTAGACGGTCATCTTCATATCTTCGTGGATAACCTTATTTCGGAAGGCAACTATCTCGTTTGCCAAGGCAGGGGCGAATCAAAAACTGTAGCTGGTGGCACATATAATAATACCTACTGCTGGGTATACAAATGGTCTGGCGATAAAATTACGGCGGTTACTGAATACTTGGATACTGAAATACTAAGAGCCTCTTTTGAAAACTAGGACACGGTTCAACAGTACGAGTAAATCAAAGTACTAGACATTAAAACGAAAATGCATGACGTCACCATCTTTTACAAGGTACTCTTTTCCTTCGACCCTTAACTTACCAACCTCTCTTGCCTTAGGCTCTCCCTCACATTCTATATAGTCTTGATAACTAATAACTTCCGCACGAATGAAGCCTCTCTCAAAATCTGTGTGTATGACACCGGCAGCCTGAGGCGCTAAAGCACCTTGCTTTACGGTCCATGCTCGACTCTCTTTTGGCCCCGCTGTGAAAAAGCTCTGTAAACCCAATAGACGGTATCCAGCTCGAATCACTTTATCTAAACCAGACTCCTCAATTCCCGCGTCTTTCAAAAAGTCATCTCTATCAGCCTCTGGTAACGCAGCTATTTCTGCTTCTACCTCTGCACAAAGAAAAATACATTCGGCTCCGATCTCATTAGCATGGGCTGCTACCAGCGTTACTTGGGGGTTGTGTTGCAGCTGGTCTTCTGAAACATTCGCTATAAAAAGCATAGGCTTCACGGTTAATAGTGATAGCTCTTTAGCTAATATTAGAGCAGGATCCTCAACAGCAAGATTGGCCGCGCGGATAGCGACACCATTTTCTAAGTTCTTCAAAAGTATAGTGAAGCACTCGACACGTTGACGCTGTTCCTTGTCGCCGGATTTGGCTTGCTTTTCTGCCTTTTCCAAGCCACGCTCGCATAGTTCCAAGTCAGCAAGCAATAACTCGGTCTCAATAATATCGATATCCGCGACAGCATCAATTCGCCCGGAAACATGCGTAACGTTATCGTCTTCAAAGCAGCGAACGACGTGTGCGATCGCATGCGTTTCTCTGATATGCGCTAAAAATTTATTCCCCAAGCCTTCGCCCTTAGACGCCCCTTCAACTAACCCTGCAATATCAACAAACTCCATAGTGGAAGGAATGACTTTTTTTGAACTTGCGATCGAAGCTATGCGAATTAATCTCTCGTCGGGAACAGTAACTATACCGACATTAGGTTCTATCGTACAAAACGGGTAATTCTCGGCCGCAATTTCAGCGCTGGTAAGCGCATTAAATAAAGATGACTTGCCAACATTCGGCAATCCAACAATTCCACACTTAAAACCCATTAAATATCACTCACGTTAGTTTTTATCTCGTCGGTTCAAAACATTCATAGCACCTTCAAAGGAACCAGACATAATTTCATCAGACAGTGCCAGAACATCATCTATACGAGAAAAGATGATCAGCCGCTCTTTGGCGCTGGGTTTGCCTAAAACAAAGCTGCTGACATCGCGACCTGACTCGGGCCGGCCTATACCTATTCGGATTCTATGATACGCATCTGAACCAAGACTTTGGGTAATACTTCTAAGCCCATTATGTCCACCATGACCACCACCATATTTAAGGCGAACGCAACCCACACTTAAATCCAAATCATCGTGAGCGACTAAAATCTTTTCTGCTTCGATACTGTAATAGTTAGCGTAAGACGCCACACTTTGTCCGCTCAGGTTCATATAAGTCGTTGGCTTCAAAAAGCTTACACCATTTGAACATTTACCAGAGATTCCGGAATGTCGTGCGCTGGTGCTTAGTGGGGCTTCATTTTTACTAGCCCATCCATCTACAAGCCAAAAACCGACATTATGTCGGTCATTTTGGTGACTTTCTCCCGGGTTTCCCAATCCCACGACTAACCGTATTTCTTTACCGCTGGTCATCGCTACCTACAATCAACGCTGAGAATTTTCTCCCCAAAGCTACTCTGAAGGATCTGTGCCAGCGTCGTCGGCCGCAGTATCTTCTCCGTCTGAGGTCTCATCCGCGCCGTCAACCTCTTCGGTATCAGGTTCTTCCTCTTCTTCGACCATTCTAGGCATCGTCACCTGAACTATGGCCGCCGCGCCGTCCCCACCACTCGTGATGGCTGTAATCTCAACGCCATCAGGCAGCACCAAGTCAGCAAGATGAACAGCGTCACCCACACTTAGATTAGCTACATCTACTTCTATAGATTCCGGCAGATCCTTCGGCAAACATGTTATTTCAATTTCTGTCATTAAACGCGCAATAACTCCGCCTTCCTGCTTAACGCCAATACAGTCCTCTTCATTTAAAAAGTGCACCGGAATGCGGATAGTAAGCGCAGCGGACTCATCCACTCGCTGAAAATCCATATGCATGACAAATGGCTTATAAGGGTGCCGCTGCATGTCCTTCAGAACCACTCGCTCAACTTTTCCGTCTATAGAAAGATCTAAGATCTGAGAATAAAAAGATTCTTGCGAAGACGACTTCAAAACATCTGAGTGTTTGAGTTGTATCGACAAAGCTGCTTTCTTTGCCCCATAAACAATAGCTGGAACTATTTCAGACTTACGTAGGCGGCGGCTCGCACCCTTGCCCGTATCGCCGCGACTTTCCGCGACTAAAGTAAATTCATCCATTTCTAATCTCCAATAAATAACACAAAATTAAGCAGTTCCCGCCCGCGACCAGACGGTCCCACACCCAATATACTAATCAACAAACATTGAGCTCAAAGATTGACTCGAATTAATCCGACGAATACTTTCGGCTAACAACCCTGCCACAGATAACTGGCGGATCTTACCCGAATCTATCGCTTCTTGCGACAACGGAATGGTATCTGTCACAACTAACTCGTCTAGCGGAGAGCCACAGATTTTTTCTATGGCATTGCCCGACAACACAGGATGCGTGCAGTAAGCCACCACTTTTTTCGCTCCACTTTCTTTTAATGCAGACGCCGCGCTGCACAGAGTTCCCGCTGTATCGACCATATCGTCAACCATGACACAGGTTCTATTTGCGACATCACCAATAATATTCATGACTCTAGATTCATTTGCTTTAGGTCGTCTTTTGTCTATTATGGCTAAGTCGGCATTATCCAGACGTCGCGCGATAGCTCGCGCCCTCACAACACCGCCGACATCGGGCGACACGACCATCAAATCTTCATACTCGTGCTTCCATATATCTCCAAGAAGCACCGGCGACGCGTATACATTATCCATTGGAATATCGAAAAAGCCCTGTATTTGCTCAGCATGCAAGTCCACCGTTAGAAATCTAGTAGTGCCGACATGCGTTATCATATTAGCAACCACCTTAGCGGTAACTGGCACCCTCGCCGAGCGAGGTCTACGATCTTGACGCGCATAGCCGAGATACGGCACAACTGCTGTTATACTTTGAGCAGAAGCTCGCCGCAGCGCATCAACCATTATGAGTAGCTCCATAAAATTATCGTTCGTTGGTGCGCAAGTTGATTGAATAACTATTGCATCTCGACCACGTACATTTTCTGCAACCTCAACCATGGTTTCACCGTCACTAAAGGCACCGACTACTACCTTCCCGAGTGGCACATGAAGATGCTTAGCAATAGCAGCTGCTAGCGCAGGATTCGCATTTCCGGTACACAGCATTAGGGATTCATCAATCATCGGTTTAAGCGCCTCATCGCATCAAGAGTATCCCACAGTAAATTTGAAATCAGGGCCTCATTCAAAGATTATCCCATGTTAATGGCGATAAACCTATCGTCTGCCAAAATATGGCTGGGGTGCCAGGATTCGAACCTGGGAATGCTGGGATCAA
The DNA here is from genome assembly GCA_943787625.1 of uncultured Gammaproteobacteria bacterium. Classification (GTDB taxonomy): domain Bacteria; phylum Pseudomonadota; class Gammaproteobacteria; genus UBA4457. The sequence goes on along the minus strand of CALSND010000005.1, from coordinate 119,568 downwards.
AACCCAGTGCCTTACCGCTTGGCGACACCCCAAAACTTCTGATGTTAGCCCTTCAAACTATCGGACTCTTCATCAATCTTCCTCAACAAAGGAGAGTGATTCTCTCGCTCCGCAGGGAAACCAATCCACTCACTTGGAAGAGCATGCCCCACAACCTCTAACTCTTCGCGGCACTCAAAAAGTGCAAAGACGCTTGACCCTGTTCCACTCATTCGAGATGGGCGATAGTGACCAAGCCAGTCAAGCGCATCCCCGACGCGAGGGTATAAGCGACGAGTGACTAACTCGCAGTCATTCCGACTACTAGCCATTGAAAATTCATGCATTTTGATGGCGTCAGTATCTCGTGTCAACAAAGGATCGTTAAATATCTCTTGTGTCGGCACCTCACAGTTAGGAATAATAACAAAAATAGGGCCTACTTCTGGTGAAAAAGGAGACAATTTCTCCCCAATCCCCTCTGCCCAAGCGCTTTTTCCCCTTACAAAGATAGGTACATCAGCACCTAGCCTGAGCCCTAAAGCAACCAACTCATTTTCGGGCAAATTGAGTCCCCAGAGAATATTCAAGGCAACTAATACGGTCGCGGCATCGGAACTCCCTCCGCCTAAACCAGCACCCATTGGAATGCGCTTATGCACCGAAATTGTTACGCCTTTCGAACCTCGTACATGTTCTCTTAACAACTTTGCCGCCTTAACGGTTAGGTCATCCTCACTAGACACTCCGGTCAGGTCAGAATCTCTCTCAATTATTCCGTCATCTCTTACTTGAAAATCAATTTGATCGCATACATCAATGAATTGAAAGATGGTTTGTAAGTTATGATAACCATCCTCGCGCCTACCGTTTATCTGCAAAAAAAGATTGATTTTAGCAGGAGCCGGCCAACCCTTAGATATAATCAATTATCGTATCTCCCATTTTTTTAAAACGATCCGCGACTTAACGTCTTGACAGCCAATTGACAACTTCCTAGGCACATTAGGGTCCCGGTCGTCGTAGTAATCTTTGTAGAAAACCTCACAGTCAAATTGAGAAAAACTAACGTATCTACCTGCTTTATCCCTTAACTCGGCCACTAAATTGTCCCGACTATTTCGATCTGGAATACCCAATAGCCAGTATCGTAATTGCGACAAAGGAACACTCCAGCCGAGCTGCGCCAACATCAATTCTTCAGGCGTACTCGCTAAAAAAGATTGACCATCAGAAGTTAACAAAATCACCTTAGTATTATTGCCACGAATAGTCAGCGCACCACTGCCAAATGGACCTGAAAGCCTTAGATTGTAAGCGGCACCAATTTGAGTCCAAATCAAATCTGCACTGAGAGAATCTTCACTCGTCTGCACCGATATCCTCGCCCGAGCCGTCCAATGTGTTAAAGTCGAGATCTTTGCTTCGTGATTTTCTACAAACTTCAACTGCAAAACCTTCGGTTGCCGATCGCTGTTACTGATAATTGAACATGAATGCAAAATCAAACAAAAACATGTAACAAGTAGAATTCGGAGGGCAACCTCGAGCCTGGTTAGCTTAAGCGTCATTTATTGTCAAAACCTAAGTAGTTGTACTTTTTTAATGCACTATCAAGGTATCATCACCGACTATCGCGCCACAATGCAATCTTAAAAGAAATTTTTGCAGCAGTAGGTAGGAAAGCCCAGATTGCTTTATAATAAATAAAAAAGTTAAACGCCGTACAATCTTAGATTAAATCAAAAAAGCCAACATCAAAAAGAAAAATACTTCGACACTAACTATATATTATGTCATTCATCGTACTAGGCCTGAGTCATAAAACTGCCCCTCTGTCAGTCAGAGAAAAGCTAGTTTTCGACGATGCCCTCATGACAGATGCTCTACGGGGACTAAAGTCATCGCCAGGAATATCTGAGTCAATGATTCTATCAACATGTAATAGGACTGAGCTTTACTGTTATGAAGAAGAAGGTGTCATCTCCGATTTAATGAATTGGCTCTCTTCGATTAAAAGTATTGAGCGCGATGAAATTAAGGACCACATGTATAAATACACTGGAGAAAGGGCTGTAAGACATATTCTTCGTGTTGCGAGTGGTTTAGATTCTATGATGCTAGGAGAGCCTCAAATACTGGGGCAACTTAAAGACGCCTATAAAAAAGCAACTTCCGCTGAGACTGTAGGAAAATTCTTAAACCGGCTTATGCAGTTTTCTTTTTCATCGGCAAAACTAATTCGCTCTGAAACAGAAATAGGCAGTAGCCCTGTTTCAGTAGCCTATACCGCAACGAAGCTTGCCGAACAAATTCATGGAGATTTAACCTCGAAATGTGCAATTTTAATTGGATCCGGCGACACAGCAACGCTAGTTGCGAATCATCTAAAAGGCGGTGGTTTGCAAAACCTCATTGTTGCCAACAGAACTCTTCAAAACGCGCGTAAGCTTGCCACCCGTTACAGTGGAGAGGCTATTCCTATTAGCACGCTACCAAAATTCTTACCTCAAGCGGATATTGTCATCACCTGTACAGGGAGCACACAACCGATCCTTACAAAATCCATGGTTTCACGAGCACTAAACGATAGACATAAAGAACCGATTTTTATAGTTGATTTAGCGGTGCCAAGAGATGTAGATCCTGAAGCCGGCGATCTCGACAACATCTACCTGTATACAGTCGATGACTTGCAGTCAGTGGTATTATCAAATCTCAGCGTCCGGAAAGATGCAGCCGCTATCGCGGAAGAAATGATTTATTTACAGGTGCAAGACTACATGCACCAATCCAGGTCGCAATCGGCCTCTAACGCCATCCAAAATTATAGAAGCTACGGTCATGATGTAAAAAATAAGATACTTAACGATGCAATAGAGAATATGAGTAGCGGCGCCGACCCTAAGGCTGTAATGGAGCGTCTTGCCAATAAATTAACAAATAAGCTTCTCCATCATCCAACGGTGGCGTTAAAAACCATTGATGATAACTCGGCAACACTAAAGTTGGCCCGAGAGATATTAGGTCTAGACCAAGAGAATAAGCAGCCGTGAAAGACTCACTTACCCGAAAATTAGAAAGTCTCCTTGATCGAAAAACAGAAATTGAAGCGCTACTTTCTAGTCCGGAAGTTCTGGATAATCAAAAACAATATCGGGAACTCTCGAAAGAACATTCCGATGTGACACCAATCGTAGCCTGTTACGAAGAGTATAAAAATGCTAATCATCAACTATTTACTGCCACAGAGCTAAGCAAAGAGTCAGATCCAGAGATACGTGACTTAGCTAATGAGGAGATCTCTGACTCAAAATTTCTAATTGATAAATTAGAAAAACAAATACAACAACTGTTAATCCCTAAAGATCCTAAAGACGATGCCAATGTGTTTTTAGAAATAAGAGCGGGCACAGGGGGAGACGAGGCCGCAATTTTTGTGGGTAACCTTATGAGAATGTACCTCCGATTTTCTGACGGAAAAAAATGGCAAACCGAAATCGTTAGCTCTAGCGAGTCCGAAGTGGGTGGATTTAAGGAAGTAATTTTGCTTATTAAAGGTAAGGGCGCCTACTCGAAATTAAAATTTGAGTCAGGGGCGCATAGAGTACAGAGAGTGCCCGAAACCGAGTCACAAGGCCGAATACATACTTCTGCTTGCACAGTCGCCGTGATGCCCGAAGTAACCGAAGCTGAAGAAGTAGAAATTAATCCTAGTGAGATACGAATTGATACGTTCCGAGCATCAGGCGCAGGGGGTCAACACGTTAATAAAACCGACTCAGCGATTCGTATCACACACTTAGCAACTAACATGGTGGTAGAGTGTCAAGACGAACGTTCCCAACATAAAAACAAAGCACGCGCCATGACCATTCTCAAGTCTAAACTACTCCAAGCAGAGCAGGATCGTATCGAAACAGAACAAGCTTCCACTCGCAAGAAACTCGTTGGGAGTGGCGACAGGTCGGAACGAATACGGACATACAACTACCCGCAGGGACGCGTTACTGATCATCGGATAAATCTCACCTTGTATAAATTAGATGATGTTTTAGTTGGAGACCTCGACCTTCTGGTTGAACCCCTTATGACCGAGCACCAAGCAGAGCTTGTCGCTCAATCTCAAGCTGATTAGAGATGACTGATAATTCATCGGTCAGTGTAGTTCTTCGGAAAGGTGCGGAGGTTTTTCGAAAACACCCTAATGCACGACTGGACTCTGAGATACTTCTGGCACATGTGCTATCAGTTCCTAGGATTAAGCTCTACACAGATTCATCGGCATTGGTTACCAAAGCCCAAGAACAAAAATATATGAGGCATGTGGAGAAAAGGTCAAAAGGTGTACCTATTCCCTATATAACAGGGTACTCCGAATTCTGGTCTCTGCCTATTATTGTGACTAAAGATGTTTTAATTCCGAGACCGGAGACTGAGCTGTTAGTCGAGATCGCCAAAGAATTGAGTAGCCTATTCCAAAAACCTCCTACAGTCGCCGATGCTGGCACCGGCAGTGGCGCTATTGCCGCCGCATATGCTAAAGAACACCCTAGTGCAAAAATAGTTGCGACTGACATGTCGACCGCAGCGCTCGCTGTGGCGAAAAGAAATTTCGACACACTAAATGTAAATCGCATCGAGTTAGTCCGTGATGACTGGCTAACAGCTATTTGTAATAATAGTTTAGATATGATCATCACAAATCCCCCCTACGTCGACGCAAGCGATACTCATCTCATGAGCCTCTCAACCTCATTCGAACCAACTAAAGCGCTCTACGCTGAAAACAGAGGTATGTCTGAAATCAACAAACTAATTCGGGCCAGTAACCGATGTCTAAAACCAGGGGGATTTTTGTTAGTAGAGCATGGATTCGCGCAAAAAACCCGAGTCGTCAGAAGTTTTCTTAAAAATAACTTTGTGAGTATATCAACCCGACAGGACTTAGCGGGGCTTGATCGCGTCACTTATGGTCAAAAGATTTGTGTTGACAGGTAAAACATATTAAAAATTACAAGCTTAAATTAAAAAGGCGAGTTTGATGGATGATGAATTACTACTTCGGTACAGTCGCCAGATCCTTTTGCCCGAAGTAGATATCAACGGGCAAAACAAGCTGGCACACTCCCATGTGGTCATTATGGGGCTCGGTGGTCTAGGATCGCCTATTGCCATGTACCTCGCTGCAGCTGGTGTGGGAGAAATAACGCTGGTTGATCACGATGTCGTTGAACTCTCGAATCTTCAGAGGCAGATAATTCATTCCACCGAAGATTTAGGTCGTAAAAAAGTAAAATCTGCTGGAAATCAAATCCACTCTTTAAACCCCAACACAAAAGTTAACCTAGTTAACGAAAAACTCGACAAATCCGGATTCAATAACCTTTTCCCAAATGTCGATGCAATCGTAGACGCAACCGACAATTTCGAATCGCGATTTGAAATCAATCACTTTAGCGTTAAGCATTCCAGACCACTAATATCAGGTGCAGCCATAAGATTTGAGGGCCAAGTGTCGGTTTTTCAAGCCACCAAAGGCGTCAGTCCCTGCTATCGGTGCCTCTATTCAGACGGAATAAATATAATTGAGAATTGCGTAGACACTGGCGTTATATCACCACTGTTAGGCATTATTGGGAGCATACAAGCACTTGAAGCACTGAAAATCTTGATGGGAATAGGAGAGGCGCTCGATGGCCGACTTTTACTTCTAGACGCTCTAACAATGGAATGGCAAACCATGAAATTTCAAAAAGATCCTAAATGTCCCGAGTGCGGCTAATAGCATTGGTTAAGCAACGAACACTTTTCAATCAGGACGCGTGCCCGACTCACAAAAAACTAGCTGTGCTAGTATTAAGGGATTAAGCATTACTTGTTAAAATCTTTCTAAAAATCGTAAAACAAATTTCCATGACTACCTTACACGCTAAAAACTTTCTTCTAATATATCTTCTCATAATATTTTGGCACAGCAATGCATCCAGCGAGACTGTATATGTGACCGACAAAATGCGCGTGGGTATTTATGCGAGCCAAGACCTTAATAGTAAAATTTTAAAGATCCTCTCAACCGGAGATAAATTAGAGATCGTACGGGAGACGGAACTAATGTCACTGGTAATTGACGACTCGGGAATACAGGGATGGATTGATAAAAACTATCTCATGAAAAATAAACCTGCCGCAATGCTCCTAAAAGATATTTCAGAAAAAAGCAACCGAGATGCTCTCCAACAAGAGGCAACGAACGTTCCAAAAGAAAATCATACGACTACTGATGACATAAACACTAAGACAAATGATTTAAAGAAAAACAATACTCGCCTGAAAACAAAACTTGCTCAAGTACTACCCAGAGTAAAACAGTGTGAGTCACGTGCATCTATTCTAGAGAAAAAAAACGAGCGATTGAACGAAGAGCTTACCATTAAGTGCGCGTCGGCAGATATGACTTCTGAAGATACGGTACCCCTGCTCAACTACCAGAAACTAGAAAAGCGACTGACAGATCTTACAAGTTCGATTAATGACCAAGTTACTGAGAAACAATCTCCATCTGAAAATAATTCCAATCCTATCTCAATAATTAAACACTATTGGCTCTGGATTGTAGCAACTATGGTCGTCCTCATTTTCTTTGGGGCGTTCATAGGCGCATACCTCCTGGACTATTCCAATCGGCGACGTCACGGTGGATTTCGTATCTAAAAAACCAACTAGGAAGTAAATTTGAAAATAGCAAGCTGGAATGTCAATTCAATCAGAGCCAGATTAGACCATTTAAGAGACTGGCTAAGTACAAGTCAGGTCGATATTTTGGCGCTGCAAGAGACTAAGGTTCAAGATGCAGACTTTCCCGTTTCCGAAATCTCTGAGATGGGATACAACTGTCTGTTTAAGGGCCAAAAATCTTATAACGGTGTAGCTATTTTATCTAGGCAAAAAATGCGACTCTTGGAAACGGGAATCCCTGACTTTGAAGATAATCAGTGCCGTTTGCTTAGTGCTAGCGATGACAACGTCACTATAATTAACGTGTATGTCCCTAATGGCTCGGCGGTTGGATCAGATAAATTTGAATATAAAATCAAATGGCTGAATGCATTAAAAACCTGGCTGACGCGCCTAGTACAAGAAAAAAACAACCTAGTTCTGCTAGGAGACTTTAACATTGCTCCAGAAGATGAAGATGTGCACGACCCAGAATTGTGGCGAGATAAGATTTTGTGCAGCGCTGAAGAGCGCAGCTTTTTGGAAAGTATGGAGACTCTAGGCTTAATAGACACTTTCCGAGAATTTTCACAGGCCGATAGCTCCTTTTCATGGTGGGATTATAGAGCGGGTGGATTCCCTAGAAATCGAGGATTAAGGATCGACCTGATATTGGCCTCTATTGCTTTCCAAAAAAACTTGAAGAGCAGCGCTATAGATACTATTCCAAGAGGTTGGGAGAAGCCTTCAGATCATGCCCCAGTCGTCCTTGAATTGGCGCTTAATTAGTATAAAGAACCCAATCACGTCTATCTAAAAGACGCACTCTTGACCGAGTTCCTGAATTTGTAGGATAAATAGTTGCAATAAAAACCGTAGGAATCTAAACTCTCTCTCCCTAAATCGAATTGGATCTTAGAGCAGATATCAATGAAAGAAGAAATACATCCAGAATACAAGCAAGTCCTATTTCATGATACTAGCGTGGATAAGTACTTCTTGGTAGGCTCCACGCTTAAAACTGATCAAACAAAGGAGTGGACAGACGGGAATACCTATCCCTACTACCCCCTTGATGTCTCCTCTGCCTCGCATCCGTTCTATACGGGCACGCAAAAAATAGTAGACACCGCAGGTCGCGTAGATAAGTTCAGAAAACGTTACGGCATGGGTGCTGGCGAAAAATAGAACTTCAAGTTGATTCTCACTAGAATCAAAAGTCATTCTAGACGATAACTATCGTCATTTCGGTTCATCAGAAAACCAATCGGCTAAAACCGCCCACGCTTCCTCGCTCCCGATATGTTTTGCTGCAGAAAAAAGTTGCGCGGAGATATTGTCTGTCCCCAAATCTTTTATTCGTTGGCTGACCTCAGACAATACTCTAGCTCTTTGACTCTTACCTAACTTGTCAATCTTATTGATCAGTATATGCATAGGGACGCCACAATTAGCGCACCAATTAGTTAGAACTTCTTCTTGAGGTTTGAAAGGGTGCCGGCAATCCATAACTAAAAATAGACCAGCCAGAGAAGCGCGACGCTCTAAGTATTCGGGCAACTCTTTCTCCCAGTGGCTACGAAGCGTTTTCGATACCTTCGCGTAACCAAAGCCTGGTAAATCTACAAGCCTACGGCTCGGCGCCAAACCAAACACCACCAAATGTTGAGTCCGCCCTGGCGTTCGGCTGGTTCTGGCTAAGTTTTTCTGACCACAGAGCACATTTAACGAACTGGATTTGCCGCTATTCGACCGTCCAGCAAATGCCACCTCTCGACCAACATCTTCAGGAAGCATGGTGCATTTGGGAACACTTAACAAGAAAGAAGCTCGCTGCATTAAACCGCGAGCTTCTGAAAAATTCTGCTTTTTGCTTATCGCCCTGCTCCAATTAGGATAAAGATTTTATAATACCATCCTAAAAAATGTTTTTTTTTGCAGATCCAACGCAAGCAAACGTATATAATAGGATTATCAAATTTTTTAATTGAGAGCTGTATTGATGTGTCATAGGATATTCTGCCAACAGTTGTGGCTGACCGTAACGTTACTTTTATCGCTAGGAGCTTTCGCTAATGGCGAGCAAAAAGCTGCTGTATGTGGCGCTTGCCACGGAGTAGATGGGAATAGTATCAATCCGGCATGGCCTAGCTTGGCGGGGCAAGGAGCGGACTATATCGTAAAACAATTACAGGCTTATAAATCAGGAAGTCGGCAAAATGGGCTAATGTCTCCGATGGCGGCAAATTTGAGTGATATCGATATGATAGAAATCGCTGATTATTTTGCCAACCAGTCGCCTAAAATTTATTTCACATCGGATGAAGAAAGTGTTGTCGCGGAGAAGATCTATCGTGGGGGTGATAAATCAAGAGGAATACCCGCGTGTATGTCATGTCACGGTCCCAATGGCGCCGGCAATCCAGCAGCCAAATACCCAGCGCTAAGAGGTCAGCACGCAGACTATACCGAGGGTCAATTACTGAGTTATCGCGATCGAACTAGAGATACCGATCAACAAATGATGATGCGCTCTATTGCTGCTAAATTATCTGATGAAGAAATTACACAGCTATCCAAGTATGTCTCTGCATTGCACTAGCATCAAAACGGGCTTGGTTTAATTGGTAGTTCGAATCAAGTTCTTAATTGCCATCGGCTTGGCGGTTATATGCTTTGTCGCACAGGCCGAAAAAGCCGAAACAAAGTGGATTGAAGGCACCCACTATTTCCAAATAACCCCGCCAGTACATGCTTCCCGACCTCCTTCTGAAACCAAAATTGTCGAGTTTTTTTGGTACGGTTGTGGTCACTGCTTCGACTTTGAACCTGCTCTAGGCGTATGGAAAAAAAACATCAACCCCGAAATTCAGTTTGATCAAATACCTGCTGTTTTTGACCGAAAATGGGCACCTCACGCCCGTGCATTTTATACCGCAAAAAAACTCGGAGTCCTCGGCAGTATTCATCCGAAACTATTCAATGCATTACATGTCAGGAAAGAAAAAATTTATACAGAAAAACAAATAGGTGCATTTTTTGTGGCGCATGGTGTTGACAAAGATGTATTCGATGAAGTTTATCATTCCTTCGAAATAGACGTCAGTGTGCGCAAGGCAATGTCACTAACACGAGCCTCAGGTATCGGCGGAGTGCCTTCTATGATCGTCAACGGACAGATACAGGACAAGCGTACGGAACACGGGATCATTTGAAAACTTGTTGAACGTCGTCGATCACCTGGCGACTAAAAAATAAATACATACATCCGTGGCTTTCGAGCGCCATGCGGTTAGTTGATTCTAGATAACAAACAGACTATCGGTCAGTCAGTTCATCAAACTGTCATGAAGCATCGGCAAAATGTAATCTGTTCATTATGTTGTAAATTCTAGTTTTTAGCCCTCAGGAGGTTATTAGTGATGTTTAAACGCTTTCTCTCCGGTGCTTTATTAGCACTTATTTTTTCCGGTACCGCTAACGGCGTAGAAGTCGATGCTGGTATAAAAAACTATCAAAAAGAGAGCGGTGTTTCTGGCAACCTTAACAGCGTCGGTTCAGATACGCTCGCAAACCTCATGACTCTATGGGCTGAAAGCTTTCGGCTATTCTACCCAAATGTGAATATCCAGATCCAAGCAGCAGGTTCGTCCACTGCACCGCCAGCACTTACTGAGGCAACGTCAAATCTTGGACCGATGAGCCGAAAAATGAAATCGAAAGAATTAGCCGCGTTTGAAAAAAAATACGGCTACAAACCAACCGCAGTGCCCGTAGCCATAGATTCACTAGCCATATTTGTCCACAAGGACAACCCGATTAAGGGCATGTCTATTAAACAAGCCGACGCCATCTTTTCAGCGACAAGAAAGTGTGGTGGTTCCTCCGATATACAAACATGGGGAGATATTGGATTATCTGGTAGCTGGAGAGACAGAGCAATTCAGATATATGGTCGAAATAGTGTTTCTGGAACTTACGGCTACTTTAAAAAGAAAGCCCTCTGTAAAGGAGACTTCAAGGACTCAGTCAACGAACAACCTGGCTCCGCCTCAGTTGTTCAAGGCATAACCAAATCACTTAACGGTATAGGTTATAGCGGTATCGGCTATAGAACTTCAGGGGTTCGGGCAATCGCTATATCAAAAAAAGATAGTGGATTTGTCGAACCTACTTCTGATAACGCCATCAATGGTACTTATCCGTTATCGAGGTTCTTGTATGTCTACGTTAACAAGCAACCCAACAAGCCTTTACCTCCTTTGGAAAGAGCGTTTTTGAAAATGGTACTAAGCAAAGAAGGACAAGAAGTAGTCATAAAAGATGGTTATATTCCGGTACCGGCTAAGGTCGCTAGTAAATACATGGACGGAATACTGGCAAATTAAAAATGCCACAGCTTATAAAGCCCCTTGTTAAAGGGGCTTTTTTTTGAGTTATGATCTATTGGCTATAGATTGAAATGTCATCCCCCTGTACCAACATGCGAAAACTCTCTATCCGCGGACAGTCTGAGTGAACTTTCACCCGAAATATAATAAATATTTATACAACTCGCTCTAGAGTAGAGCGCGTTTTACGCTATAATAGCTCTCCAAGATATTTGCAAAAACCATTATGCTTAACCTAAAAGCATACAACTTGATGAGAGCACCCTATGAGCGATCAAGAAGACGACGTATTTGTTAGAAATTTCTCCCTAGTTTTAGCTGGGCTAGTAGTAGTTGGCTTAGGCGCTTATGTCCTTGCCATAACCGTGGATAATGACTTTCAAAAAACGCAAGACCACGGCGCCGTTGTCGCGGAAAGAATACAGCCCGTAGGCACGCTCAATACCAGTGATAACGTGATAGCCTTAAATAGCGATCAAAATTCAACGGCTGCGCCGAACAATACTAATGAAGATTCTACCGGATCCCAGCCAAAAGTCGCGCTAGGGAAGTGCGAGGCCGTGGTCAATGCGACAGACACTATGCAATTCGATATAAGTGAGCTTAAAGTCGACTCCTCCTGCTCGGAGCTTAAGCTGACTCTCAACCATACTGGAAATCTCCCTGCAAACATTATGGGTCACAATATCGTTTTTGTTGCCGAATCGGACTTCAGTAGCCTTATATCAACCATCGACATGGCAAATGGACCCGAGAATGGTTACCTCCCGGACAGCGAACTTATTTTAGGGCAAACTCAACTCATTGGAGGGGGAGAGAGTTCTTCTATAACTCTGGACCTTAGCCCATTCCAAAGTGGCGTAAATTATACGTTTTTTTGTAGCTTTCCAGGCCACTATTCTATGATGAAAGGAAAATTTACAATTTAGATCGGTGCCTTACTCAGAACAAGCATTTAATCGGTCTCTATCGATCTTCTAGAGCTTTCTTATAAGCGCGATCAGTCACTTGCTCAAAGTTCTTTCGCTTGTCTCTAAATTTCTGGTAGGACTTTAGCACTTTATCGAAATTCTCATTATTAGAAGCCTCTTCCAGCATTACCTCCTCGGTAAAACCTGCCAAATAAGACAGGACTTGTGGCGGAAACTCTAATATCTCAACATGCTGCTTTTCTTTTAGTAGATTAAAAGCCTCAGCATTTAATACTTCAGATTGTCCAAACATATATAAGCTCGCCGAGGCTGCCGCCGCTTTGACAATAACCTTCAAGTCTTCAGGCAGAGAATCCCAAGCCTCCTCATTAATTATCAATTCTAACTGGGTTCCGGGCTCATGCCATCCAGGAAAATAATAATATTTTGCCGCTCTATCTAAGCCCATCCGGACATCGTGCAGAGGACCCACCCATTCTGTAGCATCTATCACGCCTCTCTCAAGCGCACTGTACACCTCGGACGCATCATAGAGAACGGGATTACCTCCTGCCTTGGCTAATACTTTGCCGCCTAGACCAGGGATCCGCATCTTTAGGCCTTTCAAATCATCTATTTTTTCAATTTTTTTATTGAACCATCCGCCCATCTGGATACCGGTGTTGCCTAAAGGAAATGGGACTACCCCGAACGGTTTATATAATTCTTGCCACAAATCCAAACCGTCACCACCATATATCCATGCCCAAGCCCCGTTTTGCGTCATACCAAAAGGCACCGTGCTGAAAAACTGTGCTTCAGGGATCTTGCCTGCCCAATAATAAGCGGCACCGTGACCCATCTGGACCGAACCTTGCGATACAGCATCGAACGTTTGTAGAGCAGGAATCAACTCACCACCGGCATAAACTGTAATTTTAAGGCGTCCCTGACTCATGATAGCGACGTCTTCAGCAAATTTTTCCACCGTGTCATGATTTATGGGCAAATTCGGGGGCCAAGCGGTCACCAACTTCCACTGAAATTTCTCCTCCGATCTAACGGAGCTGCTAACTTCGTTGTCTGTTGAACAACCCGACAACCCGATAATGACAAAAATAATTACCGCGATATTTAATCCAAATTTAATTTCTTTCATTAGAATAACTTACCTACCCACTTCATATCTTTTCCAACCCCGCATAACCAGCTACCAACCATTTTGAGCCATTAGCTACAAAATTGACCTGCAACCGTGCCTGATCACCTCGTCCTTCAACTTGCAGAACCGTGCCTTCTCCGAAAGTTTTATGTCTTACGGTACAGCCCAGATTATACTCGCTCTCCGAAGTATCTTTGACATCGGTATTATATCGGTCATGAGCACTGTAAAAACTACCGCCAACTCTGATATTTTCTAGCGCTTGTTCCGGAAGCTCATTCAAAAAGCGGGACGGCCTAGGATAATACTCGCTTCCGTGTAAACGTCTCGATTCAGCATTCGTTATGATCAACTTTTTCATGGCGCGGGTAATGCCCACGTAACATAATCGCCGCTCTTCCTCCAGCTGCAGTGGATCATCCACGGATCTCTGATGAGGAAATAAACCTTCTTCTACACCGACGATGAAAACTAACGGAAATTCCAACCCTTTCGCCGAATGCAAAGTCATTAACTGAACACCATCTTCGTTTTCATCTACTTGGCCTTCACCAGACTCTAAGGCCGCATGCGCCAAAAAGGCGTCTAATAGTGACATATCTTCATCGGTAGATTGACCTGGGAAATCTTCAGCGGCAGCAATTAATTCGTTAAGGTTTTCAATCCTATCAAAACCTCTCTCGCCTTTTTCTTTCTTATAATGATCTTCCAAACCACTCAGAGAAATAATATTTTCTAATAATGGTGCCAAACTTTCGTCCCGCGATAAAACGGTCATTTGATCAATCAACTGAACAAAACTTTTAAGCGCACCAATCGCCCGAGCCGAAATTGATTTATCTTCGATGATGCTTGCAATCGCAGACCACAAGGTACAATCTCGGTCGCGGGCAATCAAACGAACCTGCTCAAGACTTCGTAAGCCTATGCCTCTTGACGGTAAATTGATGATGCGTTCAAGCGCGGCATCGTCCGCGCGTGAATTGACAAGTCTTACATAGGCTAAAGCATCTTTGATTTCTGCCCTCTCATAGAACCGAAAGCCGCCGTAAACTCTATAAGGTATGTCTGTCTGTCTCAGGGCATCTTCCAGCACCCTAGACTGCGCGCTGACGCGGTAGAGAATAGCGCACTCCGATAATCGATGCCCACTATCGAACCATTGTGAAACTCTGTCCGCCACAAAGCGAGACTCGTCTAAATCATTGTAGCCGGAGTAAAGCGATACTGGCTCTCCCTTAGCACCATCTGTCCAAAGTTCCTTGCCTATTCTTGAGGGGTTATAGCTAATGAGAGAATTAGCGCAGTCTAGTATGTTACTGGTTGATCGATAATTCTGCTCCAATCGCACCATATGGTGCTGAACAAAATGATCACGAAACTTCTGCATGTTTTCGACCTGCGCTCCCCTCCAGCTATAAATAGACTGATCATCATCTCCAACTGCAAACAAGTGGCCATCTGACCCAGCTAACTGCCTCAACCATGCATATTGAATAGCATTCGTGTCCTGAAATTCATCGACTAATATATGTCGGAAACGTCGACGGTATTGCGCTAGGAGTGCAGGACATTTCCGCCACAAATCATTAGCGCTCAACAACAATTCAGCAAAATCGACTAAACCGGCTCGTTGGCACGCCTGCTCATATAATTTATAAACTTTGACCATGTTCAAGAAATTTTGATCGGCATAGTCATCTATTTGTTCTGGTCGCTCACCTCTATCTTTACGGTTATTGATAAACCACTGCGCTTCTTTGGGAGCAACCTCTTCATCTTTAAAGCCGCTATCTTTAATTAATCGTTTGATTAGCCTCAATTGATCATCAGAGTCAATTATCTGAAATCTTTGTTTCAGGCCCGCTTCTTTCCAGTGATGCCGTAATATACGGTGTGCGATATTATGAAAAGTACCAACCCACATTGAGTCAGTATCTGAATCAGTCAGATTCCGAATTCGGTGTCTCATCTCTGCAGCAGCCTTATTGGTGAAGGTCACTGCTAAAACGCTGGAAGGCAACGCTTGCCCTGTCTCCAAGTACCAGGCCACTCGATGCACCAAGACTTTTGTTTTACCACTTCCTGCACCCGCCAACACAAGGACATGTGGAGAATTAGAAGTGACCGCATCAGACTGCCGAGCATTCAGTCCATCTAAAATTACGCTATGTTCCATATTAGTACTTAAAATTTGTATCTAGAGCACTGGGGGCCAAATAATTGCTTATAATAAAACCAATGTTTAGTGCTTGCTGCAGAAAAAGGTTACGATACCATATATGACTTCCACCAAAAATGACGTATTTTATTCACCTAACAAACTTCAAACGATAGCAGAAAAAATACTCGATATTTCATTCCAAGAAGGTATGAAAGAAGCAGAAGTATCTGTATCTGCAGCGGACGGGCTCGAAATCACGGTACGAGAAAATGTCTGCGAAAGTGTAGAAAACCAGCAAAAGCAAAGTTTAGCTATCACCGTCTATGATAATGGCCGCAAAGGCAGTGCCACAACCTCTGATTTTTCTGATGAGGCGCTTAAAAAGACCGTCAAAGCGGCGAAAATCATCGCCACTCACGGGGAGTCTGATAAATATGCGGGATTGATTAAAAAAAACTATTTATGTGATGAGTTTAAGGAACTAGGCCTAGACAATCCTTGGCCCGTCGAAACCGAGCAACTAATTGATTTAGCGAAACAAGTAGAGTCGGTAGGACTATCGAAAGCTACGGCAAAACAACAGTCCGACGGCGTGACTATCAGCAAATCAAGAGGCAGTCGCGCTTACGCAACCACAGACGGTTTTAATCAAGCCTATTGTGCAACTCAGAACAGTATAAGCTCGATAATGATCGCAAGCGATACATCAGGCAAAATGCAAAAGGGATACTATTATTCGAGCAATAGAGATCCTGAACTGTTGGAGAGTGCCGATCACATTGGCGCTATGGCAGCAACTCGCACCGAACAAAAGCTTGGCGCTAAAAAAATTTCCACGCAACGACTGCCAATAGTATTCTCCTCTCGGGTGGCCTCTGGACTTATCGGTCACTTACTGTCGGCTCTTTCCGGAAAGTCACAGTATGAAAAAACATCATTCTTAAATGACAGCCTCGGGAAAAAAATTCTACCAAGCTTTGTGTCTATTAGTGAGAAACCGCACATCATTGGAGGACTAGCAAGTACCAATTATGACTCAGAAGGTGTAACGACGTATAACAAAGAAATTGTGACTAACGGAGAAATTTCCCATTATATTTTAGACGGCTATTCTGCGAGAAAACTAGACATGGAACCTACTGGTAATTCTGGTGGGGTCACTAACATCCGTATAAGTCATAATGACCAAAGCCTTGCCCAAATGATTTCTCCTATCTCCAAAGGACTACTAGTAACTGAATTAATGGGTTTCGGGGTCAATAACGTGACTGGTGACTATTCTAGGGGAGCGACGGGGTTTCTCATAGATAACGGGGAAATTAGTCATCCCGTAGAAGAAGTCACTATTGCAGGGAATCTATTAGGAATGCTTGCAGATATAATTGCCATCGGAAATGACGCCGAAACAAATAACTCTGTGCAAATAGGTTCTATTTTAATAAAAGAAATGACCGTTGCAGGTAACTAAAGGTATTCGAGTAACAACGGGGCATATCTAAATCCAGAAGACTAATTAAACCCCGCACTATAGAGTTGCGAATATAAAGTGTTATCGGAGAGCATTTCGTCATGCGTACCAATACCACTAACGCGACCACTATCTACCACCATAATTTGATCAGCCTCAACAATGGTTGATAGGCGATGAGCAACTATAAAAGTGGTACGACCACTTTTAAGACTTCTCAGTGCGGTTTGTACCAAACGCTCAGACTTGTTATCAAGCGCTGCAGTGGCCTCGTCCATGATTAATATTGGGGCATCTTTAAGAAAGGCGCGAGCTATAGCAATACGCTGTCGCTGTCCGCCAGACAGGCGAACACCATTATCGCCAACAATGGTATCTAAGCCGTCAGGCAATAGGTCGGCAAAAATACTTACTTGCGCTCTTTCAGCGGCGGTAGCTATCTGATCGGGTGAGAAGGCTGTCTGAGATCCGTACGCAATGTTGTTGTAAATCGTATCATTAAACAAAACGATATTTTGACTAACATAACTCATATTATGCCTTACGCACTCTAAGCTATAAGAACTAAGGTCTTTTCCATCGACATGTATCGTTCCCTTAGTAGGAGAGTAAAAACGAGGCAAGAGATTCACAATACTTGTTTTCCCCGCACCCGAACGGCCAACAATCGCCCATGTTTCGCCGGGCCGAACGCTCATAGAAATATCGAATAAAACTTCCTTGTCATCATAAGTTAAATAAACATTTGAAAACTCTATCGCCCCCTCGAATCGGATAGTTTTTGCGCTAGTATCAATTTCAGTTGGTGTATCAAGTAAAATAAAAACTGATTCTGCCGCTGCAATACCTCGTTGCAAAAATTCATTAACTCCAGCTAAACGCTTGATCGGAGGTAAGAGTAACGCAGTCGCCGTAAAAAATGCGACAAAATCACCTTTTGTCATTCCAGAAACCGCCTGCTCTCTTAACGCGATCGCAATAAGAACAGCCACTGCCGACGCAACAATCAGTTGAATCACTGGAACTATCATGGCGCTCGTTCTTATAACTTTCATCTGAAATTTACGTGCTTGGTTAGCGGCATGAGAAAACCGACCTTGTTCATAGTAATAACTATTAAAAAGCTTAATCTCCCGTTGCCCTCTAATAGACTCAGACACAGAATTGTTTAGCTCACCCACCGACTCTTGTAAGCGGTGACTCATCAGCCTCATGCGCTTTGAGACACTTTTAATTACTATCGCGATGATAGGGCCAAAAACTAATAGCATGATCGCGAGTCGCCAATTCAAAAAAGTGAGATACCCTAAAAGTACAATTACTACGGTAAAGTCTTTCACCAACACTGTGACAACTTTCGTTGCCGCATCCGCCACCTGTGTCACGTCGAACGTAAATTTGGAAATCAAAACTCCAGAACTACGTTTATCAAAATAAGTCACCGGCAATCTAATAAGGACATCGAACATCTTAGTGCGAATGTCATAAATCACTCTCTGAGCAACCCAGTTGAGCGCCACAGTAGCTGAATAGCTGAGTAGCCCACGGAAAAGAAATAGGCACACTAACAATATTGGGATAAGCATTAACTTGTCTGGCGCAGACAAGTCAAAGTCAGAGTCTATTATCGGTTTTAATAACGCGGGCAAAACCCACTCAGTCGAAGCCAGTAAAAACATGGACACAACAGAGAGAGCAAAAATTTTCCAGTGAGGAATAACTTGTATAATCAGGCGTTTATAAGTCTGCCAACTTTCCGATTCGAGGCCTAACATTTGGTCATTACTCTTCTATATGCAAAATATTTACGTCGATGATAAAGCAATTTAGTTAAATGAATATCAATTTCTTCGTTTCATCCACGTTGCTAAGCAAGCAATAATGGCGCTATTAGTTAATTGATCAACAACTAAAGATGGTTTAGTAAAGCCGTCTTTTTGTACTTTACCTGCCAATCTTTGCCCCAAAACAAGAGTCTGGGCGTCATACAGACCTGGTAAACATTCTTCTTTGATTTTTCTAAGAATAGCAGACAAAATTGCCCCGCTAGTAACTAGAATCACATCTGGAGTGCTAATACCTGCTCGCTCGAGTTGAGGCGCTATCGGCTTCTCTGATATTCGTCGGATATAACATTCACAATAATCAACCTTACAACCAGTTTCTCGCAAGGTGGAGGCTAAGAGCTCGCGACCTTTCGTAGCTCGAAATACTAAAACCCTCTTTTTATTCGAAATCACTTCTTTAAAGGTAGAGCTGTCGAGTAAGCCTTCAGAGTTATAAATTTTGTCCGGCGTAATTGGATGCTTAAGGCCAGCATCCACCAAGGCTTGGGCCGTTCTTGGCCCAATCGCAAAAATTGTTTTATTTTTTAAAGAAACGCCGCTTTCATGAACTAGAGGAAGACCGAAGCGTACTGCATTTTTACTCACAAAGACGGCGCAATCAAAATCGTTTTTTATTACACCAACTGACTTATGGCCAATTTCCATAATTTCAATCATTGGCGTCACCACTGGTAACGCATTTACCATCCGAAGCGCCGACGCCAGAGCCTCGCTAGTTTCGGCAGGGCGAGTAACTAAAACGGAAAGATTATGCAACATACGCAGCTTGTCCATTTAAAAATCAATTAACTCAATTTTAGTAACTCGTCGGCCCCAGCGTCACGCATCAGTCGTCCCAACTCGTTTCCAACCTCTTCAGGATCCCGCAGTGAACCATATGTATTTTTACGAATAATTTTACTACCGTCGGGCGAAGCTACTATGCCCTTTAACATCAAGTTATCTCCTTGAGTCTGAGCGAGAGCTCCTATCGCGGACTGACAAGTACCGTTCAAGTACCTGCTAAAGGCTCGTTCAGCAAAAACCTCTTGCGCGGATAAATCATTATTTAAACTACTGACAAGGTTTCGCAAATTTTGGTCTTGTGTGAGCGCCTCTATGCCTATGGCGCCCTGACCAACCGCGGGCATTACCTCACCAACACTCAAGCCATGAGCTGCAGAGTCATATAGCCCTAAGCGTCTAAGCCCAGCCGATGCCAGCACTATAGCGTCAAAATCACCGTTTTTTTGTTTCTCAATCCGAGTAGGCACATTTCCACGCAGATCTCGAATCAATAGATCCGGCCGAAGCGCCAATAATTGACTTTTTCGTCGTAGACTTGATGTGCCAACTACCGCACCGACTGGAAGGCTTTCGAGATCATATCCCTTTTGAGACAATAGAACGTCTCGGTAATCTTCTCGTTCTAATATGGCCATAATAGAAAACTGATCGGGCAATTGGTTAGGAATGTCTTTCATAGAATGAACCGCGATATCCGCTCGTCCATCCAATATGGCAACTTCTAATTCTTTGATAAACAGTGATTTTCCCCCAATCTTAGATAATGGGGTGTCGATTTTAAGATCTCCCTCGGTGACTACTTTAACCAGTTCCACCTGAAGGTTTGGTTCACGTTCTCTCAGCAATGATGCCACGAGATTACTTTGCCAAATAGCTAGCTGGCTAGTCCGAGTGGCAATCCGTATTTGAAACTGATCATTCAAGTCGTGATATCCTTGTGTAAAAAATGCCTATAATAGATTTGATTTTGTACATAATAACGCACATGTTAATTCAAAAATTGATTAGCCGCGAAATTGAATCTCTTGTTTTGAATGACATCGACTGACATAGACACCCGAACAAGTACCTAGAGCCAAAAATATGAAAAAACGTCTTGGGGTTATTATGGACCCGATATCAAGCATCAAGCCTTATAAAGATACGACACTAGCACTGCTGCTAGCTGCCCAAGAGTTTGAGTTTGAAATTCTTTATATGGAGTTATCGCATCTATCCGTGCTAGACGGTTCAGCTATAGCTGATACCCGAATAATCAAACTATTCGACTCTAATGACAAATGGTTTGAATTCTTAGACGACGGACTTAGCAGCACCAAATTGTCGGATATCGATTGTATAATTATGCGTAAAGATCCTCCGTTTGACATGGAGTACGTTTTCGCAACATACATTTTAGAGCTAGCTCAGTCACAAGGTGCTTTTGTAGTCAACAACCCTCGTTCAATAAGAGACTGTAACGAAAAACTATTCACGGCATGGTTTCCAGAACTCTGTCCTCCCACATTAGTTACTCGAAGTCACAGTCAGCTAAGAGACTTCCTCCAGCTTCACAACGATATTGTCGTCAAACCGCTTGATGGTATGGGAGGTACCTCAGTTTTTCGAATTAAACCCGGTGACTCTAACGCAGGGGTAATATTCGAAACGCTAACAAAGCTTGAAAGTAATTATTGTATGGCCCAAAAGTACCTGCCAGCTATCCTAGAAGGCGATAAACGAGTTCTGATGGTTAATGGTAAACCTATCCCATTTTCTCTTGCGAGAATACCTGCTGCTGGCGAGCTAAGAGGCAACTTAGCAGCCGGAGGTCGCGGAGTACCACAGCCATTATCAGAAAGTGACCTAAAAATTTGTGAGCGTGTATCTGAAGAACTTGTCCAACGAGGGTTGCTGTTCGTTGGCTTGGATATAATAGGCGACCAATTAACTGAGATAAACGTGACTAGTCCCACCTGCGCTCGTGAAATCGACCTTAATTTGGATGAAAGTGTAGGCACCATATTTATGGAAGCACTAAAAAGTCATTTACAGGTCTGAAGGCCAATAAATGCAACTAAGTAAATACGATACCTCTATCAGTCGAACTATTGAAGCGAACACCGGCAATAGACTCACTTTTACTTTAGTAATCGCTTTCATTTTTCATGCAATGCTAACCATTGGAATAAATCCAACGATAACTGAAACTGCTAGGCAGTCACCGTCTCCAATTCAAGTAAACCTTGTGCCAGAGCATGTTGACAAACCGCAAGGGCAAAAGCTCCTAAAAGAAGATACAGGAATCAAATCTGCACCTACGCCACAGCCTATTCCATCGCCTGAAAAAATAAATCACAGCAAGAACCAAGAAGCTCCGTCATTAAAAATCCCTATCGCAAAAAAAAATGCGCTAGTCCCCAATGCTAAACAACTAATCAATCGTGCTTTGGCTATGGCAAGCTCAACGGGCGAAATACAAAGTGAACTGGAATCGGACAAACAGAAAGTACGACACAAATATATCAGTGTAAACACTAAAGACTACAAATATGCGGCCTATATGGAAGCGTGGCGTGCTAAAGTAGAGCGAATCGGAAATATGAATTATCCAAATAAGGCTAGAGAAAAAGAGTTGTCCGGAAACCTTTCACTAGATGTTTCTTTAAGACAAGACGGCACAGTCAAGGAAATCAATATCCGCCGCTCATCAGGACACAAGGTACTCGATGAGGCGGCTATCGAAATAGTCAAATTAGCAGCACCTTTTGCGCCGTTTCCAACTTCTATTAAGCAGGAAGTAGATATATTGCATGTCACTCGAACGTGGAAATTTGTCAATGATCAGAATTTTTCGACCCAATAGGTTTTACCGTTTTTATCTTTATATCGAGTCCTACTAATGAACAGAGATAAATTTTTCACGGCTAAATATGAGATCGTCAAATGACTAAAATAGCTTTAGGTTTCGATTATGGAGAAAAACGAATAGGGATCGCAGTTGGTCAAACCTTGACGCGAAGTGCAAGCGCTATAAAAACTATAACGACAACGAATAAAAAAATTGATTGGAACTCTATTACGATTTTAGTCAAAGAATGGTCTCCAGAAATATTCGTGTTGGGACGGCCGAGCTTAAAAAGTGGACACGAGCATAACCTAGCACGGGAAATCGATAAGTTTTCCCGCCGACTAACAGGACGCTATCAACGACCAGTCGAGTTTATAGATGAAAGACTTTCCTCCAGAGCTGCGGTAGACTATGTGCTAGAGGTCCATCACGCGGGATTAGATGCGGTTGCTGCAAAGCTGATTCTAGAGACCTGGCTCCAGGAACAGTCGGTCAAATAGCTATGAAGAATATACCAGCACTAGATACTGAAGAACTCATAAAAAGTATCGCCAGACAAACCCGTGCTTTATTGGATGGGCTATCGTCGTCGAATACCTGTTTCGTAGGAATCCATACCGGGGGAGTTTGGTTAGCCCAACGTATTTGTCGAGATCTCGGTCTTTCAAATGTTATAGGGGAGCTTAATATAGCCTTTTATAGAGACGATTTTAGTAAACTAGGGGTTCATCCGACAGTAGAACCCTCACAAATCCCTTTCGATATAAATGATAAGCATGTGATCTTAGTTGACGATATACTTCATACTGGTAGAACAGTCAGAGCTGCCATGAATGAGCTTTTCGACTATGGGCGACCTTTATCGATTAACCTGGTTGTATTAGTCGACCGCAATGGAAGAGAGTTGCCTATCGCCCCAAATATATGTGGCGCATCAATCTCACTAAAAGAAGAAGAACATGTTAAACTACGCGGACCGAAGCCTTTGCGACTTGAGATGAGCAAAAATTCTTGAAAAAAAGAGCGTCATATATTCGCTTTAAAGAAAGTAGCCAAAAACATTTGAGGCCGGTGCTGATTTAATGGACTCACAAGATATCCAATTAGATCAGACCGGCAGGTTAAAACACTTCCTCTCCATAGATGGTCTTTCGAAAGATCTTATAACAACAATACTGGACCATGCTGAAACCTTCACTAGCGTGAGTGAACGTTCCTCGAAGAAAGTCCCAATCTTGCGAGGTAAGACAGTCGTCAATCTTTTTTTCGAATCGAGTACCAGGACAAGGACCACATTTGAACTTGCGGCCAAGCGACTATCTGCAGATGTGATGAATATCAATCTTGAATCTAGCGCCACAAAGAAAGGAGAATCCTTATCTGATACTCTGAAGACTTTAGAAGCTATGCAAGCCGACATGTTCGTCGTCAGACACCAGGATAGCGGGGCTGCTGAATTCATTGCCCGTCAAGTTGCGCAAAACATAAGCGTGATAAACGCTGGAGATGGAAGCCATTCTCACCCAACTCAAGCGATGTTAGATATGTTTACTATCCGTAAACATAAAAAAACATTTGAACAGCTGCGGGTTGCTATCGTTGGCGATATCGCACATTCGAGAGTAGCGCGATCCGAAATCCATGCTCTCCAAATACTAGGTGTTCCCGAAATACGAGTTGTAGGACCGAAAACCCTAATTCCGACGGCAGTTGAAAAACTTGGCGTACGTACGTTCAACTCTCTTGAAAGCGGCATTGATAAAGCTGACGTAATAATTATGCTCAGATTGCAACAAGAACGGATGCGTAGTGCGCTATTACCCAGCGGGCGTGAATTTTTTAACACATTTGGGCTAACCAAAGAAAAATTGCGCTTAGCCAAAAGTGACGTCATCGTAATGCACCCTGGTCCTATCAATAGAGGCATCGAAATTGATTCTAAGGTAGCTGACTCACCCGAATCCGTCATCCTACAGCAAGTCACCCACGGCATCGCGGTTCGTATGGCAGTAATGTCCCTGACTATGGGGGCGTCTGTAACGTAGTGAAAATCTGTATAAAAAATGGTCGAGTAATCAACCCTTCTACCAAATACGATAAAGTTTCCGATGTTTGGATCGACGGTAAAAAAATTATAAGCGTCGGTAAAAAGCCAGCCGGCTTTATCGCTAAAAAAGTTATTGATGCCACGAACCAAATAGTCTGCCCAGGATTTGTAGACTTAGGATCGTACTTGCAAGAACCGGGATACGAGCACAAAGCCACTATTGCCAGTGAGGCTAAAGCGGCAGCGGCTGGAGGATTTACAAGTATATGCTGCATGCCTAAAACTAATCCCGTCATCGATACGCCTGCGGTAGTGGAACTAATTAAAGAGCGTGCACGTGGGATCGCTACGCCCAAAATATATTGTATTGGGGCGTTAACGGAGGGCCTCAAAGGACAAGTTTTGGCGGAAATGAGCGCTCTGCGTGAAATAGGCTGTATAGGGGTCTCAAATGCTCGGGAAGCGATACAAGATACAGTCGTCCTTAAAAATTCTCTAGAATATGCTGCATCCGTTGATTTGACAGTATTCATGAGTTGTGAAGACCCGTGGCTTGCTAAGGGCGGATCCATGCATGACGGACTGGTCAGCACTAAAAAAGGGCTCATTGGAATTCCATCCTCAGCAGAGCTAATCGCCCTGAGTAAAGTCCTAATATTAGTGGAACAAACAGGCACTAAAATCCACTTCCAGGCTTTATCAGCAGGAAGATCGGTTAAATACATCTCCGATGCTAGACAAAAAGGTCTGCCGGTAAGTTGTGACGTAAGTATTTCGCACTTAAATCTGTGCGACCAAGATATAAGGGACTACGATTCTAATTATCATGTAAGACCACCCCTACGTAGTCGTAGGGATAAGAGCACACTAATTAATGGCTTAATAAAAAGGCAGATTGACGCGATCTCTCCTCATCATGAGCCTCAAGATGCTGACTCTAAAGCGACGACTTTTTCATCAAGTGAGCCCGGTATTTCATCATACGATACTTTTTTATCGTTATTATGGGCGCTGGTAAGAAGTGGTCAACTAACTGAAAGTAGAGCTATCGAATCGGTCAGCTGCGCGCCTGGGAAGGCCCTAGGTAAAGGCGATAATGGTATTATAGTGGGCGATGTGGCAGATATCTGCGTGTTTGACCCTAACTTAGTCTGGACCACACACTCCGACAATATCGTCAGTCGTGGCAAAAATACTCCCTTTTTAAATCGCGAAATGACGGGGAAAGTCACTCATACGATTGCAGATGGTCAGATCATTTATTCTAGGTCATAAGTTTCAATAGCTCTCAGAAAATGGAATCCAACGTGAATCAAGTCGCAAACCATAATCACGCTCATCGAGGAACAATTAAGATCTGTGACGGTAAAATATTAACAACGCAGAGCTTCGAGGGCGAACAACATGTTATGCGGGTACAGTGCCCAGAAATCGTTGCCTGTTCCGAACCGGGAAACTTCGTCCACGTAAAATGCAGTAACGAGCTATCCATGCGCCGGCCTATGTCAATTATGCGGGCCTCTGAGAGAGATGGCTGGATTGAGTTCCTATTTAAAACCGTGGGTAAAGGCACCGATCTTCTCGCTAAGCAACAAGCAGGAGCCAATATCAGCATCCTAGGTCCAATTGGAACGCCTTTCAAACTATCAGGCTATAGAAAAAAACCTATTTTGATCGGTGGAGGTGTGGGAATTCCGCCGATGATCTACTTAGCCGAGAATATGAAAAAGCAGTCGAACCTAGAGCCACTAGTTCTAATGGGCTCTGAGATCCCTTTTCCATTCCCGTTGAAGCCCTCCCAAATTATGACAACCCGTGTACCAAACGATACTATCGCGGCGATGCCATTGCTCGAAGACTGGGGTATATGTTCACGATTGGCCAGTAATCAAGACTACGCCGGTTGTTACGACGGGTTCGTCACAGATCTTGCCAAATTTGCCATACTGTCTTCCAGTAAACAAAATGATATTGAGTTATTCGCCTGCGGACCTACGGCTATGCTTAAAGTAGTGCAAAGTATAGCCGCCGAGTATGATCTCCCTTGTCAAATATCGCTCGAAGAACACATGGCCTGCGCGGTCGGGGGCTGTGCTGGTTGCGCCGTCGAAATCAATACACCTGAGGGTAAAGTTATGAAAAGGGTGTGCGTGGACGGGCCTATTTTTGAAGCCGAGAATGTTGTATTCGGTGGAGGATAACCTCTCAAAGAAGGTATTGAGTAATCAGCAATCCATGCACCCAAATCTTGCGCGCGTTTCAAACAAGCATAAGGACCTAATAAAATATCAAAATCCAATTGGGGCTGAGACAGCACGAATATTAAAGGCGACACAAGAGCAAGTCGAACGACACGCGAGACCCCTTATTATGGACTGTGGTTGTGGAACCGGGGAGAGTGCGATCCGACTGGCCAAAAAACTAGCCGATCATACAATCGTTGCTGTCGACAAAAGTAGTCACCGCTTAAGTAAAGCCAAAAAAAAATACCTCCCTTTACCCGAAAATCTAATATTCCTCCGCGCAAATCTACCAGACATCTGGCTGTATGCTTACCGACACAAATGGAATATAAAAAAGCAATATCTTCTCTATCCAAACCCATGGCCCAAACAGGAGCAACTTATGCGACGCTGGCATGCACATCCAATAATGCCTTATCTGCTCTCCATAGGCCAGAATCTGGAGCTGCGCACTAATTGGAAAATATATGCTTTAGAATTTGCGTGGGTAGCACAATACTTCTTAAACAAGAAAGTTGAAGTTCATGGTTGGCTGCCAAAGTCTCCTATTTCAAACTTCGAGATGAAATATTTAAAAAGCGGCCACACATTGTATAGAGTTAATATAGTGAAAGATGACTAAAAAATACAAATATGGAACGCATGATGTGGGGAGCAGTCAAGTTTTTCGAATCGCGTAAGAATAACCATCCAAACAGTTAAATACCAAGTCAGCTAAACTCGGGAAGTGAGCACACATTCCTCTCGTCCAACTGCGATAGTGCTGACAGAACTCAACAACACCCGATCTTGATTGAAACTGACTCTCACCGGATCTTTTTAAAAGATCCAGTTCTTGTTGCCATCGGGCATCAATCACTCTCTCAAAAGAGCTCTGGAATAACATCACCGAAAAATCAATTTCTTGCCATATTGACTCGTATTGTACAGCAGCATTTTTTGTCCACTCCTTCCAAAGACAACGGGGATCATGCTCTAACTCCCATTCATTTTCTGCCAAGTTTTGAATAAACCTCGACCGTGCCCCTACGCACCATCCTTCCAATAAAATGACATCAACACGTCCTTCATGGTAATAAAACTTATTATACGCACGCCTATCGTCAGACGCTTTCGAAAACGAGGGCCAGCGTATTTTAGAGCTCTCATCTGCCTTTATCAGCGATGCTAAAGTAGCTTTAAGGTATTTTATATCATGTGTTCCGGGCACTCCTCTCACTGAGCAAAGCGGATGCACTTTTCTGCCTAATGCCAATCGCTCGCTGTTTTCTAAATAAAAGTCGTCTAACCCCAAAGTTACAGTTACTAAACCTCGCTGCACCAAATTATTTTTTAAATTACTGCATATCGTACTTTTCCCAGAACCTTGTGCGCCTGAAACACCGACCACAAGTGGTCTCGTACTTTCTAAATGAGATAGAACAGAATTTTCGATCTCTCGAACCAGTTGCTCCAAATACATGCTAAAGCTCAGATCACACCCTGATAAGCCAAAAATAAAAAACTAACAATCGTCAAGCAATGACAACTGGAGTGACTCGTTGAGTTCAATATAAATGCCATGATCTGGAAGATCTGTTGCCCTCAGGCAAACCAGTGCCGTTTTCTGGCTCATCCACCTCACAGCAATATTTGTCGCGGTGAAAGGGACGCCATCATTTTCCAGTTTACTATGAAAGATCTTTTTAGCTTCTTCGGTTTCGGCTATTTTTATCAGGTAAACAGTCACATATAGCGGGCCTAAAGGCATTCTTGGCTCAGTAACGGTCACTCGCATATTATATAGGCCATCGGGTGATGGGTATTCTTGAAATAAAGTCTCCTCGCCTAAGCTGCAGCCAAATAAAGAAAATAAGCATAAAAAAAATAAATGCAGGGGTAATCTAATCATTTAAGATCCGTTCAAAAGCCCCGTCACAAGCTTTTAACCAGCTACGCCATCGCTCTATACTCGAAGGATATTTAGGATGATTGAATCTGACTAGCAAAAGTTTTTGTTCAACGGCGCGGTACTCAACAGCAGCCACAAAAATCAACTGGGCTTTATATACCTCTTTCTGAGTCGGTAAAACTTGGCTCTCGGGAGCATCAGACCACAGACCACACTTACGCAACACACTTAGCACATGATTTAATATCTCTGAGTCACACGTACTCACGTATAAACTGCCGTTTAACATATCTCCTGTATCAAACCACAACTCACGTTTGTCTATAATTGTTTCTGTTGTGTGCATCAGAATACCTAAATCATAAAATTGAATTTTTCACTTCAGCTCTATTTCAACAAATGATAAATTGAATTCATTATCATTTATAACATTGTGTTCAGTACCAACTTCGCGGCTATAAGATTGACCAACAACCAGATCTGCTGACAATTCTCCGTTCGAGGTTTCCAACAAAAGGCGACCAGTGGTTAATGGCACTACTACATAATCATGTTCATGCACATGCCATCCTGTCTCAGCTCCCGGGGAAAATTTCCATTCTGTAATAATCACCTTCTCATTTTCAAGTTGCTTAACAGGTTCCGCTTTTTTTCTTTCGCGTGACATCCACTAACTCCTCTAACACCTGATAACTCATGTTGGTAAGTTAACAGTTAAGCCTAAAGAAATAAAATTGCTAAAGAAAAATAGCGTAATAGTCATATTTTTCTTTTACTTATTCTTTGGGACGATTGAGTTCTATGAAAGTTCTGTAACCAGCATTCAAAAACTCATCAGACGACAAAGTAACTGTTACATTCGAATACTTGGCATAATCGCGTTCCCATAAAAAATTCTCAATCTCCCTTTTTATGAGTATTGTTCCAGCTGCCCCCTCATACTTGAGGTATTCGGGTAGCTTACGAGTATACCACTCAACTACAACATTTTTATCTGCGCGCGATGCGAAAACTATCGCCCCCAAGTTCTCCCAACCGTCTCTATCAAAGCACTCAGGTGCTACCTTCCCCCAGGTGATAGATATAACGGTTGCCTCTGGGTAGATAGGTAAATCAATATCGGACTTCTCTGGCATACACCGTGCAATACGCATATGGCTCATTTTTAGCTTTAATGCGTCCGATAGTCCATTCAAAGGCACCCATTCGATCACTGAGGCGGCAGACACTGTCCCAGCTTGAAAGAAAAGCACCGCGAGAATTAGTAATAATGAAAAATATTTTAAGCGCATAGCATTGTACTGAGAAACTTAACTACTATAAAAATATCACACGGATAGCCGGTTTGCTTATACTTTGTTATGTCAAAGGGTATGCTATTCAGAAAATAAGAGAATAGAATATGTCAATGAAATCCATACCCGACCGACTGCAGGCATTAAAAAAAAATATACAAGAGTATGAGCAATGCTTTAATCGACCGAAAAACTCGGTAAAGCTATTAGCCGTGAGTAAAAAGCAATCGGTTGATTCAATAAAACTGGCATATGAGTCGGGTCAGCGTGCATTTGGTGAAAACTACCTACAAGAAGCGATAGGCAAAATACATCACTTTACGGAGAAAGAAATTTCTTGGCATTTCATAGGAAAAATTCAAAGTAATAAAACATTAGCCATCGCTGAGAATTTTGACTGGGTGCATACAATTGAACGTGAAAAAATTGCATTTAGACTTAATGAGCATCGGGCCAAAATGAAAAAAGTGCTGAATGTATTGATACAAGTAAATATTAGCGGGGAAGAGTCTAAGTCGGGCATCAGGTTAGAGGCTTTCCCGCAAATGGTTGCTTGCGTAAAGGCCTTCCGTTGGCTAAGACTGCGCGGTGTCATGGGTATGCCTGCCCAATACGATAACTTCAAGCTACAATGTGAATCCTTTCTCCCTCTAATGGATGCCATCAACTTACATCAGCCTAAATTCGACTCATTATCGATAGGAACCAGTCAAGATTACAAAGCAGCCATTGCCGTAGGTTCAACAATGGTTAGAATAGGGGAAGGCCTTTTTGGTCCTCGAAAGAACTAACACAGGCACAATAAATGATTAAGAGATCCTTGTGACGAAGAAGAATAAATATGCCTTCATAGGCGCCGGCAATATGGGACAAGCACTAATACAGGGCGCCCGAGAATCTGGTGTATCCGGAGAAGATATAAGCGTCTCAGATCCCTCGATCGCTGCGCGAGAAAAATGTGCTTCGCTTTTTGAAACGAAGACTTTTTCGAACAACGAAGAGGCGGCCGCAAACGCTGATATCGTTGTTCTCGCGGTTAAGCCTCAAATAATCGGCGAAGCTATCCAGTCCCTCGTCGCCTCCGGTAGAGAAAATCCTCTTTATATTTCTGTGGCCGCGGGGGTTACTCTCGAACAACTTAGCTGTTATAGCGAGAGAAATATTGCCATTGTGAGATGTATGCCCAATACGCCTGCCGTAGTCCGCAGTGGGATCACGGCACTGGTCGCCAATCAAAATGTCACTGAACCGCAACGCTTTGATGCCGAAAATCTTTTAGCAGCAGTAGGAAAAACAGTGTGGCTCGATAAAGAATCCCTCATGGACGCAGTAACCGCTGTCTCGGGAAGTGGGCCAGCATATTTTTTTATGCTAATTGAACTTTTAGAAAGCTGCGCAGTTGAACTTGGGCTATCTGCCGAATTAGGCAAGGAGCTGGCTGTACAAACGGCCTACGGTGCATGTAAATTAGCGAGAAACGCGTCAGAAAGCGCAGGGGAGCTTAGGGAAAACGTAACTTCTCCTAATGGAACAACTGAGGCGGCTTTAAAAGTTTTTGCTGCGGAAGAAATCGATCGTATCGTTAAATCGGCTGTTACTGCTGCTAGAGATCGATCCATAGAGCTTGCTAAAGGTAACTAAAAACTAATGGGAACATACACCTCTAATGCGGGATTTTTTTTAATAAACATTTTACTCGGCTCAGCCATATTTATCGCGCTACTCCGACTGATTCTGCAACTTATGGGAGCAGATAGTCGTAATCCGATTAGTCAAAGTATTAAAGCAATTACTGACCCGATACTACAACCAACCAGACGCTACCTACCAAAATTCCAATCATTAGACTCGGCCTCCCTATTAATGCTCGTCGCTATGCAGATGATGCTCACATGGTTGTCATTAAGAATGATCTCAACACTTGACCCGAGCATACTTTCAATCTTCGTGTTTTCGATAGGAGAAATAATCGCGAAATTTGTCCGAATATTAATTTGGGCGATTATAATAAATGCTCTAATCAGTTGGTTCTCTGCCGGATCTTATCATCCAATCGTTGACGTGATAAATTCGATAACCAATCCACTTTTAAACCGAGCGCGGAAAGTATTGCCTATGAGCACAGGGTTAGACTTCTCTCCCTTACTGATCATTATTGTGCTGCAGCTAGTTTTAATCTTAGTCGTTTCTCCTCTTAAAGATATGAGCAATATCTTCTTGTAGTGATTTACAAATGAAACATGATAAAAATAAAGAAAGTATAGGCATCGTTTCACCTGAGACTTGCGTCATCCATGAACCCTTATCTCTAGATAGTGGAGAGACCTTAGAAAGTTACGAAATTTGCTACGAAACTTACGGTACCCTGAACTCGGCTCGCACTAATGCAGTTTTAATTTGCCACGCGTTGTCTGGAGATCATCATGCCGCAGGCTACAATCAGATTGACGATCGCAAACCAGGTTGGTGGGATAACTGTATCGGACCAAATAGACCCCTCGATACAAATAAATTTTTCGTAGTTTGTCCCAATAATCTTGGTGGGTGCGGGGGATCTACCGGACCTCTTTCCAAAAATCCATCTAGTGGTAAATCCTATGGACCAGATTTCCCCATTGTCACGGTGCGCGATTGGGTTGAAAGTCAAGCTAAACTTGCGGATGAGCTAAGAATAGAGTCCTGGGCTGCAGTTATGGGTGGTAGTCTCGGTGGTATGCAGGCATTACAGTGGTCCGTGGCCTATCCAAATCGTGTGCGTAACGCAATCGTAATAGCAGCAGCCTCTAAGCTTTCGACCCAGAATATCGCATTCAACGAAATATCGAGACAAGCTATTTTGGCAGATCCGAATTTCAACAATGGCCACTACAATGAAAAAAATACTGCACCTACTGACGGACTTAAATTAGCCCGAATGATAGGTCATATGACCTATTTATCGGACGACGGATTGCGCGCCAAGTTTGGGCGGGAACGCACGGATAAGAATACAAGTTTCAGTTTTGGCGCTGAGTTTGAGGTTGAGTCCTATTTACAATATCAAGGGGATGCATTTGTTAATAGATTTGATGCTAATACATATTTATTGATGACTCGCGCGCTAGACTACTTTGATCCAGCTCAAAACCATGACGATGATTTAAGGAAAACAATGGCTAGCGCATCTGCTCGATTTTTGGTCGTCTCTTTCTCCAGCGACTGGAGATTTTCTCCCGCACGCTCTAGAGAAATCGTTCGTTCACTTCTTTACTCAAACAAAGATGTTAGCTATTGCGAGATAGAATCAGAATTTGGACACGATTCTTTCCTTCTGCCAATCCCGGATTATCATCAAATATTAGCGAAGTATTTTCGAGGTATTTGCATATAATGAAGATTTCAGAATTGCGACCAGAGCTCACTCTTATAGCCGATTGGATTGAAAATGGCTCTAAAGTGCTCGATTTAGGCTGTGGTGATGGCGCATTTCTTGCGGCACTTCGAGAAGAAAAACAGGTAATAGGTTATGGCATAGAAATAGATACAGATAATATTAAGGCATGTATTGATCATAGTGTGAACGTTATTCAGTCCAACATAGATGACGGACTAAATGACTTTGAAGATGATTCTTTTGACTATGTCATCATGTCGCAGACTATACAAGCGGTGCACCATCCTCATGAGACTATCGATGATATGCTCCGGGTTGGAGGGCAGGGCATTATCACCTTTCCTAATATGGGAAACTGGAAGTGCAGATTGCAATTAGCCCTTGGCAAGATGCCCGTAACAAAACACCTTCCGCACTCTTGGTACGACACCCCTAATATTCACATGTGCACTGTGAAGGATTTTGATGGACTGTGTAGGACACGCAATATCAGCATATTGGAAAGAGCCACGCTGAATGCCCAACATGAGAAAATAATAGGCATGCCATTATTTCCAAACCTGCGTGCAGAGATCGCAGTCTATAAAATTAACCAATCACTATCATGAAAAATTTGACACTTCAGATTCATAGTCAACAATTAAAGGGGCGTGATCCGAAAAACGCTTCATCTTATAAACCGTCGCTTTGGTAATTTTATCTTCTAACGCCTTACTAACCACCTGATAATCTATCCGCCACCCAACATTGTTAGCGTAGGCGTTCCCCCTATTAGACCACCAAGTGTATTGTCCTTCGCGCTTTTCGACTGTTCTAAAAGCATCAATATAACCCAACTCACCAAAGACTCTATCTAACCACGTGCGCTCTTTAGGTAAAAATCCAGAGTTCTTTTTATTCCCTTTCCAATTTCTCAGGTCAATCTCTTTGTGGGCAATATTCCAATCGCCACAGAAAATATAATTCCTTCCCTGCTTATAAGCGTCACGAAGTTTTTGATCAAAAATATCCATGAATCTAAACTTCGTCTGTTGTCTAAGATCACCAGACGATCCAGACGGAAAATAAACAGATGCCACAGAAAGATTGCCGATATCTATCTGCAAATAACGTCCCTCAAGATCAAGTTCTCGGTCACCCAAACCTCGTATAACCTTATCCGGCTGAAGCCTCGAAAACAAAGCGACGCCGCTGTACCCTTTTTTCTCAGCCGACTCGAAATATGTATACCAATTTTTAGGGTTTAGTATCGCGTTACTTAACTGCTCTGGTTGTGCCTTCGTCTCCTGTAAACACACAAAGTCGGCCCTCTGCCGCGCCAACCATATATAGAAACCTTTACTATGAGCCGATCGTATCCCGTTTAAATTAGCACTGATGACTCGCATTTTTATGTCTATCCTTATTTTACCTTTACTATTGGACCGTAAGATATATCATTATATCAACATCATAAAACCATCAATCAACGATAGAAATGAAACAATATAAAAAAGATTTCATCACCGCCGCGTTAGATAGCAACGTACTCCAATTTGGAAACTTCACGCTAAAATCAGGACGAAAAAGTCCATATTTCTTTAATACCGGACATTTCGATACTGGCTCGACTCTAGCACTACTAGGAAAAGCGTATGCAAGCGCAATAGTAGACCATGACCTTGAGTTTGAAATACTTTTTGGCCCGGCATACAAAGGAATTCCTATAGCCTCAGCCGTCGCTATCGCAATGTTTAATGAATATAACATCGATATTTCCTTCTGCTTTAATAGAAAAGAGCCAAAAGATCACGGAGAAGGGGGTATTACTTTCGGTGCGGAGCTTACTGGGCAGGCGTTAATTATCGATGATGTGATATCGGCAGGAACTTCTGTGAGAGAGTCACATGAACTAATTTCCGAAAGTGGTGCCAAGCTAGCCGGGGTCTGTGTCGCATTAGATCGGCAAGAGAAAGGAAGTGGCCCTTTATCTGCGATACAAGAGGTGGCTACTCGCTACAATGTGCCAGTCGTCAGCATAATTTCTTTAGCGGATATTATAGAATTTGTTAGAGATGCAGAAGAGTATACTGAAAATATAGAAGCCGTCAGACAGTACCAAAAAGATTACGGCATATAAACTAAATTGGATTATACGAACAGTCCATTTTTTATAAGTACCCAGTTCTCATTCCAATACGTAGCAGGGGATTCCTTGAAATCTTCACTTACGAATCTATTTAATCGCCCTCGGAGTATGCTGACCAAGATTTGAGCTTGAAATACGATTTGCCCTATTTCTGCCTCCTCCTTATCACTCAAATTGTGTTCCCGCAATACTTGCTTGAATTGGGTCTCAATCCTAGCAAAAAAACGTCCTACTCGCTGCCTCAACCTTTCATGCTCTCCAACTAAAATATCACCCATTAAAACACGCACTATTCCAGGATTTTTTTCGGCAAATCTGAGCATAACGAAAACTAATTGGTGGCATCGCGTGATAGCATCCTTCTCCTCACGCATGATTTGATTAAAAAGCCCGAATACCGCATCTTCGGCAAATTCAATTAACGCCTCAAACATTTGCGCCTTGCTCGCAAAATGTCTGTATAGCGCAGCTTCGGACACCCCTACTGCCTTAGCCAGAGCTGCGGTGGTTATTTTAGACCCTGGCTTAGATTCCAGCTCAGTCGCCAAAGTCTCTAAGATCTGCAATCGACGCTTTTTTTTCACATTCATTCTATCAATGTTCCAACTCCATCGTCGGTAAACAACTCCAGCAGTACCGCGTGATCTACTCGGCCATCAATAATATGTGCCCGATTCACACCTCCTGCAACCGCCTCAAGCGCGCTATTGATTTTGGGCAACATTCCGCTGTGAACTACACCTGTATCAATGAGCTCTTTCACCTGATTCGCATTTAAACCGGTAAGAAGATTTTTACTACTATCCAACAGTCCAGGTGTATTAGTTAAATAAATC
Organism: uncultured Gammaproteobacteria bacterium; assembly: GCA_943787625.1. GTDB lineage: Bacteria > Pseudomonadota > Gammaproteobacteria > UBA4457. The sequence continues at coordinate 83,500 of CALSND010000005.1, read as the reverse complement.
AGTTTTTCTGCGCCAAGTACCTCCGCAATTTTACCTGCTACTACATCGGCATTTATGTTGTAAGAATTTCCTGATTTATCGAATCCAATAGGAGCAATTACCGGTATATAGCCGCTTTTAGAGAGTAATCGAAGAATTTCATCATTTACTGCTTTCACCATCCCTACGTGGCCAAGATCTAACGAAGGGTCTGTTTCAACATTCAAAATTAATTTTTCGGACTGTATTAATGATGCATCTTTACCGGTCAAACCAACGGCCCTTCCACCATGAACATTCAGACGCTGCACAATTTCTTTATTGACGGAACCGCCCAGAACCATTTCCACTGCCGACATTGTATCGGAATCGGTGACGCGCATTCCCTCAACAAACACCGACTCTTTCCCAAGTAGTTCTAACTGTTCCGCGATCTGGGGGCCGCCGCCATGAACAACAATAGGCTTAATACCGACCAGGCTCATCAGTACGATATCCCTAGCAAAACTCGACTTTAACTTATCGTCAAGCATGGCATTACCACCGTACTTTATAACTATCGTCTGTCCTTGATATCTTTGGATATATGGCAAAGCCGCCGTCAAAACATCTGCAGTTAGGGATTTGTTTTTATCATTCATGGCATGTAATTTAGCACAATTCAGAAACGAAATGTAAGTGCTCGCTTACTCAAGGAAACCTCCATTAGAACTGATCAAGGATTTTCTTGATAAACTCTTGATATCAAAGTTACTAATTTGCGTGCGAGCTGTTCTTTAGCCTGCTTTTCCAAAACGTGTGACTCGTTTTGCCAAAAAACAGTTACCTCATTGTCATCACTATTGAAACCCAAACCATTTTTGTCAACCAGATTTGCCGCGATCATATCAACGCCTTTCTTAGTCATTTTATCTCTAGCGAATCTTTCTAGCTCCTCCGTTTCGGCAGCAAATCCGACTGTAAAAGGAGCATCAGTTAATCCGGCAACTCCAGAAAGAATGTCCTTATTAGGTATTAGCTTTAAAGATAAAGTAGAGTCACTTTTTTTTATTTTTTGATCACTTACCGCTTCAGGACGATAATCCGAAACCGCAGCGCAGCCAATAAAAATGTCGATCTCCCCAATACCCTCGCTCACCGAGCTCGCCATCTCCTTGGCAGAGCTAATGTATTTAATACCTACGCCCTTAGGAGGCTCTAAGTTGGTTGGTCCAGATATTAATATCACATTAGCACCAGCCTCACAGGCTGCTCGCGCTAGTGCATAGCCCATTTTTCCGGAGCTTTGATTAGTTAGGTAGCGAACCGGATCTATATATTCTCTGGTGGGTCCTGCGGTCACCATTACTCGAAGCTTCGCCATTGATCCGGAATTAAACAGATTCGCAATACTTTCAATGAGGATTTCGGCTTCGACTAAACGCCCCAAACCTACCTCTCCACACGCCTGGCTCCCAGAATCGGGGCCGCAAACACAAAAACCTTTCTCCAAAAGCACATCTAGTGCTTCTTTTGTAAAGCGATTCTCCCACATCTGCTGATTCATAGCGGGCGCTACTAATATAGGAGCTTCCGATGCTCGGCAAATTGCGGTACTCAGATCATCCGCTGAACCTTTACTTAGTTTGGCTATGTAGTCAGCGCTAGCCGGTGCGATAACGATAGCGTCAGCCCATCTAGCTAGCTCGATGTGACCCATGCCCGCCTCAGCCCTATGGTCAAAAAGATCTTGACGCACTTCATTTCCAGAAACGGCCTGTAACGCCAATGGTGTAACAAATTCTGTGGCAGCAGATGTTAATACGACGCGTACCTCAGCCCCTTGGTCACGCATACGCCTGACAATATCGGGGGTTTTGTATGCCGCAATACTTCCCGTCACAATCAATAAACACTTTTTGAATGCTAACTTGTTCACACAAAGACACCATAGCTCGTAGGTTTTAGAAGTTTAGTATAATAAACACTTCGCGGCTAAAGTAACTAATGATTGTGTTTTTGTCTATTTTACGTGTAGAAGCATTCGTGCAGCATGATAACGCTTGGCGAACGGCAAGAAACGAGCTAGAATTGCCCACCGGTTTTCTTAGAATTAAATAGGAATATATCAAATGGCCCGTGTATGCCAAGTAACAGGTAAGCGACCCGTAGCAGGAAACAACGTTTCGCATGCAAATAATAAAACGCGTAGAAGATTTTTACCTAACCTTCACTCTCACAAATTTTGGGTCGAAAGTGAAAACAGGTGGGTAAAACTTCGACTTAGTGCGAAAGGTCTTAGGGTAATTGACAAACTCGGAATCGACCAAGTTTTGAAAAATTTACGATTCCGCGGCGAAAAAATCTAAGGAACTTAGGATGCAAGAAAAAATTAAATTAGTATCTAGTGCTGGAACAGGTCACTACTATACCACCACAAAAAACAAAAGAACCCATCCGGATAAGTTAGAGCGAAAGAAATTTGATCCGGTGGTTCGCAAGCACGTCAGTTACAAAGAAGCCAAAATAAAGTAACGTCACGACAACAACCATTAATTTGGTAGCTCTGTTAGCGTATACCCCCGAACTACCTTTACATATTCTTGGAGCGCAGAAATCCCACTCTGCTCGGCTTCTTCGCACCATTCTTTTAGTCGCTTAAGCAATACATCTGCATCCGAGGCACGCTGTCTGTATAGATCCTCCAAGGAATTATATGAGCTAAGCACTATATGTAATTTTCTGCTTATAGAGTAAACCTCATCCATTTCATAGTTATCTATAGAACTCAGAAACTTATAAGGAGCCTTATATACTCTGCGCAATTTCTTTAGCTGAAATCGCTTCTCACCAGAGGAGTTAGTAATTTCTTCCCGATAGACTCGGTGCATGACCATCTTTTTAAAATCTGACATGACATGTAAACGGTTGGCAACTACCGCTTTCAATGTTTCAAGATCTGGCGAGAGTTTATCCAAATCAATGTATGGACGCGCTGGCGCGACACTTTTAATTGTTGCCAACTTTAAAAAAGAGAGTACTCGTATATAACACCACGCTATATCAAACTCCCATGGTCTTATCGAGAACTTAGCAGAAGCGGCAAAAGCATGATGGTTATTATGGAGCTCTTCGCCACCGATAATAATTCCCCAGGGGAGTATGTTAGTCGACGCGTCCTTAGTATCAAAATTCCTATAGCCTCCCCAGTGACCTAAGCCGTTAATCACGCCTGCCGCAAATAATGGAATCCAAAGCATTTGTATCGCGGTAATCGTGACACCTGGTAAGCCAAACAACAATATATTAGTTAAAAACATCATTAAAATACCCACCATAGGGTAGGCCGAATACAATTTGTTCTCGATCAAATCATCTGGTGTTCCGAATCCAAATTGCTTAACTACCTCTCCATCGTGGGCGCTTAAACGATAGAGCTCAGTCCCTCTAAGTAGTACGTTTTTCACACCAAGAACAACGGGGCTGTGTGGGTCATTATCCGTTTCCACACTGACATGATGCTTCCTATGCACAGCGGTCCATTCTTTGGTATTCATGCCAGTGGTTAACCACAACCAAAAGCGAAAAAAATGCGATATAACTAGATGTAAGTCGATAGCGCGATGAGCCTGATTCCGATGTAAATAAATCGTGACAGCAATAATGGTCACATGCGTATAACCCAAGGTAATAAACACAAAGTCCCAAAAAGAAAGGGTAAAAAAACCGTACAAAACGAACCTCCAAAATCAATAAAAACCCTCTGCAAAAAAACCAAACAGAAGGAAGTGGAATTTATTCAATCATATTCTAAGATTAAATTTTTCGCGACGTCTAATCTACCCGTCCAACCAGTGTCTATAAAGATAGTAGCGGTACTATCAAGTACGATGGTTGGTCCTCGGACTATCCCGTTGATGCTTTGCCTGTCGATTACAGGATATCTCGAGGCTGAAACTTTATTTGTATCCTCGAGAAAAGGAGTAATCGTCAAATTTGACCAGGCTTGCTCCACAGTAACAATTACTCTGAGACTTACTATCTCTATGGGCTTATCGAGAATATGACCATATCGGCGCTCGTGCGCCCTTGGAAATAGACGACACAAATCACCCAGAGAATCAAAAGGCAACGTCAGGAACGTTGATTGTCCAAAATAACATACGTCTACTAATAACTCTTCCTTCAAGTCACTATCGCTATGCCCTTCTCGCGAAAGCTCAACGCTTGCCGTGGCGACCATATCCTCGAAAATACCTCTTAGTATTTCGTCACTGCAATCTTCAGATTTTTTTCGCACTGAACGTGAAAGTTTGCGACCAGGCTTTGAAACCGTCATACCTAGCGCTGATAAGACACCCGCACTTGCAGGGATTAAAATCACTCTCAGAGATAAAGCCTCAGCCAGAGAGCAGCAATGCAACCCACCAGAGCCGCCAAAAGGCACTAAAGTAAAGCCTGCTGGGTCAATGCCTCGCTCTATCGATATCTCTTTAAGAGCTTGGCCCATCAGGTTATTGACGATCTCCAACACTCCTAGCGCGGCTTCGCTCAAACTCAACCCTAATGCTTCAGCTAACTCCTCTACAGCTTCGACCGCCTTCTCAAAATCAAGCTTCATACCTCCGGGAAACCGTGTTTCTAGAGGGAGCCTACCCATGACTAGATTTGCATCGGTAACGGTAACGCTTTTACCACCTTGACCATAACAGGCTGGCCCGGGAACCGCGCCCGCAGAGCTGGGCCCCACCTGCAACAAGCCTCCAAGGTCAACGCGTGCGATTGATCCTCCGCCAGCTCCAATCGTGTGCATTTCAACCATTGGTATTGCAACTGGGTAACCTCCAATCTGACCTTCAGTAGTCAGTGAAATTCGACCATCAATTAAAGCGACATCCGTTGAGGTACCCCCCATATCAAAAGTCATAACCTTCTCAAATCCAGCTGCTTTGGCTATATGAGACGCACCGATTAATCCTCCAGCCGGCCCTGAAAGGAGCAAATTTACTGGGTGAGAACTGGCGTACTCCGGAGAACATGTCATACCATTACTCTGCATCACAGCCAAAGATGAATAGTTTAAGGAGCGAGCTAAGTTTTCTAAATAGTTCCTGACTTTAGGTCCAAGCGCTGCGTTTAGCCATGTTGCAATACCTCTTTCGTATTCGCGGTAATCGGGTAATACGTCACTAGAACAGGCAACAAAGCAATACTTTTCCAGTCGTACCGCTAGTGCATGCTCTATCTCAGGCCTTAAAAAAGAAAACAGTAGGTTAACCGCTATAGCCTCAGGGTTTAACTTTTTAACCTGTTCCTCAAGATAAGTCATGTCCTGCTCGGAAACTTCTTCAACTAGCAGCCCAGAACTGTTTATTCTCCCCCCTATCTCAACGCAATGCGACTTGGGCACTGGGGGAGATTTAGTTGGTGGAGTCAAATTATATAACTCTGCTCTAGCCTGCCTACCAATGGTTAATAAATCACTGAAGCCACGGTTGGTCACGTACACCGTTTTAGATAGTTTTTTTTCAAGCACAGCATTTGTGGCTACCGTGGTCCCATGAACGATTAAAATTTCTTCGAGGGGCACTCCAAGAGCCGAAAGGCCCTTCATAATAGCTATACTCGGGTTGTTGGGTGTCGATAATTCCTTGTGAACTCTAATTCCGGCTTCATCGCGCACAACAAAATCGGTAAACGTCCCTCCGGTGTCAACCCCAATTAGCAGCATAATATTTTCTCATTTTACACGCCTTACAAAAATCGTCTTTATAATACAGCACAAAGGTATACTTATTGGTGTAATATCAACTCAAATAAATAAAACTTCTCTTTAATCAACTATGCCCGAGCTACCTGAAGTCGAAACAACGAAACGCGGAATAGAAAGACTACTAAAAAATAAAACAGTTGAAAGTACAATCGTTCACCAATATAAATTTCGTCAGCCAATTGCGCGAAATATTGGAAATATTTTAAAAAATCAAACTCTGAGAACGGTTTCTAGGCGCGCTAAGTATCTTTTGTTTAACTTCTCTGAGGGCACGCTGATAATACATCTAGGTATGTCGGGCAGCTTAAGAGTAGTCAGTCCAGACATCCCAAAAGCAAAGCACGATCACGTGGAGATTTCGTTTAACGACAACCTTTGCCTTAGATTCAGAGATCCGCGCAGATTTGGCCTAGTTATTTGGACAAAACAAGATCCACTTAAACACAAATTATTAAAAAACTGTGGACCAGAGCCACTCACCCAGCAATTTTCTGCAATATATCTAAAGCGTGTCGCGGCGAATAGAACTTGCGCTATCAAGCAATTTATCATGCTAAATAACGTAGTTGTAGGAGTCGGAAATATTTACGCCAGCGAGGCACTATTTTCAGCTGGCATAAATCCAAATCGCCCTGCTAATAGTATAGATTTAGACGAATTTGGTCGGTTGAGTAAAAGTATTAAAACGGTATTACGAAGAGCTATTAGGGCCGGAGGTACAACGCTGCAAGACTTTAAAAACGAACGAGGTGACGCAGGTTACTTTAAACAAAAACTGGCCGTATATGGTCGCGCAAGTCTACCATGTTACAAATGTCAACGAGCTATAGCACAAAAACGGATAGGACAAAGGTCAAGCTTCTATTGTCAAAATTGCCAAAAATAAACTACCAAACTACCGACGAACCTTCGCCCCTAGGGTCACTGGCTGCGTCTACAGAACCGTCTGCTTTGTCAATAACAATAACCTGCATATTACCGTAATTACGCCCACTTTCTTTGAGTTTGTGCCCTTTCTTACTGAGAGACTCCTGCTCAGATGAAGTTAAACCGTCCTTCTCAAAGTAAATTTGATCAGGTAAATATTGGTGATGAAAACGCTTCGACGACACCATCTCTATCGGCTCGGCACCATTAATAAAGTCTAGCGCGGAAATCAGTACCATAGAGATTATACGACTCCCGCCCGGCGTACCCATAATAGCTATCCGATCGGTTCCTTCTAGAAAAGTAGGGGTCATGCTAGAGAGAGGTCGTTTTCTCGGTGCGATCGCGTTCGCGTCAGCACCCACAAGCCCATAAGTGTTCGGTGTAAACGGTTTCGCTGAAAAATCATCCATTTCATTATTCAGTAATACACCAGTCCCTTCAGCAGTTATTGCCGCTCCAAAAGGAATATTGATACTTAAAGTCGCTGCGACTCTGTTACCTAGACGATCCACAATGGAAAAGTGAGTGGTGTCCGTTCCTTTTGGACGACTACCTATTTGTGGCAATGAGCTACTAGGCGTAGCTTCTGTGTCGGAAATTGATGACGCCAACAAATCGGCATGGATCTGAGACGATAGCTCTTTTACTGGCACCTTTACAAAATCCGGATCGCCTAAATAATCCGCCCTATCACGGTAAGCACGCCGCATGGCCTCAACTACTAAATGGATATAGGTGTCTCTTTCATATTTTTTCAGGTCATATCGTTCCAGAATATTGAGTGCTTCGATCAGCGCTATACCGCCTGATGAAGGAGGAGGAGACGAAATGATCTTTACGTCGTGATAAGACGAGACGAGAGGCTGCCTTATCTTAACTTCATAGTTTTCTAAATCCTCAATTCGCCAAATACCACCATCGGAGACTACCGAGTCGACCATTTTTCTCGCTAAATCACCCCTATAGAAACTCTCGCCGTTGGAAACCGCTATTGCTTGCAAAGTTTCAGCCAAATCCTTTTGGATGACCCTAAAACCCGCTTTAGGGACGTTACCCTGATCCAAAAATATTTTCGCAGCATCTTTATGTAAGCGTAAAGCTGGGGCTCGATAACCTGCCATCTTTTCATAGCGATCACCGGTTAAAAACCCTTCCCTCGCCAACCTTATCGCCGGCATTAGGTTTTCTTGCAGAGTCAAGTTTGCAAAATTCTCAGACAGGTAGACTAATCCGGCAGGCAGACCCGGTATCGCAGCAGCCAGCGGGCCATTCAACGATCTATCGCGAACGAAATCGCCGGAAGAATCCAAGTACATACCAGCCGTGGCTTTACCCGGCGCTTCCTCCCTGGCGTCAACAAATAAGTTTACGCCTTCTTTTTGGTTATGAAGCAAAAAGAAACCACCACCACCAATCCCTGAACTATATGGTTCGACAACCGCCAGAGCTGCGGCAACAGCAATAGCCGCATCGAAGGCATTGCCGCCGGCCTCTAATATCTCTTTGCCGGCAAGAGTTGCAGCAGGATGCGCTGAAGCCACCGCGGATTCGGCTTGGGCATTATCGCCAAACCAAAGCGCAATAATCACTACGCTGATGTAACGAAATTTGTAGCGTACGTATGTCAATTCAATCTCCTACTAGGCTTTTCTTTAAAAGCAAGTATTTTAACTCAAGCTGTTGCTGAGTCTCTTCGTGATCGCTATCTTTTGGAATGCAGTCTACGGGACAAACAACAACACACTGTGGTTCAGAAAAATGTCCGACGCACTCGGTACATTTTTTCGCATCTATCAAATAATGCGATTCACCCTCATAGATTGCCTCATTCGGACACTCGGGCTCACATACATCGCAATTAATACATTGCTCAGTAATTTTCAGCGCCATTATGATTTGAGACCCAAATTAGATAGCTGCCCTCGAAGCTAACGAGAGCTGGCCGCTAGTTTATCAATCAAGACGTTTTTTACAACTTTCGGCACAAAGTCGGTAATATCTCCGCCAAATTTCGCTATCTCTCGGACCAATGAGGAAGATATATAAGTATATTTCTCTGAAGTCGGTAAAAAGATTGTATCCGCCTCCGGCATCAACTTTCGGTTCATGCCAGCAAGCTGAAACTCGTACTCAAAGTCACTTACTGCACGCAAGCCTCGCAAAATAACCGAAGCGTTATTTTCTTTTGCACAGTCAACCATAAGACCATTAAATTGTATTATTTTAACATTTTGAATTTTTTCTAAAACTTTCGACGCCAACTCAATTCTTTCCTCTACAGAAAAAATCGTATTCTTCGAAGTGCTCCCAGCCACCGCCAATATCACTTGATCAAACATGGGCGAGGCTCTAACAACTATATCGACATGTCCAAGTGTAATTGGATCAAAAGTGCCAGGGTATATCGCAATGGTACTCAATTTACAGCCCTAAATATGAAAATCAAACAATTTATACCATTTTCCAACAGGAATTTCCTCACCGCTTTGTTAAAAGACTGTATTCCATACTCTTGGTCGAACCAGCTTTCAACCGTCGCCACTCTTTTGGTAACTCCAACTCGTTTTTCATAAATTCCACATAAACGACGCCGTTTGGTTGAAGATTCCGTTCAGAAATCAGCTCTAAGGAAGACAAAAGAAGGTCTGATTTAAAAGGAGGATCAAGAAAGATAATATCGAACCGAGTATCGCAGGATTCAATATAGTTAATTGAATCCTGCAGACATACCTCGGCCTTGGACATTCCTAGACTCATAAGTAACGCACTGATGGCACCGCCTAGTATTGGATTTTTTTCCACAAAAGTAACCGTCCTGGCACCTCGGGAGAGTGACTCTATACCTAAGGCCCCAGTTCCAGCAAACAGATCTAGACAACGTGCGCCCTCAACATCTAGAGAGAGCCAATTAAAAAGCGTTTCCTTGACTCGATCAGAAGTGGGTCTCAAACCTACTGCGCGTTCAACAGGGATCCTAGTTCCACGCAAGCTACCTCCAATTACTCGCACCCTTCCGAGTGGTTTACTCATCACCATCCAAATTCGGGCCAACTATGACTGTCACCAGTTTTTCCGGTGAAAAATATCGTTTGAATACTCTACTAGCCTCCGCGCGTGTCACTTGGCCTACATTCTCAGCAAAAGTCTCCAAGTAATCAATTGGTAATCTATAAAATCCTATCATGGCTAAATAGTTTAAAATTTCCGCGTTAGTATCAACTCTTAAAGGAAATCCTCTCATCAAATTGTCTTTAGCGCTGGCTATGTCTCTGTCCGAAAAACCCCCGAGCCTCAACTTTTCTAACGAACTATCTAACACGCTGAGTGCTTCTTCTTGATTTCCACGATCAGTTTGCAGGGCAGCAACTAAACTACCTCCATTTGATTTAGGAGAAAAATAACTATACGCCGAGTAGGCTAAGCCTCTTTCCTCTCTAATCGATCTAAACAATATCGAAACTAATGAATTTCCGCCCAAGGCATGATTGGCTACCAGTAAGGGAAAATAGTCCGGGTGACCCCTCTCAACACTCCGAGCACCGACCCTAATATGACTTTGTATTGAGGGAAATTCTCGCTTGATTAAGTCATTTCGCGCCTTTTCCAGCGGTGGTACAACTGATTTATCAGCACGCATTCCGCTTACCAAAATAGAGCTTATATCTTCTGCCATGGCTTTGGCCTGCTCAAGATCAACCGCACCTACAATAGCTATATTAAGGTTCTTAGCAACATAAAACTCTTTAAAGAAGTTAGTAATATCACCGCGAGTAATAGACTTCACTGATTCAGCAAAACCTTCATGGGGCGAGCCGTAAGGATGTGCTGCAAACAACCCTGCATACAACTTATCTCGAGCCACAGCTGCTGGAGACTGTTTTTTGAACTCTATTCCCGTCAATGTTCTCGCCACTAGCCTGTCTATGTCGGAGTTATCAAACCTAGGCGAAGAAAGCGCCAACTTCAGCAATCTCATAACAGCTTCTAAGTTAGCGGTCTCGGTTAGACTACGCATCTTAATATATCCCATGTCCGAGTTGGAGCCAGATGAGAGAATGCCGCCAGTGAGTCCAATTGCCTCGTTAAACTCATCAACTTTTAATTCGCCTGCGCCTTGCAAAATTAGCGCACTCACTAAATTTGATAGCCCATATTTTGTCCCATCCCGAGTGCTTCCCGCGTCAAAAGCAAGATAAACATCAACCATCTCGAGAGTCGGCACCTGCGCATAAAGTACCGACACATTATTTTCGGTGCTCCACGACTTCACCTCCACTTTGGCGCTAACACAAAGTGGCAAAACAAAAAATGACATTAGTATTGCCGCAACACAATTTTTCATAGAGAACTCTCAGGCAAAAGTTGGGTGGTAGCTAAGGCATCCTGCCTAATATACTTTTTTACGACAGCAACAAGGTCATTCGCCGTGACCTTCGTTATATTTCCGATATATTCGTCTTTCAAACGCCAGTCTAAACCTACCGACTCTAACTGCCCGATGATAGTAGCTTGACTTTCCATCGAATCCATTGCGTAAACTCTACTTGCGATGACTTGTGACTTCACTCGCTGCATTTCTACCTGGGTTGGCGGACTTTGAATAATCTCTAAAAGCTCGCTTGTAATGGCTACTTCAAGCTGATCGAGGGTGATCCCCTCAGCTGGAACCGCGCTAATTGAAAATAGCGTGTCTAAAAGAGATGCCGGTGAATATCCAATCGACGCATAGGTAGCTAGCGACTTTCCTCTAATTAGATGTCTGGCGAATCGTGCACTGTTATCACCGTCCAATACCTCCGCTAAGACATCAAGCGCATATACATCAGCCCTATCAACTTCATCAGACGAACTCACACTGCCAAGAGAGGGGACTTTGTAGCTCATTAATAACAGCGGCACTCTCACCTTATCACTGGTCATTATAAGTCTCTTAGTGCCCTGAGCAACGCGCTCGTTTGCACTTCGCAAGATGGGGACCGTCTCACGAGCTAAGCCACCAAAATGTTGTTGTGCTAATTTATGTACCGCTTTCGAAGAAACATCGCCTACTACAACTACGGTAGCGTTATTCGGCGCGTACCATTGTTGATACCATTGTTCCAAATCATCTAAACGCATTCCTTTGATGTCAGATTCCCATCCAATAACCGGGTGGCGATAAGGACTTTCTTGGAATGCCAGCGCCCTATTAGCCTCCCGTGCTAGGCCCTGAGGATTATCGTCAGTCCGCAATCTACGCTCTTCTAAAACTACATTTATTTCCTTTAAAAATTCCTCCTCTTTAAAGACAAGATTATTCATTCGATCCGCTTCTAACTCAAAACTTAAGCCGACATTTTCAGAAGACCATTGCTGATAATAGGCCGTGTAATCAGAACTAGTAAATGCATTTTCGCGCCCACCTTTTGCAGCAACAATCTCCGAAAACTGGCCGTCAGGATAGGCTTCGGTACCTTTAAACATCATATGCTCGAGAGCATGAGATACTCCGGTGATGCCTCTACGCTCATGAGCAGAACCAACTTTATACCAAATCTGCACTACTGCAACCGGTGCGCGATGGTCTTCCTGTACTATTAGCTTTAAGCCGTTTGAAAGTTCAAATTCTTTCACTGAAGCGTTAGCCTTCGGCAACGCGATTATAGCTACGGTAATAAATATTGATAATATAGTATGCGGCCACATAATTTTGACCCCCAAAAAGTGAAACAAAGGTAATCATGGATAATACGTTAGTGTATTACAGCTCGATCTCTAACTATAAATTAAATAAATGCAATATTAGACAACAACATTACTAGGATAAATAAAAGGCCACATGTTTAGCAAATTACTAAAACAACTCGGACGTACAAGAGACTCATTGGGTAATCGCATCTCTAGCCTGTTTAGAGAAAAAACTGTCGTTAGTGAGGACTTGTTACATAATTTAGAACGAGTGCTCCTTACAAGTGACGTAGGGATCAAGGCCTCAGAGCGTATAATAGCATCCGTTAAAAACTCCTCTCACAATGAATCTCCGATTGAAAACATTCGATATGAAATGCAGCGGATTCTACAGGCGGCTCAACAGCCGCTAACTATAGAAAATCGCCAAAAACAACCGTTTATAATTTTGGTAGTAGGGGTTAACGGCGCTGGGAAAACCACCTCCATCGCTAAATTAGCGAAAAATCTAAAAGAACGTGGGCTAATGGTTGTACTGGCCGCAGGGGACACGTTTCGAGCTGCAGCGGTCGAACAAATACAAGAGTGGGGGTCGAGGCTAAACCTCTCGGTCATATCCAAATCCTCAGGCAGTGATCCGGCATCACTAGCATATGAAGCTCATCAACAAGCTATATCCCTCGGGGCCGATGTCCTGATTATAGATACTGCGGGGCGACTCCATACCCAAGACAATCTCATGGCAGAGTTAAAAAAAATTAAACGAGTCATCGCCAAACAAGACGACTCGGCGCCGCACGAAGTTATATTAGTGCTCGATGGAACCTCAGGACAAAACACGCTCAAACAAACAGAAATATTTGTTAAAGAGATCGATATTTCGTCTCTCATCGTAACTAAACTAGATGGTACTGCAAAAGGTGGTGCATTATTTAACCTTGCTAATGAATTTGAATTACCAGTGAGGTATATAGGCATAGGCGAGGGTTTGGACGATCTTCTGGAATTCGATGCAAAAGATTTCGTCAATTCACTCTTACATAATATTGGAGACTAAAATTAGAGAGGCTGTCGCCGACTACCACAAATCATGCAAACTATTAAAAAAGTTGGCACTCAGCCTGTGCGAGTGCTAAAATAGTAACTTAAATCGCATTATCAAAGGATAATCTATGTCCAAAGCCATAAATATCAACCTACCGTCACTGGCCGGGTCGCTCGAAAATTATATTTTATCGGCTAACCAAGTACCCATGCTTTCATTTGAAAAAGAGCAGGAGCTTGCAAAAAGGCTAATCAATAACAATGATTTAGATGCCGCTCGCCAGCTGGTAATGTCGCATCTAAAATTCGTAGTCAAAATTGCTCGCGGCTATGACGGATATGGGCTCTCTTTGAGCGACCTCATACAAGAGGGTAATGTGGGCCTGATGCAGGCAGTGAAAAGGTTTAATCCTGATAAAGGAGTGCGGTTAGCTGCATTCGCAGCTTATTGGATAAAATCTTGCATGCATGAATTCATCCTAAAAAATTGGCGAATAGTAAAAATAGCTACAACAAAAGCGCAGAGAAAGCTATTTTTCAACCTCAGAAGTGTCAAAAAATCACTTGGATGGCTAAACTCTGCTGAAAAATCAGTTATAGCGAATGATCTTGGTGTAGCGAATAAAGACATAGAAACGATGGAGCAACGACTGGTTGCGTCTGATTTAACCTTCGAACGGCCACTATCTGATTCTGATGATGCTCAAAATGCTCCTGAAGAACTAATTGAGGACTACACTTTTGAACCGTCAGCGGTGAACGAAAGGATTGAACATAAAGATCTAGCTCAAGACGGTCTAAAAAATGCGCTCCTTAAATTGGACGACAGAAGTCGAGATATCGTCGTGAGTAGATGGCTTCGCGACCCTAAGAATACGCTAGTAGAATTAGCTGATCGATACAATGTTTCTGCAGAAAGAATTCGCCAGCTAGAAAAAAGTGCTTTTGAGGAGATGAAATCGTATCTACCAAAAATAAGTGATATTGACTCCAATTAAGTCCGTTTTGTTGCTAATTTTCAAATGCGCAAAACTGATTAATTAGCGCTACTAATAACAAAAACTAAATCGCTCCAATAATGATCTATAAAGAAAAAGCCAAATAGCAGCGTTAAATACACTATCGAATATCTGAAAATAGTCATTGCCAACTGATCCGAGTGGTCAAATTGCATCTTTATCACATAAAATAAAAGCACTACGTTTAGGCAAACCGCACCTAAGAGATATGGTACTCCGCTCATGTAGGTGATGTACGGCAGTAAAGTTGCTATAACCAGCATGACAGAGTAGTAAAGTATCTGCATTCGGGTATAGGTGACCCCATGAGTTACGGGAAGCATAGGTATGAGCGCCTTAGCATAATCATCGCGCCGATAAATCGCTAAGGCCCAAAAATGAGGGGGAGTCCAAACAAAAATTATCAAAAACAACAGTAGAGCGTGTGGATCTACCGAACCGGTGACTGCCGTCCATCCCAAAACTGGCGGTGCGGCTCCAGCGGCGCCACCAATTACAATGTTTTGGGGCGTCGCATGCTTTAGATACATTGTATAAACTACAGCGTAACCAATCAGAGACGCAAACGTCAAAATCGCGGTTATACGGTTAACCAGCACATCAAGTACAGCCATAGAAATAGCACCTAGAACGATAGCAAATACCAGCGCTTGACCCCTGGTTAGCCCTCCTTGAGGAAGTGGCCGATTGCGGGTTCTCTCCATTAAGGCGTCGGTTCGGCTTTCTACTACGTGATTTAGCGCAGCTGCCGAGCACGCCGCCAAACCTATACCAAAAGTGCCCGCCAACAATGTGGATAAACTAACCCATTCAGGGGTCGCTAGAAACATTCCTATGATCGCTGTGAAAACGATCAGGCTTACCACCCTTGGCTTGCATAGCTTTAAATATTCTGACGAATAACTGAGAACGCCTGAAAAAGGAACGGAGGAACTCATATCAATCCGAGGTGCGAGTGAAAAACAGCATCGTCACCAATACTAGGAATAGAATTGCTCCCACGCCGTTGTGAGCTACGGCAACCGAAATCGGCAGTCCGCCAACAATGTTGATCAGCCCTAAAAAAATTTGACATGTAAGAACGCATAACAATACCCAGGCAAGCTTTTTTATCCGACTATCACCTAGCGTCATAGAACGCCAAATCAGAATCAAAAGCACAATGGTCGTAACTACCGCACCAATTCTATGAACCATGTGAATACTCATTCTAGCAGGTGTGTCCAAAACTCCATACTCATAATCAATACCCAAACCTCTCCACAAAGTGAACGCTTCGCCTAGCTGCTCACTTGGAAACCATTTACCCCCACAAGTGGGTAGCTCTGTACACGCTAGCGCGGCGTAATTGGTACTCGTCCACCCACCTAAAAAAATTTGACAAAATACCGTTACTAACCCAATCCAAACGAACATCTTTAATTTATTCGGGATCTTAACAGACACGTCTAAATACTTTATCTGTAAAGTATTCCAAAACAACAAAGAAAGTGTAATCAAACCGCCTAAGAGATGAGCAGTCACAATTAAAGGCTTTAACAGAAGTGTGACAGTCCACATTCCTAGCGCACCTTGAAACATAACTAAAGGAACCAAACAGTACGCCACTGCCGGATTTACTCCTATAGTATGGCGTCTATAAAAAGCAATCCCAGCTAAACACAAAATACCAAACCCGAGCGCACTCGCTAAATAACGATGAATCATTTCGCGCCATGCTTTGCCCACCTCCAAGGGTCGTTGGGCGAGCCATTGATCGTCAGCGGATAAGTTTTTTTCAGCAGGCACCAACAATTTCCCGTAGCAGCCAGGCCAATCAGGGCAGCCTAGCCCAGCATCAGTTAACCTAACATAAGCACCAAATACCATGACGACCATGGTTAATACGAGTAACGCAATAGACAAATTCAGGTATGTCCGTCTAATACTCATTTAATCTTAGAAGCGCGTAACAAACGTTTGAGATCCTTCTTTATACTGGCGGGATCAGCGTCAATAACAAAGTAACTGACAATTTGACCGCGCCAATCTAAAAAAACCACTCCATCACTCACAGGTTCAACTACACCTCGTTCTTTAACTAATTTGCCCAGTTGCTGAGCTAAATTAGTATTACGTATATGTATGAAGCCCGGAATATCTTTTTCAGATTCAAACAAGCCGATTAGCTTGAATCGGCTACCAGAATGACCTAACACATCTCGAATAACAGCTAAGTTAGACATGGCTTTCAGGCATTTCGCTTCACACAGGCCATTTGTAAATAGAATAGCCCCCCATTCGCTCGGCTCCAATGTGATCGCTTGCAACGGCTTTAGCTCGCTTTCAGATTTTATATCAAGAGGCGGCTGCAGTAAGAATCCCTTATTCAGTAATGGGCCTAATCCTACGCTCTGCGGCGACTGGACAAGCATCCAAGCGACAGCTAGTGGCAATATAAAACAGGCTATTACCAAAAACAGTGGCCACCTACTAGCAGAGTTCTTACGACTGGACTTTTTATTCATCAACTGACTTTTTCCTCAATAAATTCCACAGGCCTATGAAAGCCAAGATAGCAGCCATACTGAACCATTGTGTCGCATATGCTTCGTGTTTCTCACTACCTGACCCAGGTAACTTACGATCCACCTTCAAAGCACCAACTTGTGCGTCTTCTAGATAAAAAACCTCTTTCAAAAGGCTCTTCACTTTACTAACATTCCCGAGAGTTGCCGGATCAACTCTTTGAACTCGAATAGCGCCATCTCCTAATTTTTCTTTAAAGTCAGTTTTATCCCCACCAAAAAAACTTACCCCTACAACAGGCGGGGGCCCAAAATAACCTTTAATCTCTAGTCTCTGTGATTGAACAGGTACACTAGGAACAAAATCTCTTGAACCGCGATTCGAGACCCAACCGCGATTGACTAGTACCGCGTTTCCGTCATTTAATTTAAAGGGCGTTAGCACTTCGTACCCACTCTGCTTCATGGACACCCTATTGTCTAAAAGTAAATTTGTATCCTCATAACTTCCTACAAGTACCGCTTTTCTCCATTTAAGATCCACCTGCGGCACACCATGTTCTATGCGAAGTTCTGAACTTTGATGTTTTTCCAAAAAATTTCCATGCCGCTCGCGCTTCTGTTCAGCCCTATCTAGCTGCCAAAAACCTAAAACACTTAAAAGGCCGATTGACAGGCTAAAGAGTATGACTAACAGTATACGTCGCGCGTTCAAAATTGGCTTTCCATAAACGATTGCATAATAATAAGTTAATCTAAAATAAGGCGAAAATCATGGCTGAACTACCCATCGTAAAACCGATTATAATAGGCGTATTCTTTTTAATAGTGATTGCACTCGGTTCTGCAGGCCTAAGCCTTTTTAAAAAAGGCAATAATCAGGGAACATCAACGGTAAAAGCATTAACCATCCGGGTAACTTTATCAGTAATACTTTTACTCACAATTATCGGGTTGTATCAATTCGGATTGATCTCCCCCAACGGGTAAAATTTATCAGTCTATTCAAAATAAAAAATCACACCCAGTAGACAAATATGAAGAGACCTATCCAAACCACGTCAACAAAATGCCAATACCATGCACAAGCTTCAAACCCAAAATGATTTTCATGCGTGAAGTGGCCCTTAACACATCGTGCCAATATGGTTGCAAGCATTATTGTACCCATCGTCACGTGAAATCCATGAAAGCCAGTTAAAAGGAAAAATGTGGCGCCATAGATGCCTGAATTAAGTGTTAAACCGAGCGCGTGATAGGCATGCCGATATTCCTCTGCCTGCATAGCTACAAAAATTATTCCTAGGATCACAGTAACAGACAGACCTGCTATAAGGTGCTTTCTGCTACCAATTTTCAGCCCCCAGTGAGCCCAGGTGCACGTCACACCGCTGGTTAATAAGATTAAAGTGTTCCAAAAAGGAACACCCCAAGCGCCAATTACCTCTTTAAATTGCGTAAATCCATACGAATCAGGTGTATTGAATAAGGGCCACGCGGAAGCAAACTCAGGCCAAAGAAATTCATTGGTCGCTCCTCCAGAGCCCGCTCCCCCTAGCCAAGGGATCGAGTACATCCTCGCATAATAAAGTGCGCCAAAAAATGCAGCGAAAAACATGACCTCGGAAAAGATAAACCACGCCATACCCATACGGAAGCTTACATCAACTTGCCCGTTGTACGTACCCGCCTCACTTTCAGCAATGACATCGCCAAACCAACCAAATAACATATATACAAATAAAATAAATCCCACACTCAACACGTAAGGCCCGATATTAGCCCCATTCAAAAGAGTCGCACCACCTACAAACATTGTAAAAATAGATACAGATGCAATTAGGGGCCAACGGCTGGAATCTGGCACATAATAGTCAGCGTTGGAATAAGTAATATTAGACTTTGACATGCTTATTTATCTCTCAAATTTCGGTACAAAAATATCTTGTTAATTAGCTCTCTAGTTTAATCTACACTTGCTAGATCTAGAGACTCGAAAAAAGTATAACCTAAAGTTAATAACTTCACCTCCTGAGGCAGATCAGGATCGACCACGAACAATACGGGCATCGTTAATGTCTGGTCAGGCTCTAGCGATTGTTTAGTAAAACAAAAACACTCTGTTTTGTTAAAAAACTTCGCAGCAGCATTTGGGGCCACACTCGGTACTGCATTACCTACTAAAGTATAATTAGCATTATTTTTAACAATAAAATCAGCTCGTGTCTCAACGCCCGGCCGCACGAGCATCTTCTCTACCGTTGGCTCGAAATCCCAAGGCAGATCGGCACTAACACTTGTAACAAATTCGACCTCCACGAGTCGGTCATCGTAAAGTTCTTTACTTTCAACATCTGCAGATACTATTCGGCCCGTTTTCCCGTTTAATCCCGTAATCTCACAAAAGACATCGTAGAGAGGAACCAATGAATATCCAAATCCAAACATTAAGACCGTCGCAAGCAAAAGGAACCGCACAGTTTTAGAGTTAGCTTTTTTCTGCGACGCATTCATAATCTATAGCCTAGTCGCAATTCCCCATATGTAAACGCCTACTACTAGCGCTAACAGACCCAGTGCAGTGCGCACTGCTTTCTTCCTTCTACTCTCATCAGGGGTAAAACTCACTTATCTGTGACCACCTGTAATACTTTCGGGATCGGGAGCCTCTGTGAAGCTGTGGTAGGGGGGTGGAGACGAAAGAGTCCACTCGAGACCTTGGGCGCCTTCCCAGACTTCGTCAGTAGCTTTTTCGCCACCTCTAACACACTTGACAACGATTATCACAAACAATATCTGGGAAATTCCGTAACCAAGACCTCCTATGCTCGAAACCATGTTAAAGTCTGCAAACTGAACTGCATAGTCTGGAATTCGCCTTGGCATTCCGGCCAACCCTAGAAAATGTTGTGGAAAAAACAAGACATTTACTGATATCACAGATAACCAAAAGTGCCACTTCGCCAACGTTTCATCATACATGTGCCCCGTCCATTTAGGCATCCAAAAATAGGCCCCGGCCATTAGGGCGAATACGGCTCCCGTCACTAACACATAATGAAAGTGTGCTACCACGAAGTACGTATCATGGTACTGAAAGTCCACGGGCGTAACGCCTAACATTAACCCGGAAAAACCACCTATTGTGAAAAGTATTACGAACCCTAAAGCAAACAACATTGGGGTTTCGAAGGTCATGGAACTCTGCCACATAGTGGCAACCCAATTAAAGACTTTAACCCCAGTAGGTACCGCAATTAAAACCGTCGTGTACATGAAGAACAATTCCCCGGCCAATGGCATACCTACAGTAAACATGTGATGCGCCCAAACAATAAAACTCAAAAATGCTATCGCTCCTGTCGCATAAACCATCGAGCTATAACCAAATAGTGGTTTGCGGGCAAAAGTAGGGATTATGGCTGAAACTATGCCAAATGCGGGTAAGATAAGAATATAGACCTCGGGATGTCCAAAGAACCAAAAAATATGTTGGAACATAACCGGATCACCGCCCCCTGCGGCACTGAAAAATGCGGTTCCGAAAAACTTGTCAGTAAGCAACATCGTCACGGCACCTGCCAAGACAGGAATCGACGCAATTAAAAGAAACCCAGTTATTATCCAAGTCCACACAAATAGGGGCAATTTCATCAACGTCATCCCCGGAGCTCGCATATTAAATACCGTAGCAACCACGTTAATGGCTCCCGCAATGGAAGATGCACCCATAAAATGCACGGCAAAAATTAAGAACGGAAAGGCATCACCAGTTTGTAACACCAACGGCGGATACATTGTCCAACCACCAGCAGGCGCGCCACCCGGCATGAACAACGTGCTCAAGAGCATAGTGAAGGCAAACGGCAGAATCCAAAAACTCCAGTTGTTTAATCGAGGCAACGCCATATCTGGCGCCCCAATCATCATAGGGATCATCCAATTAGCAAAACCAGTCCACGCCGGCATCACCGCACCAAAAATCATAATTAGCGCATGCATAGTAACCATAGAATTATAAAATTGCGGATCTACGAACTGCAATCCTGGCTGAAAAAGTTCTAACCTAATGATCATTGCCATAGTGCCGCCGATGAAAAACATCATCAACGAGAATAAAAGATAGAGCGTTCCAATATCTTTATGATTTGTCGTAGTCAACCAGCGCATAATTCCTGTAGGATGCGCTCCGTGATGATCGTCGTGGTGGTGCGTCGCAACCTCACTCATGATTTAACCTCTAAATTAATATGTTGTTGTTGATGCATTACTACTCGCCGGAGCCGATTTTTGTGTCCTCAGCCAAAGCTATGGAGTCCGTCTGATCTAGGGCTTTCGAATCATTAATCACAAGAGCCTTTTCCTCAGTTTTTTCCGCGATCCATGCTAAATAATCAGCCTCCGGAACGGCCTCGACGACTATAGGCATGAAACCATGATCCTTACCACATAGCTCGGCGCATTGACCACGGTATACTCCCGGCTCCTGTATCAAGGCCCATGATTCATTAATAAATCCTGGTATCGCATCTCTTTTCCACCCCAGCGCAGGGACCCACCATGCATGGATCACATCGCCTGCAGTAGTGAGAAACCGAATCTTTTTGTTAGTTGGGACAACTAAATAGTTATCAACATCTCTAAGGTAATGGTCGACATCGAATGGATCTAACTCGGCCCCTCTCTGCCTGGCCATATTAGAGTCTTTGTGTATAGTGCTATAAAAACTGACATCTTCGCCAATATAATCATAATGCCACTTCCACTGATAGCCAGTCACTTTTATGGTCATGTCAGCGTTTGAGACATCTTCCATCATAATAAGCGATTTAGTCGCTGGGACCGCTACAGCAATCAATATCGCGAAAGGAATAACCGTCCACAAGACTTCAACTTTTGTACTGTGGTGCCAATTAGCCGCTTTTGCACCACGCGATTTTCTATGCACAAATATAGAGTAAAACATCGCCCCGAACACGACCACACCTATCGCACAGACAATCCACAACACGTACATATGTAAATCGTAAATATCTTGGCTAAACGGGGTTACTCCACGCGGCAAGTTTAATTCCCAGTCGGCGAAACATGCAGCAGGAACTAATGCGAGTATCAATGATATAAATATATTTTTACTTAAAAGGTTCATTTAGTAGTATCTCCGTGCTTAATCTATTCGAGAAGCACGCACAAATTATTATAGGTTTAACACGAAAAATTATGCTTTATTCAACATTACAACATTTCTTTGCCAGGCTCCCAGAAAATATTACGCTTGAAATAAAAATTCAGACCATTGCGGTAAGTATATTAACCTTTTTTATTTGCCGCGTTAACTGAAAACATAATATAACAGATAACTGACCATGAGATTAAGTATTTAACCCTGCCTAAGCCAAAATTATTCGGCCGCTTTCAAAACTTGTTTTACGAGATTATCCATCGACTCGATATCCCCGTTCGTATCCCCACTAAATTCACAGCGCAGCAGAAGTGGCGATTGAATTTTTGATTCCAAGTAACTGATATTGCCTCCAGGGTCATGCATCAACGGATCCAAAACGTTTGCAACCCAGCCTAAGAACCTTAATCCAGAGGCCTTGATAGCTTCCGCCGTAAGCACCGCATGATTGATACAACCGAGTTTAACCCCCACCACTAGAATCACCGGCAACCCCAAGATGGTAGCTAGATCGGCTACACTGTCCGACGCACTTAACGGCGCTCTCCAACCTCCAACCCCTTCCACTACCAGATAGTCAGTTGCGATTTTACAAAGATTATAAGCGTCTACTATCTTGTCTAGACGGATCGGCTCATTTGCCTCTAAAGCGGCAATATGCGGCGAGCAGGCGGGAGTAAAAAGGTAGGGATTACGCAGCTTTTGCCCTAGCGCGACATTTGATGCCTTCAACAAGATTTGATCATCCTCATGAATTAATTTGTCTTCCAGCTTTTCAGCGCCAGTCGCCACCGGTTTCATTCCAGCAACCTGAAGTCCTTGCATCGCTATCGCCCGAATTAATAGGGCACTAACGTAGGTTTTTCCGCACCCTGTGTCCGTCCCAGTTATAAATATACTCATCGTTTTTTTAACCGTGACAAAGGAAAAGTATGGTCAGCATTGTTTGTTTGTTTAGCACGATCAAGGGCCCAGGCGTGACCGATAATTACTTCGTAGGTGGCGGGAATCTTGTCGTCACGACGAAGTTGTTCATAAGCCTTAATCATTCCAGCCAGTCTTTCCTTTCCCATCAATGCTTTTTGCCTGCCACGAGACACATTGGAGGCCCCTATCCCTTTCAAATCTCGCATCAATTCCATCACATCTTCATACTCGACGATTATCCTCTCAGTCGTTAGCACAGGGTCAGAAAACCCTTGGCCAGACAACATGTCACCAACTTCATGCATATCTAAAAATTCATTTACGTGAGGAATCGAGGAAACAGAATCAAAGGAACTCCTGAGCTCATGGAGCGTATCTGGACCTAAGGTAGCAAACAAGAATAGTCCACCCGGACTCAGAACTCTCCTTATTTCGGCGAAAGACAATCCTAATTGCTGACTCCATTGTAAAGCTAAGCTAGTAAAAGCTAGATCAATCTGGCCATCGGCGATCGGCAGTGCTTCTATATCACCACAAATATACCTTTCCCGAGAAAACAACTTTACCTTTTTGTTGTAACGAGCTTTTACAAGCATTCTAATCGCAAAATCAACCAAATATATTTTAGATTTCTTAAATTTTCGCCCCAAAAGCCTAGAAAACCGTCCAGTCCCAGCACCTAGATCAGCGATTCTTTGAGGATTAACTACTAGCATATCTAATTGCTGAAGGACTCTAGAACCGACCTCTCTTTGCAGAAAATCGTGCGTGTCATAAGTACCTGCAGCACGATTGAACGAAGCCATTGTGCTTTTTTTGTCAAGTGAGGCGGTCATAGCCGACTGGCGAGCGCGTCTTTAATAGCTTGAATCAAACTAAGAATATCATCGTGATTATGACTTGACGTTATTGTGAGTCTTATTCGCGATGTGCCCGGTGGTACAGTGGGTGGTCTTATAGGGCGGACATAGAAGCCTCTTTTCATAAGATACTTTGCAACAGCAATAGTTTTTTCTTCGCTCCCAAAAATAATAGGTTGTATCGGAGAATCGCTATCTTGTAATTGAATGCCGGCATCTATGGCTAGTCGGCGGAAAAATCTTATGTTTTCAAACAGAGACTGCCGTCTTTTAGGGCAAGCCTCTAAAAGGGTTAACGACTCTAGCGCGGCAGCCACACATAACGGAGGAATCGCGGTATCGTATATATACGTCCGAGCTTTTTGAACTAAAAAATCGATAACCTCATTTGAGCCGAGTATTGCTGCTCCCATAGAACCCAACGCCTTACCAAATGTAATCATGACTAACACAGAAGACGATAGTTGCGAGCCGCAACTTAAAATCCCCGCTGCACCTTTTCCATTTCCTACTATCCCGAAGCCGTGCGCATCGTCAACGTAGAGCACACTTTCGTTTTGGATCACATTGCCCAACAATGAGCTAAGGTCAATTAAATCGCCGTCCATGCTAAATACTGATTCAGTAACGAGCATTTTTACGTCAACATCCTGGATGCCAGAAAGATCCGGTGTTTTCCCGTGGGGATATCTTTTCTGGGCTGCTTTACTAGCCAGAACGCCATCTATTAGCGAGGCATGATTTAACTTGTCGTGAAATATAAAATCCTTCCGGTCCGTCAACGCGGGAATAGCGCCTGTATTAGCCAAGTAACCAGACGAAAAAATTAATGCGCTCTCAGACCCCGCGAAGCGAGCTAATTCCTTTTCTAGCTCCGCATGCAGAGAACTTCGCCCAGATAATAACGAAGCTGAACCAGAACCAACCCCAAATTTTTTAACCTCTTCAGAAACGCGCTGAATAACTGCTTCCTCGGAAGACATTCCAAGGTAATCGTTGCTACAAAAATTAATCAGTTCGCGGCCGTCGAGCTCGATTCGCCCACCTTGGCGACTTCTGCGCGCATCAAGTGTTCTCAGTAAATTTCTTTCAGTTAAATCAGATATCTGCCGAGAGACTCTCCTTAAAAAACCAGCACTCACCCCTCAAGCCCACTAATTGTGAGTGCTTAAGGACGCATTCAAGCCTAGAGAACGAAATAACTCATTATCTGCAACTACCACAGGATTATCAGTTGTAAGAAGTGAATCACCATAAAATATAGAATTTGCGCCTGCAAAAAAGCTAAGAGCCTGTGTCTCATCTGTCATACTTGTTCGGCCTGCGCTTAATCTCACATATGACTTAGGCATCATAATTCGTGCCGCCGCAATCGTTTTTACAAAGTCGATAGGATGAACCGCGTTCGCCTCGGCTAAAGGAGTCCCTTTTACCCTTACTAACAGGTTAATAGGGACAGATTGAGGCTGTACCGGCATATTAGCAAGCTGTCGCAATAATTCGGCCCGGTCAGCCACGGCTTCTCCTAACCCAACTATACCCCCGCAGCAAACATTTATATCAGCATTTCTGACATTTTCTAGGGTATCTAGCCTGTCTTGATAAGTTCGAGTGGTGATAACCTCTCCATAAAATTCCGGAGATGTATCTAAATTATGGTTGTAATAATCTAATCCGGCATTCGCCAAACGCCTCGCCTGCATGTCGTTCAACATGCCTAACGTCACACATGTTTCCATCCCTAACTCTCTGACGGCCTCTATCAGAGGTACGACAGCATCTAGATCCTTATCCTTAGGAGATCTCCAAGCAGCGCCCATGCAAAATCGAGTTGCCCCAGCAGCTTGCGCGGCTCTAGCAGATTCTAACACCGTCTCTTTATCCAAAACCGGAGTCACTTCGACATCCGTGTCGAAACGAACGCTTTGGGGACAGTAGGAGCAATCTTCCGGACACTTACCGCTTTTGATATTTAATAGCGTACTTAATTGTACCTCGTTTGGATCAAAACTCTCCCTGTGTACAGTGTGTGCTTTGAATAACAAATCATTGAAAGGCAGGTCAAACAATTTCTCGGCTTGCTGCTTACTCCACAATTCTTCATCTGCTATACCCGCTTTCGATATGTTCTGGACGGAAACCATGCCAACACCCCTTAATTGCCAACCGATAAACAGCGGCGCTTCGTAAACTATTTAATTTAATAAAAAGTGTACCATTGCTCGACGAAAAAGCAACTCCTATACAATCAACAAACCAAAACTGGAAAGTGAGCGCCTACTTCTGAGAAACTATATATCAATGTTGACTTCGGATAGGGCGTGCTTTTCGATAAATTCTCGGCGAGGCTCTACTTCATCTCCCATCAGGTCACTAAACAACTTATCGGCCGCAAACGCAGACTGCACCCCAACTTGCAATATTGTGCGGGTTTCTTCATTCATCGTAGTTTCCCATAATTGTTCAGGGTTCATTTCCCCTAAACCTTTATAACGCTGCACATAGAATCCTTTTTGAGCTGCAGCCAACATTTTTACAAATGCATCATAAAGACTAGTAATTTGCTCTTCAGACCCATCAGATTTTTTGATGACTGATTCTCCGGCCAAGACCCCATCAAGTAAAGTACCCAAGCGGCTCAACTCTCTCATCTCGGGACTCAAAAGTGTTTCTCGTTTTAGCTGTAAGGAATTCGAAGATCCGTTCGTAAAAAAATCCAGGTTGATTTGAAAGGAACTACTGCTGTCATAATCTAATTCTAAGTTTAAGTTTAAATTCCCGCCATCCCCTAATACTGTTAGTAGCTGTTTTTCAAACTCTGTGGCCCAATTAGCTACTGCTTCCTCTTTTATGTCTGTTTCCGGAACAAATGCAGGGGTCGCCCTTAATGCGGTCAATATACTTTCAGGGTAAAGCCTCGCCAACCTTGCTTGTAGATTATTTAAAACCAAAAACTCTTTACCTAATTCATTGATTTGCTCTGTTCCTAACACACTTGTTTTCAAATCAATTTGTACGCCCTCAGTGCCGGCACTCATGAAATAAGCATTGAGCTCAACATCATCTTTTAAGTAATGTTCTGCTTTACCTTTTTTAATTTTGTATAGGGGCGGTTGGGCGATATAAATATGGCCAGCATCTACTAATTTCGGGTAATTTCGATAAAGAAAGGTTAGTAATAACGTTCTGATGTGAGAGCCATCAACATCAGCATCGGTCATGATTATTATTTTATGATACCGAAGCGCATCATAGTTAAACTCATCGCGTATCCCACACCCTAATGCCGTAATTAAATTACCTATTTCTACCGAAGAAAGCATCTTATCAGGACGGGCTTTTTCTACGTTTAGAATTTTTCCTTTCAAGGGCAAAATCGCCTGGTTCTTCCGATCTCGCCCCTGCTTGGCGGAGCCGCCAGCTGAGTCCCCTTCCACAACAAAAATCTCACATTTTGCTGGATCTTTTTCCTGACAATCAGCCAACTTCCCCGGCAACCCAGCTATATCCAACGCCGTTTTCCTTCGCGTGAGTTCTCTTGCCTTTCTGGCCGCCTCTCTAGCCTGACCAGCCTCGATTATTTTGGCTACAATTGTTTTCGCGTCTTGCGGGTTTTCTTGCAAAAAGTCATTAAGTTTTTCAGACACAATTGTTTCCACTACTCCCTTTACTTCGCTGGAAACTAGTTTGTCCTTAGTCTGTGAGGAAAACTTGGGGTCAGGAACCTTAACAGACAGGATTGCAGTTAATCCCTCCCTTACATCGTCTCCTGTGACCGCAGTTTTATTTTTGCTGGCTACCCCCGTTTTCTCTATGTACTGGTTTAATGTTCTAGTTAGTGCACCCCTCAGCCCAGATAAATGTGTGCCGCCATCTTTTTGGGGGATATTATTCGTATAACAGCCGATGCTCTCGTGATAAGCATCAGTCCACTGTAAAGCAAGTTCTAAAATAATGTCGTCTTTCTCAGATGTAATATAAATGACGCTCGGATGCAATATCACCTTGCTTTTATTTAAGTAATCAACAAAAACACCTATGCCCCCGGTGTATTTGAAAACTTCTTTTTTGTCAGTACGTTCATCGAACAAAACTATTTGCAACCCAGAGTTTAAGAAAGCTAACTCCCTCAGCCGCTGCTCTAAGATCTCATATACAAAAACAGTATTCGTAAAAGTTTTATCACTCGGGCGAAAGCGCACTAACGTTCCTGTCTCCTCGGTTACACCTATATCTTTAAGTTTATCTATAGGATCCCCCTCTGAATAATGTTGTTCCCATATTTTTCCGTCTCTATGCACTGTAAGCGTCAACTCAGATGACAGCGCATTCACCACAGAGACACCGACCCCATGAAGCCCCCCAGACACTTTATAAGAATTAGGATCAAATTTGCCGCCAGCGTGCAAAGTAGTCATAATTACTTCTGCTGCGGATCTTTGTTCTTCCTCATGAAAGTCGACCGGAACACCTCGACCATTGTCGGCCACCAGAACGGTACCATCGATATTTATCGACACTTTAACCTCTGTGCAGTGGCCGGCCAAAGCCTCATCAACACTGTTATCTACAACCTCAAAAACCATATGATGCAAGCCTGTTCCATCATCTGTGTCACCAATATACATTCCCGGCCGCTTCTTGACCGCATCCAAGCCTTTCAACACTTTGATGTTTTCAGCGCTATAAGTCATTGATTACTCCAATTAATCATGGTCTTTATACTGTGTTTGATCCAATTGTAATACAGCATCCACATTTTTACTAAAACCAACAAGTTCCGCTGACCGAATAGATGTTAACACCACTTGCCCCTCTTGCTTCAAAAGCATATTTAAAACCGAAGTAATAAACACATCGTCCAATTCAGCGGCAATATCGTCCACCAAAACAAGAGGTTTTTTTGCGGTCTCCTCAAAAATATACTTCGCCAAACTGCACAAAACGAAACACACTAAGAATTTTGACTGTCCGCCACTTAAATTCCGCACGACTGGTCCATTTTTATCACAAAGAGCAAGATCCGCCCTATGCGGGCCAACCGTGGTATAGCCAAGCTGCTCATCCTTTTCCCACGATTGCGATAAACACGACCGATAGCCTTTCTCCCTATTCCAACCAGGCGAATAACGAAAAAACAATCCCCCGAAAAATTTGCTTATGGTTTTACTCTTAAGCTCAGCATTTAACCTGAGCACAATGTTTTCCCTTTTTCTATCTATTTCTTCACCAATAAGTATCAATTGCTCGTTCCAAGCCCTGTGAATTTTTCTGAGATTTCTTCCGCGAATTAATTGGTTTCTTTGTCTTAGCGCGCGTCTATATTTCTTCCACTCTTCGATGTAATTTGGTTCCACGTGAAACATAGTTTTATCTAGTAGAGCCCTTCGTTTGTCCGGCCCTTCGGTCAACAATGTAGCGGCATGAGATGTAATCACTATAACCGGTGCGCTCCTTGCTAACTCCGAGGCTTTTTTTATTGGGTTACCATTCAAAGAAATCTCAGTTTTTACGCCTTTTTTCCTCACATGTATGTTCAAGGGATCGCTTATACCCGTCTCCCCTGCAGCGATAACCGACGCTCCCGACGACCCTCTTCTAACAATATCTCCAGATCTATTTGAAACGAACGATTTTCCTTGACAGACTAAGCTAATCGCCTCCAGCGCGGTAGTTTTTCCAGTCCCATTTCCGCCCGATATAATGGTACTTTTCTTTCCCAATGTTAAATCTAGACGTTCAAAGCAACGTAGGTTATTAATTTGGACTGTTTTTAATAACATCTCCAAATTGATCTTATAGGCGCATAGGCATTACGACATATTTCGCGTCCGATTTCTCTGGATCTGTAATCAAACAACTACTGTTCGCATCTATCACATCCAAGCGCACATTTTTGCATTTCAATATTCCCAAAACATCTAAAAGATAAGCAACATTAAATCCTACTTCTAAGTCATCACCCGTATATTTGACTTCTAAATCTTCCTCCGCCTCTTCTTTTTCGGGATTATGTGCTATAGCCTTCACCAAATTTTCGTTCAAAGTTAGTCTTATACCCCTAAATTTTTCATTAGATAATATCGATGTTCTAGTTAATACGCTTTTCAATTCTTCCCTATCAGCTAACATAAAATTGTTACTTTCCTTTGGAATTACTCTCTTATAGTCTGGGAAATTCCCCTCCAAAAGCTTTATCTTCATGATCTGGCTGCCAACAGTAACGCCTATACCGTTATTTCCTATTGAAAAACTTACGTTTTTCTCATCACTTCCGGCCAATAACTTAAGTAACTCTAGCACTCCTTTCCGAGGTATGATTATACTAATGTCAATAGAATTTTTATTAGAAAACTCTACATCAGCGAGCGCTAATCTATGACCATCGGTAGCCACAGTTCTTATGCTATTATTAGTAACTTCGACAAGTAATCCATTTAAATAATATCTAACATCCTGGGATGCCATGGCAAAATTGGTGTTCATAAAAAGATTGATTAAAGATACCCTATCTATCTCTAACTTCTGGGTGTGATCCTCATCATTCATCTTAGGAAATTCTTTCGCGGGCAACGTAGACAACATAAACCTGCTTTTACCCGAAGTGATTTTTACTTGATTTTCTTGCTTAGAAATTTTTAACTTTGACTCAGCTGGCAATGCTCGGCAGATATCAAGCAATTTGCGCGCAGGAATTGCCAACTCTCCATCTTCGCTGCTGGTAATGTCTAACGTACTTGACAGCTCAAGCTCTAGATCAGTTGCTGTTATCAAAAGGTGACCGTTATTAAGTTCCAGCAATAAGTTCGACAATATAGGTTGATTATGCTTTCGATCTAGTACCGACGCACTGGATTGAAGTACAGGTAACAATATATTAGTAGGTATTTGTATATTCATATTATTATTACTATTAGCTAAAGAAAAAAACGGGGATAACATTTTTTCTTATTTAAATTAATAGCTTACCTCTTTTTATTTCTTTTGAAATTGTGTCTTTTATGTTAGTACTCTGTTGACAAAAATAGTCACTTATAGCGCGTTAGAACTTATACCTTGTTTATACACAGCTTTTATTCATGATGTTAAGATTCGCTCTAGGTTAGCGTAATCCTCGTCTATTTTAGAATCTGATGATCTCAGTTCGGCAATTTTTTTGTTTGCGTGTATTACCGTTGAATGATCCCGACCTCCGAAAGCATCCCCTATTTCTGGGAGACTATGATTTGTTAATTCTTTAGACAAAGTCATTGCTACCTGCCTGGGCCTAGCCACGGATCTACTTCTTCGCTTAGACAATAAATCGGACACCCTTATTTTATAATACTCCGCCACGGTTTTTTGTATATTTTCGATAGTTACTAATCTATCTTGCATAGCCAATAAGTCTTTAAGCGCTTCTTTTGCAAAATCCAAGGTAATTGAACTTCCAGTGAAGTGAGCGTTTGCTACCACTCTATGCAATGCTCCCTCGAGCTCTCTAACATTTGATCGAAAGCGTTTTCCTATGAAAAATGCCACCTCATGAGGCAAATCCACTTTGTTATGACTAGCTTTTTTCATTAAAATAGCTACCCTAGTTTCAAGCTCTGGGGGCTCCACCGCGACAGTTAGGCCCCACCCAAAACGTGACTTCAGTCTTTCCTCAACGCCGGCCACTTCCCTAGGATACCGATCACAGGTTAAAACTATCTGTTGGTCACCTTCTAAAAGCGCATTAAAAGTATGGAAAAACTCTTCCTGGGAGCGATCTTTTCCTGAAAAAAACTGAATATCATCTATCAACAGTGCATCGACTGAGCGATAATAGCGTTTAAACTCATTAATTTTATTATGTTGCAAAGCTTTAACCATATCAGCAACAAATCTTTCCGAATGAAGATAAATAGCTTTTAAATCACGACCATTTTGAGTAATAAGATTTCCAACAGCATGCATTAGGTGAGTTTTACCTAAACCGACACCGCCGGAGATAAATAGGGGGTTATATGCCTTTCCTGGGTTATTAGACACCTGCAAAGCCGCTGCTCTAGCTAATTGGTTCGATTTGCCTTCCACAAAAGAGTCGAAATTAAGTTCTGCCCTGAGGCCAGAGTTTTTGTGAAGGTTTTCTAACGGCGGTTTTTAGAGTGGATTTTTCACTAGTCCCACTTGCTGGCAAAACCTTTTGTAATGGCGCACTACCTATGAATAAACCAACCTCGTAATTGTTTTCAGAAGAAGACAAAACAATATCTTTGATTCGGTCAAAATGTTTATCTTTAACCCAATCAAAAACAAAACTGGTTAGGAGCAAAAATATTTAATTTTTCATTCTTTTCAAGGGCTTGGAGAGGAACAATCCAAGTATTAAATCCTTGGGAATCCATCTCTATTTCGAGCTGTTTCAAGCATTGTTGCCAAATTTGATCATGCATAGCGTTATACGGTGAGAGATTGTTTTAAATATTATATTTTAGATTGAGTATATGCGGGTTTTGCAAACTTATCCACAGGCTAGAATAGTCTGTCAAATTTTTAATTAAGTTGACTTCAACGGCCGTTTCATCCTAATATCGCCGCCTCTAACAGGTTAAACAATAACGTTTAGTCTAAAACAGACACGGATTTAAGAGTAATGAAGCATACTTTTCAGCCAGGAACGCTTAAAAGATCGCGAAAGCACGGGTTTCGAGCTCGGATGAAGACGAAAGGCGGGAGACGAATCCTTGCCGCACGAAGAGCCAAGGGGCGAGCGCAACTTACAGCATAAGAATTGAAAGAATGAAAAAGTTTCCTAACGAATTTGGTCGTTCCAGAAAAATGACAGAAGGAGATGATTTCAAATCTGCGATTATCAAAGGTGACAAACAAAATTTTAGTACCTTTAGCCTTTATTCTCGTCCTAATTATACGGGCGGAGCACGATTAGGTATTTCTGTCAGTCGCAAGGTCTCAAGAAAAGCTGTAATTCGCAACGCGTTAAAACGAATAGTTCGAGAGACATTCAGGACTAAAGCAATACAACTTCAAGCTGTAGATTGCTTTTTCAAATTTCGTGCTACTAAACATGTGCCGGACAGGTTGCTGGTCAAACAGGAATTAATAAAGAGTTTTTCTAAGCTAGCGAATACTAGACCAAGCAGAGGTAATTAACAGGCATGGACAATGTTAGGTTTTTTTTAGTACTCGCTGTCAGTTTTTTAGGTTTGCTACTTTATCAAAAGTGGCAACAAGATTATCCTTCAGACTCCATCCAAGCAAGCTCAACGCAAACGCAGAACGTGCCTAAGTCAAGGCAGGTGGATAGAGAACGAGATCTGCCACAAATTCAACCTTCTTTTGAAATTGATCCTAGTTTTGACCGAGAGAAACCATCGAGCGGTTCTGCCGATATCGAGGTAACAACGGATTTGTTTGCGGTCACACTCTCGTCATTAGGAGCTGGGATCAATCAAGTAGGGTTGCTTGAATACCCAGTGGAGCAGGACCGTCCCTCGGAAGCGGTTCAATTATTAGCCAACAACTCCGACAGGCTGTTTATATATCAAAGTGGATTAGCGGGCGATACGACATTACCGACTCATTACGATCCTTATTACATTCCGCAAGACAAGTACACCTTAGGGGACAGTGTTGATGAGTTAATCGTTCCGTTCCAGTGGGAAAGTGGCACAGGCATAAATGTAAAAAAAGAATATGTTTTAAAGCGACAGAGCTATTCGATACAAGTAAAACATACGATTGTAAATAATAGCCAAGCACCTATTAAACTTCATCAGTATGACCAACTTAAACGCAGTCGAGAGTCGTCTCGCAAGGGTATGTTGTATCTCTTTACAGGGGCTGCATTATCAACCCCTGAGAAGCGATACGAAAAATTTGACTATGGCGATTTAGAAGACGCACCATTATCGGTCAATGCTAAAGATAGTTGGGTTGCAGTGATGGAGCACTATTTTGTCGCTGCTCTTATTCCAAATATGGGGGTTACCCATCATTTTTATTCTAAAACGGATAATAAAAACCGCTTTACTGTGGGCCACTACAGTCCGGGGGCTACTTTGGCCCCAGGCGAACAACACGAATTTAGCAGCTCGATTTACATAGGGCCTAAAAGGCATGACATATTAGAGGAGACTGCGCCGGGATTAAACTTAAGCGTGGATTACGGAATGCTGTGGTTTCTCGCTAAGCCACTATTTGTAGTACTAACATATGTGCATAAAATGACTGATAACTGGGGATGGGCGATAGTTATTCTTACGATACTACTGAAATTAATGTTTTATCCTTTGGCAGCAGCAGGTTATCGTTCGATGGCTAATATGAGGAAGGTACAACCGCGGCTTCTTGCATTAAAAGATAGATACTCGGGTGACAAGGCCCAACTAAATCAAGCCATGATGCAACTGTACAAGGACGAGAAGATAAACCCTCTGGGCGGTTGTCTGCCTATGTTGGTTCAAATCCCGTTTTTCATAGCTTTGTATTGGGTTTTATTAGAAAGCGTAGAGATCAGACAAGCCCCCTTTATTTTCTGGATAACTGACTTGTCTAGCCTTGATCCATTCTATGTATTACCACTCCTGATGGGGGTTACAATGTGGTTCCAACAGAAACTTAATCCAGCGCCCCTAGATCCGATGCAGGCTAAAGTAATGAAGATATTACCATTTGTTTTTACCGGGTTTTTTGCCTTTTTTCCGTCAGGGCTCGTACTTTATTGGCTTGTGAATAATTT
The DNA here is from genome assembly GCA_943787625.1 of uncultured Gammaproteobacteria bacterium. GTDB lineage: Bacteria > Pseudomonadota > Gammaproteobacteria > UBA4457. The sequence goes on along the minus strand of CALSND010000005.1, from coordinate 48,910 downwards.
ACTATCTATAGCTCAGCAATATCGCATCACTAAATTGGTAGAGAGTGAGAGCGCATAAACTCTTGCTGAAGCGGGCGTGTTAACAGACACGATAGTAGCTGTGGCTACCCCTAATGGCAGGGGCGGTGTCGGTATAGTGCGTTTGTCAGGCCCTAAGGCCATGCAGGTGGCCTCTAAGGTTGTTAGAGTAGAGTTGTCGAAAAGCCGCATCACGAATTATACAGATTTCTTTGATTCTAGAGGCAATAAAATTGATACGGGGCTTGTGGTCTTTTTCAAGGCGCCAAACTCTTATACGGGCGAAAATGTAATCGAAATGCATATGCACGGTAACCCAATTATTTTGGGGGAGATGGTTAGAGCCTGTTGTGAATTGGATGCCAGACTTGCAAGGCCGGGTGAGTTTACGGAGAGAGCTTTTAGAGCTGGAAAAATAAATCTGCTTCAGGCCGAGGCGGTGGCGGATTTGATTGCTGCTCAATCGGTTAAAGCAGTCCGTTCCGCGCAAAATACTTTAGAAGGTCATTTCGGCAATGTTGTTGAAAAATTAATATTACAAACTCAAGAAATACGGTACCAGTTAGAGGCCGCGATCGATTTTTCAGATGATGTGGACAGCCCAGATTTTATCCCCCATATGTTTGGACTACACAAGAAGTTGCTGGAAGGACTCAATAGCCTCTTAGCATCTGCGACACAAGGTGCAAAACTTAGTGAGGGCTTTAGGTTAGTTATTGCTGGACCACCAAATGCGGGTAAATCAATGTTACTAAATCGTCTCGTTCAGTCCGAGCGAGCAATAGTGTCGTCTGAAGCAGGGACTACAAGAGACGCAATAAATGTCGAGTGCCGACTAAGGGATATTCCGGTGCAAATAATTGATACAGCAGGACTGCGAGAGGATGTTGAGTCTAGTATAGAGAAAGAGGGTATCAAAAGAACGTACGCTGCCATCGAAAAGGCAGACTTAGTTATTTATTTAAAGGATGTCACCTCAACCGTCCCAGCGGGCCGAGACTATCAGGCAGATTTAGTGACACACGCTAAAATCTTGACTGTATATAACAAGCTTGACAAGCTGCCAGAAACTAACAAATTAGAAAAAAATTCGGGAATTTATATCTCGGCCCTTTCGGGGGCGGGTGTAGCTAGTCTTGAGGACGCGATCATCGAAAATTTTGATGCTTCTAATAATGAGAACGTCGAATTTTCGGCGAGGGAGAGACACCTTATAGCCTTGAACAAGGCTATTAATGCTATAGTTGCGATTGAAGATGTTAGTTTTGGCGCTAGTCCTGAGTTAGTGGCTGAGGACTATAGGGAAGCAACAGGTGCGCTCCAAGAAATCGGCGGGGAATATTCTACGGAAGATCTCCTGGGTGATATATTTTCAAAGTTTTGTATAGGTAAATAATAGTCCATGGATCGAATATTAGTTATCACCCTCAGTAATCTGGGAGACGTGGTGATGACTACACCTGTGTTTGAGGCTTTACGTGTCGCGTACCCTTGCTGTGTCATTGATATTGTAGCGGACAAGCGGTCCTCGGACATCTTTGGGGGCGCTCCCTACTTGGGAAAAATTTTTCATCGTGAAAAAAAGGGAGGCGTAATAAAAACTATTAAGTTGATTGCGGAACTGAGAAAAACATATTACGACATTGTTATCGACCTTCGGACAAATTTAATTCCGATAATGCTGCGCGCTAATAAGAACATCTTTAAAATAAAAAGAGCATCTGCGGCACAGCACTCGGTAGAAGAGCATTATGAAGGAATTGTAACTTTGGATGGCGTAGCTTCGACCCCACCAAATTGTCGACTTTACGTGGAGGGACACGCACAGGAGCAAGCGAGGGAGCTCATAAAAAGTTTTGCCGGAAAAAAACTCCTAGCTATCGGGCCTGGGGCAAATTGGCCTGGAAAGATTTGGCCGGCAACGCGATTTGAAGAGTTGGTTCTAGATTTAGAAACATACTTTGACGGCGTTATACAGTTAGGCTCTGAAGGAGAAGGGATTGTTTTTTCCGAGAGGGTGAATATGGCGAATCTAGATTTAACAGGAAAAACTAATTTATCCACTTTAAAGGCTGTTATTAAAAGTTGCCAATTATTTATTGGCAATGACTCAGGGATAGGGCATGTGGCGGCGGCGCTAGGAAAGCCGTCTTTAACGGTTTTCGGAGTTGGAGACCCTGAGCGCTATCTTCCTTGGGGGGGGCGGTCCGTTGCAATTACTGAACCGTCGAAAGATCTTCGACGATTGAAGTCTTCCCGCGTCTCAAATGCTGCAAAACTACTGATAGAGGGGTTCTTGTAGTGAGGATAGCGCAAATAATGTTGGCTCGCGACTTTGGAGGTGCTGAAAGGAGTTTTTTTGACATATCGGAAACTCTTGCGAGTTTTGGCCACAATGTTGCGGTCATAGTAGACTCGCGTAGTACGCTCTTCCCCAGACTTACAGCTAATAAAAGGTTGTTAGTCATCCCGATAAAATGCCACGGAGTTTGGGACTTTTTGGCAGGTTATAGAATCAAGAGTGCATTAGCGAAGTTTGATGCACAGATAGTTCATGCACATTTAGCCAGATCTGCTCATCTTGGAGGTAAGGCCGCACGTGCCTTGCGAATTCCGTCCTTGGTAAAAACACATAATCTGGTCAACTTAAAATACTATAAATCAATAGATCATTTTGTACCGACGACTCAATTTCAAGCGGAATATTTGTTTAAGAACGGTGTGTCAAAAACCCGAATCACCACAATACCTAATTTCACACGCTTAACACCGGTTGAATCAGTAACACCTAGCCATAAAAAGAAAAAAATTGTGATAAGGGCGGTTGGGCGCTTCGTGTATAAAAAGGGTTTTGATACTTTGATTACAGCGTTTCAGTCGATTCTAAAAAAACGTAAAGATGTGAGATTAGAAATAGGTGGAAGTGGTACGGAACTCGCGAAGTTGTCGGGTCAAGTGGTTCAATACGGGTTGCAAAAAGAGGTTAAATTCTGCGGCTGGGTTGAAGATGTACGTTCTTTTGTGGAGGGCGCAGATTTATTTGTTATACCTTCAAGGGATGAGCCGTTTGGAATTGTGGTGTTAGAATCAATGGCATGTGGGGTGCCGATTATCGTAAGTAGGACACAGGGCCCTACCGAAATACTGACAGATGAAATGGCGTATTTCTTTGAACCTGGCGACGCGTTCGGATTGGCTGAACAAGTTTTACTGGCTCTATCCTCCGCGGGACGTTGGAGTAAGGCTCAAGCCGCATTGGAAAAACTCAAGCAAACTTATACTCAGGAACAGGTTGTTAAAACTTACGAGCGTTTATACAAGAAAATTATTTAGAAAAGAGTTTTTTCTATAAATGTAATTACGTGAGACGGTGTAAGCTCAGATAAATTTGTACCTTTGGGACCTGAGGTACTTAATTTGTTGAGTGTAATTACATATTTTTCTTGGCCGAGGGCGTGATTTCTTACCCAGTCACTTGGTCCAAAAATACCGAAGATGGGAATGTTCCCTGAAGAAAGTATGTGCATGGGCCCTGAATCGTTAGTCACAGCGAATTTGGCAAAATTACTAAGTTGGGACAGCTCTGACGCTGAAAATTCTGCAGTAGCATCTATACCTGCGACACTTGAAAGCATTGAGTTTATTTCGCGGTCCGGTTCGCCACCGATCCAGACTGGCACAATATTTCGTTGTATCAGATATGTGGCCAGCTCGGGAAAGTAAGGCCACTGTTTTTCTGGCCTTTTAGGACTTACGCCCGCGTGAAGCAGCACAATGTCTTTCCCCGTTAACATGGTTTTCGCCAGCCAGTTTTCGATCTTTTTTACCTCTGCGGTGTTTTGGGGGAAATAAGGCAATTTATATTGGATGTCCACGCCAGAACTATTACATACCTCGATCATGCGGTTAAAGATATGAATTTTTCCTAACCACGGTTCCTTTGGGCAATGCGTATATGCTGGGTGCTGCAGGTTGCCTACCCTTACTGGAATATTTGAAAACCTAGACATGATTCTAGTTCTATTAGACCCTTGTAAATCATAGAGATGGGTAAATTTCTGATGGCGCATCCAATTGAGAGTGCGTGCGTTGTGGATGAGCCCATGTCTGGGGAAGGTCTTTATTAATAAATTATTCCAATTTATAAACACTTCCCTGTATTTATCGGTCGTTAATAGCGTGCATCTCGAAGACTTATGCTTATCTACGATCCCTTTTATAAGCGCGGTAGCCATGACAATGTCTCCCAGCGCTCCTAGTTTTATGATCAGCACTTGACTGGTTATTAGTGACATTTTTTTACTTTTTCATAAAGAGCTATCGTTTTTTTTTGCATTTCCGATACAGTATAAGGGTTCGGTTGTATGGGCGCGATGTCACTGGTATTTGTTAGGAGAGCCTTTGTTAGTGCTACCGCTTTGTTTAGATCACGCGGAGGTACAAGGCCCCAAGGAAACATTGTCTTGAGAATTTCTGAAGTCCCACCGTGGCCATAGCCGATGACGGGCGTACCTAGGCTTAGAGCTTCTACAGTTGTTCGTCCGAAGGCCTCTGGTTTAGAGGTGAGCGAATAAGCACAGTCGGAAATGGACAATATTTCTTTTAGATCTTTTCTTGTGCCTAAAAAACTGATGTTATTTTCTACGTTCAGAGTTTTGACCAAGTGCATTAGCTCTTTGTAGTAGTTAGAGTATTTATTTTCGACACCGCCGACGATAAGTCCATATGCGTCTATTCCGTGTGAGCGCACCTGATGTACTAGTTTGATGAATTCTAGTTGGCCTTTCCAACGCGTGATTCTACCGGGCAAAGTAAGGATTTTCGCTTCAGATGGATAGTCAGTAAAATTTTTCCAGTTATTGGTCCATGATTCAGACGGGGCAAAGGTAGTTTTATATTCGTTTTCCTCTACGCCTCTGTGTATAACTGTTATTTTTTTATTTTTTGGGACCGAGTAGTGGTCGTGCACATAGTCTCTTATGAAGTTTGAGACAGCGATGACTTGGTCGCCTCTGTTCATTATGCTGCTGTAGAGACTGACGCTATACGGGCCGTGAATAGTTGTAAACCACACGGGCCGTTTGTTTTTTGGCATCAGTTTCAGAGCCGCCATTGTGAGCCAGGCAGGAAGTCGAGATCTGGAGTGAACAATATTTATATTGTGCTTCATAAACAGGCGCACAAGCTTAGGAATAAGAAACAATGTAAATGGATTTTTTTGTCCTACCTTTAGTGGTAGATGCTTGCCGCCAGCCTGTTTTATGTCTTTTACTAGGGGACCAGTGCCGGAGATGACAAAGGCCTTATGACCCCTGTCGACCAGCGCAGCGGTCATTTGTACGGTACCTCGCTCGACGCCACCGACATTCAAGTTTGGGAGAATTTGCAATACGTTTAGGGACCGTTTACACATCGTTTTTCATCCAGTCATTGACGATAAATGAAGCTGTACGCTTTGCTTCGTTTAATTGAACTTTTTTGGGGCGATTCGTATTATGTGGCGACATGACGAGACCCGATGCGATTAAATCTTTGCTTATTTTTGTGACTCGTGACTCTCGCCGCTTGGGCACTGAAATAAGCCCAACTTCAGCATCAGTACTAAGAGCTTCATAGATCATAGATACGCTATCTTCCGAAACCCATATTTGTCCACATCTCGGTAAATATCCCTGCAGCCAATTATCTGCGGTGGTATTAAATGGTCTGTAGAACGCTTTTAGTTGTGTGTGGCGTTTAAGCTTTATAGTTAGATCAGAGGGTGTGCGAGGGGAGTCAGTTATGCACCATGATATTTGTTGGTTCGAGCATACAATGTTTGATATTTGCGCTATAAACTTTTCACTATCCCAGTTGTAGTGCTTGGAAGGTCCGCCGATAAGAATAATTCCCATCAGCGAGTTTGTCGCATCAACTGGTTTTAGATTATTCAGAACGCCTACAGTGTGAAAAATTTTGTTCGAGTATGTAGGTAGGTCATGCTGTGGTATTACGCAGAGGTCAAAAAATGTAGTCGGCCAAGATGGTTTCATTAAGCAAATGGTAGCGCCACCAAAACAGCGTTTTGCCACTAAAAGACCTAACTGGCTTTTACGCCCTGCCCCTACTAAAAGGTCGGGCGGTGGAAGCCCCTCCCCAGCAGGAAATCTTTTTATAATAAGGTCTATAAGTCGGACATCGGTTATGTCGATATGGTAGCTTTCAGATGGCGTAATCTCTTTAATGGCGTTTATTAAACCCAGCGATTGGCTTTGATGCCCACGCTTTTTATCAGTTAATTGCCAAATAACAAGCGATTTTTCTTGCATTCTACCTTGTTACTTAACGAAAGTTAGCCAGTCAGACGGGCATTCTTTACTGCCTTTTACTAGATCAAGGTAGGCATTTTGCAACACTTTGGTGATTGGCCCTCGCGACCCGGAACCTATCACTCTGTTGTCGAGTTCGCGTATGGGAGTTACCTCAGCAGCTGTTCCAGTGAAAAAAGCTTCGTCGGCGATGTAGATCTCATCGCGTGTAATTCTCTTTTCTACCACTTCGTAACCTTCTTGTTCGGCTAAAGTTATAACCGTCGAACGGGTAATCCCTTCTAAGGCGGAAGCTATTTGAGGAGTAAATATTTTACCATTTCGAACTATAAATATGTTCTCGCCCGACCCTTCAGCCACCATTCCCTCATTATCGAGTAATAGCGCTTCATCGTATCCATCCCTAGCGGCTTCTTGTAAAGCTAAGATTGAATTGAGGTAATTTCCGGTTGCTTTTGCGCGGCACATTACACTATTGACAAGGTGTCTTGTATAAGATGAAGTCTTAATCCGAATGCCTTTTTCTAATGCATCTTCGCCGAGATAGGCCCCCCAGTACCATGCGGCTATTGCGACATGGACTGATAATTCGTGGGCGTGCAGCCCCATACCTTCCGAGCCATAATAGACCAACGGTCGTATGTAAGCGGAGTCAAGGTTATTTAATTTAATCGCTTCTAAACAAGCATTTTCAATGACTTCTTTAGTGTAAGGAATTTGCATCTCTAGTATGTGCGCAGTTTCGAATAGTCTTTTTATATGCTGTTTGAGTTGAAACACTGCCGTTCCGTGTTTTGTCTCATAAGCTCTAATACCTTCAAAAGCGCCCACCCCATAATGAAGGGAGTGGGTTAGGATATGAACATTAGCGTCTCTCCAAGGCACCATTTCGCCATCCATCCATATAACTCCGTCTCGGTCCGCATAATCCATTCTCTGAAACTCCTACTTATCTCATTTGACTTCGATGCTTGTATCCACAAAAAACGAATATTTTTTTGCCAAGCTGATAGTTGTTGAGGCGTATTGCACCATAGTTTGCCCGAGAGTAACACTGCATCAACGACATAACTTAGTTTTCTGATATAACATTAGTTGAACGCTCTGTATTTTTACCACGCGGTGACGGTCACGTTAAGGAAGATTTTTAAATGACTTTATTAAGTAAATTGCCCGATGTGGGAACTACAATTTTTTCTGTGATGTCAAAAATGGCGAGTGACTTTAGTGCAATAAATCTGTCTCAGGGATATCCAGACTACGATCCTCCTGAGGAGCTAAAAGAGCGACTCACTTGGTACATTAACAACGGGTTTAACCAATATGCCCCTATGGCGGGTGTTTATGCTCTTAGGGAGCAATGTGCGAATAAAGTTAAGACTTTTTATGACTGCTGTGTTAATCCAGACAGTGAGGTGACAATTACGCCAGGAGCGACGGAAGCAATTTTCTGCGCTATTAATGCGGTTGTTCATACGGGCGACGAAGTTTTAATATTCGATCCCGCTTACGACTGCTATGACCCAGCGGTAAAACTGGCCGGGGGGATACCAGTTCATATTGATTTGACGCCCATTGATTACTCGATAGATTGGTCAGAGGTGTCACTTAAAATTTCTAAGCGGACTCGAATGATCATAATAAATTCTCCTCATAATCCGTCAGGCTCGGTACTCGGCGAGAACGATATAGCAGAACTGAAGAAGCTCGCGCTAAAACATGATTTATACGTTTTATCTGACGAGGTTTACGAACACTTTGTATTTGATGGGGCGCAGCATTTTAGTGTTTTACGTGACCCTGAATTAGCGAAACGGTCTTTTGCTGTGTTCTCTTTTGGTAAAACCTATCATGCGACCGGTTGGAAAATGGGCTATGTGGTAGCCCCTGAGGCCCTATCAAAACAATTGCGGGCGGTTCACCAATTTGTTACGTTTGTCGCGTTTACGCCAGCCCAGCACGCGCTAGCTGACTTTATGCAAAGTTCACCGGAACATCTTACTCAACTACCAACTTTTTACGAGCGTAAACGAGATTTGCTGTGCACCAGTATGTCGGCATCCCGTTTTTCTTTTAAGCCGAGTGCGGGTAGCTTTTTTCAAGTAATGGATTATTCTGCCATCTCTCATAAAGACGATATGGAGTTCAGTGAGTGGTTAACCACTTCAATAGGGGTTGCCGCTATCCCTATGTCGGTATTTTATAAAAATAAGAATCGTTCAAAGCGGCATCAGGTCCGGTTTTGCTTTTGTAAGGAAGATAAGACGATTCTGGAGGCAGCTAAAAAATTAATCGACATTTAGCGAAACTATTTTCAGTCTTCGTCGATGGTGTAGCGTCCTTCAATAGTCCTAGCGTTTTCATTAGTGTCAGATTTTCTGACGGTTGGGTTTTTCGATATTGGCAAAAAACATGCGCAAATTGCTTTTCTTATCACTGGTATTAACGCAAGAAACCCCACTATGTCGGTAATAAAGCCTGGTGTGATAAGTAAAATAGCGCAAAAAAGGAGTATGAGTGCCTCCATACTTTCTAGTGTTGGCACGACCTGATGTCTTAAGGCGTCATTAATCCGACTAGCAACATCACGTCCCTGTTGTTTTAACAGATAGAGCCCCAGTACTGCGGTAAAAATAGCCAGTGCGATGGTCGAAAGAGCCCCGATGCTTTGTCCCACTTCGATGAGAACAAAAAGTTCTCCTAAAGGGATAACTATTAAGATCAAAAGCACTAATAGTAGCGGGTTCATCCGTTCAGTTTATACTATGCGCCAGCAGATAAATAATTTGTTATTAAAATTAACCGAATTAGTTGTTTTTTTTTAATTAGGTGGTACTAAGAACCAACAAAAAAAGATGTTAAAAGCAATTACAACCTTAATATTACTCTTCGGACTTACTTCAGAGATGCTTGCTGAGCCGATCTCCATTTCTTCGGTGCTTGAATCACAGAAGCAACAATTTCTGCATCCAGATGAAGCGTTTTTAGTGCAGACAGGTTTTGTCAAAAAAAACCAGTTAGAAATCAGTTTCCAGATTGCCGAAGGATATTATTTATATAAGTCAAAGATCTTTCTAACAACTGAAAATATGAGTTCTAAAAAAATATACCCGCGCTTACCAGCTGGTGAAATTAAGAATGATCCGACGTTTGGCGAAGTAGAGATTTATCGTTCTGATGTGATATTGCGAACCGAACCGTTGGCTATTGATAAAGTTCGAGATAAGACGCTAATTTTGTCATACCAAGGCTGCGCTGAAGATGGGATCTGTTATCCTCCGCAGACCAAATCTATAGATTTTCGAGAGTTGAGCGAGGAACCTGTTTCCGAAACACTGAGTATCTTAGAGCGAGTAAAAGGACAAAACAGCTTTTTCCTTCTACTTATATTTTTCGGCTTCGGTGTCTTATTATCTTTAACCCCCTGCGTACTTCCAATGTTGCCCATACTGTCTGGATTGCTCGTGGGACAAACAGGAAAAAATCGAAAGAATAACGAGATAAAACTATCTATAACGTACGTTTTAGGGATGGCAAGTACTTACTCATTACTGGGCTTGTTTGTTAGCTTAGCAGGTTATCGGTTGCAGGTACTTTTTCAAAGTCCTTGGATCGTGTTGTGCTTTGCGGGATTATTTTTTGTATTTGGAGCTGCGATGTTCGGGGTAATTTCTATTCAGATCCCCGCGACATTAAGTCGACGCCTCGACAGTATCAGTCGCCACCAAAAAGGCGGAACTTATTCTGGAGTCTTTGTAATGGGGGCGTTGTCTGCGCTTATAGTTGGGCCTTGCGTTGCTCCGCCTTTAGCAGCCGCGCTTACTTTAGTTAGTCAGGCAGATTCTTTGATTGTGGGAGCAGCATCACTTTTTTTTATGGGTGTTGGGATGGGAGTGCCTTTGATCGCATTGGGAGCCTCGGCATCTTATATTCTGCCTAAAGCTGGTCCTTGGATGCGTCAAATTAATGAATTGTTCGGGATAGTATTTTTTGGGGTCGGTATCTGGTTTTTGGGGCGCATTGTTTCACCTGTTTTTATATTCAGTCTTTGGGTTATTCTCGGCTTGGTGTTTTTATATTGGGTCATGTTACGTGCTGGGCTCATTTCCAAAATAGCTTTGGCTGGGGCTAATAAATGGGTCATATTTGTCTTAGTGTTTTCACTTATAGCGATATTATATCTATGGTTGGTTCACACAGACGGTTTGGGCGGTACTAACTCTCAATCAGAGAGTGAAAATAGTACGTTTCAATTCTCAGAAAATTACCTATTAGTATCTGATGTTGACGATTTAAAGCAGAAGTTATCAGCAATTGAGGATGATAGAATCGCTATGTTAGAACTTTATGCAGACTGGTGCATAGAATGTATCAGGTTGGAAAAGAATGTTCTGTCTCATCCGGACGTGTTAACAAGATTGTCCAACGTTGAGCTTTTGAGAATTGATCTAACGAAAAATACCCCAGAAAATCAGTCATTTCTGGAGGAGTTTGGTCTATTCGGGCCACCAGCGTTGCTATTTTTTTCGCGAGGCCTGGAAGATACTCGTGCTAGAATCGTCGGGTACACTGAAAAGGACAGAATAATGCAAGCCATTGATTATATGGAGAAAAATAGATGAGAATTTTGCGTTTGCTTCTCCTTTTAGGCTTAGTTCTTATTGCTGGTACGTCGGGATTTTTATTTCATAAGGCGCAATTATCCTCAACCGTCCAAGTTAGTGGCGCAAGTCAAGCACGCGATACGTTTCCTGTAAATCCAGTGGATTGGACTTTTTCAGATACCGGAGGCGAAAAGCGTTCGATTAGTGATTGGGCGCCGCGATTACTGGTGGTGAATTTTTGGGCAACATGGTGTCCTCCCTGCGTAACAGAGATACCCGGATTTGTAAGAATACAGGAGGCCCTCGACACTCGTGATGTTCAGTTTGTAGGAATCGCCTTGGATAGCGCCACCGCTGTTCTTGATTTTAGCCAATCTAATCAGGTTAATTATCCTTTTTTGGTCGGAGATGACGATGTCATTGCGTACATGCAACTACTTGGCAATGATATCGGAGCCTTGCCTTATACAGTTGTGCTGTCCAGCAAGGGACAAGTTTTGCACTCACACAAAGGGGAGTGGGAAGAAGCTTCTGCCAAAGCAACTATAGATAAATTACTGTTAAAACACGGCAATTAGAGCCTAACTATCGGTAAAATCGTCAAAAATGTTATGCTGCGCTTAGTTGTGTTATTATTGTTTTAAATATGACTTGCGACGGTTTAGGAGGTAAATTTTGCCTAAGTTGCTTTTTCTGAATGGACCAAACTTAAATCTACTAGGTAAGCGTGAACCTGAGATATATGGAAATTTTTCATTAGATGAATTGGAGGGGACTCTCACTAGTAAGATTTCGAATATGAATTGTGAAGTGTCTTGGTACCAAAGCAATGCGGAGGCTGAGCTAGTTGACAAGATCCATGCGTCCGCGACTGGCGAGGTTGATTTTATCGTAATTAATCCAGGCGCATTTACCCACACTAGTATTGCACTGCGAGACGCCTTTTTAGGAACGAGTATCCCGTTCATTGAGGTGCATATTTCAAACGTCTACAGTCGAGAAACTTTTAGACATAAGTCGTATCTGTCAGATGTTGCAGTGGGTGTGATATCAGGAGTGGGGATAATCGGGTACGAGCTAGGAGCGATTGCCGCTCTGAATTGGCTTTCGGTAAAAAGAAAATAATTAGTTAAAGTCTTTGTGTAAACAGGTTAAAGCGAGGTCTAAGTGGATATTAGGAAAGTAAAGAAGCTGATTGAACTATTGGAAGAGTCCGGGATGGCAGAAATTGAGATCCATGAAGGAGAGGAGTCAGTGCGGATTAGTCGCGGCCAGACTCCAGTAATCCAAGCCCCTATGCCTCTCCCTGCCGCGGTTCAGCCAATTAGTCAGGGTGTGGAAGAGCAAGCTATAGAGGAAGAAAGGCCGCTAGTTGATGGCAAACAGATCACATCCCCGATGGTCGGGACGTTTTATGCGGCCGCATCTCCCGAGTCCTCGTCTTTTGTGAAGTTGGGCGATCAAATTAGTGTTGGCGACACTCTGTGTATCATCGAGGCAATGAAGATTATGAATCCGATTGAAGCGGAAATAGGAGGTACTGTTTCTGCTATTTTAGTAGACAACGCGTCTCCTGTAGAGTTCGGTCAGCCATTGTTCGTAATCTCTTAGGCGGTATTAAAATGTTTGACAAGATAGTTATCGCTAACCGCGGCGAAATAGCGCTCAGAATTCTTCGAGCGTGTCGCGAGCTAGGGGTTAAAACGGTTGCGATTCATTCCGAAGTGGATAGGGATTTGAAGCATGTAAAGTTAGCTGACGAGTCAGTTTGCATAGGTCCAGCGCAGCCTGGAGAAAGTTATCTAAATATTCCTGCAGTGATAGCTGCTGCGGAAGTGGCTTCTGCCGACGCGATACATCCTGGTTATGGGTTTTTATCTGAAAACGCGGACTTTGCGGAACAGGTTGAGAAAAGTGGCTTTGTTTTCATTGGTCCGAAGGCCGAAACAATGCGCATGATGGGTGACAAGCTTTCCGCTATTGCTGCAATGAAAGATGCAGGTGTGCCTTGTGTTCCAGGCTCTGATTGTGCGCTAGGAGACGATGCCGCTGCGAATTTGGCCCTTGGAAGAGAGGTAGGATATCCCGTGATGATAAAGGCTTCAGGTGGCGGTGGTGGTCGCGGGATGCGTCCAGTTTTTGAGGAAAAATCTTTGCTCGAATCGATTGAGTTAACACGCGGCGAGGCCGCTGCAGCTTTTAATAATGATAGTGTGTATTTAGAGAAGTATCTCGAATACCCTAGGCATATAGAGATACAAGTGTTAGCTGATAATTTTGGTAACGTGATTCACCTCGGTGAAAGAGATTGTTCGATGCAGAGACGCAATCAAAAGGTTATTGAGGAGGCACCCGCACCTGGTATAGATCAAGATGTACGAAATAATCTTGGTGAACTGTGTGCGGAGGCTTGCCGCCGAATTGATTACAGAGGAGCCGGCACTTTTGAGTTTCTCTATGAAAAAGGAAATTTTTATTTTATTGAGATGAATACCAGAATTCAGGTCGAGCATCCTGTGACCGAAATGATTACGGGCATAGACTTGGTTAAGCAACAGTTGTTAATTGCTTCTGGAGAAAAGCTGAACGTGGAACAGGGTGACGTTAACTTTGCGGGGCATGCGATTGAGTGCAGAATTAATGCCGAAGACCCCTACTCGTTTTTACCTTCTCCTGGTTTGATAAACTCTTATCATGCAGCTGGAGGTTTTGGTGTGCGTGTCGATTCCCATGTATATAGTGGTTATCGCGTTCCTGCTAATTATGACTCTCTCTTAGGAAAGTTAATTTGCTATGGAAAGACTCGGGATGAAGCGATGACAAAAATAGAGAACGCGCTTACCGAATGTGTTTTTGAGGGGATTAAAACTAACATACCCCTGCATCAGGATTTAGTCAGGAATGATGATTTTCGCGCTGGGGGTACTGATATACATTATTTAGAGCGCTTATTGGATCAGAAATAATTTTATGCATTCACTCAGTTTTGATATTGAAACTGAGGAATTTCTGAGGATAGAAAAAGTACTTTTATTCTCTGGTGCCGTTTCGGTAACTCAAACTCTGGGGAATTGCGATGTATTTGATGAGCCTTCGTTATTTGAAATTGCTAAGTGGTCAACATGTCGGATAATCGCTTTATTTAATACTCGATCTGAAAGTGATTTTGCGCTGAGTCAGGTGAGTGAAACGTTCCAAGTCGGGACGCTCAAACAGGATGAGTTGTCGGACACAGATTGGTCAAAAAGCTGGAAAGAGGAGTGGCTGCCACAAACTTTCGCGGAAACTTTATGTATTTGTCCAAGCTGGTGTAGGCCCCCTGACAATAGCTTACATATAGTGATAATTGATCCTGGTCAGGCGTTCGGGACTGGTTCGCATGAAACGACGTCATTGTGTTTAACCTGGCTAGGTCAAAATCTAAGTTTGTTAGATGATGCGTGTGTTATCGATTACGGTTCGGGCTCTGGAATTCTAGGTATTTCTGCGATTAGACTAGGAGCGAGACATGTCACAGGAGTGGAATTAGATAAAGATGCTATTGTCGTTTCCCGTGATAACGCCATAGTTAATGGAGTCCAAGAAAAAATAGCATTTGTCGAAAAAATAGCGCCCGAAGTAGAAAACGCGGCCGATATTTTAGTAGCTAATATCTTATTCAAACCGATATTAGAATTAGAGCCTATATTTCATAGGTTACTTAAATGCGACGGAGTACTGTTACTCTCAGGAATATTGGCTTCCCAGGTTGACCGAGTCGTAAGAGCATACAGCGAGCGATTTTCAATAGAGTTGTTACAAACTGATGGTGATTGGGCGCTTCTACGAGCAACGCGTTTATAATAAAAATGCAGCAATTAAAGCACATGTTTTTAGCTTTCTAAGCTTTATACCGCTAGTCTTTGGCGTTATCATTTAAACGTTATAGCAAAATCATAAATCGGTTATCTCGTTTAACAATGACTTCTTCTGACTACGCGCACAAAACAATTTCGTTAGCCCCAATGGCAGGGATTTCAGATCTTCCTTTTCGAACGATATGTCGGGAATTAGGTGCAGACTATGCCACTTCTGAAATGATAGCTTCGCGTACTGAGTTGTGGGGGTCGGTTAAAAGTAAGTCAAGGCTTAGCTTTCACGATGAGGTGTCACCCCGAGTTGTACAACTTGTTGGCTCTGACCCTAAGACGATGGCTTTAGCCGCTAGTATGGCTGAGGTTAATGGCGCGGATGTGGTTGATATTAATATGGGCTGTCCAGCAAAAAAAGTCTGTGGTAAGGCGGCTGGCTCGGCGCTTCTAAGAGATGAAAATCTGGTCAGAAGAATTTTGGATGCAGTTGTTTCCGCCGTAGATATTCCGGTGACGTTAAAAATACGCACTGGGTGGGATGCCAGTTTTAAAAATGGTGTCACAATCGCTAGCATTGCTGAGAAGGCTGGGATAAACAGCTTGGCAGTCCATGGTAGAACGAGAGCTTGTGGGTTTGCAGGCGTCGCTGAACACGGGACCGTAGCTCAAATTAAGACGATGTCAAATATTCGTATAGTAGGGAATGGAGATATTTTAGGCCTATCTAGTGCCAAGAAGATTTTTGATGAGACGGGAGTTGATGGAATCATGTTAGGGCGTGCTGCTCGGGGCAATCCTTGGATTTTTTCGGAGATTCGTTCTGGACTGGAGGGAAAACATTGGAAACCTCCGACTGTGTTTGAAAGACTGCAAGTTATGCTTCGCCACTTAAGCGCAATTCATGGCCACTATGGTTTGAATCGTGGCCCACGTATAGCACGGAAGCATATTGGGTGGTATCTTGAGTTCTTTCCTGATGGCCAGATAGTTAAAAAAATGTTCAATAAACTGTCTCTCGCTGGTGATCAGATTAAATTTTTACTGGACTATGAAGAGTCACTTTATGTGGAAAAAAACGCGTGAAACCTAACGAAGGCTCTCAACCGTTAGGAGAGCTAGTAACCCTCGCTTTGGAGCAATATTTCGAAGACTTAAATGGCGAACTTGCGACTGATCTTTATGCGCTGTTTTTGAAAGAAGTTGAAAAGCCCCTTCTGCAGGTGGTGCTGCGTGAGACTAACGGCAATTTGTCGTTGGCTGCCAAAGTTCTGGGAATAAACCGAGGCACTCTTAGAACACGGTTAAATAAATATGGTTTAAAAAGCAAATGATTGAGAATAAAAGAAGGTGGGCACTGTTAAGTGTGTCCAATAAAACTGGAATCGTCGAATTTGCGAAGCGTCTAGAAAATCTTGGTTTTGGCGTTCTTTCAACTGGTGGAACCGCTGTAGCATTACGCGCCGGCGAGGTAGATGTGGTTGACGTTTCGGAGTACACAGGATTTCCAGAGTTGATGCAGGGGCGTTTAAAAACATTGCATCCTAAAATTCACGGCGGAATCTTAGGGCGAAGGAATTTGGATGAGGCCGTGATGGCAGAGCACTCTATAGAGGCGATCGATTTAGTCGCTGTAAACTTATATCCATTTTCTGCAACGGTAGAACGTGAGGACTGCACCTTTGATGAAGCGATTGAGAATATAGATATAGGTGGGCCAACGATGATTCGTGCCGCTGCTAAGAATCATGCTGCGGTAGCAGTAATTTGTGATCCAATGGACTATGACTCAGTAGCGATAGAATTAGAAGAACTCGGGAGCGTGAGTGATGCACTGCGTTACGAGTTGGCAACCAAAGCATTTGGTCACACCTCGAAATATGATCAAGCGATTTATACCTACCTTAATAAAAGTAAGGTCGATTCAAAAGAACTATTTCCGAAGGAACTATCTATTGATGTGTCGCTAAACCAAACTCTACGCTACGGCGAAAACCCGCACCAGAAAGCCGCTTTTTATAAAGAAAAAGTTGTACCAAAAGGCTCCATAGCGTCGGCACTACAAGTTCAAGGAAAGGAGTTGTCCTATAATAACATCGCTGATACCGATGCCGCTTTGGATATGGTCCGTGCGCTGCAGGGCCCTGCCTGTTGTATCGTTAAACATGCGAACCCGTGTGGTGTCGCAGAAGCAACTGATTTGATGACAGCTTATAAATTAGCGTTCGAAACTGATCCTACGTCAGCGTTTGGGGGGATTATTGCGTTTAATCGAATTTTGACAGGCCCGATTGCGAGCGCGGTGATAGAGCGGCAATTCGTAGAGGTAATTATAGCGCCTGAAATCGAAGCAGACGCGGCAAAAATACTACAGAGTAAACCGAACGTTCGCGTGTTATCGACGGGTGTTTGGAACGCGGAGCCTTTTCGACAGATGGAATATAAACGGGTTATGGGCGGTATACTAGTTCAGGAAAGGGACTACTCAGCGCAGCTTATGATGGAGGATGACTTAAAGGTTGTGTCAAAAAGGCATCCGACCGCGGCGGAGATAGAAGATATGCTTTTTGCTTGGCGGGTGGCAGCGTGCGTGAAGTCTAATGCCATTGTTTATGCAAAGGATAAACGAACTATTGGCGTTGGTGCCGGGCAAATGAGCCGTATTTATAGCGCTCGGATCGCAGCCATAAAAGCAAAAGATGAAGGGCTAGTCGTCAAAGGCTCTGTCATGGCCTCTGATGCATTCTTTCCTTTTCGTGATGGTATTGATGCGGCGGCAGAGTCAGGTATCGTAGCGGTAATACAACCGGGGGGCTCAATGCGCGATGATGAAGTAATCGCTGCCGCTGATGAGAATGATATGGCTATGGTGTTTACCGGAGAACGGCACTTTAGGCACTAGTCAGTTTTTATTTTGGATAATTAGGCGATTATAGTTGATGAAAGTTTTAATAGTCGGCGGAGGTGGTCGCGAACATGCTCTGGCATGGAAATGTGCCCAATCAGCAAATGTCAGCAAGGTGTTCTGTGCGCCTGGAAATATCGGATCTGGCGAGGAGCATAAAGTAAAAAATATACCAATAGAGGCCGAAAGAATTGACTCGCTAGTGGCTTTTGCGTTGGAAGAGCAGATTACTTTAACCATCATTGGTCCTGAGGCGCCATTAGCCGCTGGTATCGTAGATGAATTTCAAAGCGTCGGCCTTCACTGCTTTGGGCCTACTAAAGAGTCCGCTCAACTTGAGGCCTCTAAATCTTTTACTAAAGATTTTTTGAAGAGGCATGATATTCCGACTGGAGAGTATGAGACTTTTACGCAACTAGACGAGGCGATAGAGTATATTAATCAAAGGCCAGTTCCAATTGTTGTTAAGGCGGACGGTCTCGCTGCGGGTAAAGGCGTGGTAGTAGCCCGTACGAGGCAAGAGGCGTTAGAAGCGGCGCGTAGCATGCTTATTGACAATACTTTTGGGGAGGCGGGTGCGCGCATAGTTGTGGAGGAGTTTTTAGAAGGCGAGGAAGCAAGTTTTATATGTATGAGCGATGGAGAAACTGCAATACCATTTGCTTCTTCTCAAGATCATAAGGCAAGGGACAACGGTGATAAGGGTCCTAATACTGGTGGCATGGGCGCCTATTCTCCTGCGCCAATCGTCGACAAACGCATGCGGGATAAGATTATGGAAACTATAATTTATCCTACATTAGAAGGTATGAAAAATGATGGCCGGCCTTACCAAGGCTTTCTGTATGCAGGCGTGATGATTGGTTCGGATAATGTCCCAAAAGTCCTAGAGTTTAATTGTCGCTTTGGAGATCCAGAGACTCAGCCGATTATGATGCGACTGAAATCTGATTTGGCGGAAGCCTGCTTGTCCGTATTAAACGGGGGCGCTCAAAATGTTGCACTTGAGTGGGACTCTCGTGCCTCTTTAGGCGTAGTTTTGGCAGCTCAAGGTTATCCGCTATCCTTTGAGACTGGCGATATTATTACAGGGCTTGATAGCCATGTAACTGATACAAAAGTTTTTCATGCTGGTACCAAAGAAGTTGACGGGGAGTGTGTTACCGCGGGGGGGCGGGTGTTGTGTGTAGTCGGGTTGGGTGAAACAGTCGGTGAAGCACAGGCTAGGGCGCATTCTAGGGTGGCGACGATAGAGTGGCAGGGAAAATATTCTCGGACTGATATAGGCTATCGGGCGATTATGCGCGAAGAATAGGGTTTTTTCTCAGTCGGTTTGGTTAGCACTACTAGCATCCCACTTAACAAAATTAGTGAGAAAAGTTAGTCCGTTTTTTGCACTTTTTTCTGGATGGAATTGAGTGGCAAACACATTGTCTTGGCTTACGGCGGAGGTAAATTCTTGTATGTATTTGGTGCTACTAGCTATGATTTTCGGACTAGATGTGTC
Organism: uncultured Gammaproteobacteria bacterium; assembly: GCA_943787625.1. Lineage (GTDB taxonomy): Bacteria > Pseudomonadota > Gammaproteobacteria > UBA4457. The sequence goes on along the minus strand of CALSND010000005.1, from coordinate 29,720 downwards.
CACAAAGTAGCTATGCACAAAATAAAAGTACGAGCCGCTCGGGATCCCTCTAGTCAAAAAGTGAGAATCTGTCCAATGCACTTGATTCCATCCCATATGCGGGATTTTCTCAAGACTTGTTCGATTATTAGAGCGGACAAATCGTTTCACATTTCCTGAGAAAATGTTTAGACAGTCGATGCCATTGTTTTCGTCACTATAAGTCATCAACGATTGCAATCCCAAGCAGATTCCTAAAAATGGTTTTGAAGCAATACAGTGCTTTATGGACTCAATTAGATCTAGCTGCTTCAGCTGATTCATACAGTCGCCTATAGCACCTTGTCCCGGGAAAACCGCTCGTTCGCAATCTCTTATGATTTTTGGATCATTTGTCACTCGGACTTTTTGGCCAGGCAATGCTACAGCTTCAAGAGCCTTACTAACAGAGCGCAGGTTACTGCTTCCATAATCAATAACTGCAATATGAGACATGCTTAGGCTAGGACGAAATTTTAAAGGACGCCTTTTGTGGATGGCGTAGTTCCTTCCATTCGAGGGTCGTATTGGACTGCCATCCGTAATGAGCGGCCTAATGCTTTGAATACAGTTTCTATAATATGATGCGCATTACGTCCCCTAATGCTATCGATATGGACAGTACATTGCGCGTGATTTACGAAGCCCTGGAAAAACTCGAGAAAAAGGTCTACATCAAAGTCCCCAATTCGTGCTCGGGGAAAATCTACCTCATATGTGAGTCCAGGTCGGCCCGACAGATCGATTACCACCCGAGATAATGCCTCATCCAGCGGCACATAGGCATGACCGTATCGTGTGATGGACTTTTTATCACCAACCGCTTTCGAAATAGCTTGACCAAGTGTTATGCCAACATCTTCAACAGTGTGATGCGCATCGATTTCAAGATCGCCAATCGCTTTAACATTAAGGTCAATCAGACCATGGCGAGCTATTTGATCCAGCATGTGCTCGAGCAGCGGAACACCTGTTTCAAATGTACCTTTGCCACTCCCATCTAAGTCGACATCGACTGTGATATCGGTCTCGTTAGTTTTTCTAGCGATTCTGGCTTTACGTGTAGTTGTCATTTTTTATATATACTGATTAGCTAACTATTGTCGCGTACATTAACAGGTCGTGCCACGTTTGGTAAGTAAAAGAAACAAAAAGATGATGGAACCTTATGACTAAAGCTGCTGAAAGCCCCAATATTTCGAGTATAGAACAGTGGCTTACTAGCTTCCAGGACAATGTTTGCGATTCTCTTGAAGGTAGAGATGGTTTGGCAAAATTTGTTGAAGATAAATGGGAGCGGACAGGGTTCGGCTTTGGTCGCACAAAAATCATGTCTCAAGGCTCTGTCTTTGAACAAGCTGGTGTGAATTTTTCCTCTGTCAAAGGGGACGCCCTTCCTCCGGCCGCTACAGCGAAAAGACCGGAGTTAGTGGGTAGGAGCTTTCGGGCGATGGGAGTGTCTATTGTTGTCCATCCGAATAACCCCTATGTCCCAACAACGCACGCAAATTTAAGGTTTATCCGAGCGGACAAAGATGGGGAAGAGCCGGTTTGGTGGTTCGGTGGCGGATTTGATTTGACGCCCTACTACGGCTTCGAGGAAGACGCGATCTTTTGGCATACCGCTGCCCGAGACGCCTGCAGTAAATACGGGGAAGATATTTACCCGAAATTTAAACAGTGGTGTGATGATTATTTTTATATTAAGCACCGGAATGAGCAACGAGGAATTGGAGGTATATTCTTTGATGACTTGAACCAATGGCCATTCGATAAGTGTTTTGAATTTGTTCGGGGAGTCGGTCTAGGATTTTTGAAGGGATATTTACCGATTGTTGACTTAAGACGAACTACTCAATATTCGGATAATGAAAGAGAGTTCCAGCTTTATCGTCGAGGTCGTTATGTTGAATTTAATTTAGTCTATGATCGAGGTACATTATTTGGCCTTCAGTCTGGCGGGCGAACCGAGTCAATTTTAATGTCACTTCCTCCGCTTGTACGCTGGAGTTATAGCCGTGTTCCTGAGCCGGGTAGCGAAGAGGCTAGGTTGTTGGATTACTTTCTGAAGCCCAAGGATTGGATTAACCACTAATAGTTCTGTAAGTTAGGCCTATACAAAGTTACTATCCTCTGATTGTTGAAGACGACTATTAACTTGGTAACAGTATCGATCTGGATCAAAAAATTCACGTGGCTTTTTTAGTTCGTGTTTGGGGTGTTTGGAGCAACACCATTTTCTATTAAGACTTTTCTAAGTCCTTTAATAGCTGGAAATACTTCATTATTCAGATCACTGCCTTGATTATCAAAAGCGTTTTGTTCTAGTTCGCATATGATGCGATCCTCTTTAAAAATACCGTTGGTGAACCAAACGATGAAAGGCCAAAAGATGTCAAGTAATAAACTAATTTTTGGCCGTCTGATCATCATCAGGCCAAAGGTATGATTTTTTCGATTTTCTTTGTCTATTGGTACATAAATATTCCATAGATCGAGCGCGGGCTCCTCACTGCCCGCAGTCCAGAATTTCAGGGTCTGATAAGGATATTCCGTTCTTATTGTCATGAGGTCTCGTTCGCCGGGCGCCGCTTTTGGCCGATCACCGAGCATAAATTTTTCACCTAAAGGTTGACTGCCAGTGGCGCGCGTAAATGTGTAATCACTCTCAAACCAATTGCTACCGTGGCGCATTCCTAAAAACATTGTTTTTATGCCGCCCATCAGTTTTCTGTGGAGGAACTGGTGGTTCATATCCATGAGGTTCTCATGCATGAAGGTATAATGACAATCTACAGTACGGTCTAGGTATCTTGTTTTGTACTTAGGGTTAGTTGCCGAAGGCACGTTCGGAAATGTTTCATCGGTAGCTTTATCAATATCACCAGGAAATATAAAGACAAGACCGTAGGCTTCTTTGGAAGGATAATGTTTGACGTTATTACGCGTAGTTTTACGCGCATCTAGGTATGGAATACTGATGCAATCACCGTTAGCGTCATATTCCCAGCCGTGGTACCCACATTTTATTGTGCAACCCGACACTTTCCCAATATCCAGTGGCACCTGTCTATGGGCACAGCGGTTTTCTAAAGCAAAGAGTTTTCCTTTTGTAGGTCTTACAAGGACTATTGATTCGCCTGAAAAGCTCACAGCTCGGGTTTTTCCTCTTTTGACGTCTTTTGATCGAGCTATGGGATACCAGAAGTTTGGATCAATTGCGGTCTTTCGAATGTCTGCTACCTCTTCGCCAAATTCGATTTGAGGGACTTCAGGGACGTTTTCTACAGACATGCTGTGACCTTTAAAATGAATCTATAGATACATACTAGCGCGTTAAGGTGCTTGTAGGCTAATACAAACCAAGTTCGAGGCCGGCGGAAATAGTCATGCCAAGTTCACGGCATGACTTTAGCTCTTGTGATGTAACACCTTTTTTACAGATCATAGGTTCTGCTATGTTGTTCCATCCTAAGCCCGTAATAATTTTCTTCATGGATGAGACCGCCCCACTCCCATCATTGTCAGCCGCCACGAATAACGCGTAACTTAGTCCGCGCGTGCATTCAATGCATTCGTAATAAATCTCCTCAAAAAAATATTTTATTGGACCTGACATGTAACCAAAATTTTCAGGGGTTCCAATGATAATAGCTTTGCAAGTTTTTACGGTTTCAGGAGTGACTTTCAGAGGATTAACTAGCTCTACTGTTGTTCCGGAGACAGCCGTAGCACCACTAATAATTGCATCGGCCATTTTTTTTACAGTACCGGATTTGGAGTGGTAAACAATGATTAGTTTATTTGGGACGTTATCCATATATTTACGTTTGACTAGAATTATAAGCATACTATAGCTTTCAGTTACCGCTTAAGGAAGACTCATGAAGTCAGAGAAACAATTGCTAGAAGTTCCAATTAGTGATGGCGTATTGACGGTGGCGCGATGGAAAGCTGAAGGACCTAGGATTTTATTAGTGCACGGTATTTCTTCTTCTCATATGGCATGGTATGACATCGCAAATTGTTTACATGATAAGGGCTATGACATTATCGCTCCTGATCTGAGAGGCCGCGGTGCAAGCAGTTCTGTGCACGGAGGGTACGGATTAAAAGCGCATGAGAATGATCTTATACAGATAATAAATTATTTTTCGGGTAAGTCAGTTACGCTGGTTGGCCATTCGATGGGAGCCTACATCGGAGTACAATTCGCAGTGAATTTTCCTGAATATTTAGAGCGTTTAATACTAGTGGATGGTGGTATTGCGTTACCTCGACCGATGAATGTTGCGCCTGAGGCGTATCTTCTTAAAACTTTAGGGCCAGCTCTAGATAGGCTTTCCTTAGAGTTTGATGACAAAGAGGCATATTTTAATTTTTGGCGTGCTCACCCGTCTTTTACCGTTCCTGCAAATTGGAGTGAGAGCGTTGAGCACTTCTTAGAGTATGATTTAGAGTCTACAGAAAGCGGGAGATGCAAAAGTCGGGTCGCAAAAGGTGCAGTTTTGAAAGATGGAGGGGATCTAATGGCACCAAGTATGGTGACGATGATAGATAAGGTAAAGACGCCTATGCTATTACTTACCGCAGAACGGGGTCTGCTAAATCAGGAAAAACCGATGTTACCAGTGGCGGCTGTAAAAGAGAAAGTGACGTTAATAAAACATTTGGCGTGGCAAGAAATTGCTAGAACGAACCATTACTCTATCACCCTGTCTACAGGTATTGTGCCAGTTTCAGTTGCGATCCAAAATTTTTGTCACTCCCGCAAATGAATGTCAAATACCAGCTGCCTCAGTTGCTTTTTCAGCGCCGCGCAGTGTTTGCTTACGGGCATTTTCCGTCAGCTCACGTTTACGTAATCTAACTGCCTTTGGGGTAACTTCAACTAGCTCATCATCCGCAATAAATTCTAAGGCTTGCTCGAGATCGAAGAGTACAGGCGGCGTTAAAATCAAATTCTCATCATTTCCGGCAGCGCGTATATTGTTCAGTTGTTTCGCTTTGAGTGGATTAACTACTAGATCATTATCCCTAGAATGTTGACCGACTATCATGCCCTCGAACACTTCATCGCCGTGATTTACGAAAAGACGTCCTCTTTCTTGGAGGTTAAAAAGGGCGAAGGCCAGCGCTTTCCCTGCTCCGTTAGAAATTAATACACCTTTGTTTCGTGCTCCTATAATGCCTTGTTCTGCTTCTTTATAGTCTTCGAAGCTAGAAAACATTAGTCCATTTCCGGAAGTCGCAGTCATAAACTCTGTTCGAAAGCCAATTAGACCTCGAGCTGGTATTGAGTAGTCTAGTCGAACTCGCCCAGTTCCGTCGGGCTGCATATTACCTAATTTACCGCGTCGATTTCCGACTCGTTCCATTACAGCTCCTTGGTATTCTTCGGGTACGTCGATGACTACTTGTTCGAATGGCTCACACATCACTCCCTCAATAGTTTTAAGGATGACTTGTGGTCTCCCCACACAGAATGCGTATCCTTCTCTCCTCATATTTTCTATTAAAATAGAAATATGTAGCTCCCCTCTTCCGGATACGATCAATATTTTAGGATCAGCTGTTTTCTCAACTCGGAGTGCAACATTGTGGATTAGCTCTTGATCAAGACGCTCTAATATCTGTCGGCTCGTAACAAACTGCCCTTCCCTGCCTGCAAAAGGGGAATCTGAGACTTCAAAAGTCATACTGACTGTCGGCTCGTCCACAGATAATGGAGGCATTGCCTCTGGTGCAGCTGGATCGCAAAAGGTGTCAGAGATACGTAAATTATCTATTCCGGTGATTGCAACTATATCGCCCGCGTCAGCGTGATCTCTCGCTTCTCGTTCCAGTCCTTGGAAACCTAAAACTTCAAGTACTTTGCCCTTACGCGATTTCCCATCTCTGTCAATTATAACGATAGACTGATTAGGACTAATACTTCCTCGATTAACTTTACCGATGCCAATTGCTCCAACATAGCTAGAATAGTCTAACGAGCTAATTTGCATTTGTAGGGGGCCGGATAAATCGACAGTCGGTGCGGGGATGTGTTCCACAATAGCCTGAAATAAGGCCTCCATATTTGTTTCGGCCCCTGTTTCTTCAGTTTTAGCGTAGCCTTTGATTGCTGAAGCGTAAATGACAGGAAAGTCTAATTGTTCGTCACTTGCTCCAAGTCTGTCGAATAAATCAAAGGTTTGATCTAGAACCCAACTTGGCCTCGCTCCTTCCCTATCGCACTTGTTTATAACTACTAAGGGCTTTAATCCATGTTTGAAGGCTTTCTCTGTGACGAATCGAGTCTGGGGCATAGGGCCGTCTACCGCATCAACTAGTAAGAGTACGGAGTCTACCATCGACAGAATCCTTTCGACCTCTCCTCCAAAGTCAGCGTGCCCAGGGGTATCCACGATATTGATGCGGAAGTCATTCCAACTCAGAGACGTATTTTTCGCTAGAATTGTTATCCCTCTTTCCTGTTCTATCGCGTTGCTGTCCATTACTCGAGTATCGTCGGCGTTTTTTCTAGAATCTAGTGTTCCAGTTTGTTTTAGTAGCTCATCTAGTAGCGTTGTCTTGCCGTGATCGACGTGGGCAACAATTGCAAGATTTCTGAGATTTTTAGTGGACATATATGATTTTGCCGGCATGTATTAGTTACAGTTAATTTAAATTTAGTCTTGAATCCATGGTAAGCCATGAAAGCGCCAGCCGTTGCTAGAGCTTCGTCGGCCTTCACTATTTTTATCCCCCTCAAAGCCCTCCTCAACATTGTAAAGCTCTTCGTAATGGTTCTCAGAGAGACATTCAGCTGCGTCCCTAGACCTGGCACCACTTCGGCAGATAAGTAAGATAGGCGTCTTCTTTGCAGATTTGCGTAGATTTGAGACCGCAAAATCGACCTCTGCAGCGAAGGTTTCATTTATTTTCCAACCGGGATATTTTTTCCAAACTATATTGATCGCATCTACTGGATGTCCGATATATTCGTATTCAATTTCGCACCTTACATCCACAAGTACTGCATTATTGTATTGGTTTAAAAACTTGTGTGCAGAAATGGGGTCCAGCGACTTTATAGGGTTTTTACTCATTTAGCTCTCGAAGTATCGTAAAATTTTGCGGGATTATACACGTATAATATTTTCTTAATGGACTATAATTTAACTGAATTAAAAAGTAGATGTGAGCTACTGGTAAATAACGAATGAGAAAAACCAAAGAAAAACCAAAAAGACGCGCAAAAAAGAAGACACTGGCTAGCAGCGCTGATCGGCACGAATTATATGAATTAGCGGTGCAATGCGCTGAAGCAGAAGTTGATTTTGTCGATGATGAGTTTGAGTCTCTACGGGGACGAAAAGCTCGATTTTTAAAGGAAGATTTCTGTGGCAGTGCTCAAGTTTGCAGCGAATGGGTTACTAGACGAAGTGGTAATCAGGCGATAGGAGTTGACTTAGACAATGATGTAATGACCTGGGGGACTGACCGTCATATATCTAATTTACATGCAGCTCAGAAGAAGCGCGTTAAATTGGTTTGTGAAAATGTGCTGACCCAAAGTTCGTTAGGACAAGATATTATTTTAGCGATGAATTTTAGTTATTGGATTTTCAAGCAAAGAAGCACTTTGAAAAAATATTTTAAGCAAGCATTGAAAAATTTATCGTCCGACGGAGTTTTCTTTTTAGATTGCTTCGGCGGGAGCGATAGTTACCGGGTGACTAAAGAGAAGACCGATATTGGTGATTTTAAATATATTTGGGATCAAGCGAGCTATAATGCAGTTACAGGAGATTTTCAGTGTTACATTCATTTCCAATTTCCGGATCGCTCGAAAATCCAAAAAGCTTTTTCGTATGACTGGCGGTTATGGAGCCTTCCTGAGATTCAGGAAGTATTGTTAGAGAGCGGTTTTTCTGACGTTCGCGTATACGTCCAGCCAGGAGATGATGAAGCCTCAGAGGAGATGGTGCCGGTAAGGCAGATAGATCCTGACCTTGCTTGGATAGCCTATATAGCTGCTCTGAAGTGAGTTTAGGACCCACCTTATTTGTCACATAACTGTCACATAACTGTAATATTATCTTTTAGATATAGGCAATGGCGTATACCGCGACATAATTTCTTAATATTTAGCGGGTTACATGAGCATTAGTCTACTCACCGCATAACTGAATGGTAGAGATAAGTTTAAATTATTGTGCAAAATTCCCTTTTAATAACTGAAGAGAATCGTCGTTTTGAAAAATTTCGATTACTCAAAGATCGTATTTTCTCTTATGTAATGGGATTAGGCGGAGTTGCCGTCATAGCGGCGATAACGTTGATATTTGTATTCTTGTTTTATTCAGTTTTCCCTTTGTTTACCGAAGCAACGGTCGGCGATGCCAAATATTACGCGCATGAGTCTAGCGATGATATTTTGTACTTGGCATTAGAAGAGTACGCCGAAATTGGTCTCAAAGTTAAATCCAGTTCAGGCTATGAATTTTTCGACACGAGCTCGGGAGATAGCCTGCTAACGGGTAAAATTTTGTCTGAAAATACATCTTCTTTGACTGCTTTTGCGAGAGGCGATCTGAGAAGCCGAGTTCTATTGTTAGGCACGAGTAATGGATATGTGCGTGTATTAAGACCAGATTACGCGATAAGTTATCCTAACGACTTAAGAAAGATTACCCCTACAATGACAAGCTTGTTTGACCCAGTATTGGTGGATGATTCTTTCGCTCCAATAAGGTTGATAGCCGGTCAGTCTGTTGAGGATGAGACTACTATTGTGACTGTGTCGTCAGACGCGGATGTTAGTATTTTGGGTCTTTCCGTAGAGTCTTCTTTTTTAGAGGAGGAGGTTAGCGTTAGCATAGAGCGCTCTGACTTAAATTTTGAAGGAAAGACGATCTCACAGGTGGCTGTGGACGTAGAGCAAAGGAATTTGTACGTGCTCTTTTCAGATGGGATGTTGGAACTATATGATGTCACCGATAAGACTGCTCCTAGCTTAATAGACCGAGTAAAAGCCGCGACCGGTGGCGCGAAAGTCACTACTTTTGAGTTTTTAAGTGGTGGGCTCTCGATAATCATTGGAGACACCGCTGGGAACCTTTCTCAGTGGTTTCCGGTGCGAGATAAGGACAATATATATTCTTTAGTTAGAATAAGAGAATTTGCCCCTATGGAAGGCAGCGTTACCACCATCGCTGCCGAGTATGATCGCAAAGGGTTTGCGGTAGGAGATTCTGCAGGTAATTTTGCCATTTATCATGCTACGGCTGAGCAAAGGGTGTATTTTGGAGTACGCGAGGGCTCGGTGGCTAGTTTTATGTCTATGTCCCCTCGGGCTGACGCGGTTATTTTCGGCCTGTCAGACCCAGACCGTAAGATTGGTATATTTGAGGTATATAATGAACATCCCGAAGTATCTTTCAGTGCGTTATGGAATAGCGTGTGGTACGAGAGTCGCCAAGAGCCATTGTTTATATGGCAGTCTTCGGCTTCAAATAATGATTTTGAGCCTAAATTTAGCTTAACTCCGCTCGCATACGGTACGCTAAAAGCGACCTTTTATTCTATGCTGTTTGCCATACCGCTAGCTGTTTTAGGCGCGATATATACCGCCTATTTTATGACTCCCCGAATGCGTGCAGTAGTTAAGCCATCCCTAGAAATTATGGCTGCTCTACCAACGGTCATCTTAGGTTTTTTGGCAGGTCTTTGGCTCGCGCCACTTTTAGAAGAAAAACTCCCTGGTTTCACATTGGCGTTGTTAGTAATGCCATTACTAGTTATCTTGGCAGCATATTTATGGAACCGAATTCCAGAGTCATGGAAGAGATTTAATCTAGAGGGATGGGAGGCACTTGTTTTGGTGCCAGTTTTAGGTTTAGCGGCGTGGCTGAGCCTAATAATGGGAGATTTTATTCAGGTTACATTTTTCAACGGTAGCTTAACTCATTGGATGAGTACCGAAATGGGAATAACCTACGACCAGAGGAACTCGTTGGTGGTCGGTATGGCAATAGGTTTCGCGGTGATACCGACAATCTTTTCTATCAGTGAGGACGCGGTCTTCGGCGTACCGAGATCGTTAACTATGGGCTCTTTGGCACTTGGTGCGACGGCTTGGCAAACAGCATTACGGGTAGTCCTGCTTACCGCCAGCCCCGGGATATTTTCAGCAATTATGATCGGTATGGGACGCGCAGTTGGTGAGACAATGATAGTGTTAATGGCGACCGGTAATACCCCTATTATGGACCTTAATATCTTTGAGGGTTTTAGGGCGCTTTCAGCCAATATAGCTGTAGAAATGCCTGAGGCTGAAGTAGCAAGCACTCACTATAGAATTTTATTTCTGGCGGCTCTTGTGTTGTTTCTGGTGACCTTTATGGTTAACACGATAGCCGAAGTTGTACGCCAACGTTTGAGAGAAAAGTACTCGAGTTTATAGTATTTATGGAACGTAAAAGATTGACATTCAGGGAATGGTTACGCGGTGGTGATCCGGGTATTTGGTTAACGGCGGGTACGGTCAGTTTTAGTCTAATCATGGTATTTGGTCTTCTTTTTTTAATTATGGTTGAAGGGATGGGACACTTTTGGCCAAAGAGTCTAGTGCGGTTTCAAATGCTTGACGCGACTGTCTCGGATAGGTTTAGTTTGGGCGAAATAGTCGATCGCGAAACGGTGACAGCAGATCAAGTTAGATCTGCGGGGATTGAAGTGGCCGAGGGGCAAGAACTTGTCGACCGTACTCTATTGAAGACAGGAAATAGAGATGTTGATGGTTTTGATTTCTATTGGTTCTTGGATGATCACATACAAAGTAGAGATTTTCCTCTTGAGGTTTTCACCGCAGAAAGGGAAGAGTGGGGCAATTTTTACGGGACTGCTTTGGGGATTGAACAGGGCGGTAAAGCCATCACTATGCTTGAGAATGGTTTATGGACTCAGATAAATATTAGGTTAGATAGAAAAAGGACGATTAAAAAACGAATTAAACAAATCGAAAAAAAAGAAATGGGCGGGGTTAACTATCGTCTCGAACGCCTAAGGTTGCGATTAAGGAAACTTGAAATGGCGTCTGTGCCTTTATCAGATAATCGCTATAGCGAGATTAAGCTTGAGCGAAATGAGCTTGATACATTATATGCCTCTCTCAGTGGAGAACTAAGTGCTCTCTACAAGAAAATTGATCGGGATGTGTTGGTAGCGGAAACGATAAACGGTAATTTGTTAAGGTTACCTTTTAGTACCTTGGTGAACGTCTTTCAACCAAATAAAATGTCTCTTCTTGATAAGGTATCGCACTATTTCATGAAGATGGCGGAGTTTATTCTTGATGAACCTCGAGAAGCAAATACTGAGGGAGGTGTTTTTCCAGCGATCTTTGGCACTGTAATGATGGTGCTGCTAATGTCAGTGATCGTGACGCCATTTGGTGTGATCGCGGCGATATATTTACATGAGTACGCCTATCAAGGCAAAGTCACAAGAATTATACGGATAGCCGTTAATAATCTCGCTGGAGTGCCATCTATCGTGTATGGAGTTTTTGGGCTAGGTTTTTTTGTTTACATTGTAGGCGGCTCGATAGATAAATTGCTGTTTCCCGCGCTTCTCCCCGCGCCTACATTTGGAACGCCCGGTTTGCTTTGGTCCTCGTTAACCTTAGCGTTGTTAACGGTGCCAGTGGTTATTGTGGCGACGGAGGAAGGCCTGTCTCGGATCCCCAAAAATATAAGAGAGGGTAGCTTAGCGCTCGGTGCGACCAAAGCTGAGACATTATGGAGAACAGTGTTACCTATGGCTACGCCTGCGATGATTACTGGGCTAATTCTGGCGGTTGCTCGCGCTGCGGGAGAAGTGGCGCCGCTAATGATGGTTGGGGTCGTTAAGTTAGCCCCTTCCCTCCCACTGGACGGAAATTTTCCATATTTACACTTGGATCAGAAGTTTATGCATTTAGGATTTCATATCTATGATGTGGGTTTTCAAAGTCCTAATGTTGAGGCCGCAAGGCCATTAGTTTACGCCACCTCGTTGTTATTGATTGTGATAATCGTCGTGCTTAACCTAACTGCTATAGTTGTTCGAAATCGCCTTCGTGACAAATACGACGGCATCGATACCTGAGGAATTTTAGTATGAATGTCGAAAGTGAGATAAGACAAGAGGAACCAAAGGTAGCTGTTGACGTCAGTTCTATCCGGTCGGATTCAACCGATGACTCGGAGCAAACAGGCGAATCACCGATCTCTATCGAAGTTAATGATTTGAGTCTGTTTTATGGCGAAGCGCAGGCCCTAAACCAAATTAACTTGAGAGTTCCTCAGAAAAAGGTAACAGCCTTTATCGGACCTTCAGGCTGCGGTAAATCGACGTTGTTACGGTGCTTTAATAGGATGAACGATCTGATAAACACGGTAAGGATAACTGGGAAAATAAAGCTTCTGGGCGAAGATATATTTGACCCGGCGGTAAACGTTGCGCTTTTGCGCAGAAGGGTTGGCATGGTATTTCAAAAGCCAAACCCATTCCCTAAGTCGATTTACGACAATGTCGCTTATGGCTTACGTATTCAAGGGTCTTATTCGAAAAGAGTTTTAGACGAAGCTGTAGAAAAAGCGTTGAAGGCGTCCGCCCTATGGGAAGAAGTTAAGGACAGGTTGAATGAATCTGCACTTGGCCTATCGGGTGGGCAGCAGCAAAGATTAGTAATTGCGCGAGCGATCGCGATAGAGCCAGAAGTGCTTTTGCTTGATGAACCCGCATCCGCATTGGATCCGATATCTACGCTTAAAATTGAAGAATTAATTTTTGAATTGAAGAAGGACTACACGATAGTTATAGTTACTCATAATATGCAGCAGGCGGCGCGTGTTTCGGACTATACGGCGTTCATGTATCTTGGTGACTTAGTAGAGTTTGGTGATACAAAAAATCTTTTCACTACGCCTGAGAAAAAGCAGACTGAAGATTATATCACCGGCCGTTATGGCTAGAGCCATAGTATCCCCGGATTTTAGGGTTACTGATTCCCATTTCTAAATAGAGGAGAAAGCGTGTGACCAGTTCAAGACTACCCAATCATATTTCTCAACAGTTCGACAATGAGTTGGAAGACATTCGCTCCAAAGTACTCGCAATGGGCGGTCTCATTGAACAGCATTTAGCAAAAGTCTTAGCCTACTTTTCAAAGGGAGAAGTCGAGGGGGTCGAGTATGTGTCAGTGAGCGACTATTTAGTTAACGCACTCGAAGTTGAAATTGATAATGACTGCACTGATATTTTGGCGCGGAGGCAACCAGCTGCAGGCGATCTCAGACTAGTTTTGGCTGTAAGTAAGACTATTACAGATTTGGAGCGGATGGGCGATGAGGCCGAAAAGATTGCACGTCTAATTTTGCACGAAGATGATATCTTGGTTACCGGAAGTTACTATCACGGCGCAGCTGCGCTTGGTAAACACGTCGCAAGTATGGTGAGAAGTGCGTTGGATTCGTTTGCTAGAATGGATTCAGAGGCAGCTTTTAAAGTCGCTTTTGAGGATCGAGCTATTGATACGGAAACCGCTGCTATTATGAGACAGTTGATGACTTATATGATGGAAGATCCGAGGACGATTTCGCCCTGCCTTGATACGATATTAGCTGTGAGGGCCTTGGAGAGAATTGGCGACCATGCTAATAATATTGCTGAAAACGTGATCTACTTAGTCGAAGGAAAGAATGTACGGCACGTATCCTTGGAACAAGTTCAGGCAGAAATTGGATCGTCAGAATCAAGCGGGAATTAGAGACGGTCTATCAGAGACACGAGTCGACTATTGTTTGAACTTAATCGAGAAGCAACTCCCTTTGCCTAGTTCACTAGTAATATCCAGCAGTCCGCTGTGTCTTCTGACGACATGTTTTACAATCGCTAAACCTAGGCCGTTTTGGGAGCCCTGCTCGGTTCTCGTGCGAGAGCTATCAACTCGGTAGAACCTTTCTGTGATACGCGATAGGTGCTCCTCAGCAATTCCTATGCCATTGTCTTTCACCTCCAGGACTAGGTAGGGATCTTGTTGATACCATCGTATTGAAATCGTACCATTGTCTGGCGTGTAATGCGCAGCGTTAAAAGTAAGATTCGACACAGCGCTATAAAGTTCCACTCTTGATCCGGTTAATTTTTTTTGGGAATCAACATCAATCGTTAGTGTGTGATTTTTTTCACTATAAATTTGACTGGTCGCGGTGACGATTTCTTCAATAAGCAGTTTCATATCAACAGGTTCTGAGTCAGCTGGTATTTGACTTTCTTCGAGATGCGATAAGTTAAGTAACGTATCTACAAGACTGTTCATTTCTACCGCGTGTTCGGTCATCTGTTGTAAAGCGGGCTGCCATGTTGGCGGACAGATATCTGACTGCATGGTTAGCGCTTCTAAATAGCCACGAAACACTGTAAGAGGTGTTTTCAACTCGTGCGATACGTTTGCGACGAAGTCACTTCTCACTTTTATCGCTCGGTAAATTTCTGTGACGTCTCTTGCCGTGAGAATTTTATGTGTTTTGCTGTAGGGCACCATTAGTGCACTTAGATGTAGATCTGGCTTTAGCGGACTAATTATATCGACAGTCTGTTGTTCAGTATTGCCAGTTGAACTAATGAATTCTCGAAGTGCCGGAAAGCGTATTATGTTAGTGATTCGTTGTTTTTTATCTTCAGGCCATCTGACATCGAGCAGATTTCTGGCTGCGGGATTAGCCCATTCAATATCGTCAGTCTGATTGAGTATCACAATTGCATCGGGCCAAGCTGCAGTAGCTTGCTCGAATTGTCTTAGTACCGCCGTTAAACGTTGTCTTCGGCTTTTATGCCTGTTAAACAATTTACTTATCGAATAATTGATCTCCTCAAATACTCCCGATTCTTTAGGGCTTTGGTCACTACTTACTCCATTTACCTGGTTCAGAAGACCGACTAGACTGCGATGTAAATCCCAAATATAGGCCAGTAACGATAAGGTTACTCCTGCAAGTATATGTCCTCCAATGGCCCCTAGGGCAATCCCTAATACTACGTAAAGGAGCAGGCGCCAGAAGTCAGAAATTTTCATGATAAATAGAAATATTAGCCATACCTGTCAGTATGGCTGTTTTTACGCATTAAGTCAGGCAACGGTTTCGGTAAATAGGTAGCCGGAGCCTCTTACGGTCTGAATGTAGTCGGAGCACTTGTGACCGCTTAAAACTTTTCGCAGTCTGCGTATGTGCACATCGACAGTTCTATCCTCTATAAATGTGTTAGTGCCCCAAACTTGATCGAGCAATTGTGCGCGTGTGTAGCACCTTTCCGGGTGACTGACAAAAAATTCTAATAATTTGAACTCGAGTGGGCTAAGATTTAATTTGTCGCCTTCGCAAAACGCACGACGGGATTTTAAGTCCATTTTTATGTTCCCAGCATTAAGGACCTCGTCATCGCTACTGGAGAGCCTGACTCGCCTTAATACAGCTTTAACCCGTGCTACTAATTCAGCCGGGGAGAATGGTTTGGTAATATAGTCATCTGCACCCGAATTTAGCGCCGCTATTTTATCGGGTTCTTGGCTTTTTGCGGTTAACAGAATGATAGGTATGTACTTAGTTCTGCGTGATTTTTTTATTCTTTTAGTAAACTCTAAGCCTGTTAAACCGGGCATCATCCAGTCTAGAATGATGAGATCAGGCACCATGATTGCTAGCGATTCGAGTGCCCTAGTTACGTTATCTGCCTCTATTGTCTCAAAACCCTCGTTAGACATAGTCATCGCGACTATTTGTCGTATAGCGATTTCATCTTCGACTATTAGAATTTTTGCGGTCATTGTTTAGCATATGTATATTTTGCTTGCACATAATTATATTAACCAAATAATGACAGTTTTGTTACAATTTATGTGGAATTAATTTTCTTAATGTACATATTCGAACAGCATTTGTTTTTCTGTGATCACGCTAAGTGGCATTGCAGTTTTGTGGGTTCGGCTTTTGGTTGTTTGCGCGATAATCTTGTATGCTTTGGATTGAGGCTCTTTCTGGTTGCCTCCGCATTAGCTGTTTACTTGATTATAGTTATCTTTCGGCAGAGTGCAGTTTATGTCGATAAAACATGAGATTTTTAGATGCAAGATTTTTTAACTGAACGATACGATCCCGGTTTAATAGAAGAGGCTTTTCAGAGTGACTGGGAGGCTAGAGGCGCATACAGGGCAACAGAGGACTCAGAGCGAGAGAAGTTTTATTGTCTGTGCATGTTTCCCTACCCTAGCGGCCGTCTGCATATGGGCCATGTTCGAAACTACACCATAGGCGACGTGATAGCACGATTTCAGAGGATGAACGGAAAAAAATGTAATGCAGCCTATGGGTTGGGACGCATTTGGTTTGCCGGCGGAGAATGCAGCCATAGAGAACGGCGTACATCCGGCTAAGTGGACGGATCAAAATATAGCGTACATGAGGTCTCAGTTGGAGCGATTGGGTTTTGGTTACGATTGGCAACGAGAGTTAGCGACTTGTAAAACCGAATACTATCGTTGGGAACAGTGGTTCTTTTTGAGGCTTTATGAGAAAGGTTTAGTATACCGAAGTACCGCGACTGTTAATTGGGATCCAGTGGATGAGACTGTTCTCGCTAACGAGCAGGTAATTGATGGCAGGGGCTGGCGATCGGGAGCGCTAGTTGAGAGGAAAGAGATCCCCCAGTGGTTTCTTAAAATAACGGCTTATGCAGAAGAATTGTTAAATGAGCTAGATAATCTCGAGGACTGGCCGGATGCGGTAAAGACCATGCAGCGGAATTGGATAGGTCGTTCGGAAGGTTTGGAGCTGAAGTTCGCGTTAATTGGGCTGGATGACTCGCTCGAGGTTTTCACGACGAGGCCAGATACTTTGTATGGCGTCAGTTACATGGCAGTTGCACCCGAGCACCCACTCGCTTTGTCTGCTGCTGCTGCTGATGATGCGGTCGCAGAATTTCTTAACGAATGTAAGTTGCAGTCTACAACCGAAGCTGCCCTTGAAAAAATGGAGAAAAAAGGTATTCCATTAGGCGTAAATGCTCGCCACCCCCCCTTACCGGACGAGTCTATCCCTGTTTATGTGGCAAACTTTGTGTTGATGAGCTACGGGACTGGCGCAGTCATGGCAGTACCGGCTCACGACCAAAGAGATTGGGATTTTGCTAAAAAATACGATTTACCTATTAGGCCCGTTATATCTTGCGGGAATGGTGAAATACCTGATATTTCTGAGCGTGCATATATTGAAAAAGGGGAATCTTGTACAAAGTGGCGTCCACTCGGGGCTAGGCTTTGAAGATGCCTGCGAATCGATTATTCAGCTCATGGAGTCGAATGGAACGGGTGTTCGTCGGGTACAGTACCGTCTGCGCGACTGGCTGGTTTCCAGGCAACGTTATTGGGGTTGTCCTATACCGGTGATGTATAGCGAAGATGGAACGGAAATCCCAGTCTCGGACGATATGTTGCCTGTGGCCCTGCCAGACGATGGGCAAGGAACCCCACTATCCAATATCAAAGAGTTTGTTGAGACGGTTTTACCTGATGGGACTGTCGGACGCAGAGAGACCGACACGTTCGACACTTTCTTCGAATCTTCGTGGTACTTTTCTAGATTTTGCTCGCCAGATCAAGCAAAGATGATGCTAGATGAAAGAGTTAATTACTGGATGCCTGTCGATATTTATATTGGCGGAGTGGAACATGCTGTGTTACATCTTCTGTATGCCCGTTTTTTTCATAAAACAATGCGAGACGCTGGATTGGTTAGCTCAGATGAACCTTTTAAGAAACTTCTAACTCAAGGCATGGTTTGTAAAGAGACATATTACCGAGAAATGGGTAATAGCCGAAGACAGTATTTTTCGCCTGAGGAGGTGGAGATAAAAACTGATTCCAAAGGTGTGGCATTAAGTGGTGTTTTAAAGGCTGATGGTCGCGAGGTCGACATTGGCCCGATAGAAAAAATGTCAAAATCTAAAAACAATGGAGTTGATCCACAAGCCCTGATAGAGAAGTATGGCGCTGATACGGTTAGATTATATACGATGTTTGCTGCGCCCCCAGAACAAACTTTGGAATGGTCCGATACTGCGGTGGAGGGATCTTTTAGGTTTCTAAAGTCTCTCTGGAGAATGGTTTTTGAACATGCCAAATCGACTAATCAAAATATAAGAACTTACAAGACGGATGAGCTTGATCCCGTGTTAGAAGAATTACGAAGGCATATTCACCGAACTATCGTAAAGGTAACAGATGATATTGGTCGACGTTATAAGTTTAATACTGCTATAGCGGCCGTGATGGAACTAGTAAACCATTTAAGCAGTGTGAATGCTGATGATAATGACACACTTGCGATTAAACAGGAGGGATTTGAAACTGTATGTAAACTTATCGCACCGGTAGTTCCTCACATAGCAGCCGCCATTTGGCGTAATTTGGGTTCGCACGAAGATCTTTTGCTAGTTGGTTGGCCGGAAGCCGATCAGAAAGCTCTAGTTACTTCGGAGATTAATATAGTTGTTCAAGTTAATGGACGTAAGCGAGCTATCATCAGTGTTCCTGTCGACGCGACGAAAGAAGTTTATGAATCGATGGCTCTTGAAGACGATAATGTAAAGCGCTTTACTAAAGATCAAACTATTCGCAGAATAATTGTCGTGCCCAGCAAACTGGTAAATATAGTAGCGAGCGACTAACGATGTTCAATTTAAGACATATTTTGGTGATGTTAGTAATATGCGCATTACTGAGTGCATGTGGAGGTTGGCGTCTTCGTGGCACAACAGTTTACGATAGTGTGGATGCTTCGGTTCATGTTAAGCAAAAAAATGCTGTTAATGTTTCAAGGTCATTGAGTAGGCAATTGGCGCTCCATGATATTGATCTTTTAGGTCGAGCGAAGGCAGATTTTATCCTGACCGTTTCAAATGAAAGGTACGAACGAAGATTATTGTCAGTATCGACCCAAACCGGAAAGGCTCGCGAGATTGAGTTGATAATTAAAGTAGATTTTGATTTACGCACCGCCTCTGGCGCATTAGTGTTACCAGTTGAAACTCATACAATCCGAAAAGATTTCATATTTGATGAGACATCAATTTACGGTACTAACGAAAATGAGAGAGTGCTGAGACGCGCTATGACAGAGGAAACCGTTGCTATGCTAACATCACGAGTTGTCTCTGCACTTAGATCTTATCAGGCGCGCTGAGCGGTATGAAGATGTCTGTCGCCACACTGAAGCAGCGTCTTTCTAGCGCTCAGCTCGATAAACTTTACTTTTTATTTGGTGACGAACCTGTTCAGTTAATGAAATGTTTGGATGTCATTAGAAACAAGGCTAATGAGGAGGGCATCACTGAGCGATTAGTTTGTCATGTCTCTGGCCCGTCTGATTGGGAATCCCTTGGTGCTGAAATAAACTCGATGTCTCTATTTTCCGAAAAAAGATTAATAGAAGTTCGGATGGGTTCAAAAAAACCAGATAAGTTGGGAGTATCCGTTCTTGATCAAATTACTCAGAACGATAATTCTGATGATCGGTTTGTGATTGTTTTAGAAAATAATGAGGCCTCGATAAAAAAAGCTAAATGGTTCAAGTCTCTCCAGTCCGGTAGTATTTTTTTTGAATCGAAAATGCTAGATAGTTCTGCGTTATCGCATTGGATTGTCGCGACTGGTAGAGAGCTTGGGATGGAATTCTCACAAATGGCGCTTCAGCTTTTTTGCGAACGGGTTGAGGGTAATCTACTTGTAGCCTCGCAAGAGCTAGAAAAACTTGCGCTAGCGACATCTGGGCACAGAATTGAGGAAGCCGATATTGCCGGTTCAATGAATGATAGTGGTAGTTTTAATATATATGATTTAACAAATACTCTATTACGAGGCGATTTGTATCGGACGCTAAGAGTTGTTCGGCGGTTGAGAGAAATTGGTATTGAACCAGTGTTGATTATCTGGGCTATCGTAAGAGAATTGCGTGCACTAGCTCTTATTATTGCAGAGGCAGAAAATGGGGGTTCCGTCGCGAAATTTATCGATAGCGCTAGGATCTGGGGCCCACGAAAAGATGCGTTTAAAATATTTATACAGAAGGCTACTGCCGCACAAGTACTGACGTTACTTCTGCATGCGAATTATATTGATACCGTAATAAAAGGCGCGCGGCTAGGCAGCGTATGGGATGAGATTGAAATCCTTTCGTTAAATATCTGCGATATGATGTCGTTTTCTAAGTTAATGGTTAGAGACTGATTATTATGAATAAGCGAGGTGATACGGGCGGGGGTAGCGAGTCTTTAGCAGCCTATTTACTGGATCTGGGCCAGCGGAGTAAGGACGCAGCGAGCGTATTGTCTATTGCATCTACCGATAATAAAAATAACGCTCTCCGACTTATGGCTGAGGCATTGGGTGATGCAGAATCTATTATTCTGGAAGCGAATGAATGCGATATTGAGATGGCGTCTGGGCTAGACGATGCGCTAATAGATAGACTTAAGTTAAGCCCTCGAAGAGTGAGTGACATGGTGGCGGGGGTGCTTTCCGTGGCGGCTCTACCAGACCCTGTGGGGTTTGTAACCGATATAGTTTCAAGACCTTCAGGAATCGATGTGGGAAGAATGCGAGTACCTCTGGGCGTGGTAGGTGTGGTTTATGAGTCACGCCCAAATGTAACTGCTGACGTGGCTGCATTATGTATCAAATCTGGGAACGCAGTAATCTTGAAAGGTGGGTCAGAGGCCTTTTCCTCAAACAAAATTATTGCCGAGGTGACCTCCTCGGCTATTACGGCCGCTGGACTTTCTAGAGGTGCGGTACAACTTGTTGAGAGTAAAGATAGAAATGCGGTTAATGCTATGTTGAATCTCTCTGAGCATATAGATGTGGTGATTCCCCGTGGCGGGAAGGGGTTAGTCGAGCTTGTGAGCACCGAAGCAAAAATGCCAGTGATTAAACACCTCGATGGGGTTTGCCACGTATTTTTAGATGATTCGGCCGACGAAAAAAAGGCGCATGATATCGCATTGAATGCTAAAACCCAGCGATTTGGGACTTGCAATACCATGGAAACTTTGTTGGCGACGCCAACCGCTGCGAAAAATATTTTTCCGAGATTGATAGAGTCTTATAACAACCTTGCTGTAGAGTTAAGAGGTTGTGATCGGACTAGAAAATTTTCGTCTAAGATTTTAGCAGCCAGTTCTACGGATTGGGGTACAGAATATCTAGGCCCGATTTTATCTATTAAAATTGTGGATGATCTAGACACTGCGATCAGTCACATCGCGGAGTATGGTTCGAGGCATACCGACGCGATAGTCACCGAAGATAGGAAAAACGCTCGCGACTTTATTCGGAAAGTAGATTCCAGTTCGGTCGTGGTAAACGCTTCCACACGATTTGCTGATGGGTTTGAATATGGCTTGGGGGCTGAGATAGGCATAAGTACGGATAAGTTTCATGCGCGAGGTCCTGTGGGGCTTGAAGGGCTTACGAGTCAAAAATGGGTTGTGCTCGGAGACGGAGACGTCCGCCGGTAGTCATGTTTTTGTGTATAAGAGACGATTCGATTGACTAGTTCCTTAATGCCTATCGGCTTGTTCGGAGGAAGTTTCGATCCTGTACATTTAGGCCATCTTAATTTAGCTAAAAGTGCGATTGATTTAATCGGGCTTGAGCAGGTGCGGTTTATCCCTCTGAACTTGCCCGCGCACAGGGAGGCTAGTTTGACAAGATTAGAGGACAGACTAAAAATGCTTCAAAGGGCATTGCGCCCTCCATTTTTTTTAGACGAAACAGAAATTAGTAGGGGTGGAGTGAGCTATACCGTAGAAACGCTTCAGTCGTTTCGTGATGAATATCCAACGAGATCATTGTGTCTACTTTTGGGGAAAGATTCGTTCGATCAACTGGGTAGCTGGAGGTCGTATGATAAATTACTAAGCATTGTCAATATTGTAGTAGCTGGCCGCCCGAATACACATAACGGCATTCCCGCCCACTTAAAGTCTACTTTTGAGAGTGCGCTTTCGAAGAGTGTAACTAGCTTACATACTAAAAAGTGTGGAGTGCTTTATTTTTTGGAAGCGCCGTTAATGGATGTCTCTTCCACTAAAATTCGTTGCAACATTTTAAAAGGTGAATCATTAATGGGTTTGGTATCAGAAGAGGTGGCGCATTTTATTGAGCAAAAGAACTTGTATCAGTTATGACTAATTTAACTACGAAAAATTCCTGTAATCTTTGTGAAATTATCTTAGAAGGCTTATCTGACGGTAAGGCCTTAGACTTAAAAGTATTCGAAGTAAGAGACATGACAACCATTGCAGACTATATGGTGATCGCGACAGGCACTTCTACTCGCCAAGTTAAGGCCTTAAGCCAGAGGGTGTCGACCCTAGTAAAAGACGCCGGCTATTTAGTTCATGGGATAGAGGGTGAAATGGGCTACGAATGGGTTTTGGTAGATGCCGGAGATGTATTGGTTCATATTATGCACCCTGATACAAGGGCCTTTTATCAATTAGAGCGTCTGTGGGAAGGTCATGTCGGTACATAGGACACTTTAGGCCGACCAGATTATGATGTTAGATATATTCGCCGTTTGTCGACGGCCCCCGGAATCAATCTTGGCACTTTGTAAGGAATATGAAAAAAGGTTGCCGAAAAATTTTTCTCTTCGGTTTACTTACCTCGCACCTTCATCTAACAAACAGAATGCGGAGCGGAGGAAAGCTGAAGAAGGAACTAGACTACTAAAGAACATACCTAAAAACTGTTACTTAATCTGTTTAGATAGTCGTGGCACCCACATGACGAGCGCATCATTAGCCGCAAAGCTACAGATATTGAGAGACGACGGGAGGAAGATAGCAATAGTAATTGGGGCGCTGATGGGGTAGACGAAAGCGTTCTATCTAGGTCTGAGGAAAGGTGGTCTCTATCGAAGTTAACGTTTCCGCACAAATTGGTGCAAATTATTTTATCTGAACAGATTTATCGCGCATGGTCTATTTCCGAGGGACTTCCCTATCACCGAGTCTAACGAATATTTTTTGAGAACAATGT
This sequence comes from uncultured Gammaproteobacteria bacterium, assembly GCA_943787625.1. Taxonomy (GTDB): domain Bacteria; phylum Pseudomonadota; class Gammaproteobacteria; genus UBA4457. The sequence goes on along the minus strand of CALSND010000005.1, from coordinate 6,574 downwards.
GTTGATCCAAAAAAAAGCCCCAGTAGAAAAACTGGGGCTTCACATGACACAAGTAATTATTCCATTAGGCTGAAAGCAAAGGAATAATAAGCAGCGCAACTATATTAATGATTTTAATTAATGGGTTAATCGCGGGCCCCGCTGTATCTTTGTACGGATCGCCTACTGTGTCACCTGTGACGGCTGCTTTATGCGCCTCAGATCCTTTGCCACCGCAATTTCCGTCTTCGATATATTTCTTTGCGTTATCCCAAGCTCCCCCACCGGTAGTCATGGAGATCGCGACAAAAAGTCCTGTAATTATCGTCCCCAGAAGTAATCCACCCAAAGCTTTAGGACCGAGCAGCAGTCCGACCAAGACCGGCACGATCACTGGTAGCAATGAGGGTATTATCATTTCTTTGATCGCGGCCTTGGTTAAAAGGTCGACCGCTCGAGAGTAGTCTGGCTTTCCAGTTCCTTCCATAATGCCTGGGATCTCTTTAAATTGTCGACGCACTTCTAGAACGACTGATCCTGCCGCTCTTCCTACTGCTTCCATTCCCATCGCTGCGAACAAGAACGGCACCATTCCTCCGAGAAACAGTCCTATTACCACTTCATGGTCAGAAAGCAGGAAAATAACCTCTAAGTTAGCGTCTTTAAGTCCCTGCTGTGTAGTCAGCAAATAAGACTAGCGCAGCTAACGCTGCTGAACCAATCGCATAACCTTTTGTTACAGCTTTTGTCGTATTACCGACCGCATCGAGCTTGTCAGTAATGACTCGGATTTCAGCGGGTAGTTCCGCCATTTCAGCAATACCACCAGCATTATCAGTGATTGGTCCAAACGCGTCTAAAGCTACGATTATTCCAGTCATTGACAGCATTGACGTTGCTGCAATAGCTATACCGTAAAGTCCGGCCCATGCGTGCGCGTAATAAATACTTGCACAGATGACTATTACTGGCAAAGCGCAAGCCTTCATCGAAACACCTATGCCAGCAATAATGTTGGTAGCGTGTCCAGTTTCAGAAGCCTCGGCGATATGCTTCACAGGGCGGTAGTCTGTACCAGTGTAGTACTCTGTGATCCAAACCAACGCTGCGGTAAGCGCGAGGCCAATTAGCGCACAACCGTAGAGACCGTTCGCACTGACAGCATCAGTACCCATCAAAGATTGCGTGATAGGATAAAAGGCAGCCGCAGCTAAGATGCCAGCTGCGACAAGTCCCTTGTAGAGAGCTCCCATAACGCTACCATCTTCCTTAGCACTTACAAAGAAGCATCCAATTATGGAGGCAATTATAGAGACGCCTCCTAAAACTAATGGATAAATAATGCCATTGGCTCCTACCGTATCAGCCATTAGGAATCCCAAAAGCATGGTAGCGATGACAGTCACCGCGTAGGTTTCGAAGAGATCGGCGGCCATACCGGCACAGTCACCAACGTTGTCTCCCACGTTATCTGCAATAACTGCAGGATTTCGGGGGTCGTCTTCGGGTATCCCAGCTTCAACTTTGCCTACCAAGTCTGCCCCTACATCCGCTCCTTTAGTGAAGATTCCTCCCCCAAGTCGAGCGAAAATAGATATTAAGGAGCCTCCGAAACCAAGTCCAATCAGGGCGTGTAGGGCATGTTTGCCGCCTTCAGTTCCACCCAAGTAAGCGTAGTAGCCGGCTACTCCTAGTAGCCCAAGTCCCACAACAAGCAGCCCGGTTATTGCACCTCCGCGGAATGCTACCTGCAGTGCTCCGTTCATACTTTCTTTAGCAGCCTCCGCGGTACGCAAGTTTGAACGAACGGATATATTCATTCCGATATAGCCTGCAGCACCAGACAACAATGCTCCGATCAGGAAGCCGACGGCCGTGGCCGAGTCTAGCGCGAGCCAGAGCGCCACAAAAAGAACAACTCCCACCACACTGATGGCTGTGTACTGCCTATTTAAGTATGCGCTAGCACCTTCTTGAATGGCTGAGGCGATTTCTCGCATGCGCTCGTTGCCTTCGGGCTGAGCAAGAATCCATTTGACGGAGATAGCACCGTAGATGACCGCGCCCAAGCCACAGAGTATGGCGAATGTTAACGGTTCGGATGAGATATATGATAAAAATGCCGACATTGGTAGAGGCCCCTATCTAAAGTTGATTGTTGGATGTAACCACAATTATTTTAAAAATTGATGAAAATTAGTGTTTTTTATTTCATTCACGCCGCACGATTGTACTTTTTATCTCGCTCAGGTCAAAATTCTTTCAGTTTTTTTCTCGACCGAGACATTTTTTAGACGCACGTAGTCTGGAATCCCATTGATATATGGAGGGTAATCTTCACCCATGATCAGTGGTTCGAGATATGTTCTGCAGGCATCTGTAATAGAGAAGTTGTCTTGGCCTATAAAATCGTCCGGCATCGTTTTTTCAACGTTGGCCACATCCGATAAATTAGCTTTCCCGATCCGCCACTCGTAGGGCTCGTCTAGATATTCTTTCAATAATGGGCATGACTGCGTTTTCTCCCGAAAGCGCCATTTTAATTGCCGCTTCTCCAAGCGCATACGCTTGCTCAACATCTGTTTTAGACGCAATGTGACGCGCTGCCCGTTGCAGGTAGTCGGCTACCGCCCAGTGGTATTTGAGGTTGAGATTCTCTTTTATCAAGTTAGCGATCACAGGAGCAGTACCGCCTAACTGAGCGTGGCCAAACGCATCTGTTGTTCCGCTATCCGCTAGAAAGGCTCCCGACTGGTCGCGCACTCCTTCGGACACTACTATAGTGCAATATCCGTAGGCATCTTCACATTCTTTCACGCGTTTTAAAAAAGCCTTTTCATCGAATACGCGCTCGGGAAATAAGATTATGTGAGGCGCTTCGCTTTCATGGTTGCTTGCTAGACCACTTGCGGCAGCGATCCAGCCAGCGTGCCGACCCATAACCTCCAGCACAAAAATTTTGGTGGAAGTTTTCGCCATGGAAGCGACATCAAATCCGGCCTCTTTTATTGAAATAGCAACATATTTAGCTACTGAGCCGAATCCTGGACAATTGTCGGTGATAGGTAGGTCGTTATCTATTGTTTTAGGGTATACCAATGCACACCAAAGGATAGTCGTTCTCTATACTAAACTGCGCTATTTTGTTTGTAGTATCTTGTGAATCACCGCCGCCATTATAAAAAAAATATTTTATGTCATGTGCCTTGAAGACTTCTATTAATCTAAGATATTCCTTTTCGTTTTCTGCTGGATCTGAAAGTTTATGGCGACAGGAACCAAATGCACCTGCAGGCGTATGTTTGAGCTTGCTAATTATTAAGTCACTCTCTTTGGACGTGTCAATTAAATCCTCGGTGAGCGCTCCAATTATTCCATTTCTCCCCGCATAGATTTTACCAATATTAGGTTCCTTGCGCGCCGTTTCGATTAGACCGCAGGCTGACGCATTAATGACTGCCGTAACTCCTCCCGACTGAGCATAGAAAGCATTAAATATTTTTTGTGCCATATTTTATAGGTCTCGGAATTTTTGAATAATTTTAATTATATAACCAGATTACATTATGTTAATTAAGCTCATCTTTTTTCCATGTTAATCTGTTAGCAGAAAATTTAATATATAAGGTTTGGAATTGTCCTTGATTCGTTGTCATTTTTTGCTACTCACGGGGTTGCTTTTTGCCTCAATTGGACTCCATAGCCAAGAGAATATCGAATTGCCCGATTTTGGCGATTCTTCCGGAGCGATTATTTCGCCGGCACAGGAGCGCAAGCTTGGTGAAAATTTCGTACGACAACTACGAAAATTGGCACCTTTGGTGACGGATCCTGAGGTAGAAGACTACATACAGCAATTAGGACGGAGCCTCTCTGATCATACTGACTATCACAATGAATTTGAGTTTTTTGTTATAGACAGCAACGTTGTAAATGCGTTTGCTGTCCCAGGTGGGTTTGTTGCTTTTCATACAGGTCTTATTTTACGTACAGAGAATGAATCTGAACTCGCCTCTGTTATGGGTCACGAGATAGTTCATGTAACACAACGGCATGGTGCCAGGGGTATTGAAGCTGGTAGGAGAATGAATATGCCAGCTATGGCAGCAATGTTTGCTGCCATAGCCTTGACAGCGATAGATCCTGAAGCAGGAGCTGCTGCGATTATGGCGACACAGGCTGCAGCTCAACAATTCCAAATTAATTTCACGCGATCTAATGAAAAGGAGGCTGACGCGTTAGGGATACGATTGGTAGCCGCTGCGGGTTACGACACTAGAAAAATGGCTGATTTTTTTGAGAAAATGCAAAGAGCAAGTCGATTCACGGATCCTGGTTTAATCCCGGAGTATTTGAGGACTCATCCAATAACCGTTAATCGGATAGCCGAAGCTCGTGGAAGGGCAGAGAGGATCCGTCCGAGTGTGATTAGAGAAGACAGCTATCAGTACCATCTTGTTAAGGCCAAATTAGAGGTTCGTGCGCAGTTTGATCCCGCAGAAGCCGTGAGTATTTTCGAGTACAAGCTGAAAAATAAGGATTACGTCCATCGTGAGGTAGCGCGCTATGGATATGCGCTTGCCTTAAGTGAGGCTGGGCACTTTAAGAAAGCTCAAAGTGAAATATCTGATCTTATTCAGGATTACCCGACGGTTGTACCATTTCATTTAGCGGCCGGTGCTATTGAGAGTAAGGTAAGGAAATACGATCAGGCGATTAGCCCATTTTCGGAAAGCTTATACTTTGGAACCCGAAAATCGAGCTGCTGTTTACGGGTATGTAGATTCTTTACTGCATATCGAAAGTTCAGCTAATGCAAAGAAAGTTCTTTCAAATTATGGTTTGTCAGATCGTAGAGATCCTAAATATTATAATTTGTTAGCGAAGGCTGAGAGTGGACTCGGAGATGAGGTGAATTCTTTTACGGCGACAGCCGAGTATTATTTGAGTGTCGGTGAATATGCCCATGCTGCTGAGCAACTTCGTTTGGCGCGACGTACCAAGACCTTGAGTAATTATCAAAGACAAAAAATCATTTACCGGTTAGGACAAATAGAAAAACTTATTTTGGAAATGGAACAAGATAAACTTCGATAGTTCATTGTGTCACACGACGTAATAGTCGTGCGGACAAACGAACGGGCCCCGCAGAATTGAATCTGAGATCATTTATCTAGAGACTTGCGTAGTAGAAAAATGGTGGGCCGTGTAGGGATCGAACCTACGACCATCGGATTAAAAGTCCGGTGCTCTACCAGCTGAGCTAACGGCCCCAAGTCATTGATTATAAATGGAAATATTTTATTATTTGCCAGTTATTATTCTTAATTCTTTGAGTTGTTAAGAAAAAGTAGACGTATAGTAGACAAAAACTTAACTCGCGCGCATTATAAACGCCTACTGTTCCCTAGTAAACATAATGTAAATTATGCTAGTTACCACCTTTGCGCCTAAGGCTTAGTCCTTGCGTGTATTACGCTCAGTATACAAATAGAGATTAACAGAGCGCATCACAGAGCGTTCTAATAGCTAAACCTAACAGACTAATGCGGACCACTTATTTCCCGAAGGGGGCGGGGGCCTTATTCGGTAACGGTATATATAATCACCCACTCATATACTTGAGAGGAGCCACCGAGGTGGCTCCGTCTCGACTAATAGACTTAGAACATACTAGAAATTGAAAACACGACTCCGTCATAATCATTGGAGTTACCAACTATGTTATCCGTATCATTCCATGATAGGTCTAAAGTAATTGGCCCAATATCAGCGCTGGCGCCCACCGCATAGTGAAAATAATCTAGGCCGGTAGCTCCTTTACCGGTTGCGAGGTCTTGCCATCCAGCAGAGAAATAAGGGGATATCCCCATCGGAAGGGTAACTGAGAGCGACCCATTGACGTAGACGCTATCGTCGTAACCTACGGAATAGTCGGGAGACCAAGCTACTCCTAGTGATGCTGTTGGACTGTAGTCCATGTTAAAAGTCTTTGTGGCGGATACATAAACTTCTGAGTAATCGTACTCCGGAGCGCTGAAACTGGACTCAACATCTTGACCTGTGTACATGTAATACATGTACCCGATATCGTAGGATAATCCGTAATAATCAAAGGTGTATCCGGCATAATAATCGAGTTCTAAAGAGGCGGCATTGTTGGTGCCTGAGTTCCATTCGAGGCTCGATGCCCACACACCAGCGTAGAACCCAGAGGAATGCGCGTAGTCGAAGCTTCCTTGGATAGCAGGGTCTCCATTTGTTCGCGACACACCACGATATAAGTACTCTGTAGCAAGTGTCACGCTAGCGCTTAATGTATGAGGCGACTGTACCTTGTGTTCATTTGAGGAATCACCTTTGTACTCGCCGGCCAATAAGCTAATTGGTCCTAGGAGTAGACATGTAAGTATGAGGGAATTTATAAGACAAGTATTTTTAAATTTAAACAATTTTATTTGCTCCGCTTTGATGAGGAAGTTTTTCAACAAGAATGAAGATGTCCTCAATTTATATTTTGCACTTTTATGGTTGTGTGCCAACGTAATCGCTTAGTGAAAACAATATTTTCAAGCACGATACGTTGAAGATAAAA
>CALSND010000004.1 GCA_943787625.1 uncultured Gammaproteobacteria bacterium | reverse complement strand
CGCGCTCCACCAACGTGAAGACTCTGCATCGAAGAAACCATCAAATAGTAATGATAAAAAGGCCTCTAATGGTCGGCCCAAAAGTGCTGGTCGCAAGCCCCAAAGTGTCGATAGCGAAATACTCGACGAAAGAGCGAATAGTATGGCTGACAGTACTCCTGAAACACGAGGTCGCTCAAACTATAAGCAACTCGCCAGTCTCTAGACGAATTTCCTGAGACTCGCGTTGAACACATGGCTCCTGAAGACAAAAGCGTTGGGACGGAACGATGAAAGTGATTTCGTTCTCACTGAAGAGGAGCAGCTGCGAATAGGTGATAATAATATTAATGAGGAGAAACCCGAATCACTCGAAGTGACCCCAGAATCATCTGAGTTGGCTGAGGCCTCAAATGTCACAATAATGGCTACCGAACAAGACACGAGCAAAATTAGTAGCGAAGACCCCTATTTAATTGAGACCGATAACAGCATCCAAGACGAGGTCACCTCCTCCGAAGAGGGTGAGGCGATAGCATTTGTGAATTATTCCTATGGCTCTAAACCGAATTTGCAAGAGGATATTGAACCAAGCTCAATAGGAAGTGATCAAGCAACCATGTCTGATAAAGACTTGATGGATGAGGCAAGGTTGACGATGACGATAATGATATAAATGGAAACCGGTGAGCTCGTGCGTCCTAACAAGAGCACCTAAGAGTAAACTTTTACTCTTGCTGGCCTAACATTTCTCGTGTTGCTCGAAAAGTTACATTCGGACACCTGTCGATAGTAACTTGGAGATTTGCCGAGGATGGCGCTAAATAAACGAGCTTTCCTGCTCCATCAATCGCTATATTTAAAGGGCTGTGTCTCTCTAATTGTTCAATTTCGTTCGGGTCACTCGCTTCGAGCCACCTAGCAAGTTTTATAGGCACAGCCTCAAAGACACATTCTACTGCGTATTCATGTTGAAGCCTCCATGCTACTACTTCAAATTGCAGCATTCCAATCGCTCCCACAACTAGATCACCTTTATTCTTGAAGTTAAAAACTTGAGCTGCGCCTTCCTCACATAGTTGCTTCAAGCCTTTGAGTAGAGCTTTGTTCCTAAGAGGATCTAGCGACCGGACTCTTCGAAACAGTTCTGGGGCAAAGCTTGGTATACCTGAGAACATAAAATCATCACCCTCGGTAAACGTGTCGCCAATTTGGATAGTGCCGTGATTATGTATACCGATGATATCGCCTGGAAACGCGTTCCCAGTCGCTTCTCGACTTTGTGCCATAAACTGTATCGCGCCACCTAGCTTCATTCTTCGTTTCAACCGGACGTTGTGACACATCATTCCATCGGTATATTCCCCAGAACAAATCCTTAAAAACGCTATTCTATCCCTGTGTTTGGGATCCATGTTCGCTTGGACTTTAAAAACAAAAGCAGAAAAGCTAGTTTCAGTAGGCTCAACTGGGGCTGTATTGGTAGGTCGCACCAGCGGACGTGGTGCAATACTGATGAACGTGTCAAGCATCTCTTTTAACCCAAACGTTCTTAAGGCGCTGCCAAAAAACACAGGTGTTACTGTCCCTGACAAGAAGTCAGCAGTTTTAAACAAGTTGCCAGCCCCTTCTAACAATTCCACTTCGTCCATGAGATCCGAACGACCTTTTTCAAACCTGGAGTCGTCAGATGAATCCTGCAGGTCGATCCAATCATTATGATTTTCGTCCTTAACATACGGCAGAACTGCCTTTTTATTAAAGTCATAAAGGCCTTCGAAATGTTGCCCAGATCCTATAGGCCAGGTAACAGGCGCACAAGCAATATTCAACACCGATTCTATCTCGTCCAGCAGTTCTAAGGGCGGCCTGCCGTATCGATCTAGTTTATTAATAAAAGTCACGACTGGAGTTTTTCGCAGACGACAAACTTCTAATAACTTAATCGTTCGATCTTCTACCCCTCGCGCCGCGTCTATAATCATTAATGCCGAGTCAACGGCGCTTAACGTCCTATATGTATCTTCACTAAAATCTTCGTGGCCAGGAGTATCTAGAAGATTGATAATGTGATCTTTGTAATCAAATTGCATGACGGATGAAGTGACTGAAATACCACGTTGTCTTTCAATTTCCATCCAATCAGATGTCGCGTGGCGCGCGCTCTTACGCGCTTTAACGGTACCCGCAGTGTTTATAGCGCCACCCAAGTACAGTAGCTTTTCTGTGACGGTCGTTTTCCCTGCGTCTGGGTGTGAAATAATCGCAAACGTTCGTCGTTTATTTAGCTCGTTAACTAGAGTAGACACCGGGAGATATCCAATTGATGTATTTTTAACTTCATTGATTTTTATACCGCAATACTTATGTAGCGAATACTTTGTTATTTTAAATTTCGTTATGCTTCTAAAATGACGGATGCAAAGGCAAAACCCCCATCATCCGACAAACTTATATGAGACTGCTTTATTTCAAACTCATCAAAAAGCTTTAATACTTTGCCTGAAACCTTCAGACTTGGCTTGCCGGATAAGGCATGTTCTACTGAAATAAGACATGGGTAAACTCCTTGTTTAAAACCAGTCCCCAGCGCTTTAGACGTCGCTTCTTTCGCAGCAAACCGCATAGCTAAAAACCTGGCGGGATCTCGTGCCTTTTCAAAATATGCTAGTTCGTGTTCACTTAAAATCTTATGCAAAAATCTAGCCTGATACCTCTCGTATATGATGCCAAACCGATCAATTTTAGCTATATCAACGCCCGTTCCAAATATCATTCTCTCGCCGCCGATAGCTTCTTTCTCATTCTTGAGACTGCGTTCTCCAGTCCCTCGAATAACGCCGCTGCTATTATAGAGTGTCCAATATTAAGTTCTTCTACGATTTCTATGGAAGCTACCGCGAAAACGTTCTCATAATTCAACCCGTGTCCAGCATGGACATGCATGCCGAGTTGATTCGCGAAGTTCGCGGACTCTGTCAACTGATTCAATGATTGGCTTATTGAAGCCTGTGAGGTCTGCAGAGAATAGTTTCCTGTATGCAACTCAATCGTCGAAATGCCTAATTCTTGAGCAACTTTAATTTGTCTATTATCTGGATCTAAAAACACCGACACTTCTATTGATTTGTCTTGAAGCGCCTCTACAACTGGTTTTAATTGTTTTGCCAATCCAATTACGTCCAACCCACCCTCGGTTGTCACTTCAGCTCGTCTCTCTGGTACAAGACAACAAGCCCAAGGCTCTAAAGAACAAGCGATATTCACCATCTCACTAGTCGCAGCTAATTCTAAGTTTAGAGGAGTATCTATAGACTCCCTTAGCATATAGACATCAGTGTCTTGAATATGACGACGGTCTTCTCTCAAATGAACTGTTAGTATGTCCGCGCCACCTTTGATGGCCGCATGGGCCGCTTTTAATAGGTCTGGTTGCTGGCCACCTCTAGCCTGCCGGACAGTGGCTACATGATCAATATTCACCCCTAGGCGCAGACTCTTACTCTTCATTATATTCACCAAATAAGCCAATCATGCATCTAACCTGTGAGAAGAGCCTCGAAAAAGTTCTCGAGATTCAATCTTTCTATCACCCAAATGACGCTGAATGACCCTTCTCATTAATTGCTTCGCCTCGCGGGCTTCTTCTACTTGGTACCTTCGTCTACCAGCTAAAGCTAATAGTGTTGACCCTTTAATGGCTAAAGTTTCAGACGCCATGCTAATTTTTTTCGCACCCGACTCGAGGTCGTACACATAATTAGATTCGGCAGTTATACGTTTCCCGCTTTCACAATCCGAAGTTAAATTCAGTCCGAAACCTAGTTCATTTAACAGACTCACTTCAAATGCTCGTAAAACGGGCTCAATATCCTCCTCTTCACTCAAACTTTCAATACTTCGCGAATAATGCTCGAATAAGTTAGCTAGCGAATCATTCTCTGCTGTTAATTTCACGATTAACTCGTTCATATAAAATAAGGCAAATAGTCTGTCTTTGACCAATTCAGGATGGCGATAGGACACCTCGGCGTTAGTAAGAGTTTGTAAAGAAGACTTACCTTTTGTTTCTATTTGTAGCAAGCACACGGGCTCCAAAACCCCTGATAATTTTGATCCTTTGCGCAAGACACCCTTTGCTATGCAAGACACACGACCGTTACTGCGGGTAAGCAACTGCAGTATCATACTCGTCTCCTGATACCTTCTTTTATGCAGTACGTAAGCCACGTCCACAAGACAACTAATCCGTCATTCCGATTGTTTTGAGAGCATCCGAATTATCAAGCCAACCTTTTTTTGTTTTCACCCAAATTTTTAAAAAAACCTTATTTTGCAACATTTTCTCGATATCAACTCGCGCGTCAGATGCGATACGTTTCAACAAGCTTCCTTTCTTTCCAATAACTATTGGCTTTTGACTTTCTCGCTCGACCCATACGGTAGCTAGTATATTAGTTATATCTTCCAGCTCTTCAAAATCGTCGATAACGACACTTGTCGTATAAGGTATCTCATCACCAAGAAAATGCATGATCTTTTCTCTGATGATTTCAGCCGCCAAGAATCGCTCCGGTCTATCTGTAACCTGATCCTTTGGAAACATGAAAGGTCTTTCCGGAAGATGCCGACACGCCTGATCAAGGACAACGCTAATATTTTTACCCGTCCTCGCGCAAAAAGGCACAAATTCTGAGAACGCATAATCTTTCTGAGTGAATGAAGCTATGAGCGGCAACAACTCTTTTTTATCCTTTATTAGATCTTGCTTATTAAGCAGCATCATAGCAGGCACGCCGGACGCAAGTACCATTTTTGCAACCTCTTCGTCCTCTTTAACCCACCCTCTACAGTCGGCGATCATGATGATGAAATCAACCTCTGAAAGCGCCTGCTTCACCTGACGATTCATGAGTCGATTCATTCGGTTTTTTGGCGCATGCTGCCAACCTGGAGTGTCAACAAAAATCATTTGCTCGGCATCTTCACTCCTGATTCCCAATATTTGATATCTAGTAGTCTGGGGTTTTCTAGAGGTAATGCTAATTTTCTGATCAAGAATCTGATTAAGTAAAGTGGACTTGCCAACATTTGGTCGTCCGACAATACCTATTAGTCCGCATTTAATCACAACTAGACTCCTCGGATATCAAGCTCAACGCCTCTCTTGCCGCCGCTTGTTCTCCTTTCCGTCGACTTTCGCCAGTACCTAAAGTAGGTTCGTTTAACAGGCTTTTAATCGAACAACTTACTTCAAAAAGCCTATTATGAGGTGGGCCAGTTATGCTTTTTACCTGATAATTCGGCAAATGTAACCCTCTGCCCTGCAAGAGTTCCTGTAAAGTAGTTTTCGCATCTTTTTCTATAGCAGAGGGATCCAATTCGGTAAGTAACTCGTGAAACAAGTCTCCTACTACTTTCGCACAAGTTGCATAGTCCGAGTCGAGATAGATCGCGCCCACAAGTGCCTCTAAGGCATTAGAAGAAATTGAAACTCGCTTTGAACCACCTGCTTTTTTCTCTCCCTCACCTAAAATCACCAGATTTCCTATGCCAAATTGTTGACCCACTGAGAAGAGTGCATCACTGTTAACAACACTGGCTCTTAATCTCGTTAACTGGCCCTCATCTGCACTGGGAAAACGCTTAAACAAATCCTCAGCGATTATAAGTCCTAGTACCGCATCACCCAAATACTCCAATCTCTCATTGTGATTTTGTGACGCGCTTCTGTGCGTGAGCGCAAGAGTCATCAACTGCTCGTTCCTAAAGCGGTAATTTAACAACAAGTCCTTCATTCTTAATTTATCGTCCACTCTCATCAATTCTCAGGCCTGATCTATTAAAGTTAAGACCCCCGTCCCAATTTAGCCAGATAAAAAAAGCTTTTCCCATAAGATGACTTTCGGGCACGAACCCCCAAAACCTCGAATCCCGACTATTATCACGATTATCACCCATAACAAAATACATACCTTCGGGAACTTCGTAATCTCCATTCTGAGAATATCGAGAAGGGGAAATTAGCACTTCGTGGAGAAACTTTCCGTTCTCTTCTTTGTGGACACTCGCGCCAGTATGTTGTGAAGCTTTCCCATGACCAATAAATGTTCGTTCATCCTGCCAGGCTATTTTTTTTCCGTTAACCCGTAAAATTTTGTTTGTGTACTCTACTTTATCTCCAGGCAACCCGATCACTCTTTTTATGAAAGGAGTTGTTGGGTCTAGTGGATATTTAAATACTACAACATCACCGCGTTGCGGTGTCCCAGTCTTCAGCACCGTTTGGTTGGTGAATGGCAACCTTAGTCCATATGAAAATTTATCTACCAAAATGAAGTCCCCAATTAATAAAGTCGGGATCATGGAGCCAGATGGAATTCTAAAAGGCTCAACTATAAAGCCCCTCAAGACGAACACAAATAAGAATACAGGGAAAAACGATTTCGCGTAAGAAAACAAAAAATTACTTTGCGATTTGTCGCCAGAATGTTTACGACGGGGCGTAAATATCTTTACGTCAATAAGCCAAAGAAAGCCACTCAACAAAGTTAGCGATGCTAACACAGATGTAAAATCCCAAACAATCATACGCTGTTAACCTTCAAAACAGCCATAAATGCTTCTTGCGGTATTTCTACTGCTCCGAACTGCTTCATTCTCTTCTTGCCCGCTTTTTGTTTTTCTAATAATTTCCGTTTTCGAGAAACATCCCCACCATAGCATTTTGCCGTCACATTCTTCCTAAGTGCCTTGACGGTTTCTCGCGCCACTATTTTTGAGCCAAGCGAAGCTTGAACCGCGATATCGAACATTTGGCGCGGAATAATCTCTCTCATCTTTTTCACAAGTTCCCGCCCTTTCCGAACAGCATGCTCTCGGTGAACGATTACGGACAATGCGTCAACTTTTTCTCCGTTTATCAAAATATCTAGACGAACCATATCAGCCTCCACATAATGTGAAAAATTGTAATCCATGGACGCATAACCACGAGTCGCCGACTTAAGTCGATCAAAAAAATCAGTCACCATTTCCGCCATTGGTATTTCGTAACTGATCGAAACTTGAGCTCCCATATAATTTAGCTTTTTTTGGATTCCTCTTTTTTCGAGACACATTTTCATAACGTTTCCGAGATGATCTTGTGGAACTAATATATCTACTAAAACAATTGGCTCCCTTATAGCTAAAATCATGTTTGGCTCGGGCAATCCTACAGGGTTGTCAATAAGGAGTACATTTTGGTCTTTATTTATAACTTCATAAACCACAGTAGGCGATGTCATAATCAGTGATACGTTATACTCGCGCTCGATCCTCTCTTGGATGATCTCCATGTGTAACATTCCAAGGAAACCACACCTAAAGCCGAAACCTAAAGCTTCGGACGTTTCAGGCTGAAAATGCAGAGCAGCATCGTTTAAACGAAGCTTAGATAAAGCTTCCCTGAACCCCTCATAATCATTAGAGTCAACAGGGTACAAACCGGCGAATACATTTGGTTTAGACTCTTTGAAACCTTCTAATGGAGCTGAGGCTGGTCGTGTAGCATCTGTAATTGTATCCCCGACAGGTGCTCCATAGATATCCTTTATCCCTGCCACAAGGTACCCTACTTCACCGGCCTCCAATTTATCTTTACGGTTTCGTTTCGGTTGGAAGATCCCAACCTCGTCAATATTAGTGGTGTGCCCATTCGACATGATCTTGATTTTTTGTCCTTCAGAGATCCGCCCCTCGTATACCCTAATTAAAGAGATAACACCTAAATAATTATCAAACCAGGAGTCAATAATAAGTGCCTTTAGTGGTTTTTCCTTCTCTCCCACAGGGGGAGGAATATTTTTAACTAAATTTTCCAATAGCTGCGGGACACCAGCACCAGACTTCGCACTCACATGAACGCTATTAGTCGCATCTATGCCTATAACATCCTCAATTTCGCTCTGTACTCGCTGAGGCTCTGCTGATGGAAGATCGATTTTATTCAGCACAGGCATTACTTCTAAGCCTTGGTCGATTGCTACGTGACAATTGGCTACAGACTGTGCTTCTACACCCTGAGCTGCATCGACGACTAACAGCGCTCCTTCGCACGCAGCTAATGAACGTGAAACTTCATAACTAAAGTCTACGTGGCCAGGTGTGTCTATGAAATTTAACAGGTAATCTTCGCCATCGCACGCCCGATATACGAGGCTAACACTTTGAGCCTTTATGGTGATACCACGTTCTTTTTCAATATCCATTGAGTCGAGAATTTGTGCGGACATCTCTCTTTCGCTCAACCCCCCACAAAGCTGGATAAAACGATCGGCTAACGTAGATTTCCCGTGATCAATATGAGCAATAATAGAAAAATTTCGGATATTTTTCATTTCCCAATGCATAATTTGCTATTCCAAAGGTGTTCAATTCATGAGGCAAACCTAAGACTAGTGACTGTGGATCGCCATTAGGTTGTCACGTTACTAATCGTGAAGGAGTAATGATACAACAACATCACACACAAATCAGACCGTATCCAATGTTGTTCCAATTCGCCCTACGAATTTAATTGTACCAATCCTGGGCCCGCGAAGCTTAGTCCGCGGGGATACGGAGCGCGATATACAACGGAGATTTTTGCCTTGAAATTAAAACTGGGATCACGCTGCCTTTCTTTAAATTGCGAGTAATTAGTTTATAACTATTAAATCCCGTTACTTTTTTATTAGCCAATTCCAAAATCACATCACCAACTCGAATTCCTGCATCGAATGCTGGACCCCTCATTACATCTCGGACGATAACACCACCGTTAGAGATGCCAAAGGCTTGTCTGTCTCGATCATTTAATTCTTGAACAGCCAAACTTAGCTTATTATCTTTTTGAGGATCAACTGGATCGGGTTTTGCGGCAGCAAGCTGCCCGTCTTTTAATGCCCCTATCTTAATTGTCAAAGAAATTTTACGCCCCTTTCTCAATACCTGCATTTTAACTTTGGTATCAACGGCTATTTTCCCGACTAACGGAGGTAGATCGCTAGATTTAGCAACTGCATTTTCTGAAAACACGATAATAATGTCACCCGCTTTGACTCCACCTTTCTCAGCTGGACTGTCTTCGATTACTTTCGAAACTAGAGCGCCGGCAGGCTTCTGCATCCCAAACGATTCCGCAAGTTCTTGGGTAACATCCTGAATCACAACTCCTAACCAACCTCTACTCACCGTACCGCTAGTTTTTATCTGATTATAAACATCTAAAACAACATCAACGGGTATAGAGAAAGAGAGCCCCATAAATCCACCGGTCCGACTATATATTTGCGAGTTCACACCAACTACTTCGCCTTTCATATTGAATAGGGGACCACCAGAGTTCCCAGGATTGATGGCGACATCAGTTTGAATAAACGGCACGTAGTTATCTTGAGGTAAACTTCTACTCTTAGCACTAACGATTCCAGCAGTCACGGAGTAATCAAAGCCAAATGGAGAACCTATCGCTAATACCCATTCACCAACCTTCAATTCTTCGGAACTCCCGAAACGCACCACCGGCAGATCATCATTAGAGTCAATCTTTAGTACTGCCACATCACTTCTCTCGTCAGAGCCAATTAACTCTGCCTTTACTTCACGTCGATCTGAAAGTGTAACCATTAAGATGTCTGCCCCATCGACTACATGATGGTTAGTAATAATATAACCGTCCTTAGAAACTATGAATCCAGACCCTTGGGACGGCCTAGCGGGCCTTGGTTGCTTACCGCGGTCGTCGTAAAAGTACCGAAAAAAATCCGAGAATGGGCCATTCGGCCCACCCGGGCCAAACGGTGGTCCATTCCGTGGCCCTGATCTTGGAGCGCGCTCGTTTTCATCAAAATTACTTACGGGCTCTTTAGCAGTAGCTTTAATATTTACGACAGCAGGACTATTCTCCTCCGCCATGGCAGTAAAATCTGGCAAGCCATTCATCGGTTGTGCCAATGGCATTTGTGAAAAGCTCAGCAGCGCTAACAGTAATACCCCAGAAACTCGTGCAATATTTAACATCACTATCCTTCAAAATTTGGTATGGAAGAAGCATAAACTATTTTAGCCCAAAAGCTATATTACTCTTGAATTACAGTAATTTAATAAACCTCGAAGAAAAAAAGACCCAATCCAAACTGTATATTAAGAACGTATAACGTTCTCGTGCAAAATGTCGCTAGAATTATCCCACCATTGCAAGTCATTGCTTTATAATATGGGTAGAACTTTAATTTGTTACAGCTCCGATAGATAAAAATTTATAAAAGCTATTTAGTTTATGCAATCATACGATGTCATGATAATTGGAAGTGGGGCCGCGGGTTTAAGTGTAGCGTTAGCGCTTCCGAAGTACTTTAATATTGCGTTAATAAGTAAAAGCGAAATAAACGAAGGCGCAACCTTCTACGCGCAGGGAGGGATATCTGCTGTCATGGATCCTGCGGATACTAACGACGCTCATATCGCGGATACATTGGCTGCTGGCTCCGGGCTATGCCATCGCGATGTAGTTGAACACATCGTCAGCAGCGGACGTGATAGAATAGAATGGCTCATAGAGCAAGGAGTACCTTTTTCAACCAGAACATCTAAATCGGGAAACAAAGAGTTTCATCTAACACAAGAAGGAGGTCATTCGCATCGACGCGTGGTACATGCAGCAGATGCCACAGGGGCTGCTGTAGAAGACACGCTCGTCTCGCGGATAAAAGATTATGATAATGTCAGCTTGATGGAGTCTCACGCTGCCATAGATTTAATTACAACAACATGTCAACACACGAAACAAAAACGGTGTGTGGGCGCTTATGTCTTAAATGCAGCTTCGGGTGAGGTTCTCGCAATAAACTCGCGTGTTGTAGTACTAGCAACAGGAGGTATTGGAAAAGTATACCTTTACACAAGCAATCCTAGCGTGGCCACAGGTGATGGAATTGCCATGGCATGGAGAGCAGGTTGCCGTGTAGCCAACATGGAGTTTGTGCAATTTCATCCGACATGCTTGTACCACCATCGAGCCAAAACGATTCTTCTTACTGAGGCCCTCAGAGGCGAAGGTGCAGAGCTGCTGCTTCCTAATGGAAAGCGATTCATGACCGCATTTGATGCACGGGCGGAATTGGCTCCCAGAGACATCGTTGCGCGAGCAATTGACCACGAAATGAAACGCTTAGGGCTGAACTGTGTCTACCTCGATATTTCTAAAAAATCTAAATCATTTTTGCTTGAGCATTTCCCCAACGCTTATCAAACATGCGCTGAGTATGGAATCGATATTGCAAGTGAACCAATACCGGTTGTTCCGGCCGCTCATTACCTATGCGGAGGGATTGTTACCGATATAAAAGGACAGACAAATCTACCCCATTTGTACGCTGTCGGAGAAGCCGCTTGCACCGGCTTACACGGCGCTAACCGGATGGCCAGTAATTCACTGCTTGAGTGCCTGGTTGTAGCTTCAACAGCCGTAGAGTCGATAACTGATTTATTAAAAAGTGCTACAAATGAGCACGTAGAGATTGCACCTTGGGATGCTAGTCAGGTTGTTGAGGGCAATGAGGATGTAATTATCTCACATAGCTGGGACGAAATTAGACGTGTGATGTGGGACTACGTGGGGATAGTTAGAACTAATAAACGCTTAGAACGCGCACAACTCAGGATGGATATTTTGAAAGGTGAGATAAATGAATTTTACTCCTCTTTTCGCGTGAGTAAAAATTTAATCGAACTTCGTAATTTAGTTCTTATCGCTGAGCTAATCATCCAGTCAGCAAAAATACGGCAAGAAAGTAGAGGGCTACACTATACTCTCGATTATCCTAAAACTGATGATATTAATTTTTTATCTGACACAATCCTATGAAAAACAAAAATATAAAAGACGCTGCGAGTGCTGGCGCTACTCTTGACGGTGCAGTAGTTTTTATTACTGGAGCGAGCAAAGGCATAGGTTATGCAGTCGCGTTAAAGTGTGCCGAAGAAGGAGCTACGGTAATAGCCTGTGGTAGAGATGTTATTTCTCTCGAACTCTTATCAGATGCGATAGTAAAAAAAGGTTATAGCAGGCCTTCATTACTCCCGATAAACTTAGCGAATGCGAGCGCAGAGGATTACAAAAAAGTTGCATCTCACATACGCGAACAATTCGGCAAGCTCGACGTATTAATTCTTAATGCGGCGATGCTTGGTGAGCTCACCCCTTTAGTGAATTATTCAAGCGCTCTTTGGAAGGAAGTCTTTCAGGTGAACGTGCACTCCAACTTACTCATGTTACAAGAGTTTCGTCAGCTATTGCTTGAATCTGAGCTAAAGTCTGTCTTATTTACATTAGAGAGCGAGCAATTATTAAAAGCGGCCCACTGGGGTGCTTACGGCTCGTCAAAAGCTGCATTACGTTCAGTAATGAGGATGTTTGCCGCTGAAAATTCTGCCATAGATCAAATAAACGTGATGGGAGTCATCCCTCCTCCGACTAAAACTAATATTAGAGCAACTGCATATCCTGCGGAAGATCAATCTTCCCTAGCTAAGCCTAATGAAATTGCGAAGGACTATGTTCAATTACTGACCTTACACAACACTGCGTGCCACGGGGAAATTTTTAAAATAGAAAATCTCAGCTAAGCTGATTGATTTTTTCGCAATGACCTACTGCTGATTTTTCAGCAACTGATCCGCTGATATTTCGTCGTTCAATAGAAGTCTTACATCCCCCTCTCTAAAAATATGTAGTCCTAGTTCTTTCGCTTTTTTTAATTTACTTCCGGCTTTTGTTCCCGTGACTAAAAAATCCACGTTCTTGGACAAGGCGGAAACGACTCGTATACCCTTCGTATTTAATCGCTCTTTCAATAACTCGCGTGGCAATTCTGAAAAAGTCCCTGTAATAACGCAAGTTAGTTTTACATCGTGCTTAATGGTCTTCACTTTGACTGGGGTTGGCCAAACAAGTCCTGCTTCGACGAGATTATTCAATAAAAGTTCATTTGCTGGCGTTGCAAACCATTCCGCTATATTCCCTGCCAACACAGGCCCGATATCGGGGATTTCCTCTAACTCTATTGTGCTGGCTTGACCTAAATCTTCCAGGCTGGCAAATTCTTCAGCTAGACTTTGCGCGGTTGCATGTCCAACACCATTTATACCCAACGCAAAAATTAACCGAGGTAGAGTAGTATCCTTACTACTATTTATCGCAGTAAGAATGTTTCTAGCAGATTTTTCTCCCAATCTAGGGAGTGCTATCAAATCGGCTTCCGTCAGCTTATAAATGTCAGCGAAATCATAGATTAATTTATTCGCAACAAACTGTTGAATTAATTTGTCACCTAAGCCATCGATATTCATCGCCTGTCTACTGCAAAAATGGATGAGTTGGGCAATTCTGGTCAAGCGAGCTCTGTCTGGCACATCTGTGGGCATCTGATATGGAAGGGAGTTTGGTTTGCGCGCACTCAAAACCACCCTTACCACCTCAGGAATGACATCGCCTGCCCGCCTCACCACAACCGTGTCCTGAACTCTTACATCCTTTCTCATGATCTCATCCATATTATGAAGCGTCGCATTCGTAATAGTAGCTCCTCCAACGAATACAGGTTCTAGTCGAGCCACGGGGGTCAAAACACCAGTCCGTCCCACCTGAACATCGATTGCAAGCACTCTTGTAACTTCTTCATCGGGCGCAAATTTGAAAGCAGTCGCCCAGCGAGGCGCGCGAGCAACCGACCCGAGGCTTTCCTGTAACCTGAGATCATTTACTTTAAAAACGACCCCATCAATATCGTAAGGCAAATTATCACGTCGTTTCTCAAAGTCCCTAAACACTGCGAGCGCACTAGCTCTACCTGTAGCTAGCTCGGTATCGTTGGATGTCTTGAACCCAACAGAACGTAGGAATTTAAGCGACTCGCTTTGTCGCGTAATATTTTGTATCGAATTCGCATTGACCAATGCATAGATGCAAATAGTTAAAGGTCTTGATCCAGTTATTTTAGGATCTAGCTGACGTAGGGTACCGGCCGCAGCATTTCGGCTGTTGACAAAAATCTTCTGTCCCAATTTAGATTGACGAGCGTTTAAAGATTCAAAGTCATCTTTCTCGAAATAAATCTCACCACGCACTTCTATATTTAACGGAGCTTTACTAGTTAGCGTCCTAGGGACCGCTTTAATAGTCATCACATTTTCGGTCACGTCTTCGCCGGTCACCCCATCTCCACGCGTTAACGCTTGCACAAGCTTACTATTTTCATACATCAAACTTATTGCGAGTCCATCTAACTTCGGTTCAACGATAAACTCGACCGGTTCGTTTGCACTCGACTGCTCAATACGATCGCAAAAGGAAAAAAAACCCTCCGGGTCAAAAACATTGCTTAATGAAAGCATAGGCGTAGAGTGCTTGAGGCTCAGAAATTTCTTACTAGGTGATCCTCCTACTCTCTGAGTGGGTGAAGAATCGACGAGCAACTCTGGATGGTGTTTTTCTAACAATATCAATTCATTAAAGAGTGTATCAAACTCCGCGTCATCAATTATTGGATCGTCAAACTCGTGGTAAGCCCGGTTAGCTTCATCGAGTTTAGTTCTCAGCCAAATAGCTCGATCTGACGGTGATTCAGTCACTAGAGATCCCGAGTTTGGTTACTATGGCCTGCTCATGCTCCTCAGTCCATAGTACCTCAGGCGCACTATACAGAACTGCTTCCAAACTAGCAGCTACACGTTTCGCAGCGGCTAGCATCACACGGAAATCTTCAGGCCAACTCTCGATAGAAGTTGAACTGATAAACATCACGATCCCAGACGTGCGCACCAGCTGGAGCCTCGCTAAGTCAAATGTCCCAGGTTCATGCATTGAGGCCGCGCTGAAAGCTGGTTTTGTACCTTCCTCGTGGTAGTAATGGAATATATCCATTTCCCCAAACACCAGACCAGCAATATTTAAAGAACTCACTAATTTTTGCGGATCCAGAAATCCACCAGTAGCATCGCATACATAGACCTTCAAGAGGGAAACCTTGTCAGTTTGCGGTTTCTCACAGATCTCTTCATTAAGGATTATTAACTTTCTCAAGATCATATTTAGATTCATTGAGGTCTATAAACAATTTAAATTGTTCTTCATCATGTTCGACCTGAGGGACTCTTTCGATGGTTTCTGGACCACAATTTCTAACTGTCACCCCGGACGTATCTGAAATAATTGGCTGAGTGTTTCTAGTAGTCGACTTTGTTGCGCCATCCCGATATTCTTTGATTTCCTGAGGCATTCTCTCTCTCCAGGACTTGACCAACTCTTTCATGTCAACTTGGTTATTCGAATTACGCACGCGGTACATAATCCAAAGCACAGCTGAGAAGATCAGTCCTAATAGAATATAAAAAACCATCACGTAGCCTATTTAACTATTAAGCAGTTGCCGCTAGTTCAACCGCTTTGTCAATATTTACGCTCACCAATCTTGAAACTCCCGCCTCCTGCATGGTCACGCCTATTAGTTGTTCGGCGATTTCCATCGTTATTTTATTGTGGGTTACAAACAAAAACTGTACTGTTTCAGACATAGACTTTAATAATTCAGTAAGTCTCACAACGTTAGCATCATCTAAGGGCGCGTCAACTTCGTCTAAAAGACAAAATGGAGCAGGATTAAGTTCAAAAATAGAGAATACAAAAGCAAGAGCGGTTAATGCTTTTTCTCCACCTGATAGTAATTGAATTGAACTATTCCTCTTCCCAGGTGGCCTAGCCATGACCGTTACCCCTGTATTCAAAAGATCGTCTTCCGTCATCTCAAGATGTGCTTTGCCACCGCCAAACAAGACTGGAAACATTTTTTGCAGTTTAGCATCGACACTGTCGTACGTTTCTTTAAATCGAGCCTTAGTTTCTCCGTCAATTTTACGGATTGCTACTTTCAAAGTATCCAAGGCCTCTGTGAGGTCTGCATCTTGGCCATCCAAATAAACCTTTCGCTTAGAAAGCTCTTCAAACTCATCGATAGCCGCTAGATTTATCGGCTCAAGTTTGCTAATTTTATTTCTAAGCTTCTCTAGAGTCTCCGAAAGCGTTGACTCTTCGTGCCGCTGCTGTAATGCTTCTAACGTCTGCTCAAACACTTCTTCGGTCTGCTCAAATCTGTGCATTAACTCACTTAGCTTTACTTGAAAAGTTCGCTCTTCTAACCGAACACTTTCAAGCTGAGTCTTTAGTTCAGAGACAGCGCTGTCCTTTTCCGCGTGCTCATTATTTAACGAGCTTAACTCTTCATTGTAGCCCTCGAGCAATTTCCTAGCTTCCGCCAAGCCTTGCTCGCTTTTCAATTTTTCTTCTAACGCTATTTCTAGATTCGCTTTTTCTAGCTGTCGAGGTTCGATCAATAAACTCAATTCTTTGTTGAGCGAAGTTAACCTAGACTTAAGCCCATCTTGAATATCAAAATTTTGTTTCACGTCTTTAAGAGAGGCAGCGCTTGCTTGCTTCAGTGACTCATAAGTCAGTTCCAACGCATGCGCTTCTTCTTTTGCTTTAGACCATGCCTCCCTCTCGACATCCATTGTTTTTTGGGCCTCATCTTTTTCCGCAAGGTAAGATGCACGCGTAACCCCAGTACTAATCATTTTTTCCTGAGACACTTCATACTCACCTGTTAGCTGCTCTAGTAGACTATTGTCATGCTCGAGTTCAGAGTCGATTCGAGTCAGCTCTTCGCTTAACCCTTGGACTTGAACCTTCCTCACTTCTAGATCTGATTCATACTTGATGAGGCGATTACGCTCTATTTCCAAATTACCGACTAACTCCTCATTAGTTGCAATCAATTCTCGAAGACTCGCCTCCCGTGCGGCAATAGTATTTTGGAGACCTTCTACCTTTGATAGACTTTCCTTTATCTCTACTTCCTTGAGTGACACACGCTTTTCTAACTGATGAATCTCGCGTTCCAGCGCAAGCACACCAATCGTATCGCCACTTTCATCCGGCAACTGCGCCCAGTTTTTTGCAAAAATTGAGCCTCGAGCGGTCACTACAAGTTCATGAAAGGATAAGTGTTCTCGCATCTTGAGGGCTTCTTCGTCAGATTCGGCGGTGTAGACGCCATCTAGAAATGGTCGCATATTTATTGGCCCACTCACCTTATCTGAAAGCATTGCTTTCCCTTCGACTCCTGCAGCCGATTGGCTGGCTCGGGTATCTAAAACTGTAACTTTGTAGTCTCGCATAGGGGTTAAATCTTCTTGGAAGACTTTATTCACCATCCCATCTCCACAGAATGCATTCAAGGGCACCCGCAATGTCGCCTCAACAGCCTGTTCCCATCCTTCATCGATATTGAGTAGATCCGCCAATCTTCCCTCAGAATTGACTCCTTTTTGGCCAAACCAAGCATTAATCGGCTCCTGATCGTCTCCCAATTCTTTCTCTACGACGGCTTTTATCGACCTTAACTCGCCTTTTTGTTTTTCCATAAGCAATTCTTTGCCGTGCAAGGCACTGACAGAAGCCTCTAACTGTACCCGAAGATCTGCTAAAGCTTTGGTTAAGGCTTCCTTTTCGAGCGCTGTTCGATCTGCAGTGCTAGCTAGTTTTTCAACACTTTCTCGTAATGAAAGCAGTTCGCCCTCAGTTTCCGCGACTGTCTTATTATTCAGATCTATCGCTATTTCACTCTTACGAGAAGTTCTTACAGGGATAGTGGCAGCAAGATGTTCTAATCGGATTTTCAAACTATTATTTTCCTGTGACACCTCGTTAGAAATTACATTAAATTCATCCCAATCCTTGCGCCATCTTTCCAAATCTAATTCAGCCTGCTTCAGTGAGGAATTCCGCTCTTCCACACTAGCAGCCTTCATTTTTAACCGCGGCGTTATCAGCTCAAGTTCTGATACCGTTTTATTCTGTACGTTCTCGGCTTCGGTGATTGCAGCACTCACCGTGCTTAGTTGTTCGTCAATCTCTATGATTTCTCTATTGAGCTTGTCTTCACGTTCTTCTGAATAAACTAGACTTTGCTCGATACGAGCAATATCGCTGCTTTTACTGTAAAAGTCTGCCTGTCGTTCATTGAAATCGTCTGTGGCAATAATGTGCTTGTCACGGGCAGCTTCTTGCTTAGCTTCTATAGCTGTGACTAAAGCTTTCGCACTTTCCAAAAGAGTTTCTTTTCGCGCCTTATCAAGACTGTTTTCCTCATTTCCGCGGTTGACCTCTTGCCACTCTTCAGCTATCGCCATGGCGTTTAATTGTCTTTCTTCCGACTTTAAAGTCTTATATTTTTCTGCGGCACTTGCTTGACGTTTTAGATGTCTAAGCTGTTTATCTAATTCCTCTCTAATGTCATTAAGACGTTCTATATTCTCTTCGGTATGCTTGATACGGTTTTCTGTCTCTCTTCTTCTCTCTTTATATTTTGAAATGCCAGCTGCTTCCTCCAAAAATGAGCGGAGTTCCTCAGGTTTCGCTTCTATCACCCGAGAGATCATTCCTTGCTCGATAACCGAGTAACCTCGAGGTCCGATACCTGTCCCTAAGAATACGTTTGTTATATCCTTTCGCCGACATCGAGTTCCGTTCAGGTAATAGTTTGAAACAGCATCTCGTCCTAAAACTCGCTTAATTGATATTTCGTTGAAAGAAGCGAACTGACCTGTGATGGTATGATCGGAGTTATCAAATATAATCTCCACAGTAGCCTGCCCAACGGGCTTTCTAGTATTTGATCCACTAAAAATGACGTCGGTCATCGAGTCACCGCGCAAATGCTTGGCAGAACTCTCTCCCAGCACCCAAATCATGGCATCAATTACATTCGATTTACCGCAGCCATTCGGACCTACAACACCGGTCAGATCTCCAGGTAAAGTAAGCGTTGTCGGATCAACGAAAGACTTAAATCCAGACAGCTTTATTTGGTTAATACGCATTTCTTAAGCATACCTGATCGTCTTAGATTCGGACAGCACAAATTGGGAAAGATCACTCAAAAAAGTCCATTAATATGGGGTTCGCCCAGCACATGATAAAAATGCTATACTGCCATTCTTATTTTGCATGACTCAAACTACCTTCGACTAAAAAAATGACAACAAAACCATCTAAAAAACTAGATATTTTCGACAATCCTAATCCCGAGAAAGACTACCTAATTTCCATAGAGATTCCCGAATTCACTTGCCTATGCCCTAAAACAGGCCAGCCTGATTTTGCAGAGATATCATTAAATTATATCCCCGATTCTAAGTGTATTGAACTGAAAGCGCTCAAGCTATACATATGGTCCTATAGGGATGTTGGTGCCTTCCATGAAGCAGTCACTAACAAAATTCTAGATGACATCATTCATATATGCGCGCCTAGGTACGCGCAAGTGACGGCGCGCTTCAATGTTCGAGGCGGCACCTACCCGACTATAAAAGTACGTCACCGTTTGCCAAATTGGGAACCGATCGACCCCAGCATTATCCCATGTAGCTAATGCCATCCGCGATTGTGAATTTCTTGAAAGGGGTCGCTGCCCCATTTCAAGCTTTGCCGCTCCTTTTTAAACCTGGAATTAGGACCTATGCCTTTCTGCCGGTCTGCTTGACGATTTTTGTGCTTTCAAGCGCCACGTATTTCCTCAGCTCAACTATTGACTCGACTTTGGCGATGATAGCGCCTAACTGGCCTGGCTGGATTAACTCTGTGGTTTCTTGGGCCATTAGCTCATTGATATCCATATGGGCTTCGTTTTTTTTACTTGGATTTATCAACTTCTTGTCTTGCCCTTTTAACAGCCTCTTGTCATTAAAAGTTCTCGCACACCTATCTAGGTCGTCGGAGCGAAAGAATGATACAACGACCTTGCTTATAGAAGTTAGGGGGTCTGTTAGTGCACTCAAGGCAGAGGTTAAAAAGGTCTTATATTACCTGAAATTTGCGGCGGTAATTCTATTACTATCCCTAATCCCTGGAATCAATATATTTTCTCCATTGCTATGGATTGTGTTTGGAGCTTGGATGCTAACAATCGAGTATCTAGATTATCCGTTCTCCAATGACCATGTCATTTTCCCTGAGTCCTTAAAGACGATGGCCTGCCAGAAATCTACATGTTTAGGATTTGGTTTAGCAATCACTTTAATAGCACTGATCCCCGTAGTGAACTGGCTTACAGTAGCGATTGGCGTTGTTGGGGCAACCGTTTTATACCGTAGCAACTTTAATACAAATGAACTTAGCTAATTTAGTAGGTCGATTCGCACCCACGCCTTCTGGTGGATTACACATGGGTTCAATATGCACGGCACTGGCTAGCTACCTTAATATCAAAGCGCAGGGAGGACGCTGGTATTTGCGGATAGATGATTTAGATGCGACTCGTGTCGTAGCAGGTGCGTCCACCCTAATCATTAAGACTTTAGAGGCACTCGGCCTTGAGTGGTCCGGCGAAGTCACTTATCAGAGTTCAAACGCCTCCAAGTATGAAGAGGTTATTGCAACTCTAGAAACTTCTGGAGTCCTGTACCCGTGCATTTGCACTCGAAAAATAGTTGGTAAAGGCCCCTATAAAGGTACTTGCCGAAAGCGAACAGTAGATACGAGTACACCCCACTCCTTAAGAGTAAGATTAGACGATAGACCGATTAGGCTTAAGGATTTAACTAAAGGTCTGATAATAGGCCGAGCAGACCAATTATTTGGAGACTTCGTACTCAGACGGATGGATGGCTATCATACCTACCATCTTGCAACAGTAGTAGACGACTCCAACGCGGGCGTCACCGAAATTATAAGAGGAGATGACCTTCTACACTCAACTTTCCCACAGCTATGGCTATACAAAAAACTGGGGATAAGAGCTCCCACTTACAGCCATATTCTTACTGTAAAGGACGTGAATGGGGTTAAACTTAGCAAGCAAACTGGCGCCGGAGGTAGTCACACCAGACATGGCCACCTACGCTCTGTCCGCCTCTCTCGCGTTTCTTGGTATTCCAGTCCCTAAATCACTGGAAGGAGAGAAAACCTGTTACGCTATTGAAGTGGGGCCTGAGTCGGTGGAAGGTATACCAATCGCGTTGAATTTTTTCTAAAGTAGTCCCGTGATCATCTCACTCAATTCAGCATAATTATTCGCAATTGGATAAGCTGGATAATCTTCCACTACTTTTTTTTGCTGGTTTAAAGAAGATCCCTTCTTCGGCTTGCTCCAACATGGATATGTCATTATACGAGTCGCCGGCAGCAATAACTTCGTAATTTAAATTCTGAAAGGCTTTAACTGAATGACGCTTCGGATCTTTTTGCCTCAGACAGTAGTCGTTTATCTTACCGTCAGGACTTACCTCTAAACGGTGGCACAAGGTCATAGGATATCCCAGTGTTTCTAGCAATGGACCTGCTAGCTCATAGAACGTGTCTGATATAATTACGACCTGACAGTGCTGCCTTAGCCAATTAAGAAATTCTATAGCACCATCTAACGGTTTGAGCCCCTTGGCCGCGCTATTTAACTCATCGTAGCCTAGACCATGTTTTTGCATAACATCCAATCTATAACGCATTAATTCATCATAATCAGAGATGTCTCTAGTAGTAACTTTTAGTTCATCTATTTCTGTCTGATGGGCTAAATTTACCCATATTTCGGGAACCAGAACCCCTTCAAAATCGAGACACGCGATTTTCATAAACTTATCCTTTAATAGAGAAAAAAACTAGCGACATTTTCACTTTCTACGCGCACAAAATTTCGCCCACGTCATCCAGTCGGGCTGTTGTCCGCGCTACCACAAATAGAAAATCCGATAGACGGTTTATGTACTTAATAGATTCAATATTCACAGCCTCGGATGCATGTAAGGCGAGTATTGCTCGCTCTGCTCGCCTACAAACTGCTCTCGAAAAAATGTGCTGCAGCCGCAGCCACGCAGCCACCCGGCAAGACAAATTCTTTTAAAGGTGGCAAGTCAGCATTATACGCGTCAATCGTCTCTTCAATTTTCTTGACAGCTTCTGACTTCACAAATGATGATCCCGGTATCGATAGTTCCCCGCCTAGATCAAACAAATCGTGTTGGGACATCGATCAGGGACGGCTTGCATAGCTTCGGGAATATTTGCCGCAATCAGCATCCCTAGGGTACAGTTGAGCTCGTCGACTTCACCAATCGCGCATAGTCTAGGACTAACCTTCTCTGTCCGAGAGCCGTCTCCTAATCCGGTAGTACCTGAATCGCCGGTCTTTGTATAAAGTTTCGACAGCCTGTTGCCCATATTATAGGATCTCTGTTTGCGCTAATCAGCACTTTCTAATTCACAAAAATAGTAGTACAGTAATTTTCTAATTGTAAACGGTTTGAAGCAACCAGTCACATCCAGTAGAACAATAGGAAACATTCTCTCAAAGCTTGGCTCACAAATTCCAAGCCCTAAGCAAGCCTTAACAAAGCACACCAGCTCAGGGAAAACTTCGCCCCATGATACTTTACAACCATTTCTTAAAAGAAGCATTAAAGGTTAGCCTACTAATATTAATTGGACTGATAGCACTATTGTTAACTATGCGTTTCGCAAACTATTTGGGAGATGCGGCCAGCGGAAAGGTAGCGCCGGAGTACGTAACAAAGATTGTAATGATCAAAATGCTTGTCTCGCTTAAAGATCTAATTCCTATCTCACTCTTCTTAGGCACATTCACCGCGATGACTCGACTTCAACAAAATTCCGAGTGGGTCTGCATGAGGGCAGCAGGTATAAGTTCGGCGAGTATGATAAGAAGACTAATGGTAGTGTCAACCGCGGCATCAATTGTAGTAGCTTTAATCACGTTTAGCTTATCACCTCAAGCTGAACTTAACCTTATTCAGTTAAAAGAAGATGGCAAAAAACAACGCGAGCATAGCAGGTATAAAAGCAAAGAATTTTACGCGATTATCTGGAGGTACAAAAATTTTCTATGCTCAGTCAGAATCAGAGGATGCCACGTATTTAAAAAAACACTTATGTACATAACGACAAAAGCTCTGACGATGCAATAATGTCTGCGAATCGAGCATACATCTCTACCGATGCGGAAGGGCGAAAAAACAGTCGTGTTCGAGAACGGGACAAGTTATTCTGGGAAACCAGGCACCCTTAATTATGTAATAACAGATTTCTCTAGTCATAACAGCCGGATAGAAGATAAAGAGAAAAAAAATTACGCGTCTTACGCTAGTTTTGTTCCCACACTTGGTCTTTTAAACGGCAATCACCATTACACTGTTGAACTTCATTGGCGACTTGCATCAGTTATAAGTACTTTGCTCACACCGATACTAGCTTTAATGATCGCCATGCGACTGCGAGGCGATAAATGGTATTTAAGCTTAATCATCGGTCTGAGCGTATTCTTCATGTATCAAAACTGTCTCGGCATAGTGAGATCTTTATTAAAAAGCAATGATGTACACATAATCTTTGGGTTGTGGCCTGTACACCTAATGTTTTTCCTGTGCCTCTTAGTTTTATATAAGCATTTACAAAGAGGATATATCTTCAAGCTAGGCAAACTAAGTGTATAAAAGCAGAGCGCCCTAATAGCTCACACTTCAACATTTATGCTAAAATAAGTGTGTTTAATACCAATAAGTAACCATGACTCAAAGCACCGTTCTACAATCGCTTTTGCAAAAGAAAGTACTCATACTCGATGGAGCTATGGGCACTATGATTCAAGCACACGATCTGTCCGAGCAGGATTTCAGAGGGACCAATTTTGTCCAGCACGATTTTGATTTACAGGGAAATAATGACCTTTTAAGTTTAACCCAACCCGACATTATTCAAAACATCCATCTACAATTCCTACGCTCTGGCGCTGACATCATAGAGACGAACACATTTAACTCAACTTCTATTGCGCAAGCGGATTATGGTTTAGAAAATCGTGTAGCCGAACTGAATCGGGAGTCCGTAGCTCTTGCCAAGGCAGCTATAAAGCAATATCGGATAGAGGAGCCGTCGGCGGGGCCAAAATTTGTTGCGGGGGTCCTTGGCCCCACAAATAGAACGGCATCTGTGTCACCGGATGTTAATGATCCTAGCGTTCGAAATATCACATTTGACGAGCTGGCGATAGCTTACTATGAAGCTTGTAATGGTCTGATTTCTGGTGGCGTTGATATCATATTCATTGAAACAGTCTTTGATACTTTAAATGCGAAAGCAGCTATCTTTGCGGTAAAAAAAGCTCAAAAAGATCTCAATACCAAACTCCCAATTATGATCTCAGGCACCATCACTGATAGAAGTGGGCGCACTCTAACAGGGCAAACTACGGAAGCGTTTTGGAATTCAGTAAGGCACGCCAAGCCATTGGTTATTGGTCTCAACTGCGCTTTAGGAGCCGAGGAGCTCGCTGAATACGTGGAAGAGCTATCGAAAATTTCCGATTGTCATATAAGTGTTCACCCCAATGCAGGTCTTCCAAATGCATTTGGTGGGTACGACGATACGCCTATAGAAATGGCTACAGTCCTTGACACCTTCCTACAAAAAAAGTGGCTCAATATTGTAGGTGGCTGCTGCGGGACCACCCCAGAGCATATACGTGAAATTAAGAAAGTCGCAGACAAGCACGAGCCGCGCGAAACACCGGTTTTGGAAAAGACATGTCGATTAAGTGGCCTCGAGCCTCTGAATTTGACGGAAAACTTGGGCTTCATTAACGTGGGTGAGCGTACCAATGTAACTGGCTCGCCCAAGTTCTCACGCGTGATCAAAGATAATGATTTGGAAGCTGCAACGCTCATTGCCAGACAACAGGTTGAGAACGGCGCTCAGATAATCGATATCAACATGGATGAAGGCATGCTTGATTCAGTTGATTTAATGACACGCTACCTCAATCTAATCGGGTCTGACCCAGATATAAGTCGAGTACCGATCATGCTTGACTCATCAGACTGGAACGTCCTTGAGGCTGGACTTAAGTGTATACAAGGAAAAGGGATCGTAAATTCTATTAGT
Source organism: uncultured Gammaproteobacteria bacterium (assembly GCA_943787625.1). Lineage (GTDB taxonomy): Bacteria > Pseudomonadota > Gammaproteobacteria > UBA4457. The sequence continues at coordinate 96,123 of CALSND010000004.1, read as the reverse complement.
CTGAAAGAGGGTGAAGATAAATTTAGGCAACAAGCACAGCTAATTAAGGACTATGGTGCCGCAGTCGTTGTTATGGCTTTTGATGAAAAGGGACAAGCGGATACGACGGAAACAAAGTTTTCTATTTGCAAGCGCTCATATGATATTTTAACTAAAGAGATCGAATTCCCCGAAGAAGATATTATATTTGATCCCAACGTATTAACTATCGCCACCGGAATGGCAGAGCATGCTGAGTACGCTAAATCGTTTTTTGACGCGACAGCACTCATAAAAAAAGAATTGCCGTATGCTCTCGTCAGTGGCGGGCTAAGCAATGTTTCGTTTTCTTTTCGTGGGAATAATACTGTAAGAGAGGCTATGCATTCCGTATTTCTCTATCATGGCATCAAATGTGGCTTGGATATGGCTATAGTCAATGCTGGTCAGCTGGGAATCTACGAACAAATCGAACCTACTCTTCTTTCGCTAGTTGAGGATGTCGTCTTCAACAAGTCTGAGTCAGCCACGGATCAATTGATTGATTTTGCAAAGGAAGTGAAAAGTGAAGAAGGTAAAACAGAGGAGAAGGTACTTGCCTGGAGAACTTTAAACGTCGAAGAGAGACTGAGTCACTCGCTTATCAAAGGTATACCGGATTTTATAATCGACGACACAGAGGAAGCTAGACAAAAATACGACAAACCGATACAAGTCATCGAAGGTCCTCTTATGGATGGGATGAGTGTAGTGGGCGACTTGTTTGGTGAGGGAAAAATGTTTCTCCCTCAAGTAGTAAAAAGTGCTCGCGTTATGAAAAAATCTGTCGCTCATTTGATTCCATTTATAGAAGACGACAAAACAACTCATGATGAAGGACAAGCATGTATCATCATGGCTACTGTTAAAGGCGATGTGCATGATATAGGTAAAAACATCGTAAGCGTGGTTCTTCAGTGCAACAATTTTAAGGTGATCGACTTAGGTGTGATGGTTTCTCTGCAAGATATTCTCGACGCGGCAGAGAGAGAGTCCGCCGATATTATTGGTCTCAGCGGCCTAATTACTCCATCACTGCAAGAAATGGTCTACGTAGCTCGGGAAATGGAAGCTAGGAGTCTGGATATCCCGCTTTTGATTGGTGGCGCTACAACCTCAAGAGCTCATACTGCAGTGAAAATTGAGAATATATATAGTGGCCCCACTGTACACGTGCGTGATGCCTCACGAGCGGTAGGCGTCGTAACTAAGCTGATGAGTAAAGATCAGAGAAAGGGCTATGTGGCATCGTTAAAAGACGAATATGCCACCATACGACAACGTCATGATCACAGGCAAAAAGCACAAAAATTAATCTCTGTGTCTGCCGCTAGAGAGAACAAACTACAAACTAATTGGGACCAAGATAAACCACCAATCCCAAATAAGCTTGGAATAGAGGTATTTGACGATTATCCGCTTGAGAAACTTGTTGAATTTATTGATTGGACGCCTTTTTTTATCTCATGGGAATTAGCTGGAAAGTATCCTCGAATACTATCGGATGAAATCGTCGGCGAGCAGGCAAAAAGTTTATTTAGAGACGCGCAAAACATGTTAAATAATATTGTCCGTGACAAATTATTAACAGCCAGAGCTGTGATTGGTCTCTTCCGAGCGAATGCGATAAATGACGATATTGAGGTCATTACTAGCGAAAAAAAGAAAAATCCAAAGGAAGTCATACATACACTACGGCAGCAAAACCTCAAACCGTCAGGCCAACCAAATTATGCACTGTCTGATTTTGTTGCTCCTAAAAGCTCAAACATGGATGATTTTATCGGTGCGTTTGCATTAACTGCAGGCATAGGAACAGATGAGCTAGTTGCTCAGTATGAAAAAGAAAACGATGATTATAACGCGATAATGGTGAAAGCAATCGCTGATCGATTGGCGGAAGCGTTTGCAGAATGTTTACACAACCATGTGAGGCGCCATAACTGGGGCTATGCCTCCAAAGAAAATTTATCGGTAGAGGAACTAATAGACGAAAAGTATGTCGGTATTCGACCCGCGCCAGGATATCCAGCGTGTCCAGACCATACCGAGAAAGACGTACTATGGAGACTGTTAAATGTTCGTGAAAATATTGGGTTATCGCTGACTGAAAATTACGCGATGAGCCCAGCCGCGTCAGTTTCGGGTTGGTATTTTAGCCACCCAAACGCTAGATATTTTGGACTAGGGAAAATTAACCGCGATCAAGTTGATGATTATGCTAAACGAAAATCAATGTCTTTACCCGAAGCTGAGAAGTGGCTAGCTTCGAGCCTAAGTTACGAGCCTGAAGAATGACAAGAGTATCTCTTTTTCATAATCGCGCAGAGATACTTAGTTTGTTGAACGCTGCTGAGCCGTTGAGTGGTGTTTGGGTGGCCGGATGGGTCCGAACAAAAAGGGACTCAAAGAACTTTGTTTTTTTAGAGATGAACGACGGAAGTACTTTAACCAATTTACAGATTATCGTCGATAACGATGTTCCTGGTGGGGTACTCCTAGACACAGTCTCAACCGGAACTTCTGTTGCGATTAAGGGTCATTTAGTGGCGTCTAAAGGCCACGGTCAGCGATGGGAGCTACACGCTCAATCTATTGAAGTATTGGGTACGAATCATACCGAGTACCCGCTGCAAAAGAAACGGCATAGTGATGAGTTCTTGAGGCAAAATGCTCATTTACGAGCGCGAACTAATAAATATGGAGCCATAGCTAGGTTACGGTCATTTTTAAGTGGGTCTGTTAACCGATTCTTTTTGGAAGAAGGATTCAAACTGGTCCACACGCCAATCATTACAGGCTCTGACTGTGAAGGCGCGGGGGAAATGTTTAGAGTCACTACGCTATCTCCTGCGGTAAAACATGAAACTCTTTCCGAAGATTTTTTTGGCAAAGAGGCCCACTTAACCGTGTCCGGCCAACTAGCTGTAGAAACGTATTGCTTGGCACTGAGTAAAGTATATACCTTTGGTCCAACATTTAGATCTGAAAATTCAAATACAAGTCGTCACATGGCCGAATTTTGGATGATAGAGCCAGAGATGGCTTATGCAGACGTGCACGATAATATGGATGTGTCTGAAAGATTCATTAAAAGCGTCGTAACAGATGTTCTTGAAAACTGTGATGAAGACATGCAACTGTTTTTCAATTATGTCGATAAGGATCTGCAGACAAGATTAGTCAACCTCATCGAGAATCCTTTTGAACGGATATCTTATGATAAAGCAATTCAAATACTTTCGAGCGCTGAACGACAATTTGAATTTCCGATAACCTGGGGTCACGATCTGCAGTCGGAACATGAACACTATTTGACCGAAACCTATTTTAAAAAAGCTGTGTTTGTATACGACTGGCCTCTCGAGATAAAAGCGTTTTATATGCGTCGAAATGATGATAAAAAAACTGTAGCAGCAATGGACCTTTTGGTGCCTCAAATAGGAGAGCTCATCGGAGGAAGTGCTCGCGAAGAGCGTTTAGAGGTTCTAACAGAAGCGATAAAATCCAACGGCGGCTCACTTGATGACTACTGGTGGTATTTAGACACCCGTAAATTTGGCTCAGTACCTCATGCTGGATTCGGATTAGGGTTTGAGCGGCTATTAATGCTGATAACAGGCGTTACCAATATACGTGATGTCATCCCCTTCCCTCGCACACCTAAAAACTTGGAGTTTTAAAATGCAGGTAATGATAGATTTATGCGTAGTCCCGATAGGTGTCGGTGTCTCAGTCTCTGCTTACGTCGCTGAATGCGAAGTGATAATTAATCAAAATAATCTTGAATCGCAGCTTCACCCTTATGGCACGGTGATAGAAGGAGAATGGGATAAAGTATTTTCTGTAGTAAAGTTATGCCATGAAAGAATGCATGAAATGGGAGCGCCTCGAGTATTCACATCACTCAAAGTAGGCACACGAACTGATCGCGAACAATCAATGCAGGACAAAATTGATAGCGTAGAAAAAAAATTAAAAAAGAAAACTTAAAAAAAAGGACTGACTCACAATGGGGACAAAAAAAAGTTATGTATGCGGCACGTCGACCAAACCATTACTTTTTGAGACAATAGGCGAGAGGCTGTCAACTGCAGCTGATGTCTATTCTGACCACGAAGCCTTAGTATTTTGTGCTACAGGCGACAGAATGACTTATTCTGAGCTAAATCACGCTGCCGATAAACTTGCTGCAGGCCTGTTAGGGCTTGGACTCGATACTGGAGACAGGATTGGGATTTGGTCTCCCAATAAGCTTGAATGGGTCGTAACTTTGTTTGCAAGTGCCAAAATAGGCCTCATCCTTGTTAACATCAATCCAGCTTACAGGATCTCAGAACTTGAGCACGCGCTAAATCAGGTCGAATGCAAAGCTTTGGTGACAGCATGTTCATTTAAAAGTAGTGACTATGTCTCTATGATAAAAGAGCTCGCTCCAGAGATCTCCAAAGGCTCCGATAAACGTCTCAGCAGTTCAAGGCTACCCCATCTCGAACATCTAATTGCAATTACTGATCAGAACATTGATGGTTTTTATCGCTTCGATCAAATTAGCCGCGAGCTGTCTAAAGAAAATATGACGTTACTTTCAGAAAAAGCACATTCGCTGAACCCAGATGACCCAATAAACATACAGTTCACAAGTGGTACCACCGGGCTTCCTAAAGGAGCCACCTTATCTCATTTCAACATCCTCAATAACGCGTATTCTGTAGGCGACGCTATGAAGTTCACAGCTGAGGATCGGCTATGTATCCCTGTGCCGTTGTACCATTGCTTCGGTATGGTAATGGGAGTTCTTTGCTGTCTGACGCATGGCGCGACTATGGTTTTCCCAGGTGAGGGATTTGAACCACTTGATGTGCTTCTCGCGGTAGAGACAGAAAAATGCACCGCTTTGCATGGAGTCCCCACCATGTTCACTGCCGAACTATCGCATGCTGATTTTGATAAGACCAATTTTTCAAGTTTACGAACAGGAGTAATGGCTGGGGCTCCTTGTCCTGTTGAAGTAATGAAGCAAGTACAAAGTCTCATGAAGATGGACGAGGTTACAATTGCTTATGGTATGACCGAAACTAGTCCTGTAAGTTTCCAGTCAAGCACGGATGATCCCTTAGAAAAAAGAGTGTCTACTGTTGGGCGTATAATGCCACACGTTCAAGTCAAAATTATTAACGAGGATGGAATGATAGTTAATCGTGACGAACAAGGTGAGTTATGTACTCGTGGCTATAGCGTAATGAGTGGGTATTGGAACGATCATGAAAAATCTGCTGAGGCAGTCGATTCTAATGGTTGGATGCATACCGGAGACCTTGCAGTGCTAGATTCAGATGGATATTGCAATATAGTTGGACGAGTTAAAGATATGATAATCCGAGGCGGAGAAAACATTTATCCCCGAGAAATTGAGGAATATTTGTACCGTCATCCTAAAATTCAAGATGTTGCAGTATTTGGCGTGCCCGACACCAAATACGGCGAAGCCGTAGCGACTTGGATACAGGTAAAGAGTGGTGAGACCTGTTCGCAGCAGGAAATCCTAGAGTTTTGTGATAACCAGATCGCCCACTACAAAGTACCTGCATATATTGAGTTTGTTTCGGAGTTTCCGATGACAGTCACCGGAAAAATACAAAAATTTGTTATGCGCGATAAGATGATTGACCAGCACAAGTTAACTGTTGCTGAAACTGCGTGATAGTTTGCTATTGAGTTACAAATTTTTAAGCAAGACCCTCTGACGCCAAGTAAGATTTAGTATCCGTGTCTACGTCAGTCTTGAAAGTAGCGTGCACTCGATTCACCATTGCAGAAAGCCCAACGGTCATAGAAAGTTCAACAATCTGTTCCTGACTAAAATCCTTGTCTAAGCGCGCGTACATTTCGTCGCTAACGATATTATTCATCGTTAATTCCTCGGAATACTCAATGACACAAAGGTCTGCTTCACTGAAAGTCTTACAAACTTCTGCGTTGTCCATACTGCGCAATTCGTCTTCCGTAAGTCCGACGCTCCGACCGAGCATCATGTGCGTAGGTATTCAGTAGTGGCAATCGTTGACTTGACTTGCTCTAAGGTAAGCTAACTCCCTATGTCGAGGTAGTAGCTTTGGCTCAGCATAAAGTGCCTCCGCGATTAATAAAAAACCGGAAGCAGCTTTTGGGTTGTTTGCCCACAATTTGAATACATTCAGCAATGTGAACCCCAATTTTTCCATTCGACCAAACATTTCGCGTATATCATCACTCGCTAAATCTGGCTCTACTAATCGGATCCTAGACATACAAGGCACCTGTCATCACAATTTTATTAGCATCAATCGAAACTAGCCGCTGAAGCTACCTCCTTCTTCGGCAAGTCGCTTCAATAACGGCGCTGGAGTCCAATACATATCACCATAACGCTCTCGATATTTTTCCATCGCCGCTACTACATTGCTTAACCCGACGGTATCGGCATACCTCATAGGACCGCCTCGGTATCTTGGCATACCATAGCCATGAACGAACACAACATCGATGTCACTCGAACGCATTGCAATGCCTTCCTCTAAGATCAGAGCACCTTCATTGATCATAGAAAACATTAGACGCTCAATGATTTCTTCATCAGACACTTCTGATAACTGCTGTATCCCAAGTCTAGTAGCCTCGCTTTTCGCTAAATCGGCAACAACTTGGTCAGGAACAGCTGTTCGTCCTGCATAATTAAAAATACCTGCCTTAGTTTTTTGTCCTAAACGACCTAACTCTACTAACTTAGTACCTACAGCCCAAAGAGCGGGGTCATCTGGACGATCTAACCATTCACTTTTCACTTTATCTAACACATCTAACCCAGACAAGTCAGAAACACCGTTAGGACCCATCGCCATTCCCCATTCAAATGCCACTTGATCGATCCTCTCCGGAGGAACTCCCTCTAAGATCATTTGTTGAGCTTCACGAACATACGGGAAAAATATTCGATTACCTACAAAACCGAAACAAACGCCAACAAGTACCGCTATCTTCTTAATTGTTTTAGCCATGGCCATAGAAGTAGCAATAACTTCATGTGACGTCTTGGCACCACGCACTAGCTCTAACAATGTCATCACATTTGCAGGAGCAAAGAAGTGCCAACCAATTACATCTTCAGGCCGATTGGTAGACGCAGCGATCTCGTCAATGTCGAGCGTTGACGTATTGCTCGCTAAAATAGCTCCCGGCTTGGCAATGCGGTCTAACTCTCCAAAAATTTCCTTCTTCAAGGCCATATTTTCGAATACTGCCTCAACAATAAGATCGCAGTCACTCAAATCATCATAATCAAGCACACCACTAATAATACCTACCCGCTGATCCATCTGCTCAGCACTCATCCGACCTTTGGTTACTGTGGCATTGTAATTACTTCGGATAATTTCAAGGCCCCTATCAAGGGCCTCCTGATTGATTTCTTTCAACACCACGGGAATACCGGCATTAGCGAAATTCATAGCAATACCACCGCCCATCGTACCACCACCAATGACGGCCACTTTTTTGATATCCCGAAGCGGAGTGTCCTTTGGTACGTCATCAACTTTTGCACATGCCCTATCAGCGAAAAAAAGGTGCCGTTGCGCAACCGAGTGCGACGACATCATGCATTCCATGAAGAGTTCGCCTTCCCGTTCTACAGCTTCTTTATAAGGAAGCGATACTGCAGCCTCTACGCACTTCACAATCTGCTCAGGAGCGAAAAAACCTCGAGTCTTTTTAGCCATGCCATTCCGATATTCATTAAAGAAATGTTCATTCAGTTCCAAACCATCAACTTCTTCATCACTTATTCGCCTAGGCTTAGCATTCGCTGCTAGTAGTTTTTTGGTGAATTGAGTCGCGCCATCACGCAGATCACCGTCAACAATTTCATCCACGGCACCCCATTCAAGGCCATTGCTTGCTGAGAAAGGCGCTCCACTAATCATTGCATCTAATGCTCTTTTTACGCCTATTAGTCGCGGCAATCGTTGTGTGCCTGTGGCACCGGCTAAAAGACCAAGAGTCACTTCGGGAAGTCCCAGCTTGGCTGACGGAACAGCACATCGGTAATGGCAGCCCATCGCGGTCTCAAAACCGCCACCCAATGCAGTACCATGGATCGCAGCCACAATTATTTTCTCGTTGGCTTCCATCTGATGAATAACTTTAGGCAACCACGGATCTTCTGGTGGTTTGCCAAACTCAGTGATATCGGCGCCTGCAATCCAAGTACGTCCTTCGCAGATTAAAATAGCGGCTTTTGCTTCATTGTCATTCGCAAACTTCGTAAAAGCAGCCTCCAAACCTTGTCTAACCGGGAGTGATAAGGCATTCACTGGAGGATTATTTACTGAGATATACGCGATCTGATCCTCACGCTTATATGTAACTACTTCTGACATCACAATATTTCCTTTTTACTTTAAGCAAACCATGCTTCTTAAATAATATTCTCGTTAGTATAAAACAATCATTATGCATTCACATCAACGACGATTCTGCCACGGATTTCTCCTCGAAGAATTGCCGCACCAAGCTCAGGGACTCTGGCCAAAGGCTCAACCGTGTAGACGTCCGAGAGTGCTGTAGGATCTAATAAGGCGCCTAAGTCATTCCACGCGCGCTCCCTCACATCCATCGGCGCCATAACCGAATCGACCCCCTGTAGACAAACATTTCTCAGAATAAAGGGGAGCACCGTAGACGGCAAATCGACCCCACCGGCTAAGCCACACGCGGCAACTATCCCATTATATTTAGTTTGTGCGAGCGAGGTCGCGATGGTTGTAGATCCGACACTGTCGACACACGCGGCCCATAACTCTTTCTCTAACGGCCGACTCTTCTTAGCCAGATCATCACGAGAAATAACTTCTGATGCTCCGATTGATTTCAAATAACCGGCTGTCTCAGGCCTGCCGGTGCTAGCGGATACTTTGTATCCTAATTTACTCAGGAGTAATATTGCGACTGACCCTACTCCACCCGCGCTACCCGTTACTAAGATGTCGCCATCAGACACTATTATCCCGTGATCGCGGATAGCATTAACGCATAGCATGGCGGTGTATCCGGCAGTACCTATTGCCATCGCGTCTTTATTAGAAAAGCTTTCCGGCACTCTAACTAAAAAGTCACCATTTATTCTTTGTTTCTGGCTATAGGCCCCCCAGTACCGCTCCGACAAGCCGTAACCATTTGCTAGCACTCTGTCACCGCTTTTCCATCTCGGGTCATCAGACTCAACAACCGTGCCGGCAAGATCGATCCCGCAAACCATAGGGAACTTTTGACAAACTTTGCCTTGGTCGGTAACAACCAACCCATCTTTGTAATTCAAAGTCGAGTAATCTACATCTATTAATACGTTTTCATCGGGTAAGTCATTAAGGCTTAAGACCTCCACTCCCACCGAAAAGTTGCCCTCTTCGTCCTTGTTGGCAACCAACGCTTTAAATTTATCACTCATGTAAATTCTCCGAAAAGTTATTTAAGCATATGTTTAATATAGATTTTAAAAAAAAATTTCGCGAGCCAAGGGTTCTAAGACAGACAACTAAGAATTCCTTAAACCATTGCGTATAATTTGATTCAGAATCTACCGCCGCCATATAGGCAAGTCGTATATCGTATGATTATAATCGAGCCGACCGCGGAACACATAATATTATCATTAATTGATATTCATTAATAAAGGACCTACTTAACTTCATGGAAAATATTTCAACGTGGAAGCATCCATTTGCACAGCTCTCTGATACTACTCGGATCTTTGACGAGAATAATTATATTGCGGACAAAGCTATCTCCCTAACAACAAAGCTGGCATTGGACTTGCAGAAGCCGATACTGCTTGAAGGAGAAGCTGGTGTCGGGAAAACACAGTTAGCCAAAACTTTGGCAACAATTATTGATTCACCTTTAATTCGACTGCAATGCTATGAAGGTCTAGATGCGTCTTCGACACTTTATGAATGGAATTATGCGCGACAAATATTAGAAATTCGACTAGCAGAGTCGTCTGAGGACAAAAGGAAGAATCTTGAAAAATCGATTTTCGGAGAAGATTTCCTCTTTGCTCGTCCACTGCTCCGAGCTATCCGCCATAGTGGAGAAAAGCCTCCGGTACTCCTTATCGATGAGATTGACCGGGCTGACGAGGAATTCGAGGCTTTTCTTTTAGAGTTACTGTCTGATTTCCAAATCACCATTCCAGAAATCGGCACGTTTACGGCGAGGATACCTCCAATAGTTGTGCTCACAAGTAATCGAACAAGAGAACTAAATGACGCTCTAAAAAGACGCTGTCTATATTTGTGGGTTGACTACCCTACGCCAGAGAAGGAAAAAGAAATAATTTTGCGCCATGTGCCACTAATTGAAAGCCAACTTGCTACCAGCGTGACGTTAGTCATGGAGAAACTTAGAAAGATCGATTTTCTAAAAAAACCAGGGGTCGCTGAGACAATTGATTGGTCCAAAGCTCTACTCGGTTTAGAACAAGTAGAGATAACACCGGAAATTTTAGTCGAAACTTCTGGTGTTCTGCTCAAATACAAAGATGACATAGATCGCCTTAAATCTTCAGATTTAGAACAAGTTATTAAATAAGTAAATGAGTGTTGTACTGGTAAATAAGAATAGTCATTCGTTGGCTAACCACACTTTCGCTATCTTTACCAAAGCTCGAGATGCTGGAATACAAATTAGTCCTTCACGGACTATCGATGTCTTTAAGTCATTATCTTCCATAGATTTCTCAGATAGAACCCAGTTTCAAATTGCCCTGCGTGTGAACCTAGTCTCCAGCAAAGAGCATGAAGCCTTATTTGACCGCGTGTTTTATAACTATTGGAACAACATACCCGAGAGCGACGGTGACTATATCTTGGCCAACTCTGAAATGATCCGTGGTGACTTAGATGTAGGTTTATCAAATGAAGGTCACCGAGATATGCTCAGTGAAAGTGACTCATTCGCCGACAGTGAAGTGTCGAGAAAATCTAATTTAGGCTTCAGATGGGACGATCAATCAGCAGCGCTACAACGACTTATTAGAACGATCACAAGGAAACTAGCTACCAGGCCATCCCGCCGTCGAAAGATATCAGGGACAGGGGATCGAATTGATGTACGTCATTCGGTTCGCAACTCCATTCCTTTTGGAATGGAGTTATTAAAGCTCTCGACAACCAAACCAAAAGTGAGAAAGACTCGCATCATAATGCTCTGTGACGTAAGCGGCTCAATGGATGTGTTTAATCCTTTTCTGCTTCAGTTGATGCTCGGCGTACAAAAACTACTAAAAAACTCGCGTACGATAGTATTCAGTACCAAAATTAGTGAGATCACAGGCCTGTTAAAAGGACAAAGTGTTCTTGATGTCCTTAATGAAGTGGCAAAGGCAGTCCGTCACTGGAGTGGTGGGACGAATATTGCGGAAGCTATCGCACAATTGAACAGAGGTCTGTTGTTGGAAGGTTCAGCCAAAAGTACCGTGCTTGTGATTGTAAGCGACGGATACGATAACGGCGATATCAAACGAATCGTAAAGGAGTTGACAATAACGAAACGGCATATCCGCTCCTTAGTCTGGATCAATCCAATGTACGGTGCGTCTAGCTTCGAAGTTCGCTCAAAGACCATGAAGGCTGCCATGCCTTTTATTGATGAATTCCTACCTGCGTACAATACCGAGAGCTTAGAAAAACTCGTCGCGGGCCTTAGTCGCATTAAATAGTTCTACCGCCGCGGATGGTCAATTTTTTCGAGGTCTTGTGAGCGTTTATTCGTAAAAATTGTCTTCTAATTTATCTGTCTCTTTAGCAAAATCATCCATGCTCTTCGGCCACTGTGTGACAAAACGGCCTGACGGCCCAGCTCGATAATAAAAATCATTTCCACAAGCGTGTTGCCAAACATCTATTCCTTTAATGTCGTCCTGCAGTTTATCGTTAAACTTACGCATAACATCCTTTTTTATATCACTGGCCAAGATGCCTTCCGATCTCATTGTCTTCAACCGTCGAATAATATATTTTACCTGCTCCTCAATCATCACCAGAATACAGCCTTGATTCGTGTTGGGACCATACAACATGAACAAATTTGGGAAGCCATGAGTGCTGATCCCGAGATAAGCTTGCGGTCCATCGCTCCAAGCATCATGAATATCCAGTCCATTCTTACCTTTTACATCAATAGCACTCAGGTAAGTTGTCGTTTCGAATCCTGTCGAGTAAATCAAAACATCCACTTCAGTTAACAACCCATCTGATGTAATTACACCATTTGACGCAATAGAATCAATATCATCCGTATTAAGGTGTACGTGGTCCTTATTGAAACACTGGGTAGTATACGTCTGAGAATAATGGTCTTTTACAACCGAACGGATGCTGAGGTGTAAGCGCCTCTCGCGTCTTGGGATCTGCAACCTCAGCAATCCTAGCTAAACCAGATTTTTCTATCTTAGAAAGTATTTCTTTCTCAGTAAAAGTCGCCAACGTATTCCATAAACGATACGTTTCATCCCGACTGGTCTCAACAAGGGATGGCTCTTCACGGAAGGCAAGCAATTCCTGTTCAGTATAGGGAGTGTTGTTCTTCGGAACCACCCAATTTGCAGTCCGCTGAAACAAATGCAGTTCAGACACTCGATCTACTATCTCAGGCACAAACTGGATCGCACTTGCCGCGATACCGATAACTCCGACTTTCTTACCATGTAGATCTATATCATGATTCCATCGTGCTGAGTGAAAGTGCTCGCCAGAAAATAGTTCTCGCCCCTTAATTTTGGGCCATACTATATTATTGAACATTCCTAACGCACTGACGACGATCCGCGAACAGATGGACTCACCAGACTTGGTAACCGTTGTCCAGACCTCGTTGCTATCGTTCCAAGTGATACTAGCGACTTCTGTATTGAATTTTATATGCTCGCGTATTCCATATTTATCAGTGCAAAAATTTAAGTATTCTAGAATTTCAGCCTGCCCACCAAACGGGCGACTCCAGTCTAATTTCGGCTCAAAGGAGAACGAGTACAAATGAGATTGAACGTCACATTCAGCGCCAGGGTAAGTATTGTGATACCAAGTACCACCGACACCTCCGGCTTTATCTAGTATCATAAAATCTTCAATTCCGGCATTTTTCAGTTGTATGCCCATACAGATCCCTGAGGAACCAGCACCTATTATCAACACCTCTTGATCAATCGTGTTATTCATAATCTCCCCCATGACATATCATCTCAAGCACCTAACCTATTAACTGGACTAGCCAACACTGCTCCTTTAGGTACACCAGCATTAACAAAGGCACCTCTTGTAGGTTCATCGTGTAAATAACTTGTCATACAAGTTCTCGCCGCCAACAAACCTTCTAAGGAGATCCCAGTCTTTAGACCCATTGATTCCAGCATGAACACTAAGTCTTCGGTTACGATGTTCCCGCTCGCGCCCGGAGCATAGGGACAGCCTCCTAGCCCAGCCAAGGATGAATCGAATCTTCTAACTCCAGCATCTAATGCCGCACCCACATTGGCTAGCCCAAGGCCTCTAGTATCGTGGAAATGCGCACTTACAGGGATATCCCCAACAATCGAAAAAACAAGTTCAAATACTTCTCGGCATTGAGCTGGGTTCGCGAAGCCCACCGTATCGGCAATAACAATTTCGTCTGGCTCAAACAATAGAAGCTCCTCAAGTGTTTTTAGAACGCTGTTAATACTAATCTCCCCCGATATTGTGCATCCAAAAACAGTTGCCAGACCGGCCGCTAATTTCACATTAGCGTATTCTTTATTCTCCTTTCGATAGTCGCATATTCGACTAAAATCAGTTACGGCTTCAGCTACCGACTTTCTTACGTTAGCTTGACTATGTGCTTCTGAGACAGACAGGACATAGTTGAGCTGCTGTACGCCACTCGCAAATCCGTCAATGGCTCCTCTAAAATTTGGTACGAGCGCAGATGTACGCAAAGTAGGCTCGGCACACGCCGCAGCTATCACGGACTTGGTGTCTGCTAATTGGGGCAAAAGTTTTGCGGGCACAAATGAGCCAAGCTCTATCTCGGGAACACCTGCTGCGGCCTCCAAACAAATCCATTCTAATTTCGCGTCCGTCGAGAAAATTGTTTCAATACTCTGCAACCCATCTCGCAACCCGACTTCGCGAATCCAAATATCGTCATTCGTCCTCATTGCAATACCCTCGCTATTAGGTACCTGTAAATTTAGGCTTTCTCTTTTCGTTGAATGCGGCAACGCCTTCCTGCCGATCATTCGTCGGTATCATCTTATTATAAGCCTCTAACTCATACATATATCCGATATTCCGATCGGTTTGCATCGACACACTGATAGACTTTTTTGCCTGCTTGACTGATATTGGCGCATTGTTCGCAATCTTCTCCGCTACCAGCATCGTTTCGGCCATTAAACTATCTACTGGAAGCACTTTATTCACCAGACCCCATGACTCCGCCTCAGTAGCTGAAAATGGCGTGCCCGTGTAAATAATTTCTCTTGCCCTACGCTCTCCTACCGCATGTGGCAAGTTAAGCGTGCCCCCAGCTCCCGGCATTATCCCAAGGGTAATCTCGGTCAAGGCAAACTTAGCAGTTTCTGCTGCGTATAAAAAATCGCACCCGAGTGCGAATTCGCAGCCCCCTCCATAAGCTGCCCCATTGATACACCCAATTATAGGTATTGGACAATCACGCATTAGCCGGACCATCTGCTCATATATTGCGTGCTGTTCTTGCCATTGACGATCGGTCATCCCGTTTCGATCCTTGAGGTCGCCTCCCGCACAAAAGATCTTATCTCCTGCGCCAGTAACCACAAGACACCGAGTATCTCTTGAGTCAACATAGTAATCGGTAAAGACTTGTCTCAGCTCTATGCCCATCTGAGTGTTCATTGCATTGGCGCGTTCGGGTCTGTTAAAGGTTAACAGAGAAACGTAAGGAGATTTCTCTTCTAAAAGAATTGTCTGATACTCGCTCATTCAACAAACACTCCTTAGGGAAAGTATTTAATTAGATATTAACCAAACCGAAGAACGATCTTACCCATTTGCTCCGAGTTTAGCATTCGCTCATGAGCTGCAATAGCGTCCGAAAAGTCAAATATTTGATCGATAATAGGCTCCAGTTTATTGGAGCTCACAAAGTCTATCATCTCCTGAAACTCCTCAGGCTTGCCCATAGTGGTGCCCTGAATGCGAATTTGTTTAAAAAACAATTTGGCCATATTGAGTCCGCGGGATGGATTGCCCTGTGTCGCCCCAAAAAAGACGTATCTCCCGCCATTTTTAAGTGTATCCAAGACACTATTCATACCATCCCCACCACCACTATCGATAACCAAATCAATCGAACCTATTTCAGAACGCAATTCTTTACTCCACGAATCATTCGAGTAATTATAGCCCGCAACGGCTCCTTCTTTAATGGCCATATCAATTTTGTCTTGACTGCTTGACGTAACAATAACGTCGGCACCTTTTTCTTTAGCCCATAATAAAGCAAATCCAGCGGCTCCGCCCCCGATCCCAGTGACCAGAACTTTGTCGCCTTTTTTCACCTCACCGTGCGTAACTACTGCTCGCCAAGCGGTCAACCCCGCCAGGGGGAACGCAGCAGCTTGCTCCCAACTCAAATGCCTAGGCTTAGGATAAATGGAGCTCTTCGGCACGCAAATATACTCGGCGAAGGTACCTTGATCCGGCATACCTAATACCCGGAAATCTTTACCACCACAAAGCGGATCATCTCCCCATTCCAGCGCAGGATAGATCACTACCTCGCATCCTAGGCAATCCTTTGGTATCCCATCACCGACAGCATCTACGGTCCCTGATCCATCGGATCCTGCGATAGCTGGCATCCGAATACCTGGATATTGTCCTACAGTCATCCATACATCTCGTCGATTAAGAGCGGCACACTTTAATTTGACTCTTACTTCATTGGGGCCAGGAACAGGGACGTCAACATCAACTAAAGACAAACTACTAGGACCATCACTTCCGCAAAGAGTAAGTGCTTTCATCGTCCTTACCAACCTTTAAAATCAGGTTTCCGTTTCTCAACAAAGGCGCTAACACCCTCTTTAGTATCCTTAGACGCACGCGCCAGTCCAGCAATTGCTCGCGTTTCCATTTCCATTTGCGTCTCCAACCCATTTGAGAGACTGTCTACTACTAATCGTTTGGCTTCTCCATAAGCCAGAGTAGGACCGCTAGCTAATTGTTGCGCCACCTCCATCACTCGCGGCATGAGGTCATCTGCTGGCAACACTTCGTTCACTAACCCCCACTCAAGCGCCTGAGAAGCGGTCAATACATCATTAAGTAGTATTAACTGCATGGCTTTGACTTTACCGACTAAACGCGGCAGAAACCAAGTACTACTTCCGTCAGGAGACACACCTGCTTTGGTGTACGCCTCGGTAAATACAGCTTTTTCCGACGCGAACACCAAGTCACCACTAATCGCCATTGAAAACCCCGCGCCAGCAGCCACCCCATTCACCGCAACTAAAAATGGAGCGTTCATGCGCGCAAACCGAGATACCGCGGCGTGCAAGCCTGCAGTTGCATACCGCATGTACTCGGACATGCCTTCACCTTCAGCATGAAATGCAGGCAAATCGCCTCCCGCAGAAAACATCTTTACCGGCGCCAGTGAATACCACTGCACGAATGGATGGGTCTGAGTCACAATGCGTCGCCGCTTTCAACAGTTCTTCAGACATCTGGGCATTTAAACTATTCGCATTATCGGGACGGTTAAGCGTAATGACCGCAACAGCTCCATCCATTTCAAAATTTATCGCTTCAAACTCGGAACCAAACTTCATAGCGTCTACCTCACTTTGTTCATAAAAAACATTTAATCTTAGACACTCCCTGTGTCGTTGCGATCAAAATCCTACACCATCAAACCAAACACCCTATCGCTGCAATGCCAGACTAGCGATTATGCGCTTCTTGAGCACGCTGACGAAGCCTTCCCATAACATTTTTACGTTCCTCGTCCGTCATTAGCATCCAATAGGCTATTTCACTCTCACTTCGGTAACACCCTTGACACAATCCGTCCTCTAAAACACATAAATTTATACAAGGCGATTCTATGCCCATAGCGACGGCACTTTTCTTATCATTTAGTATCTGACTCAATTGACCCAGATATTCTAGACCTAGTATAGCCCTACTCCCATACCATGACACCATTTCACCATCGACCAAATGCACCTTACCAAACCAGTTGAATTTTAATTCCAATTCTGCGACATCCTTCTCACGGAACGTATAAGGCTCAGTGCTCAGCAAACAGGCATCTATTGGTAACTCGTAGATCTCTTCATCAGACAGCGCGGGATACCTAGTCGCTGAAGGTCCCGGCACGGTTTGGCAGTTGATAATTTTCAGCATATGCGAAATATACGTGTCTCTAGAGACCGTCATCCAAGGATCACGCCAGATAAGATACAACACATTTAGTCGGTCTAAATGCTTCGCATAACTGGAGATCTTTTCTAACCTTTGTTCGAACTCGATTAAAAGCTGTCTAGCTCTCGATTCTACGCCAAAAATCTCGCCTAACATCAAGTAGAGCCGCATATTGTCCTCTACCACGCTTTGGGGTGAGTTACAATCACGTTGTCTACTGCAGCAGATAACTCTTGATAAGTCTGTAAGGTGTTTTCGTCGATATTAACAATGACATGTGTCGGCTGTAACGCGATTAGTTTGTCTAAATCAACGTCTTTAGTCCCACCAATCTTGGGAATTAACTTCACCGCTGTGCGCGGATGTATACAGAAACCAGTTCGTCCTATCACGTTGTTACTGAGGCCTAAATCAAAAAGAAGCTCAGTAACGCTAGGGAACAAGCGAAATGATCCTGGGTTCAGCGACAACCCGACAGTGTTCGTTACCAAAATCATCTAAAATCATATCAACTTACCGAAATAATTCGTCAGATCTCACATGTTACGGCGGTATTCACCCCCGACATCATACAAAGCAGCCGATACTTGTCCCAATGATGCGTATTTAACCGCTTCCATAAGTTGTTCAAAACAATTACCGCGAGCCCTAGCAACTTCTTGCAGCACAGAAAGCGCTTTCTCTCGATGTTCACCATGAATATTTTGAAAATTCCTGACGGCATCTATCTGATCTTTCTTTTCACTTTCACTAGAGCGCATTAGCTCCAGTTCTTTTATCTCGTCCTCTTGTCCTTCTTTTGGTAAAAACGTATTTACTCCTATGAGGGGTAAACTACCGTCATGCTTTTTGTGCTCGTAGTACATACTTTCGTCTTGTATCTTTGAACGTTGGTACATAGTGTCCATTGCTCCCAACACGCCTCCCCGCTCAGAAATGCTATCAAATTCCTTATACACCGCCTCCTCTACAAGGTCGGTTAGTTCATTTACCACAAACGATCCCTGCCAAGTATTCTCACAAATATTTAGACCAAGTTCGCGATTGATCACTAGCTGGATAGCTACGGCTCTTCGAACGGACTCCTCTGTGGGAGTAGTGATTGCCTCGTCATAAGCATTTGTATGAAGGCTATTACAATTATCGAGAAGCGCATACAACGCCTGAAGAGTAGTTCGAATATCGTTAAAACTGATTTCTTGCGCGTGCAAGCTCCGCCCCGAGGTTTGTATATGATACTTAAGCTTCTGGCTCTTAGAGTTTGCGCCATAGCGCTCTCTCATGGCTCTTGCCCAAATTCTACGAGCAACACGACCAATAACGGTATACTCGGGATCCATGCCATTAGAGAAAAAGAAACTCAAATTAGGCGCAAAATCATCAATCGACATACCACGGGCGAGATAATACTCGACGATAGTAAAACCATTTGATAGCGTAAACGCTAGCTGTGATATCGGATTAGCTCCTGCCTCTGCGATATGATAACCGCTTATAGAAACACTGTAGAAATTGCGAACTTGGTGCTCTACAAAATAGGCTTGCACGTCGCCCATCGCCTTCATTGCAAACTCAGTTGAAAAAATGCATGTATTTTGCGCTTGGTCCTCTTTTAAGATGTCGGCTTGCACCGTGCCTCTAACCGACTTTAATGTTCGCTCTTTAATCTCTTGATAAGTCTTAGCATCAACAACATCCGCACCCGATAGGCCCAATAGACCTAGTCCCAAACCATTATTCTGAGGAGGAAGATCTCCTTGATAAGTGGGCGAGTTTTACCCTTCGAACATCTTAGAAATCTTTTTATTAGCCTCTTCCCAGCCGCCTGTCTCTTCCAAATATTTTTCAATCTGCTGATCGATCGCAGCATTCATAAAAAACGCCAAAATAATTGGCGCAGGACCATTTATGGTCATCGATACCGACGTGGTGGGTGCGCATAAATCAAACCCAGAATAAAGCTTCTTAGCGTCATCTACTGAAGCAATAGAAACTCCTGAATTACCAACCTTGCCATAAATATCAGGCCTTTCATGAGGATCTTCACCATACAATGTAACCGAATCAAACGCCGTAGATAATCGTGACGCTGGCTGTCCCTCAGACAAATAATGAAATCTTCTATTAGTTCGCTCAGGTGTGCCTTCGCCAGCAAACATCCGGATCGGATCCTCACCCTCCCTTCGGTAAGGGAAAACCCCGCCGGTATAAGGATATCCCCCAGGAAGATTCTCTTTCATCAGAAAACGTAATTGATCCGCCCAACCATCAAATTTAGGCGGTGCTATTTTAGGTATGCTTTGCTGACTCAAACTGAGCTTATAATTGTCTCCGGTAATTTCTTTTCCTCGCACTTCATAGCTGTATTTCTCGGACGTGATCCCGTTCAGACGTTGCGGCCACCCCAAAAGTAATTGACGTGCTTCCGCGCCAATATCATCGAGAGCCGAGTTATAGCGTTGCCGCAGCGTCATTAATGATTTGTCTTCACTTTCTAAAAGGGCTGTCTGGGTATAAGATTCGAATGCTTTAGGAAGTTCTGGATCGTCTAACTCACCAAGTGCACCATAACAATATTGAGCGCGATTAGCAGATTCGCATAAATCTTCAATCCGTTTATTTATACCACGGCCTTGTTCAGCAATTTCTGACAGATAACGGACTCTATTGCCAGGAATTAAAACCGTAGCCTTAGGCTCTTTGACTTTTATATCGTTTTCAAAAGACCATGTTGTGTCACCGAGCAACTGAGCAACCTTCTCACATAATTGAGAAAACATCCAAGACACACCAGGGTCGTTAAACTGACTCGCGATTGTGGGGTAAACTGGAATATTTTCGTCTTCCACCTCAAATTCCAGATGATTCCGTTTCCATTGCTTTCGGACATCTCGCAGTGCATCTTCAGCTCCTCGCTTGTCGAACTTATTCAAGATGATGACGTCTGCGAAATCAAGCATGTCAATTTTTTCTAGTTGACTTGCAGCTCCATATTCGCTCGTCATCACGTAGATTGAAGTGTCTACTAGATCAACAATTTCGCTATCGCTTTGACCAATACCTGCAGTCTCAACGATAACCATATCAAAACCTACGGACTTTAAAAAAGTAATAGCGTCTGCCAGCATAGCACTAGTCGAGACATGTTGACGCCGAGTCGCCATAGAGCGCATGAATAAATTTTCATGCCGGAGACTGTTCATTCTTATTCTGTCACCAAGTAGCGCGCCGCCAGTTCGTCTGCGTGTGGGATCTACTGCTAAAACTGCTATCTTTTTCTCCGGAAAGTATTGGCAAAAACGCGACATGATCTCATCTGTAACGCTACTCTTTCCAGCACCACCTGTCCCAGTTATCCCTATCACTGGCGTATTTCCGGAGGCCATTTTCCACTCTTTACGAAGCCTCTCAAGTTTATTATCAGAGATGACTGAGTCTTCAAGAGCAGAGAGCATTTGAGCAACACTATAAAAATCTTCAATTGTGATTTTTTCGGGAACCTTTGATTTAAGCCTTGCGTCCTCAGACCGTTGTACTAGATCACTAATCATTCCGGTCAGACCCATCTTCATTCCATCGTTAGGATGGTAGATCCGCTCTACACCATAAGACTCCAGATCTGAAATTTCCTCAGGCGTGATCGTTCCGCCCCCTCCACCAAAAACTCTGACATGGCCTGCCCCTGCGTCTCTTAGCATATCAACCATATACCGAAAATATTCATTGTGACCACCTTGATAAGAACTCATGGCAATCCCGTCCGCGTCCTCTTGTATCGCTGCATTTACCACATCCGCCACAGAGCGATTGTGCCCCAAGTGAATTACTTCAACACCTTCCGCCTGAATCATCCGTCGCATTACATTAATGGCAGCGTCATGACCGTCAAACAAAGACGCCGCTGTCACGAAACGCATAGGAGAATCTGATATGGGGATTTCCTCGTTTCCGGATATATCTTCGATTTTAGTGCTCATGTTTAATTCTCCCTTAGTACGTCTTTCCCAACGCCAACGTTGTCTGTGCTTTTAATATTGTATGAAGTTCTCTAATTCGCTCGACATTTTCAGGATCTGCAAGCCATTGATAAACGATGCCGATAATGGCGGCACAGAAATTTTGAGCCGCCCCACGGTAATCGATCGATGCGCAGAAAGCTCCTTATTGGCAACGGCCTTTTGTATCCAGCTTTCCACGTCCCTATGCCGTCTCTTAGGTGAATATTGGCCACGACCTCCCTCAGGCCTTGGTCAGGGTCCAATAGAATTAAACCAAAGTATGTAGAATGCTCTTATGTTATTTGCGCCCTGAGTGATGAAATGCTTGATGGGCATCAACCGCGGCGCCAATGGCACGCACGCCCACTTTCATCCTTCACGGCGAGCCTGAGTTCCTTGAGCCACAACTCTCCTACGGAGCGCACGATAAAAGTGAAGAGCTGGTCTTTGGTTCCAAATCGGTGGCTTGCTAAACCCCTGCTGTAGCCCGCTACTACGCCGACTTCCTTCAGAGTGGTTCTTGTTGTCCCCTTAGCGCAAATCAGCTCCACGGCGGCACTCCAGCATCCTCGCATCGGACAACGCCGTCCTTTCGTGCCTGCGTGCGGCGATCTTTGTCGAATAGGGCAGCTGCGCTCATATGTCATCAATTATTAATTATCTAATTACTTGCTCGCAACAAGTAATTATTACCATAGTATAATTATCAATAATCTTGATAGCGGTTAGCTCAAGTGTTCATTCTACTTAAACGAGTAAGCCTCAGCTCGGGAACGTACCGTCTTTCACCTCCCTAACATAGCTACCTACTGCATTTTGAACGGAGTCGGAGCCCTCCATATAATTCTTAGAAAATCGCGTACGCTTACCCGGCGCTATATCGAGGACGTCATACAACACCAAGATCTGACCGTCCACATCAGGTCCAGCCCCAATACCAATAACTGGGACCTTTGCACTCTCGGTGATCTCTCGTCCCAGTCCAGTCGGGACACACTCCAATAGAAGTAGATCTGCACCTGCAACTTCTAGAGCGGCTGCATCCTCTAGCATTTTATCCGCAGCTGCAGCCTCCCGACCTTGTACTTTGTACCCGCCATACTTGTGAATCGCTTGCGGAGTTAAACCAAGATGTGCGCATACAGGCACCCCGCATTCGGTGAGCCGCCTGACCATATCGATTTCTAATTCACCCCATTCAAGCTTAACCATCGCCGCCCCGCCCTCTTTCATAATCCTAGCAGCATTACTCAAACAATCATGCGGGGAGGAGTAGCTCATAAAAGGCATATCGGACATCAACAAAGCACGAGACAGTCCTCTTGATACGAGCTGGGTGTGGTAAATTATCTCGTCTACGGTCACTGGAATAGTTGTCTCTCGTCCCTGAACAACCATCCCTACAGAATCTCCAACTAGAACAAAATCAACACCTGCTTGATCCAGAACCATCGCAAAAGCCGCATCATAAGCGGTCATCGCAGCAATTTTCTCCCCGCCATCTTTCATAAGCTTCAAAGTTGCATTTGTAACTTTAGAACTTGTATCAGTTTGCACGCTCATTATTAAGTACCACTCGTCCTATAATAAATTTTCTATTGTTACCCTTGATGGAACACAAAATATGACTAAATACCCTCGGTATGGATCCATTTCTCTATTGCATCAGCGATTTCTAAAGGGGAGTCTTCCTGAATAAAGTGAAGTCCTTTTACTTTAACCTCTTGCTGATTTGGCCATGTCCGGGCGTAGTCCCGAGGAAGTCCGGTTAATATCATCCCTGGATCAGCATCGATGAAAAGTTTCGGTATATTGCTCTGGCTTAAAAATTTGCCATAGTTCTCTACAATGTCGCAAACTTCTTTCGGTTCGCTCTCAAGCGGAATCTGACGTGGCCAAGTCAGTGTGGGCCGGCGATCTTCTCCAGCATTCTTGAAAGGCTCTATATAGGCCTCCATTTCATCAGCTTCAAGCTGTCTGAGGATAGACGCGGGTAAAACTTTTTTGACAAAAACATTTTTCTCCAAAACTACCTCTTCACCAGCACTGCTCCTAAAGGTCTGAAAAATGTCTCGCGCAGACTCAGGCCAAACATCCCAGGTCAATGGACAGACAATAGCCTCCATATAACACACGCCTGAGACACGCTCAGGATACTGTGCAATGTGATCAAAGCCCAGTGCACTTCCCCAATCATGAATAACCCATATCACATCCTGCTTGACGTCTAACATGTCTAAAGCACCATGCAAGTAGTCTCGATGCTCAACGAATGTATATCGATCGGGACCAGAAGGGGTTAGTTTTTCAGAGTCACCCATACCAATCAAATCAATCGCAATGCATCGTCCTAGATGGGCTAATTTTGGCATGATATTTCTCCACAGGTAAGAAGATGTGGGGTTGCCATGCTGGAAAATAATTGGTCGACCTTCTCCCATCTCGACGTAGGCCATGCGACTGCCGTTCACGTCAATAAATTTCTTCTTTGCCGTCCATTCATTCATAGCATCTATCCTCTTTTTATTCAAGTTATGCCCCGCGGCAAATAACATGAGTCAGAGACATCGCTAAGCATTTCGACCGACAAGACAATATCTATTGAGCAGTCCGGAAAATTCAAATACCCCTATCTACTTTTAATTTGCTCCGCAAGCGCCGTGACGCGCTCGGCCAGCACAAGGTGCGGTTTATCTATCATCTTTCCCGTCAATCTGCAATGTGCCCGCCTCGGGGTTATCCTTGAAGGCCTCGATAACTGCCTTAGCGTGAGACAGCTCCTCAAGGCTGGGAGAGAATGCTTCATTGATGACGTCAACTTGGGCAGGATGAATGCAAATTTTCCCAGTAAACCCGTCGCGACGGGCATCATCACACACAAGTCGCAACTGATCTAAATCCCTGAAATCGGCCATAACGGTATCGATAGCTTGCACTTGCGCGGCGTGGGCCGCAAATAAGCACAGCGACCTGGTCATTTGATAAGGCGCTGTCCAATCTTTATTTGGCAGCGTATTCGCACTGGCGCCTACTGCCGCTCCTAGATCCTCCGCTCCCCAAGTCAGGCTTGAGACACGCTTAGGACTGTCAACATACTGGCCCATGGTGAAGATAGCAGCTGCAGTCTCCGAGATAAGGGGCAACATTGCTATAGAACCTCTGCGCGATCCCGTGCTCCGCCTCCAACACATCCATATAATGCGACACACAAACAACATCGTCTAATCCGTTTGATTTGGGGAAGACAACACCGTCTGGCGCAGCGGGAATCACGGTCGCAAGATCGTTTAAAATCATTCCAGAATCTAACGGATTAACTCTTACGTAGAATTTAACGCTTGAATCAGTCTTAGCCTTTAAAAAGTCTCTGACCATTTTCCTCGCTAATGGTTTACGAGCTTCTGCAACCGAATCTTCTAAATCTAGAATAACGCAATCAGCCCCGATTGTTGAAGCCTTAAGCATTTTCTTTTCACTATCACCAGGAGCAAACAATAATGAACGCAACATTACGAAGGTTTCCTTAGAATAAGGCCAGATCTTTTACAATAGGCAACTAGATCATCGTTTTGATTGAAGGCGCTATGCGCAAATAGCACGATGCCATTGTTCGGTCTCGATTTACTATCGCGTTTCTCCAAGATCTCAGTTTCAACGCGAATGGTATCGCCATGAAAGCAGGGCTTAGGAAAACGAACTTCATCCCAACCTAAATTAGCGACCGCCGTTCCCAGAGTTGTATCATACACAGTAATACCTACCATTAAAGACAGCGTAAAACAGCTGTTGACTATTCTTTGCCCGAACTCAGTATGCTCTCTGCAGTACTCATCGTCTAAGTGCAGTTTAGCTGGATTGTGAGTCATAGTTGTAAACAACACATTATCAGTCTCAGTTATGGTGCGGGTAATAGCGTGTTCAAATTTTTGACCAACACTAAATTCTTCGTAAAACAATCCTGCCATCGTGCCTCTCCTATTTATCAACTAAATCGTACTTTTAACAAAGTCTTGTCAACCATGGTCAATTAATTACCAATCACAAAAATAAATCCTTATACTTTTTCCGTAACTCAGTTTTCTGAATTTTCCCCATAGCATTTCGCGGCAGTTCATCGAGCGTCACTATCGCTTTTGGAAGTTTGTATTTTGCTAACTTGTCAGACAAAGTGTCAAGCAGAGTCTCTCTACATAATTCTTTCTCGTTGGTCGTCACGACCGCCGCAACAACAGCCTCACCGAAGTCAGAGTGCTCAACACCGAACACAGCAACTTCTAATACGAGGTCATCTTGTTCAATCTCTTTTTCAACTTCCTTAGGATATACATTTAACCCACCGCTTATGATCATGTCCTTTGAGCGACCCGATATATAAAGGTACTCGTCGTCATCCAAGTAGCCTTGATCACCAGTAATGAACCAACCATCTTTTGTGAAGGCCTCAGAGGTTTTTTCTGGAAGATTCCAATATTCGGGAAACACATTCTCACCCTTAACTTCAATAGACCCTATTCTATTGGCACCACCATCTGCCTTATTAATACTTGAGATGCGGAGTTTCACACCGGGAAGCACCTGACCAACCGAGCCAGCTATTCGATTACCATTGATAGGATTTGAGGTGTTGACCCCTGTCTCAGTCATACCGTATCGCTCCAACACCGATTTACCGGTGCGAGCCTTAAACCGTGAGAACAATTTCTCGGACAAAGGTGCTGATCCAGAAATAAACACTCGAACAGACCGGCAACAATTAGCACTGAAAGTAGGATCGGCCAGTAACCGAGAATAATATGTTGGCACGCCTGCCATCACGGTGCTATCAGCCAACTCGGCAATTACTTCTTTTACATCAAAAGCGAGCGCGTATTTAATCTGACAACCGCTCAGCAATGAGGGCCCCAGCAATATGAATAGCCCATGGACATGAAATACGGGTAGAACATGAAGTACGGTATCGCTTGAATCAAACTCCCACAGATCCTTTAATGTACTGGCGTTGCTAAAAAGGTTTCCATGAGTTAACCGAATACCTTTAGGGTCACCAGTGGTACCTGAAGAATACAAGAGTGCCGCCGTGTCATCCCCACGCACCTTTACCGTTTCAAATGATCTGTAGTGCTCTGAGCGAGGCCGAAAAAGTCTGTCCCCGTCGCGACCATCTAAAGGCAATATCTCAGTATTTTTTTTTCGGTCGATGCCATCAAATTTACTACGCAACTCGTGGGATGAAACTATTAATTTAGGCTTTGCGTCTCTTAGAAAGAATTGAATCTCAGACGGCGTGTATGCGGGATTTAACGGATGAAAAATACAACCAACTCGTAAGCATCCCAGATAGAGCCAAAGAAAATTAAGAGACTTCCCTCCTATGACTGATACTAGATCACCTTTAGTCAAACCAAAATCTGTGAGGGTAGAGGCTACGGTTCCTGTGATCTCATCAACATCGTTATAAGTAAACGCTTCTCCTTCACACACAAGGGCGCGATTTTCCATCTGGAATTGTTCACGAAAACGTGCGTACAGATTCTCGCTTTCGCTCATATCTTTTAAACTCTTATGCCACTAAAGAGAGCGAGAAATAAGCTCCTTCATAATCTCGTTAGAGCCGCCGTAGATCATTTGCACACGACTGTCAGCAAAATAATGTGCGACAGGGTATTCCATCATATAGCCGTAACCACCATGCAGTTGAAGACATTGATGCGCGGCCTCAAATTGCTTCTCCGAGCACCACCATTTAGCCATCGACGCAGTCTCATTATCCAAACGATCCTCATTTAGCTCGCCAATACAGTAATCAATAAAAACTCTAGAAATTTTTGCCTCGGTAGCTATCTCTGCTAGTTTGAACTTAGTGTTTTGAAAATCCATTAAAGGCTTCTTGAACGCCTTACGCTCTTTGGTGTACTCGATGGTCTGCTCAAGTACTGCTTCTACAGCAGCAATAGCTCCCACCCCAATAATTAGTCGCTCCCGCGGCAACTGCGCCATTAACTGGTAGAAACCTTGTCCTTCCTCGCCACCCAAAATATTTTCGATAGGAATACGACAATCGTCAAAGAATAATTCGCACGTATCCTGGCCTTTCATCCCCACTTTTTTAAGCGGCTTATTTCGACTAAAACCTTTCAGGTCGTCAACTTCACACATCAACAGAGAAACACCTTTAGCGCCCTCATTAGGATCTGTTTTGCACACCACGCAAACTAAATTCGCGTTGTAGCCATTCGTGATAAATATTTTAGAACCGTTGAGTACAGTATTCGTCGCCGTCCCTAACAGCCTTAGTTGTGATCGACTGCAGATCTGAACCTGTGCCAGGCTCAGTCATTGCAATTGATGTAATTATATCGCCTGACGCCATACCCGGTAACCAGCGATGCTTTTGTTCCTCGGTGCCATATTTGACAATATAATGAGCAACTATGCTTTGTATCCCATTACCAAAACTTGAAATACATAGCCTCAATAATTCTTCATAAGTAATCACATCAAAGCCGAAATCCCCACCACCACCGCCATACTCTGCTGGGACGTCAGGGCAAAGAAGGCCCATTTCACCCGCTTTTTTCCAATATTCTTTCTCAGGGTAACCTTGCTCAACCCAATGGTCCCTTTGCGGCAAAAATTCAGACTCAAGAAACTTACGAACTCCATCTCGATACATATCGTGATCTTCGGTCATCCAAGGTGATCTGTAAGCGTTCATATTCTCTCTCCAACAAAAGCAAGTTTATTTAGGACTCATTGTCTCGAACCGGGAAAATTAAATCTACATAAGGATTTGTATGATCCTTATGCAGCATGCAATCCGAAAACCGACACACTAGCTACATTGCGAAAGGGGTGTCCACCTAAATTATGAGTCAGCCCCATAGTTGGGCTATTTAACTGTCGCTCGCCGGCTCGGCCTTGCAATTGCAAATATATCTCATACGCCATTCGCAAACCACTCGCACCTATAGGATGCCCAAAGCACTTAAGCCCCCCATCAATTTGACACGGCACTTGTCCATCTTTGTCAAACTTCCCGTCCAAAACAGCATTTATCCCTCGTCCCTCGTCGCACAGCCCGAGGTCTTCCATCACCACAAGTTCAGTCACCGAGAAACAATCATGCACTTCGGTCATGTTAAGCTCTTTATCAGGATTTTTGATTCCCGCTTCTTGGTAAGCACGTCCGGCCGCAATTCGTGTAGTCTCCAAGTAACTCCCATCCCAGCCAGTCGTAGACATTTCAAACCCATTACTGGGAGCTAACTGCATAGCCTTAACAGTAACCATATCAGTTATACCCATTTCCTTGGCTTTTTCGACGCTTGTGACTATCGCACATGCCGCGCCATCACTGACGCCACAGCAGTCATATAAACCTAAAGGCGCTGCAATCATCGGAGCGTTCATCGCCTGTTCCTCGGTGATCTCCCGTCTCAAATGTGCCTTCGGATTTAACACGCCATTAGCATGACTTTTCACAGATACGTGAGCCATTGCCCTTTTTAGGTCACTTGCGTCGCACTTGTGCTTTGCCCGATAAGCACTTGCCAATTGCGCGAAAGCGCCAGGGGCAGTTGCATTTGGGAGCCAGAGATCATCGAATGTACCTTTACTCCGTTCTGGCAATCCGGGATATCCCGTGTCTTTTAATTTTTCTACTCCGACTGCCATGGCAACATCGCAGGCTCCCGCCGCGACCGCGTAGACAGCTCCGCGCAACGCTTCTGTGCCTGTAGCGCACATATTCTCCACTCTCGTAACGGGAATATTGGGTAACCTAAGGGACATACTAAGGGGCAATCCTGATTTACCTGCACTTTGCTCTTGCATAAATAACCCAAGCCAAGCCATCTCGATTTGTTCCCTAGCCACGCCAGAATCACTTAACGCTTCTGAAAAAGCCTCAACCATTAACTCTTCAGGCCCACAGTCCCATCTCTCGCCAAAGCGCGTACAACCCATACCAATAATTGCGACTTTATCCTTGATACCTTTAGCCATAACTAGAATCCTTTACATTTACGCGCTTATCACAGGCGCAGGTTTCCAAAAATACCGATGAAAATTTCGTTTATCATCGCGATCTTTTACTCTATACACTAACCGAACCACATCTCCAACCGAGACACTACCAGACTCGAAATCAGTAAATTCGAGCATCACATTCGCTCCCCCATCAAATTCTACATTACCATATATGCACGGGGGAGAAGGAGTATACGCTAGCCAATCCTCAGTAAATGATTTAACTCTGCCAAGTTTAGTGGATAAAGTCTCTTCACTCTGTGTACCACTAGCTCCGCAGCTTACGCATACTATACTCAGAGGGTATTGAAGCGCGTTACATTTGGAGCATCTTCCTCCTATCATCGAATTAATATCCCGTCTCTTTCGATAGTATGCAGAGAGAGCAGTCCTGTTATCACGTTCCGCACGCAAACCAAAATCCAAACCCAGTCGTTCTCTCAGTGACAAATAGAAAGTATAGTTTTCAGTCAACCGGCGTCGTTCCATAAATTTCTTGAGGCCTTTCTTGGCACGCATACCGATGAGTGCGGAGGTCGTTTTGATAACAACTGCATCAACCCCCTGACCAAAACCAACCAGCATGATAGTCTCTCCGGGACTGGCCTTTTCTAGTGAACTGGCAAGCATTAAAAACGGATGAGCAGCCCCAGTATCCCCGCAAGACGACGCTAAGTTATCTTCAAAACGAGAAAGGTCGACTTTAATCGTCTTAGCCAAACCTTTCATCGCACCTGTAGCCCCATGTACCACAAAGTGATCAATGTCCGACAACTTTACATTCGCTGCAGTCGCCGCGTTAGCCATAGCCGCGGGTGCGATTTTCAACCAACCTTCTTCTCGCACCCATCGTTCTTCGAGGCTATAGTCGTAGTCACTTCCGGTAGAACGATATTGATCAACTAAATCCTCATGCTCCGAGGCGCCGCCAAGAAATTCAGCGATGGGCTCGCCTTCACCTAAGAGCAATGCACCGCTTCCATGACCATAGGACATTTCTTGCGCACTGGCAGGCTTCGCTTCACGGCAGTCACTTGCAATCAATAAGTTACTTGACACCCCGTTCTTTAAAGCCCGACTGAGGCCACTGGTAGCAGCTCGACGACTTCCCGCTAGATCCTCAGTTCCGACATCGGTACCCAAGTTTAGAGCATCCGCAATCAATCCGCTGTTAGAGCGATCTGCGAAAGGAAAGGTAGTCGAAATCATACTGACGTGATCAACTTTCGAGCTGACGTCGCTAAGACAATCTAAACCGGCCTCAACGGCCATTGTAATAGAATCCTCGTCCCAATTTGCCACGGTTCTCTCACCTGAAGCCAGAGCTCGAAGATTCGGCGCGGCCCAACCCACTGCTCCAAAAATTGCTTTTCTATCTAATCGTAATGCAGGCACGTAAGCGCCAAACGATAAAATCCCATAACTCATAAATTTATTCTCTCAAAGTGAGTGGTTAACAACATTATAATCGCGAGGGAAAACGCTATAAATTATCAGCGTAATAATGCAACTCCCCAAAAAGGATATTATGCGCTCATCGGACATATAAACTCAAATGACACGACTATTTCTAAATCGCCGGATTTCAGAATCGTTGAATCCGATCTCTTTTAAGACTTCTTCTGAATGCTCGCCTATGCTCGGCGGCTGTCCAAGGGAAGACTTATAGCTTGAAAAATCCAAAGGTACCCGTGTCGCATGGATCTTGCCTTCAGACGACACAGGGTTAATTGATTCGATGAAGCTCATTGCGTCAACCTGGGGGTGAGACGCAACTTCAGTGACCCCAAGAACAGGACCACAAGGCACTCCTAAATCCGACAACTGTTCAAGTACTTTCTCCGTGGTAAACTTGCTTGCCCATTCACCTACAGTTTCACAGATAAAATTTCGATGTTCTGCTCTCGATTCATCAGACTGGAAGCGTATGTCGTCGATCCACTCTGGCTTGCCTACCACTTTGGCTATTCTAGCAAACAACCCATTACCCACGACTTGGGTAATGATACTGCCATCGCGTGTTTTAAAAATATCAGTGGGTGCAGTAGTTTGACCGCGATTGCCATCGGGGCGTCGGTCGGTACCTAAGGTCTCCTGCTCAATAATCGCGCTACTAAAAACGCCGATAGCGGAACCC
Source organism: uncultured Gammaproteobacteria bacterium (assembly GCA_943787625.1). Classification (GTDB taxonomy): domain Bacteria; phylum Pseudomonadota; class Gammaproteobacteria; genus UBA4457. The sequence continues at coordinate 64,453 of CALSND010000004.1, read as the reverse complement.
AACAGAGACGTCTGCACGTGCTGACCCTCTCCATCTTGGTCCCTTTGACGCAAAGCGGCCATCGTTCCAAATGCTCCCAACACAGCCGTAGTGTAGTCAGCATAGGGGGCTGCAGATCGTCGCGGTTCCTCCTCGGTACCCGACATGAAAGCAGAACCCGACATCACCTGAGCGATACCGTCAAATCCTGCCCAATCACTCCAAGGGCCATCATGGCCAAAACATGTTTGCGTAGTCAGGATAATGTCTCTTTTAATTGATTTAAGACTGTCATAATCAAGACCCATACGCTTCAGCACTTTGGCAGGCATATTAACAATAACTACGTCGGCAGCTTTCACTAACCGTTCAACAACGACTCTTGAATCTGGCAACTTTAAGTCTAGGGTAAGACCCCTTTTACCCAAACCAGTCATAGAAAGTAATGCACTCGTATCCCCGTAAAGCGGCGTCACGAAACGATCTTCTCCCCCTGATGGTTTTTCTACCCTGATGACATCAGCCCCCAAATAAGCAAGCAGTCTCGCACAATAGGGTCCTGCAATGTATCTTGAGAAATCGATAACCCTGACACCCTTCAGCGCTCCTTTAGAAAATGCCTTAACTTCTTTCTGTTCCATGTCCACTCCTACGTTTACAGCGTCCAGCATAATTATCTTTTACTGAAGTTGGTTATTAGTTAGCATATCATCATGAAATTCAATTTTCGTACGATTTCGGTATTTCTCGTTCTCGCTGTCCTAACGAGGTCCGCTGTTCCTGTCGGATACATGTTATCCAGCGTCGAGCAAACCAGTGGCTTTAGCCTGCATTTAGATCTTTGCCCTACCCAAAATAATTTCGACCTTGATGAAGTCTCTGCTGATATTAATGTCCATTCCCATCTCTCTCATCACAAAAAAACAGTCGGCCATGGCCATACGGGCCATCATTCAACACCAGAAATGTCCAAAGGGAACCCTCATCAGGGACACAGTGACAATTTAACTTCTCACGACTCATGCCACCTTTGGTCAGAGAGTTCGGCAAGCACAGCGAACATCGAGCTTACTCAATGGAAATCCGGTCTTCTATCTGTAAAAGCATTATCTGTCTACAGAAATGTCACCTCAAATCGGAACATTTACAATCGAAAGCAGACTCGAGCGCCACCCCTAAGAACTCTTAGTTAAACAACAATCAGTTTACAACTAAGGAGCACCTCGCAATGCGACGTGCTTCGCATTATTGCGAGTTAAAATACGATGAGACTACCAATTTACCTAATACAAACTTGCGCACTCGTGTGTGCACTTATGTCACTAATCCAAGTCAATGCACATGAACCCGTCAAAAAAAGAATACGTGCCGATTCCCATGCCCCTATCGGTATGATGGCGGATCACATGCACAAAAAAGGCGAGTATATGCTTTCCTATCGGCACATGTACATGGATATGAGTGGCAACGAATATAACGGCAGGAATATTTCTGACGATACTATTGTAACTACAATAGCGAATCGATTTTACGGCGCATCCGGTCAGCCTGCCAACATCAGAGTTGTTCCCGAGAAAATGGAAATGCATATGCATATGATCGGAGCAATGTATGCGCCTAGTGATTGGCTCACGTTGATGGTTATGGCTAGCTACCAAGAAAAACAAATGACCCTGACTACCTACAAGGGCATGATGGGTACTGAAGTAAGAGGCAAATTCACCACAAAATCGGACGGATGGGGAGATACCAAAGTGAGTGGACTAGTCAAACTGTACACGTCAAGTCATCACAAACTGCACGCCCACCTAGGCACGTCTTTACCAACTGGTTCAACTAATGAAACCGATAGCATCTTAAATCCGATGGGGATGACCCCGACTGTCCGTCTGCCGTATGGGATGCAACTTGGTGCAGGAACATACGCCTTATTACATGGATTGACTTATGTTGGAACCAGGGAAAAGGTCAAATGGGGAACCCAATATTCAGCAACAAACTATCTCGGTGATGATAATGGCTACACTCGAGGAGACAAATACGATCTCACTGGATGGGTTAGCTATCAGCCGATTAATGCACTGAGCGGTTCTTTAAGAATTAAATATTCTGACCAAGGATCTATCTCGGGCATAGACACCAACATCATGCTTCCAACGCAAGCAGCCGATCCTAGGAATTATGGTGGCGAAACCACCACCTTATTAGTCGGATTAAACTGGGCAGCTCAACCAAATAGTCCTGCGCGAGGCCTACGAATCGGGATAGAAGCGGGTTTACCGATTTCTCAGAACCTGCACGGGCTGCAAATGGAGACCGACTTCTCAATCACTAGTGGCTTGCAATACATGTTTTAAGTACAGTCCCTTCTCTCGGAACTTTATCGGCTGCTAAACTTGCAGCCGATAAGTTCCGTTTTCGGTTATCAATTTTCCCGCTGTTGGACCGGCGAAATGGGTTCCAATTATCAAAGTCGGTGTGTCGGCATATTCTCCAAAAATCTTTCTCCTAGTCTCAATCGCTTGTTCATTATCGACATCAAACGGACTCACTAACGCAGCATCATGAAACTGAATTGGGTGATGAATGAAATCTCCAGTTATCAATCCGGTAGAGCCATTCGATTCCAGTAAAACCGAGCAATGACCAGGAGTATGACCCGGAGTGGGAATCAGACTGACGCCCTCACAAACCGGAGCAGGTGCCTCTACAGCACGGGCTAATCCAGCGTCTAAAATCGGTTTCAAACACTCCTCAAACACAGTTCGCTGCAACTTCATGAAGTCGACGTCCGTGGCCTGATCAATATTACTCCAAAACTCCAAATCCTGCTTACCCATGAGATAAGACGCATTTGGGAAAGTAGGGATATACTCGCCATCAACAAGCTGTGTATTCCAACCGACGTGGTCGACATGAAGGTGAGTACACAATACGTAATCTATCTCCTCAGGTCGGTAACCTTCGGCTAACATATCTTCCATATAATTAGTCGCCAACATGTGAAAACCTTCAAAAGGCTCCCGAGACCGACCATCCCCAATACAGGTATCAACTACCAACTTATCATGTGGCGTTTCGACAATTAAAGAATGGATGCTCAAACTTAGATGACCGTCCTCGGTCACAAAATGAGGGAACAACCATTTTATTTGTTTAACCACTTCTGGAGTCGCCGCCGGAATGACATCCGAAAATTTAGGGAACACAACTTCTTGAATCCTTGTTACTCTAATATCACCTATATCCCATTTCATAAACGTTCTCCCTTTCGCCTACTCTTTTTTTCTCAACTTTACAATAGTTCCTCCGCAACCAGCCTGAGCTCTTCGGGCTTAGTAGCTGATATAACCATTGTTCCAATCTCTCCTCTCGAGCCCGCACTTTTCCAACGGGTTAATTGTTCTTTGATATGCTCAGCGGGACCTACCAAACAGCAATCATCAATTAATTGATCTGGAACGGCATCGCAAGCTTGTTGCTTTTGACCCGTGAGAAATAAATCCTGAATCTCTTCCGCAGCATCAACATATCCAAGTCGCTTCGCGTAGTCATTGTAGAAGTTTTTCTCGCGCGCACCCATCCCGCCCACGTACAATGCGAACTGACTTTTAACTTCACGTCTACACGCATCAAGATCATCCCCCATTACCATCCTAACAAACGGAGCGAAATCAAAATCCTCCATCGATCTTTCATCACTGGATTTGGAGAACCCTCGCTCCAACGCAGGTTGAAACAAATCAAACTTATCAGGATTAGCCCAAACAAGAAAAGCTCCATCCGCCACCTCAGCGGCAGTCTGTGCTCCTTTCTCTGTCACAACTCCCGTGTAGATTGGGAGCTTAGGATTTCCATGCAATATACTTTTGAGAGGTTTACCTAATCCCGTACTGCCCTCGCCGACAAAAGGGATCTGATAGTGTTCACCTTCGTGAGTTAGCGAATTTTCTCTAGCGAGGATTTTACGAATAATCGAAATGTATTCTTTTGTCCGTGTTAAAGGCTTCCCATACGCCTGGCCGTACCAACCTTCCGCAACTTGCGGGCCAGAGGGGCCAATACCCAGAAGGAATCTTCCGCCAGAAAGTTGATCTAGCGTCATTGCAGTCATTGCGGTCATTGACGGGGTTCGCGCTGCCATCTGCATGATAGCGGTACCTGCTTTGATTCTTGACGTTTGGGCAAGTATCCAAGCTATCGGAGTTACTGCGTCTGAGCCCCAAGCTTCCGCACTCCAAACAGACTCATAACCAATTTTTTCCGCCTCAAGTATCAAATCCATTGGAATTTGAACCTTTGCACCTGAATAACCAAAAACCAAGCCAAGCTTCACACTTCTACTCCTTAAAAAAAACTACCAAGTTATCTTACTTCATTTGACTCATCGCGTGACATTATTTGAATGCCAGTAAGACCTCTCTACACTATCGCAACTCGTCTAGTATCTCACCAAACGCTTCTATGACATCTAAACATTCGCTCCGAGATGGGTAGAATTCCGATCCATTTTTAGGGTTGCGAGTTCTAATACAAAGCCAATCTGGATTGACCCTTTCTTTCATTTCTGACATCCTGTCAATCCATTTCTGTTTATTACCCACACAGACAAACATGCTTTCTACTTGCTCCGCCATATCCTTTGACTCAGCTTCTGGCGAAAGTCCATTATCTGCGTAAAAGCTCCACTCGCGAACCCATCTGTGCACATGTTTTTCTCTCAGTTTAGGATCGTCGCCTAACCAACCTTCAAATCCAATCGTGATCTGAAAATTAGTTTTCCCTTTATCTGATGCTCTCTGACGCATATCTGCTACCGCGGGAGCCAATATGTCGAGGTGAGGCGGGAACCATAAGCACCAACCTTCATAATCAAGCGCTCGCTCCATTGCTTTAGGTGCAAACGCGCCTATCCAAATAGGGGGACGAGGCCTTTGAAACGGTTTCGGGTTTAGTTTCACTCCCTCATAATTATAGAACTCTCCGCTATAATTGAATTCTTCTTGCGTCCAAGCTCCAACAATACAATCCATGGTCTCTTCAAACCGCCTGCCACGTTTCTCGAAAGGCACACCAAAGCATTTAAAATAATCTTGGTGATATCCAACACCTGCACCGAACACAAAACGACCTCGGCTCAAATTATCTACTGCTGCTAGCGCCTCAGCTAGATGTATCGGATGATGGAAAGTTGGTTGTATTACCGTGCTGGCGATTTGGACAGTTTTTGTGTTCGCCGCGATAACCGCGAGCAGCGAGGTAACATTTGGCCACCACGTCTCTGGTCTTTGGTGTCGCTCAGGCACCCATAGACCATCGAAACCAACCTCCTCTGCTAAACGTGCCTCAGCGATACAATGATCCATCGCGTCAGCAACTTCATCAGGGTTTGGGCGGTTCCTGCTGATCGTACTCACCAAAATGGGTGTCGGGCATAAAAGCAATTTTCATATCACTACCTCTTAAGAGCTTTTTTCAATAGTTGATTTGCTTGACTGTAACAAGAGTGTAGCTATTTTTCGAACGTTTTAAATGAAAATTTGGAGCGTCCTTTCATACAACAAAATTATCCACATCGGTCAATACCACATTAAATACAAGGTTTATAGAATTTAATTTTTCTCGCAAAAACATATACTTAAAAATACCCGCTCCGCCGCACCATAAAATACGGTGAAAATATTTAACAAATCCAGCAAACCTATGTAATATCTGAAATAGGCATCAAAGATAATATTTTTTTTTATCCATAGACTGGGGAAATACAACGTGTGCGTTCCCCGCTAAATCGGCATGTTCGACGAGGCTAACCATCTGAGGAGTTAACTAATGGCTACAATTGCTAAAGAAATCAACAATGAAGTGGGTTCGGTCTCAGAGTTAAGCCCACCAACCCTGAGGCAAGCAGTAGATAAAAGAGATGAGTTGACTGAGTCTAGCGGCCACTATTACGGGGTTAAAGAACTATCGCTAAAAGCCTCAGACCCGATTAAATATGAAAGATTCTACTCAAAGATCCACTCTTCCGTTTTAGGCGCCCGCGAGTCAGCTAGGTTCGTAGCCGCCAGCCCTGGCTCTAGAGAGATGGGCGAATGCCTATGGGGTATCACGACTGCGGAAGGCGATACTCTAGCCGTATCAACTGGTTTTCTATCGCATACTGCCATATTTCCTGTAGCTGTCCGGTATATGGCAGCCAACGATTATGACGTCAACGATGGCATAGAAGACGGTGATGTCTACGGCGTAAGTGATGGCTTAACTGGCGGAGTCCCCCATCCAGGAGATTTCTATTCCTTTGTCCCCATATGTATCGAGGGAGAAGTCGTCGCGTGGGCTGTTGGAATCAATCACCTTATGGAAAACGGTGCTCCTGTGGCCGGCTCTTGGGCAACCTTCTCTGTTGATACCTTCATGGATGGTTTAGTGGTCCCTCCTATGCGCACTGGCAGGAAACTGAAACAAGAAACTTGGTGGAAGGCCATGTGGGAGAGAAGAACGCGAGCTGGGACCATGAACATTCTAGACGACAAAATGCGGTTGGCCGGATGCGCCATGATCCACGAAGCAACACATAAGCTTATCGACGAATTTGGGCTCGATTACTATAAGCAAGCGATTAGAGAAATTGTTGAAGAGTCGAGACGGCGCGTTGTGGATAATATGAAATCCACAATGGTGCCCGGCACCTATAATGGGGCCGCTTTTCGTATGGCGCAATACAAAGGGCTGCAAACAATCTGGTCGCATGCCGACAAAAATACCCTGATCCACATCAGAGCCAGTGTCGAGCCCAATGAAAATGGGCTAATGGTAGATACAGAAGGGACCTCTCGGTGGGGGAACCACGCCTATAACGCCACCCCTGGGGCCACCGATGCTGCGTTGTTTTTGGGGATGATCAATTCATTTTCTCACAATACAAAAGTCACCGCTGGCATAGAGTTAGCAGTTCAGCGAAATTATCCCAAGGGCTCAATACTGAACCCTGATAATGAGTATACCAGCAACGCGAATCCATGGGCCCAGACCGTGACTCTGAATAACATAGGATTCGGCGCGGTTAGTCGCGCAATGTTCTGTTTTGGCTATCTTGAGGAAGCGTTCTGCATAGACGGCAACTGGGGAGCTTGGCAAGGGCAAGGAACGGCGAAAGACGGAACTGCATATGGTTTCACGAACTTTGAATGGCTTGGAGGATCTGCTCGAGGTGCCTGGTGCTTCAAAGATGGTGAACCATTAGCATGGGCTGCTTGGTCTCAAATGGCGACTATAGGCGATGCGGAAGAATTTGAAAGTACTGTGCCTCCGATGTTTTATTTGGGACGAAAATTGCTCCCAGGTTACTTTGGTTCTGGCAAATATCGGGGTGGCCCAGGGGAATCTGCAGTTCACTGGTGCGTAGAACCCGGCAAACATATTGGAATTACTAGACCCAATGGCGGGCTTTCTTCAACTGCTTCAGTCGCACTCGGCATGAACGGAGCTTACCCCGGCCCTTCCAGCTTCATGATATCGGCTCGCGGCACTAATTTAGATGAAGTCAACAAAAAAGGATTAGCCCCAAGAGATGCTCGAGAACTATTGGAGATGACGGACAGTGGTGAACTTAAAGTTGATGATCTGCAAGTTTGGAAAATGGACTGTCCAGAGCTATCCATGAAAAATAATGATCTATTTGTCGACGCGGCCGGATCCTCTGGAGGTTGGGGAGATCCACTTGACCGCGAATCCCAATGCAGTTATCGAAGATCTAAACTCAGGCGTTTGTCCTGACTACGACTTCGTAAAAGAAATGCATGGCGTTGTTGCTGAGCAAGCTTCTGATGGCACTTGGACTTTAGACCAAGCGTCTACTGACGCAAAACGCGTTGATTTGCGCAAAAAAAGGCTCAGCGAGTCATCTGACCTTAAAGATTGGTGGGCAGAAGAGCGAGATATCGTGCAAAATGCTGCGTTCTTCCCAGAGGTGGGTCTTATGTACAACGAGAGCTTGAGCTTCGACAAATTTAGAAAAGAATTCACGTCATTTTGGAATTTGCCTCTAGAATTTTAACGTGCTGGAGGGGTGAAATGGAAGATGATATCTCGATCAGCAAAGGCATTATTGAACAACTTGTTGAAGGTACCATAGACGATGACAACGTCGATAGACTTCTCAAGTTGCCAAAGAAAAGACAGTGACAGATTCTTTACTTACATTGAGGTACTTCAGGATCGTGTATCATGGAATGATCCCATCCTCCTGAGGCTCTCTGACAAACTTTATATCGTAAGTAAAGGGCATGGAAAGCGCGTAAACCCAATGCGAATGCGGCTTCGAGTTTGGTGATTATAGAACGAATTGGAAACTTGCCAGTAAAATTCGCACCCGAAAAACTGCCGAAGAGATGAAGGCTGTGTACGATCCCGCCCCTGCGGTTCCTGAGGCAGGCTGGCAAGAAGTCCGTGAGTACTTTTGTCCCGACTGTGGTACTCAGCATGCAGTTGAAGTAGTGCCTCCAGGATACCCAGTGATTTTTGAAATGCTTCCCGATCTTGATAAATTTTACGCTGACTACTTAGGACGCCCTCTCGCGGATGCCTCTGAGGACTGGTATAGAGACAGAACGGCAGAAACTACTGCCACTTGGAACCAGTAGGCAAATCTATCTGTTCTGTCGATTGCAAATTACGCGATTGGCACTAATTTTTTTGGAGAAATAATACATGAGCACTATAGCTCCCAAAGGCGATGCTGACCAAGATCTAATCCTAGCGCTAGACGCGGGTGGGACCATGACCGATGCCATACTAGTAAAGCCTGACGGAACGTTTACAGTAGGTAAATCAATTAGTCGTAAAGATGACCAACAAAAAAGCTACCGCGATTCTGTTGCCGACGCAGCGCAATCTATAGGGCTCACTTCTGAAACAGTACATTCTAGACTTGCTGCAGACGTTTACTGCGGAACGGGTATGTTAAATACTATTTTGACCGGCGACGGGAGAAAAATCGGCCTCATAGTAACTAGAGGTTTTGAAGATTTAACCGTAATGGAAGGCGGCTTAACTTACCTTGGCCAGAGCCAAGCAGAGGCGTTACATCAGCAACTCCATAAACACACTACCCCACTGGTAGATCCTAAGAATGTACTGGGCGTGAGCGAACGAATTGGTGGTGGTTGCTACTTAGGTGAAATACATCTCCCCGCTGGACATGTACTAATACCCTTAAATGAGGAACAAGTCAGAACTGCGACCAAAAAGCTTATTGCAGAAGAATGTGAAGTTATAGGGATACTGTTTCTTTATTCTTTCGTAGACCCACGACATGAGCATCAGGCAAAATTAATTGCAGAGGATGAAATTAAAAAAGCAGGAACTTCCGTGTCGGTAGTTTGTTCGGCAGATATTGCTCCGGTAGCGAAAGAAAATAGCCGACTAAAAAGTTTGATGTTCCAGTGCTTTGCTGCGGAACAAGTAAAAGAGTCGCTTCTAGATGTAGAGAAGTCGGCTCAAGAACTTGGTTTTCAAGGCAGGCTTCTGACACTACTTTCGTATGGCGGCGCTGTCAATATGGACTACACGCGTCTTTACGAAACTATGATATCGGGACCCGTTGGCGGTTTAATCGGCGCACAGTTTTTAGCTAACGTTTTGGACCTAGATAATATAGTTACTGCAGATATGGGCGGCACAAGCTTTGATGTCGGATTAATAATAGACCGAAGAATAAATATAGCTAAAAGTGCTGATATCGCCGGTCATCGTTTGGCGTTGCCAATGGTGGAACTCGACTCGGCTGGTCAAGGGGCGGGCTCAGTGGTTTGGGTAGATGAATATAAGCGACTGCATGTAGGTCCCGACTCTGCAGGCGCTAAGGTAGGCATTTGTCTTAATTATGACAAGCTAACTGTTACTGATATCAATGTGGCTCTTGGCTATGTCGACCCTAATTACTTTCTTGGCGGACAGGTATCTCTTGACCGAGAAAAAGCTCTAAAGGCATTGAAAGAGACTGTCGCTGACCCTTTGGGCTTAGACGTGTATGAGGCGGGCGCTGGCTTACTCGCCATGATAAATGAGGAGATGAATGACCTCCTCAGAACTATGGTAGCTTCGAAAGGATATGATACGCATGACTTCACCATGCTCTATTATGGAGGGGCGGGCCCCGTTCACATGTATGGTTTTGCCGAAGGAATAGAGTTTAAAGACGTAATAACAGTTCCCTGGGCGGCTGGATTCTCGGCGTTCGGAGCCGCGTGCGCTGAATACATGCATCGTTACGACCGCGGGACAAGAGCCTTGATTCCTAACGGTTCCAGCGACGAACATCTCCAAAGTGTAGCGGACGAAATAAGCCAAGCCTGGAGAGATTTAGAAAAAGAAGCATTCACACAAATGAAGGCAGAAGGAATTGATCCGGACACAATAACGTTTAGATACGCTGTCTCAGCACGATATATGGGTCAAATAGAGAGCTTCAATACTGCCCTGAGTTCAGGTCGGATGAATGGTCCGGCAGACATTCAAAATTTAATAGAAGCGTACGAGGATATGTATGCAAAAGTTTACCCAGAAGGAGCGAAATTTGGAGCTGCAGGTTATTCCCTAACTGATATTCACCTTGAAGCAATTGCTGACAAACCCCAACCACACCTAATAAAACATGAACTAACCTCTGAGGTGCCGCAGCAGAACGCCTTTGTTGAGGCTCGACAGGTATACCATAAAGATAAATGGGTAGAATTTAACGTTTGGGAAATGGCGGAACTTTTACCAGGAAATGTCGTCAAAGGTCCATCTATCATAAGGGATCCGATGACCACCGTAGTTATCCCACCTGATAAACAAATGAGGTTAGACGAATACCTTATTTTGCATTACAGCTAATATACGTAGGTCAATTATGAAATTAGTAACTTTTTTAGAGAAGGGCGAACGCAAGATAGGTCGGTTAGAAGGAGATAAAATAATTGATTTATCCAGTGCTAGCCTTCCCGATGACATGATACCTTTAATCTCTTGTCCTGAATCGTTAAAAATTGCTCAGAGTATATCAGGCGAATCCCATTTATTAAGCGATTTGGAGCTACTCTCACCTATACCGAATCCTAAAAAGATTATAGCTATCGGGCTGAACTATAAAGATCATATAGAGGAAACTGGATTGGCTACCCCAGAATTTCCAATGTTCTTTAACAAACAATCGACAGCAGTAAATGGACCTTATAACGACATTCATCTGCCTAAAGTATCTGACAAACTCGATTACGAAGGGGAGTTGGGCTTTGTTATCGGCAAAAAATGTAGGCATGTATCCCGAGAGGAAGCCAGTAATGTCATCGCCGGATATGTCGTGTGTAACGATGTCAGTGTTCGAGATTGGCAGATGAAAGCCCAGACTTTCACTCTTGGAAAATCGTTCGATACCCACAGTCCATTCGGACCTTGGTTAACAACTGCGGACGAGATTCAGGATCCACATAATCTTACTATCAAAACCTGGGTAAATGATGAGCTAAGACAGAATTCAAATACCCGGCATTTAGTCTTTGATTGCTATGATCAAATTGCTACTTTAACTGCCGCCTTCACATTAGAAGTTGGTGACGTGATACTTACTGGAACACCCAGTGGCGTCGGAATAGGATTTGATCCTAAAAAGTTTCTATGTGCCGGAGATCGAGTACGCGTAGAAATAGAAAAGTTAGGCTATATTGAAAATACAGTAGTGCCGGAGCCCGCTTCTACTAAACTCATATAAGCGATAATTCGTGCGTAAACCAATTGGAGTAATCTCTCTAATGAAAGCTTGGCAATTCAGTGAATATGGAAATCATAAAGATGTACTGCATTGGGTTGACAGAGATATTCCCACACCATCCAATGAGGGTGCAATTGTTCAGACATCAGCTGTCTCCTTGAATTTCCCTGATCTACTGGTGACTCAGGGCCTCTATCAGGTAAAAGCGCCACTACCAGCTGTACCCGGCGTTGAAGGGGTTGGTGTCGTTACAGAGACTGGCGACAATAGTAAGTTCCGTGTTGGTGATAAAGTGGTGGGATTCTGCCATGGTGGAGGCACTCTGGCTGATTACTTTGAAGTCTCCAACAATAGCGCTTGGCGTGTACCTGAGCATATACCTGATACTACTCTCGCCGCTTTAAGCGTAACCTACGGAACATCATATTTTGGACTAATCCACCGTGCTGATTTACGTCCTGGTGAAACTCTTTTAATACTTGGGGCCGCCGGTGGCGTCGGCCTCGCCGCGATCCAGTTAGGAAAATTGCTAGGTGCAAAAGTGATCGCAGCAGCTGGAAATCAGGAAAAAAATTGATGTGTGCGCACGTCAAGGCGCCGATCACACTATAAATTACAATACCCAAGATTTGGTTGATGAAGTTAAGCGCCTTACAGATGGGAAGGGAGCGAATGTTATATACGATCCCGTCGGTGGTGATATCTTCGAGCAGACGAAACGCTGCGTCGCATGGGATGGACGCATCATCATTGTTGGATTTGCCGGAGGCTCGATCCCTAAAATTGAATGCAATCGGATGCTACTTAAGAATTGTGCAGTTATTGGATTAGCATGGGGTCAATACATAGAGCGAGCACCAGAGAAAGTTAATTCTGTGCAGAACCATCTCTACAATCTTCTCGATATAGGCGCCATTAGCCCGGTAATTTATAGTACTCTGACCTTCGAAGACGTCCATTCAGGTCTCGATTTGCTCGAAAACCGGGGATTCTACGGCAAAATAGTGATTACCCGATAGGATTATAAAGCACTGATTCTAATAGTTTTTTCTATATAACGGCAGTAGTTTTCCATTAAATATCGCACCAAAGTGTTGCTACCTATCAAATACATGATTATTATGAAGTCTCACGCGCAAGGCGTATGATCAATGAGGATAGTAGAAATAGTCGAAAATAACTGACTTGAAAATCAGACGTCACCACAAATTAATTTGTAAGTGTCTGTCATGAAATTATCAGTTTCCACATGACCCAATATCTCTTTCAGGCTCCGATTCTTGCTAACTAAACCACACATAATCACACAATCAATCGCGTTCGCTGTGGCATACGATTGATCAAGTTACATTGGAGCCGAGAAAACACATTTCTACACTTAAGGACAAAATAGTTTCTAAACGGTTCTGGCCATTTTGCTGTCGGGCAAGAACTACTAACAATATAAGACGGCATTTATAAAAAGGTATAAGTTTATGGATATTTATGTTGGAAACCTATCTTACGACATCAGTGTTGAAGAGCTAAGAGAATCTTTCGAACAACACGGGCAGGTAAACAGCTGCAAAATAATTTCAGATCGAGACACTGGTCGCTCGAAAGGGTTTGGTTTCGTTGAAATGCCAAATCAGAATGAAGGCGAGGCCGCCATCTCAGAGCTAAACGGAGCAATGCTTAAAGGACGTGAAGCTAGAGTAAACGAAGCTCGTCCGAGAGAAGATAGACGATAAAAGTTGTTTAGACCAGCCGTGTTATCTTAGATGAAAGGTAACGCGGCTGGTTTTAATTTCTCTTAATTTTCGATAGCTGGTTTAATTTCAGCTACGACACGCCTCGTTTGGTCGATCATATCTGCCTCACCTGAAGCTATGGGGAACATGACAAACTTACTCGCCCCGGCGTCGATGTACTGCTGGATACGTGCGATTATTTCCTGTGTGGTACCAATAGCAAAGAGTGGATTAAGGTCTAAATTTTCTCCTATTCCTGTTCTCTTTACGAAAGGAGAGTTTACCACTGCATCATCTTGCGGAGTTCCTATGCGGAACCCTATCGAAGTTCCGTAATGATCATCATCGATATCCCGTCCAACTTCTTTAGCCTTCGCCTTTATACCTAATATAACGCGTTTCACATCTTCAGGACTCGTGATTCCCCCTATCCAACCAGATCCTAGCACTCCAGTTCGATTAATCGCTGCATTGCTAGAGCCTCCAATCCACAAAGGCAACGGCTGTTGAACAGGCCGCGGTGCAATAGTCGCATTTTTATACTGGTAATACTTTCCTTCAAAAGTCACTGATTCTTCACTCCACAGACGCGACAACAGCTGGAACATTTCATTTGCTTTAGAGCCTCGATGGTCTGAACTTCGACCAGTAGCCTCCCATTCCGCAGCTTTGGGGTACCCGACACCAAACATTGGTAGCAACCGTCCTCCACTGAGATAATCGATCGTCGCACACTGTTTTGCTAAAACAAGAGGATCTCGCAACGGTGCCACGATAGCGTTCATACCAAATTTTATTTTCTCAGTGCACCCCGCTAAAGAGGCTAAAGCACTTAATGACTCTAAATAATTATCGGACGAGATAAGACGGTCAGATTGCCACACAGAATCAACTCCCGCCTGCTCCAGCATTTCTACCCAGCGAAAAAAACCTTTGCCATCCTCAAACGGATAATTGAGTAACCCAAAACCAAGTCTAATTTTCATCTCTACACCTTTTGTCTAATCAAAATCTTACCAAGACCACAAAGCTATCTTAAGCCCAGAACCATAGATAGATAATAAACTAATTTTGATACTAATTAATCCGTATTTTTTGCAACTTATTACAACACTTTACTACCAATTAAAATTTTATGAGAATACTTAAAGTTCCTCTAAATTAAGAAAGGCGTTAATGGTGCGTCAATTAGCAAAAGCAATAGAAGAAAGTTCAATCTCAGAAGTTCAAAAAGTATCTTATATTTCCTTGGCTGGCAATGAGCCACCATGGTATAGATCGGATCTCCAGGTACAAGTAGGCCAAACCTACACCCTACTCGCTGCTGGAAAAATTCAATGGTCGAGCCGCGACCCTAGCTTGTATGGAGGACCAGGCTTCCATTTGTGGAGCCGTGTGCCGAGAGGACAGACAAATAATGTTGTTCGTAATACCGGTACGTTCGTAGCTGATCGAACTGGATCGCTCGAGCTAGCTATTTACTTTGGTACATGGGCTAATGCTCAAGGTGACCTACAAACAGAAAGCGGTAATTACAGAGCATTAAGCGGAAGCTTGGAAGTAATTGTTATTCTGTGGAAAGATAACGTTATAAACGGACTAAAAAAGCTTATAACAGCTTGTAACTCGACATTATTAAGTGAGGCTCTCGCGCAATTACAATGTCCTGTAATAACTCCATTTGGCTGGGAGTATCTGAAAGACACGGGAATTAGTGACATCTACTCAAGCAATGTACAGAACAACAATAAATGTATTTCGCTCAATGCCAAAGACGATCAAGGGATCCTGCGCAAGCCTATTGAATTTAATGTCTTCCCTTCCACGCAATTGCAGTGGGATTGGAAGCTTTTAGAACATCCCAGCCAAAATAAGGAAGACGAAGCTAGATACCATGACTATATATCGGTCGCAGCCGAATTCGATAACGGTCGTGACCTAACATGGATATGGAGTAGCCAACTCGACGTCGACCATTATTTTGATTGCCCGATCAAATCCTGGTCTGATCGAGAAACTCATTACGTAATTCGTAAAGGCACCGAGCAAAAAAACGAATGGCTGCGTGAGTCGCGAAATCTTTATACAGATGTTGGCAAGTCGATGAAATTCACTCCACATAAAGTAACCGCAATTTGGCTAATTGGTGTGGCTACATTTCAACATGCTAGCGCACGCGCTGAGTTCTCAAATATAAAATTAATCAATGAGAATGAGACTATACAGGTTCTATAATCTGTCCTACAACAGCCGCTGACCCCAAAAGCCTAGGTGCGTGCCCATCGCAGGCTGCTACCGAAAAGCGGGCATTACCTCGCTTGCCATTAACTCAATGTGTTCATCCGACCAACTCGGACTCATGCCGGGTGGGACAGCCCAAGTGTAAAACCGTTGGCATCCTGTTGCTTCTTGGTATTTTTCTATCATTTCGCATGCTTGCTCAGGACTGACGATGTAAACATCGTTCTGCTCAATAGACTCTCTAGTTGCCTCCACGGGCTTAATAAAATCCATGCCCGCACCACTGAACCACTTCCCGTATTCATTTTGCTGATATGCCAGGTGTTCAACCGCCTCTTTCCATCTCTTTTCAGGATCTTTTGCTACATGCAACCAAGCATAGCCTGCCGCAATTTCAAAATCCTCCGGATTCTTCCCAGTTTTAGCTAGTTCATCTCTATAGACTTTAGTAAAAGGACCGACGGGACCTATCGCTATATACCCCGCCCCTACTCTAGCTGCTCTTCGAACCGCGATATTACTGAAGCCCGCGATCCAAAGCCGAGGATTTTTTTGTACCGGCAACGGTCTTAACTGTATGTCTTCAAAGTTGTTGTACTCTCCATGGAAACTGAAGCGTTCTCCCGCAAAAAGACGTTGAATAATTTCAATACCTTCATCCATGCGCTTGCCTCTTGATTTAGGTTCAACTCCCCATGCTTTAAGCTCTTCAGCTTTATATCCAACACCTAACCCGAGCTCCAAGCGTCCGCCAGAGATCACATCAAGCGTGGCAGCATCTTCGGCAACACGAACCGGATCGTGCAGGGGTAGTAACAGTACGCTCGTCCCAATGTGTACTTTTTTTGTCCTAGCTGCAATAGCACAGCCTATAGGCAACATCGAAGGCGAGTAGCAATCATCTAGGAAATGATGTTCGGACAACCAAATATCATCAAAGCCCGCCTCCTCAGCGCGCACTATTTGATCAAAGCACTCATGATACAGCTCAGTATTGTCACGCTGCCATTGTGGAGGATTTCTGAAGTCATACCAAAGTCCAAATCTTAATTTTTTGTTACTCACCCGACATTTTCTCCTAAACGTAAAATCATTAAATATTACTAAAAATAAATTTATATCAACCTGCGGATGCAAGGCCAATAGAGTCTTTATTGACCATCGGCATTACATGTTCAGCCATTAAACGCATCGACTTTTTCATAGCGGCTTTATCAGTCCAATCATGTGCTGCATAAAGCAATGTTCCAAAATCACCAACATCATCTTTAAAATCTATAATCTTTTTAGCGACAGTTTCGGGGCTACCGTAGATGACACACGCATCGCGGACAGCAGTGGGTGTTAGTGATTCGGGATCATCTCCTTGATTGGTTACAAAAGGTCCCTTGAAACCAGATCGATCAAAAATCTTAAATAAATAATCGTAGTAGTAATCATAAGCACCACCAGAAGTTTTAACAAATTCTTCCGCTTCGGTGTCGGTATCCGCCACAAATATACTTCGAGCTACATGCCATTCATTTGGATCTGCTGTCATTCCTGCACTATCAGCCCCAGCGCAATAAGCTGGCCAATGAGTCTTAACTGACCATGGGGCTATAAAGTTTGCGCTAACCGGAATATAGCCACGCTGGCCCGCAAAAGTAAGAGAACTCGATGATGGACTCATCGCCGACATCGCTATCGGTGGATGAGGTTGCTGTAAAGGTTTGGGAACATATCCTAACTTGATGTCGTGGTGGGTCCAATCTTTCATTTCAATGTTCCAGTGCTTGCCGTGCATCTTGTACGGTGGTTCTGTGTCCCAAAGTTCAAGGATCATATCTAAGGACTCTTCCATCATTTCCATACGATCTTTTTCTAAAACACCAAACAACTCAAAATCACTCAATAAACCACCAGGTCCAACTCCCATGATAAACCGACCCTCACTTAGGTGATCGAACATTGCAGCTTGCCCCGCTTGAACTGCTGGATGGTATTGTGGCAAACACATTACTCCAGTTGCAAATTTGATCTGCTTTGTCCTGTTAATAAGATTTGCATGAAACATGAGGGGAGAAGTAATTTGTTCGACGGCAGAAGAATAATGCTCACCAACCCACGCCTCTGAATAGCCTAGTTCGTCAGCAAGCACGATAGCCTCAATATCTTCCTGCAGCGTCTCGTGATAATCCCGATCTATGTGATGCAATGGCATCATGAAATAGCCCAACTTCATTGCTTTATCTCCCGTTATACTAATTAAGTCTTATCCTGCGTGCTAATAAGTTACGTACTCGCCACTAATCCTAATTCTGTTCCCGAAAAGGTTTAAAATCAAGATCTTCCCACACTTAGGTTTATCAGTATCGCTACACGCAAAAAAGCCCGTTAATACCGCACACGCTATCAAAGCTGACAAAACGAAACGGTTATGCCTATAATTTCTTGAAAATTGCGCGGGAAGGTCAAAGCCTTGTTGCGGTAGTAGTGGATAACAATAATTTGAACCGAGGGGCAACTATGAAATTATTTAAAGGAATGAAAGTGGGAGTTTTCCAAGTCTTATCCGACATGGAGACTGGTGACCCCGCGGTTATAGCAAAAAAAGCTGAAGAACTTGGTTTTTCTTCTTATTGGACAGCCGAACATACCGTCATACCCGAAGGCTCAGCAGACGATTATCCCGGGAAAGTGCCAGGTCAAGAAACTCCTGACTACTTATTCAAAATGCCAGATCCTTTGATTGCTCTGACCAGGGCGTCTGCGAACACAACCACGATCGAACTAGGCACGGGGATTACACTTTTACCTGAACGCAATCCCATAATGACCGCTAAAGCTATTGCCAGCCTCGATCATTATTCCAAGGGGAGGTTCCTCTTGGGTATTGGTGCCGGATGGAACAAACCAGAATGTGAAGTATTGGGCGGTGATTTTGATCACCGATGGACGCAAACAAAAGAGAACGTTGACGTAATGAAAGCCCTGTGGACTGGCGAGTATGTTGAGCATCACGGCAAATATTATGACTTCCCTAGAATTATTTGTAAGCCAATGCCTCACCGTAGACCTCACCCGCCAGTTCTCCTAGGTAGCATCGGTACCCCATTGGTCTTTAAGCGTGTAGCAAAATGGGGGAATGGCTGGTTGCCTTTCAGCGTAGATCCTCAAGAGTTAGTTGATGGAAGGAAAGAAATTACCAAGCATGCGAAAGCTTTCGACCGAAACCCCTCCGAGCTAGACATAACAATGTTTGCCCCTGATGGTTTTTTCCGAACAAAAACTGATATGGCAGCGGTAGCCGATGCAGGAGCCGATGGTATTGTTGTTTGGCTGCAATCCTCCGAGCAATCCTCAATGCTCGAGGAGTTATCTGAGCTTGCCGGAGGCTTGTTTTAAAACATTGTTATGACTTATAACTACTTGAATGTAAAACGAGATGGTCATCTGGCAATCGTTAGATTTAGTCGTCCCGAAACAGCAAACGCTCTTAGCTATGGTCACTTAAATGAAATTGAGCACTGTGCTCTCTCATTCCGAGAAGACGCTGAAACCAGAGTCGTTATTTTTACAGGTGAGGGCAAGCACTTTTCCTCCGGAGCCGATATCACCGAAATGGAGACTAAAACCGACACGCCCATCGTTTTGCTTCGGAGAAAACTGCGAATGGGCGAAAGGGTTCTCAAGGCGATCCTTTCCATGGATCAGATAACTATCGCCGCGTGGAACGGAGGTGCTATCGGCGGTGGAGCGTGTCTTGCGACCGCGGCTGACTTTAGGATAGGTACGGATAAATCATTCATGCACTACCCGGAGATAGAGCTAGGACTAAATCTTATGTGGCAAAGCTTACCTCTGACCATACGGCTTATCGGACCTACTCGGGCTAAACGTTTAGTCATTGGAGCCGAGAAAGTTTTTTCCGAGAAATTACTTAGCTGGGGCTTGCTAGAAAGTGTGGTGCCTGACGATCAATTGATTGATTCTTGTATTAAATTTGCGCAAGACTATATCAACAAGTCTCCGATCGCCGCGCAAATGATTAAGCGTAGTATTAACAATATTTGCGGCGTGCTGGATCAAGGATTAATGCATATGGATGCAGATCAGCATTTATTCGTGGCGAAGACCTCTGATCAACAAGTCGCGAAAAACGTGTATCTTAATGAAGGTGATCCTGATTTTACGGGGAATTAATCCCGACTTGCCTGCGCCTTAAATTTCCAAATCTATTCCTGGAGACTATCGCTGAAAAATAAATATACGATAGTAGCAGTCGCTGTGCTATCGCTTTTCTGGGGTTATTCATGGGTTTTCATGAAAATCGGCCTATTAGATTCAGGACCTTTCGTATTTTCCGGTTTGAGGACCCTACTCGGTTCCTTGATGCTATTTGTTGTAATAGTTGCTACTCATCGAACTATTCCGCTATCGAGATATAAAGATATCCTTCTTCTTAGTCTCTTTAATACCCTTGGCTCAGTCGGATTAATACAATTCGCACTGGTTGATGCCTCAGCGACTCGAACATCGATGCTTATGTTTACTTACCCGTTTTGGACATTGTTATTAGCTTGGCCAATCCTAGACGAGCGGATAAGAGGAATACAGTGGTTTGCAATAATATTAGCATTCTCTGGACTAATTTTAATGCTAAAACCGCATGATTTATATGGCATCACGACAAGTAACTTAGCTGCCCTAGCCGCGGCGATAAGTTGGGCGATAGCATCGATAATTGTAAAGTATATTCTGGAAAATCGACCGATGGATCTTCTCGTACTCACTGCGTCACAAATGGCAGTCGGAGCAATCGGCTTATTTGCTATAGCATTCTTCATGAACGAACAGCTCCCAACAATAACAGCTAGATTCACTTTTGCGCTTTGTGCGACTGGTTTTCTATCCACTGGTCTAGGCTGGTTACTGTGGGTCTATTTGCTTGATAAGCTCAATGCTGGGATGACGAGCATGCTCACACTGCTGGTTCCAGTGATCGCGCTTAGCCACTGCCTCGTGGCACCTTGGAGAGACGATACAAAGAGACGATTCTGTCGGAATGGTATTAATTCTGGCGGGATTAACACTGTTGACTTACCTAGGATTCAAAAGTAGAAAAAAAATTAGTAATATGTGACGCAATAACGCACGTTACATTTCTCAAATGGCATGGACCACAAGCGCATAATGACTGACACGACACCTACTTTTTTTGGACACCCAAAAGGACTCCAAACTCTCTTCTTTACTGAAATGTGGGAGCGTTTTTCTTACTATGGAATGCGCGCTATATTAATCCTTTTTATGACCACGCCTTTGGCAAAAGGAGGTTTGGGTTTAGGCGTTGCAGACGCTGGCGCTATATACGGGATATATACCTCCATGGTTTATCTTGCCTGTCTTCCTGGCGGTTGGATTGCCGACCGCTTTGTCGGCCAAAGACGAGCTACACTCAGTAGGTGGGTGCATCATCATGTGTGGACACATAGTACTGGCACTCCCTAAGCATCACGTATTTCTATACCGGACTGGCCCTACTAGTCATAGGTACAGGTTTACTAAAGCCAAACATCAGTTCCATGGTTGGGCAACTTTACTCCGAGCGCGACCAACGTCGAGATGCCGGCTACTCGCTTTATTACATGGGCATAAATATAGGAGCGTTCGCATCGCCTCTAGTGTGCGGTTGGCTGGGCCAAGGCGTCTATTTCCGAGAGACTACTTTCTAGCGACGAGGCATAAACCCTGTCAATGCCTGGCATTTCTCTTTCGGCGCGGCAGCCGTAGGAATGGCGCTGGGGCTCCTGCAC
The DNA here is from genome assembly GCA_943787625.1 of uncultured Gammaproteobacteria bacterium. Taxonomy (GTDB): domain Bacteria; phylum Pseudomonadota; class Gammaproteobacteria; genus UBA4457. The sequence goes on along the minus strand of CALSND010000004.1, from coordinate 42,953 downwards.
TATGTTTATGGCAGAAGTACGTTAGTGAAAATAGGAGACCCTCCTGAAGGCAAGCAGCTTCTCGCTCAGAATGTGCGTCATGATATTCGTGTGTCAGTTTAATCGCTGCGTGGATATATAGCGTGAGCGTAATATTCGTCTATCGCCATCTCAGTTCGGCAATGTCTTTGGCTTGATCCTGCTTGGCACAACCATTGCGTTTTTCGCGTGGCTACTCGGATCATCCTGGAATATCGCGGAGGACAGACGGCGAGTCATGACCAAGATACTACTGTCTATTTCTAGCGGCTACTGTGTTTTGGTCGCTTTTCGAACAGGGCGGATCAACACTGACGCTGTTCGCCGAACGAAACACCTCGAGGACGATTGTAGGGATCAGATTTCCCAGCCAGTTGGATGCAATCGCTGAATCCGCTGTTTCATTATTTTTCTCCTGGGTCCAGCCTTTAGCTGGTTGTGGTTCAAGCTAGGTTCAAAGGGTCCTAACACAACTGCGAAATTTGTGATTGGGCTGTCTATTAATATCAATGGGCTATGGCGTGATGATTGGCGCTGCCATAATCGCAGACTCCGGTCAAGTTAGTAAGCCCATTGTGGCTGGTGGTTATGTACCTACTGCATACGATGGGCGAAATGTGCTTAAGCCCGGTCGGGTTGAGCGCGATGAGTAAACTCGCTCCCCAGAGAATAGCCAGCCTCACAATGGGTATCTGGTTTTTAGCAAGTTCGATAGGATCTTACGCAGGCGGACGCGTGGCAGGACTTTATGAGGCCATGCCGCTCGCTCATATTTTTATGGCTCTAACAATCCTGGGACTCGTCAGCACAATTGTCCTGAGCTTCTCGAGGAGATTTATAGACGCGGACACAGAACTCAGCCGACAGCAGCAGTAACGACTTACTACGTTTCAGTGTATTCCGATATACAGAACGCCCGACTGATTGAGCTCCTCAGTCTTCTGCGGCGAGTATTTGAGCAAGCCGTTCAAAACTTCGCAGTTGTGCTCACCCAAAGCGGCGGTCTCCAAGATGTTGGTTATGCTCAAACGCGGAAAACCGCAGCGGCATGCCTGGAACCTCCACCTCGCCTAACTTCGGATCGCTGATCTTTCTGACCACACCCTCGCTCTTTCATATGGTTGTGGTTGATAACCTCGGGAATACTAAGGACTGGAGCACAGGGTACTCGTTCCGACTCTAATGCCGCTAATATTGACTCATCAGAATCTTGCAAATCTAACCAGAATTGAACAATCTCAATAACCTCTGCCGAATTTTCCAAACGTTTCTCATTAGTACTGTATTTGGGGTCGTCTATCAGTTCAGGCCGTCCGATTGCCTTACAAACACCAGGCCACTGCGGTTGTAGCGCAATAATGCAGATATAATGATCCTTTCCTTTAAATAGTCCCAGAGGACAAACAGCCCAATGGTGGTGACCCGACCGCGTCGTCTCAATACCTGCCGCACTATACACCTGTAAATTGAGTTCGTGACAATGCATGTAGGAATCTAAAAGAGAGATATCTAGGTATTGACCCTCTCCCCCCTTCTCCCTATGAAGAAGCGCAAAACCTACAGCACACGCAGCATGAGCGCCAGTCATTACGTCTCCTATACCAGCCATCGGAAACATGGGAGGGCCGTCTTTTTCTCCAATCATTCCCATTATTCCACTATAGGCTTGCGCGATATAATCGAAGCCGGGCAGCGCAGATAGTTCGCCTTCTTGACCAAATGCAGAAATTGAGCACATGATAATTTTTGGATTAATCGCCTTCACATCGTCCCATGAAAACCCTAAGCGTTTGATCACTCCAGGAGCAAAATTCTCAACAAACACATCCGATATCTTGATCAGGTCTCTCAGTACTTGTTTGCCTTCCTCCGTCTTCACGTCCAAACAAACACTGAGCTTGCCCCTATTTTGCTGGGCAAAATAGGCACTACGCCCTTCTTTGATAGCAGGAAGTGCACGGGTGATGTCTCCATCAGGTGGGAATTCTATTTTAATGACTTCCGCGCCCATCTCCGCGAACAGTCGAGTCGCACTGGGTCCTGCCAAAACATGAGTCATATCCAACACGCGATAGCCGTTCATTAGATGCTTAGGCACATTCACTACAATTTCCCTCCGAAGCTACTTTATACCCGCACGATGGCGGTGTAATGGGATTCGATCCGAGCGCTGATATTTCTTCGCTGGTGTGTTCACGATAAGCTCAAGCTCTTGAGCCTCTCTACCTGCCCGAACCCGCTCATCGCTTACGTCACCGTATAGCCGTATTTCTCTGCCTAGGCACTCTACCTGCTGATCGAATCATAGACAACATTTCATCAGGAGATGTTTCTTGACCATACGATGCGCCAGCAGCTCTGGTAATACTCTCATTCATTAATGTGCCCCCGAGATCATTGGCGCCAGCATTAAGACAAGCCACTACCCCAGAATGGCCCATCTTTACCCATGACGTTTGAATATTCTTTATATAGGGATATAGCACTACTCGAGCAACAGCATGCATTAAGATAGATTCTCGGAAAGTAGGCCCCTTCCGTGCTTTACCTTTGAGGTATAATGGCGCCTCCATGTGAACGAATGGCAGTGGAACAAATTCGGTAAAACCGCCCGTCTCTATCTGCAAATCACGAACACGTCTTAGATGCCGAGCCCAATTGATCGCCCGATCGACATGCCCATACATGATAGTAGCGGTAGTCTGAAACCCGACATGATGCGCCGCCCTCATCACGCTCAACCATTCTTCAGTATTTATTTTATCGGCACAGATAATTGCTCTGACTTCATCATCTAAAACTTCGCCAGCCGTACCCGGGAGTGTGTTCAAACCAGCCTCTTTTAAACGAAGTAGGTAATCTTCTAATGCAAGACCCAGTGTGGCCGCACCTTGCCAGACTTCGAGCGGTGAAAAAGCGTGTACATGCATATCAGGAGATATAGTTTTCACGGATTTCAGGATTTCGACATAAGTCTCTCCGGTATACTGAGGATGTATACCCCCTTGCATACAGACCTCGGTCGCACCTCGATCCCATGCCTCCTTTACCCGTCTTTGAATTTCTGCATGATCTAAATTATAAGGTTTACCTCTGAGGTTTTCACTCAACTTGCCTTTTGAAAAAGCACAAAATTGGCATTTGAAATAACAGACGTTTGTATAATTTATGTTTCTGTTAACAACAAATGATACCTCGTCGTTATTAGCTGTTTCCCTAAGTTGGTTTGCTAATTGACACACAGCGCTGAAGTCGTCACCTCTAACTTTAAATAATCTCGAGATTTCCTCGTCGTCTAGTAACTGCTGCTGTACTACCTTGTCTAAAATGACCGACACTTCATTAGAAACCTTCCGAACGGGAGAGGTAATCAAATTGATTATTGATTCAGGGGGTTCTACTTCATCACCGGGTGACCAATCATCGGTTCTAGGATAACCCTCGGAATCCGTACATTGCATCAGTGGCGCGACGAACCGATCGTCAACCCATTCGCCAGAATTATTCACATAGTGGGGATAAATGGTGAGTCGTTCGTGCAGGAATTTTCCAACAGCCGCTGTGTCGTCAAATAATTTATCCAAGTGTGGCCACGGTGCCTCCGGATTTACATGATCTGGAGTTAACGGTGATACCCCACCCCAATCATTGATACCAGCCTCTACCAAACGAGGCAAACTATCAGGACTCAGATTAGGCGGCGCTTGTATACTCATTTTCGAACCAAAAATAATCCTGGCAATCGCTAGAGTCCAGAGCATCTCTTCCAGATCAGGATCCGGGTTGTTGTGCATTTTTGTATCAGGCTTTGCTCTAAAATTTTGTACAATAATTTCTTGTATATGACCGTATTCTATATGTATGTCTCGGATAGCCAAAAGGGATTCAACACGCTCCCGACGAGTTTCTCCAATACCTATTAATATACCGGTAGTAAACGGGATTTTGGCGACACCAGCGTTTCGAAGCGTTTCCAGTCTAACTTTTGGCGCCTTATCTGGAGATCCAAAATGAGGCATCCCCTTCTCACATAATCTCTCACTTGCCGATTCCAGCATGATACCCATGCTAGGCGACACTTTCCTGAGCATAGCGCATTCATCAGAAGTCAATGTTCCTGGATTCATGTGAGGCAATATACCAGTCTCTTGAAAGACTGCATCAGCAGCATCACGCAAGTACTCTAAGGTCGTCTCATAACCCATTTTCGACAAGGCAGTCCTAGCAGTTTTGTATCTAAGTTCCGGCTTCTCGCCTAGTGTAAATAGCGCCTCTTTGCAGCCTCTCGCTTTACCTTCAACAGCGATCTCGACAACTTGATCAAGTGGCAGGTAAGCATTGCCCAATTTTTTTGGAGCCTTTGCGAAGGTACAGTAGTGACAGACGTCTCGACACAACTGAGTCAAAGGGATGAAAATTTTTCGAGAGTAAGTGACGCAGTTTCCAAACTCTGAATCTCTCAGATCAGCCGCAAGCGCCATAAGTGTTGCGAGGTCTTCTCTATCAGATAAAGCTAACGCTTCTTCACGTGTTATGTATTCATGTTTCATTAAAAGAACCTGTTTTTCATACTGCGCCACTTTCAACTACATGAGTCGGGATGCTGCACCAATACCCACATTATCAGCATTCTTATCTAACCTTGGCAAGACTCGCCTGGCTATACCGCTATCCGCTAGATACGCGAGTGTTTCTGTTTCATTATCGAACGATAATAGCATTTGAAGATCCATCACGTTATCCACATCCAACGAAAGCCCACTAGACTCGAGGATCTTTGTTGACACCCCTTTCTTTTTGGATGCCTTCAAATGCTTTGCAAAACTTTGCCGACCGAACGAAAAATCAATCAAATCTACCGGACTTACCACTAACGCGTTTGTTCCATCTCGCTCAATATCTGGAACGATGGTTAGACCTGACTCACTATCGTGACTTTGAATAATATGATCTAAATCCGCGCTTCTTACCAGTGGCACATCACCGGGAATCATCATTAGCCCACGCTGACCGTGCTTAGAAAGCCAACCCCCAGCCTGCGCGACCGCAGCCGACAAGCCGGCTTGCTTTTCTTCTAAAAAAAGTCCTCCTAACCTCTCCACTGAGTAGCGTGCTCGGATTTCAGTTGAGATTACAAGAATGCCAGATACCAAATGAGAATTAGAGATAGCCAAAAGTACATCATTAAGCATAACTTGGGCAAGTGATTCTCGCTCCGCGTCGGATAGGATGTTTGCTAGCCGGGTTTTTGCGTTATAAAATCGTTTGACGGGAACAACTACCCACATTTCAATTCGCCCAAATTATCACAAAATTCTAAAACAGTCTGCGCTAGAACTGCCTTTTCGTCTAGTGTATTCATCATAGTGTTCGTAACTAAAACCGCACATCCCGTGTCTTCAATTTCGCCAACTATCTGCTGGTCGAGTGTATCCAGTACAAACCCATTGATTAGGCCGTCGTAGTGCAGCGCGACAGTTTTGGCGGAGAGTTCTAATTTAAGTTCCGCCATAATTTTTGAAGTTGGCCCTTTGACAGCTTCGCCATTTATTATCGGAGATATCGCTATCACTGGGGCGCCACAACTCGATAATGCTTTACGGATACTTTTAACAGACAGAATTGGATCAATACTCAAATATGGATTAGAGGGGCAAATGATTACTCCTGCCAAATCTGGGTCGTCAAAATAATCAATTAGGCCTTGTGGTGGCTGCGCCTGTTCAAATCCATCAAACATGATGGATTTGACTTCGTGCCCGCAATGATCACGCACAAAATAATGTTGGAAGCTCAGCAAACCATCATCAGTATAGACTTTTGTGGATACCTGAGTTTCACTCATTGGCCAGCATCGATACTTGACCCCGAGTCGACTAAAAAGCTCAGCTGTCACCTCTGAAAGTGATTGTCCGCTATCAAGTAACTCAGTTCTACGCAGATGTACCGCAAGATCTCTGTCACCTAATTGGAACCACGATTCTCCTCCTAAAGTTTTAAATGAGTCCAAAAAAGCCCAAGATTCGTCAGCCCGTCCCCAGCCCAGTTCTTGATTGTTTAAGCCTGACAATGTATACATTAACGTATCAATATCTGGGCTAATATTGACACCGGCGTGCTTAAAGTCGTCTCCAGTATTCACTAGAAATGACAACTGGTCCTCATTTAATATTTTTGTTAAACCCAGACCAAGTTTTGCTCCGCCGACTCCACCAGAAATTGCTAAAAATTTTTTCATACTGTTTACCAGAGTTTATTGGAACAAATCTTCTTCTTTCGGACGATTAATCTCACTTGCTCTGCCATCGAGTTCGTCATTGGCGAACCCTTTTACTATCGCGACTGGTGTCATCTCTGTGGTTTCGCCCATTATTAAAGTAGCTAACGCCGCAATGGAATCAGCTCTGTTTATAAGCGTTACTTTCAGTTCTCTATCAAAAAGATCGACCCCGCCTCTTTGATCGTCTAACACTTGAAATCCAGCACAGCCGATTGCTCCACCTATTGTGCCCATCCTCCAGGGTCTGTTATGGCTGTCAACAATTAACACCCCTAGGTCAACATCTAATGCAGAATCAAGTTGAAATTTCAATTTCACTGCAGAACTATCAGGATCGGAGGGCAATAGAAGCGCGTATTCATCATCATTCTCGATATTTGATTGATCGATACCAGCATTAGCCCCAATATGTCCGAGATTATGTCGTACTATTAGTACGCCGGCTTTTTTTCGCACTACCTCAGTCGACTCGTTTAGAATGAGTTGCACCAGTCTTGGGTCCTTCTCAGTTTCTTCCGCCAATTTCGTGGCATCTTCCCCTGCATTTACATCACTCAGCCTAACTAACCTTCCTTCGGCTTTAGATACTATTTTTTGCGCAACAACCACGATGTCCCCGCTTTCAAGTTCGACTCCATTTGATTTAAGACCGCTCAGGATAATCGAGTCCAACTGATCGCCATCATGGATTAGTGGAATACCTTTTATAGCCTGTATATGTAAACTTGAAATCGGGTTCGCCACCTATCAACTCCTTCAATTATGCGCGCGGACCGTTACTGTATTGAATAACGATATCGGAGTGATATGATACCAAATAGGCTCAGATGATAAAAACTATAAGCCGCGTAGACTAAAAAGGCTTATTAGAACGTATTGAAAACATATATGATTTGCACGCGGGATAATTAACGGCCTAAGCCTTGGGCTAAACTATATTACGGGAGAACAGAATGAATATGCTTGCTGGAAAGGTAGTCCTAGTGACAGGTGGAGGACGAGGAATTGGTCGGGATTATTCTCTTGCGATGGCACAAGCTGGAGCCAAGGTAGTAGTGAACGATTTAGGCGCCAGCACCGATGGACAAGATATCGAGGGACGTCCTGCTCAAGAAGTAGTCAAGGAAATAACTGCGCTAGGGGGCGAGGCTGTTGCTAATTTCGGAAGTGTATCAAACTATGACGATGCAAAAGCTATGGTTTCTGACGCTATAAATAATTTTGGTCAGCTGGACTGCGTAATTAATAACGCGGGAATTTTACGGGACAGAATGTTCCATAAAATGAGCTTAGATGAGTGGCAGGCTGTAATTGATGTCCATTTAAACGGTACCTTTTATGTAAGTCGTGCGGCAGCAGATCATTTTCGGGAACGAGAAACTGGTTCGTTTGTGCACATGACTTCGACTAGTGGCTTGATTGGGAACTTTGGACAGGCTAATTATGCAGCGGCCAAGCTAGGAATAGTCGCTCTTTCAAAAAGTATTGCCTTGGATATGGGGCGCTATAATGTGCGGAGTAACTGTATAGCCCCTTTCGCCTGGACCCGGATGATAGGCACGATCCCCATCACCGACGAGGCCCAAAAGGAACGTGTAGAGAGGCTGAAAGAAATGACGCCAGATAAAATTGCCCCCATGGCAATATATCTGCTCTCCGATCAAGCCCATGAGGTTTCGGGACAAATTTTTGCAGTGAGGAATAATGAAATTTTTCTCATGAGCCAAAATCGACCTATTCGATCTATACACCGCGGTGAGGGTTGGACCCCAGAAACTATTGCTGAGCACGCCGCTCCTGCACTCAAGTCAGACTTCTATGACCTTGCACGGTCTCAAGATATCTGGCCTTGGGATCCGGTATAGATAAAATAGTAGAAATTTTAACTGAAGAGCTATAGGTGAGACATTCGGCTCCATAATTTTAGGGTATCCTCATGAAAGATCATTCCGACCTTATCGGTAAAACTATTCACGAAAGTGTCACTCAAGTAGACATCAAAGACACGCTAATTTATGCTCTCTCGCTTGGATTCGGGAGTGATCCGCTGGACTCCAGACAATTGCCTTATGTCTATGAAGATGGTGGCCAATCGCTGCCAGGAATGGCAATGGTTGTAAACTATCCAGGCTTCTGGATGAAAGAAAAAAGCTATGGCTTCGAATGGCAAAAAGTGCTGCACGCTGAAGAATTTATCGAAATCCATTGCCCACTGCCAATTGAAGGCAAGATCTACGGCAAAACGGTGGTAGAAGATGTTGTTGACCGAGGTTCTGACAAAGGATGCTTCGTATATTCTAAGAAAGACCTATATTCGGCAGATAAAAGTAAGCACTATGCAACAGTGACATCTAATACGTTAGCCCGAGGTGATGGGGGGTTCGGAGGAGACAGCAAGCCAAGAAGTGCTATGCCAGCTCCACCGGAACGAAAGCCCGACATAGTCTGCGATCTGCCTACTCTTCCCCAAGCGGCGCTACTATACCGATTAAATGGTGACATGAATCCCCTACACGCCGATCCAAGTGTCGCAACGTCTGTTGGCTTTAGTGCGCCAATCTTACATGGTCGCTGTACGTTAGGAGTCGCCATGCACGCACTCATCCGAAGTTGTTGCAATTATCAAGCGCATAGGCTTACGTCATTGGGTGTGCGATTTTCTGCGCCATTTATGCCGGGAGAAACATTACGCACTGAGATATGGTCCGAAGGTTCTAAAATCCAGTTTAGAGCATCGTCTATAGAAAGAGATGTATTAGTGCTGAATAACGGTAACGCTGGCATAGAATAAACACTTACTCACAGGTATCAAAATACTATGCAGCCAATACTAAAAGGTCTACGGATAATTGAAGGTTCTGCTTTTATCGCAGCCCCAATGTGTGGAATGACATTAGCGCAATTAGGTGCCGACGTGATCAGATTTGATCAGATCGGTGGCGGCATGGATTATCGTCGCTGGCCAGTCACTGAAGATAATACGAGTATATATTGGGCGGAGATGAACAAAGGAAAGCGATCTATCGCAGTAGACTTAAAGTCGGACGAAGGAAAAGAAATTGTCTGTCAGTTGATCTGTGCTGAAGGATCCGACGCAGGGATTTTCTCCACCAACTTACCAGCGCGAGGTTGGCTTTCATACGAAGAGTTGTCAAAAAGACGAAATGATCTGATACAACACGAAATCGTCGGAGATCGCCATGGCGGTACTGCACTAGATTATACGGTAAACGCAAAAGTCGGCTTTCCTTATCTCACTGGTCATCCAGATGACGACCGGCCTGTCAATCATGTGCTACCCGCTTGGGACATCACCACAGCCTACCTTGCAGCCATAGATATATTGGCAGCTGAGAGGCACAGGAGAATAACAGGTAAAGGTCAGCAAATTAAGTTGGCTTTAGCTGATGTAGCGCTAAGTACAATGGGACACCTGGGCTACATTGGAGAGGTCATGGTCAACAAGCACGAACGACAACGACATGGTAACTACTTGTACGGCGCGCTTGGTCGAGATTTCAAAACGTCCGACGGCGAGCGAATAATGCTGATAGCGATAAATGCGAAACAATGGGCCGGTTTACTTAAAGCGACCGGAATCAGCGATGAGGTGGCGCAGCTAGAGCATCTTATGCAACTAGACTTCTCCACTGAAGGCGGGCGTTTTGAAGGTCGAGTGGAATTGTCTCGGTTGCTTGAGCCATGGTTCAGCAGAAATCCCCTAGAGGTTGTTGGGAAAATGTTTGATGCATGCGGGATCTGTTGGGATAAATACCAATCCGTAAAAAAATTGGTAGAGGAAGATCCCGATTGTTCCGACGACAACCCTATATTTGAAACTATTGAACAGCCGGGCATCGGAAAATATCCTGTGCCCAGCGGTGCGATGCATTTTTCAGAAATAGAGAGGAAGTCGCCTCAGCCAGCGCCAATCGTGGGTCAACACACTGACGAGATACTATCTGAATTGCTTAACCTAGATAGTGCGACAATCGGAAAGCTACACGACACTAATATCGTAGCGTAACTAATACAATAGGAAGGTTGATAATGACTGAAAGGCAGCACAAATTTTCTGGAACGAAAGAGGTACAACAACACTTGTCGTTCGATCACCTTAAGCTTAGTGCTTGGATGGACGAAAATGTGGCGGATTTCTCCGGCCCATTGACTGTCAAAGAATTCAAAGGTGGTCAATCAAACCCGACGTACCAACTCATTACTCCAACTAATCGCTATGTACTGAGAAGGAAACCCCCAGGTGTTCTTATGCCGTCAGCACACGCGGTGGATAGAGAGTATCGTGTTATCGCTGCCTTAGGAAAAACCGACTTCCCCATACCGAAAGCATATGCGCTTTGTGAAGATGTGGACGTAATTGGGACTATGTTTTATGTCATGGAAATGGTCGATGGCAGGATCTTTTGGGACCTATCATTACCCGATCAGACTAAATCGGAACGAACAAACATCTATCGCTCAAAGTTGGAAACTTTAGCGCGACTGCAGAAAATAAATCCATCAGAGATTGGCCTTGATGGATTCGGTAAGACCGAAAACTATATCGCAAGACAAGTTCATAGATGGAGTAAAATTTATGTAGCATCGGAAACTAAAAAGATTCCTCTAATGGACAAATTGAATAAATGGCTTCCCGACAACATCCCAGACTCCCAAGAGCTTTCAGTAATACACGGAGACTACAGACTTGACAATATGGTATGTCATCCAACAGAACCTAAAGTGATAGCAGTACTCGACTGGGAGTTATCTACGTTAGGCCATCCTTTGGGGGATTTTGTTTATCATCTTGCTCCTTGGATGCTTCCGAACATGGAAGGTATCTCAAGTTTATCCGGACTCAATCTGTCAGAGATGGGGATACCTACAGAAGAAGAATACATTTCAATGTACTGTAAACTTACTGATCGCAATGAAATTGAAAACTTAGAATTTTACAAGGCGTACACTATGTGGAGGCTCGCCGCTATCTATCAGGGTATCGTTAAACGCGTAGAAGATGGTACTGCCGCCAGTGCTGACGCTTACCGTTCAACAGAGTATGTGGAGGTATTTGCGGAAGAAGCATGGAAGTATGCTCAATTAGTATAACTTAATCTTAAATATCACTTTAATATTTCAACTAACTGAAAAATATAAGGTTTAATTATGGAGTCTATTGCAGATAAACTTAGGTTTGATCCTTGTCAATTACCAGCTGATTTGCATGTATTACGGCAAGAAGTTCGGGCTTTTTTAACGGACGAGTTGCAAGAATATTCAGTGGTAAAACGTAGTCATAGTTGGGAAGCATATGACGCAGAATTCAGTGCCAAGCTCGGTGAACGTGGATGGCTCGGCATGACACTCCCTAAACAATATGGCGGACAAGGTTGCTCTGCCTTCGAGCGCTATGTCGTGGTCGAGGAATGCTTGGTAGCCGGTGCGCCGACAGGTTTTCACTGGGTTGCGGATAGACAAAGTGGAACACTTTTAACTCGATACGGTAATGAGGCGCAAAAAAAAGAGATCATTCCTAAAATAACAGCAGGGAAGGCGTGCTTTTGTATTGGGATGAGTGAGCCTAATTCTGGTTCCGATTTGGCTTCTCTTAGGACCAAAGCGGAAAAAACTGAAAACGGTTGGCTTGTCAACGGAACTAAAATATGGACCAGCCAGGCGCATCGCGCCGACTATATGATAGCCCTATTCAGAAGCGATCCCGATCCAGATAAAAAGCATGCGGGACTATCTCAATTTTTAATAGATCTGAAAAAAACTAAAGGTATAACGCCCAGAACGATAGAAAATCTTGCGGGTGGAAAAAATTTCAACGAAGTATCCTTTGTCGATGTAGAGCTCCCTGCCGATGCCTTGATAGGCACTGAAGGGGAAGGCTGGAAGCAGGTGACCGAAGAACTAGCGCTAGAACGAAGCGGACCAGAGCGATACTTGTCCTGCTTCTACCTTTTACGTGAACTCATCGACGTATTAAAAGATTGCGCAAATCCGGCAATATTGGCAAAAATAGGTACTCAGGTTGCGTGGGCAACGACACTTAGAACAATGTCTCTAAGCATTGCCTCACAACTACACGCGGGCGAGAATCCAACTTTAGCCGCGTCCGTGGTGAAAGACCTAGGATGTCAATTCGAGCAAACCCTGCCAGGCCTAGCACAAGAACTCTGCGATCTAGAACCAACCCTTGAGGGTCATGGGGTGCCATACCAACAGATCCTTGGGAACTTGATACAAATCGCTCCGTCTTTTTCATTAAGAGGGGGTACACCGGAAATAATGCGCGGAATAATCGCTAAAGGGATGGGGATCAGATGAACGAATTACAGAATATGCTGCACGAGAGCGTGTCTAGGTTATTTGAGGATGAACTTGATTGGGATGCCCTCACGCGCTACGAAAAAATAGAATGGCCTGAGTCACTCTGGGGCAGAGTAATAGAGCAAGGAATTGACAAGGTCCTGGCCAGTGAATCCTCAGGTGGTATTGAAGCCTCTTGGAGTGACGCATACCCCGTACTAAGAGCTTGTGGGAGATATACCGTTCCCCTCCCCGTATCTGAAGCAATTTTGGGACAATGGGTTGCGCGACAATCTGGGGCAGAACTGCCCGAAGGAATTCCTGGCCTATTAACTCAAGGGTTTTCCATCAAAGAAAGTAAGTTTTCTCTGAACAAAAGTATTGTCCCATGGGGAAGCCGCTGTAGCTACTACATGGCGATTCATGACTCGGAACTTTTTATATTGGAAGCGCAAAAACAAGAGGTAGCAAATCAAAATAATTTGGGGCGTGACCCTCGGGATCGAATTTCAGGAGAAGCCAGAATTTTAGATAGATTTCCGACCAATCTAGACAACGACTCTTTGCTATACCTAGGCGCATTGGTACGAAGTATCCAAATAGGTGGTGCCAGCGCTGCCGCTTTAGATCTCGCGGTAACATACGCCAGCGACCGAGAGCAGTTTGGTAGATCGTTGGCTAAATTCCAAGCAATCCAACATCACCTCGCAGACTTAGCTGGCCTTGTAGCATCAGTTGATGCTATCGCAATTGCCGCTTGTGCTCGGTTGGACCTCTCAGGAATAACTGATAACCAACGTAATGCGCGATTTGAAATAGCAGCCGCGAAATGTCGAGCTAGTGAGGCGGTGGAAAAAATTACCCGCTTAAGTCATCAAATCCATGGTGCCATTGGGTTTACATACGAATACGGGCTTCATTTCCTCACTCGCAGGATGTGGGCTTGGCGCACAGAATATGGGGGTGTAGCGTATTGGGGAGAAGAGCTAGGTAAGCTCGCTGTAGAAAACGGCGGCAACGAAATTTGGCCTATTATCACGGCTTAACAGACGGAGTTTATTATGAAAAATGAAATCTCAATTGACGATGAATTAATTCTTCAAACTAAAGGTGTCATAGCCAGGCTAACTATTAATAGACCTGACACGAGAAACCCTTTAGGGCACGCGCGTGATGGGGAACGCTTCTCCGAAGCTGCTAATGTTATAAACAGTAATAAGAATTTAAGATGTGTCATTATGACTGGTGCGGGAAAAGCCTTCTCTGCTGGTGGCGATTTAAAGTCCATGAAAGAAAGAACTGGTCACTTTGGTGGCAATGCCCTCCAGCTGCGAGACCATTACCGCGAAAGTATTCATGGAATCGTAAAAGCAATGTGGAATATCGAAGTTCCTATTGTTGGTGCCATCAATGGGGCGGCAATAGGCCTGGGTGGCGACATCGCCTCCCTCTGCGATATCAGGTTAGCTGCGAAATCAGCCAAGTTTGGAGCGACTTTTCTAAAGCTAGGCATACTGCCCGGTGATGGCGGCGCCTGGTTACTGCCTCGGCAGATCGGCTGGTCCAGAGCAGCTCAGTTATTCTTCACTGGTGATCTAATTGACGCCGATACTGCTAAAGATTGGGGTTTGGTATCTGAAGTGTATCCCGATCAAGATGTTTTAGCTGAGGCAGAAGCTTTGGCGGAAAAAATTTGTGTCCAACCCCCTCAAGCACTAAGGATGACTAAAAAGCTGATGCGAGACGGTACAATGGCAAGTTTTGACTCAATTATGGAAATGTCTGCCGCCTTGCAAGTGACGTTGCAGCATACTGAAGACCATATGGAAGCGGTCAATGCTTTTTTTGAGAAGCGTACTCCAGAATTTAAAGGTAAGTAAACTATTTCAATTTTAGGACTTAGGTAATGCACTGGCGTAAATTTTGTGCGGTTTACATCATCCCGGCCGCTATTTTCCAGAGTGTCATTATAGGCGGAGGCTACGGTACTGGTCGGGAAATAGTCGAATATGTGACCCGATTTGGCCCTGCTGGAGGTTTGTTAGCGATCGCAGTCATTGCCGGTATATTTGTTTTGGTTTTGTCATCTAGCTTTGCGTTCGCAGTTAGGTTTAAAGTCTTCAACTATCGGGATTTTTTAAAAGAGCTTTTAGGGCCAATTTGGATAATCTACGAAGTTCTCTTCGTTTTGCTATTGGTGCTAGTGCTTGCAATTGTCACTTCCGCTACGACCACACTAGCAGAGACTGCATATGGTATCGGGATTTACCAAGTGTGGCTTATCCTTTCACTCGCGATATTAAGCTTTACGTATTTCGGTCGCTCAATAGTCAAGTTCGCGCTCACTATTTGGACTCTTCTTCTAATGGGATTTCTAGTATCACTAATTGTTTCGATGGTCTCCATAAAAGATCTAGCGTTACTAAGTAACACCGATACTATTGATTGGCTAGGAGCATCCATCAGTGGCATGCGATTTGCTATATACAACAGTGCGCTCATCCCTGTACTGATGTACGCAGCATCGGAAATTGAAACTAGCGACCAAGCAGTCAAAAGTGGGATAATAGCTGGACTTTTTGGGGTGTTGCCCGCCCTGCTGCTCCATGTTGGCTTTGTCGGATTTTACCCTGAGATAAATCAACTACCAGTACCAACGTATCATTTAGTGGAGCAGTCTGGAATACATTTTGCTGTTCACATCTATTTCTTCATCCTGATTGGTACTATCCTCCTTACCGCAATCGGAGTACTTCAAGGAGTAAATGATCGCATAGACTCATGGCTCAGAGAGGTTCGAAATTGCGGGCTATCTAATAGCGCTCGAAGCTTCTCATCATTTAGCATAACCATGGCGAGCCTTTTACTTTCCCAGTTTGGACTCATTAACCTCATTGCCAATGGCTACGGAGCTCTTTCTTGGGGCTTCATGGCTATATTCACGCTGCCACTTCTAACAATTGGTTTAAAAAGACTTCTCAAAAAGGAACAAAAACTATGAAACACGAAATCATTGGTGGTAATTTTACTTTAGCCGACGGAACTCCTTTGCCACTATCTAAGGCAGTTAGAGCAGGTGACTTTGTATTCCTGTCAGGTCAACTTGGTTTCGACGATGCTGGAACTATCCCGAGTGGAATAAAAGCTCAAACCAGTCACTGCATAAAAAACATTGCTAACATTCTTCAAGAGGCGTCTCTCGACATATCCAACATAATAAAAACAACCATTTGGCTTACTGATTTAAGCAACTTCTCTGAGTTTAACGAAGTGTATCAAACAGCCTTTCCAAAACTGCCCCCAGCACGCTCGACAGTATGCTCGCAATTAGCTCTCCCCTTGGCTCTGGTTGAGATCGAGGCGATCGCTTATGGCTAAAAGTGCTAGATAGGAGATCGTTTAACCAGCTGTTTAGCTATTAGTAGCCGTTGAAGCTCGTTTGTTCCCTCGCCTATGCACATAAGGGGCGCATCCCGATAATACCGTTCTACGTCAAACTCTTTGGAATAACCGTAGCCTCCGTGAACTCGCATCGCCTCTGTAGCATTTTCGAGCGCCGATTCAGAAGCGAATAATTTTGCCATACCTGCCTCCATGTCACAGCGCTCTCCTTTATCATATTTGTCCGCAGCCTGTTCAACTAACAATCGAGACGCTTCAACTCTTGTTGCCATATCCGCGAGCTTTATTTGTATCGACTGGTGCTCACAAATGGGTTTGCCAAAAGTCTCTCTTTCTTGCGCATATTTGACCGCGTCATCCATCGCAGCCCGCGCAACGCCTACAGCTCGAGCCGCCACATTTATACGTCCCAATTCCAATCCTCCCATCGCATGCTGAAGTCCTTTACCCTCAACCCCACCAAGAACCCGATCGGCAGAGATCGAATAGTCATCAAAACTTAGCGCCGCACTCTCAACGCCCCGATAACCAAGTTTCTTCAACTTACCGTCTACATTAAAGCCGGTGTCTTTTTCGGCTAAAAACATCGTCATCCCTCGGTGTGCTGGTTGAGCACTCGGATCCGTCTTAGTAAGCACCGCGTATAAAGAACCATACATCCCATTAGTGACCCACATTTTAGATCCATTTAGAACGTACCGATCACCGTCTCGCTTCGCATGTGTTTTAATCCCTTGTAGATCCGTGCCGGCATCGGGCTCAGTCAAGCACAACGCACCGTGTAACTCAGCATTAGTAAGCCGGGGTAAAAAGTAAGATTGTTGCTCTGGGGTACCGAATCGTTCAATGAGTTGCCCCAACATCATATGGGTATTTATCACGCCCGCCAGACTCATCCACGTTTCGCTTAATTTTGTTATCACCTTGGTGTAAGAACTGGCTGAGAACCCTAACCCCCCATACTTTATTGGATACATAAGACTAAACAGCCCCATATCTTTCATTTGAGCGACTATTTCATGTGGGTATTCATCTTCGTGATCGAAATGCTTTACTTGGTGAGCTACCTCTTTCCTAAGCCAGACGTCAATAGCGTCAATAACTTGGGTTTCCTCTTGTGATGAGATCTGTTCGATACTTTGGCTCATTGCTGCTCCATGTCTATAAAATAATCTAGGCCCTATAATAGCAACTAAAATATAAAAACTCAGCATGGCTAAATCATGAGCAAGTCTAATAACAATCTGCCAAATAACCATATGCGGGTCATACGTTATCTAGCTTATGGCTCTAATTTGCATCCCGCTCGCCTTCAAGCAAGAATTAGTTCAGCGGCTTTTAGTACTACAGCGATGCTACACGGCTGGAGCCTTAATTTTTCTAAAATTGGCCGCGACGGATCTGGCAAGTGCAATATCGTGAAAAGTGATAAGGACGCCGTGTGGGGCACCGTATATAAAATATCGATAAAAGACCTCAAACAGCTTGACGTGATTGAAGGTGTCGGCAAAGGCTATCGGTCGTCTGTAATACATGTGCCCAGTGTCGGCGCGTGTAATGTGTATGTGGCGCAACAATCATTTGTCGATTACCAGCAAGAGCCATATGATTGGTATAAAGAACTTGTTCTAGCCGGCGCGAGATATCACTTGTTCCCAACCGAATACATAACGCCCATCGAGATGACGCGGTTCAAAGTCGACTTTAATCGAAAACGAGCTAAAGATAACTTGTCCGCACTGGTAAAAAAAAAGATTAGCAATTAACATAAATATTATTAGGCTGCTACTAGGTTCTGCTGATTGAGTCTGGTATAAAGAGTTTCAAAGTAGTTGAAGTACTATAAGATAATTGAGGTGAAGCTGCATTTCCCCAGTTTTTTTACCTGATTGGCTCTAAATTTTCATGAGAAAATACGGTAATTGATTTAAAATACTAATTATAAATAAAGCAGTAAATTTGCAACTATGCGAATAGTAGTAACTTATAAGTTAAGAGTAAGGCGCTCGAGAATGAATGAGGAGGTAACTCATGTTTGAAAAGTCTTGGATGGAGAGCTGGCAAAAGCTGGTGAACACTAATGGTCCAATGAGTTGGATCGGAAAGCATTTCACAACCAATCTACTTTTTGGGTTTGGTGAAACTGAATATGTCATCGAATTTTATAAAGGAAAGATAGCTAATATAGAAAGTGAATTTACCCCAGAAACTTGCTACCAACTGGCTATAAAAGGCCCTGCTGTCAGTTGGGAAAAATTCTGTCAAAAAACACCACCACCTATGTATAACGATATTTGGGCTATGGCTCATCCTCTTCACGGTAGATTAACGCTAGAGGGAGACCAAATGGTCCTCTGGCAAAATATGCGTGCGCTATGCTGGGCACTCGATCGGATGCGTGAGATTTAATTAAGGAACGAATTAGGAGACATAAAAATGGGAAAAATCGAACCAATAACTGGACGTTATGTCTGGGTTCCTTATAACGGGACCGAGTACAGAATATTTTTTGAAGAAGCTGGCCAAGGAATACCAATGGTCTGTTTACATACCGCTGGAACCGACTCCAGAGAATGGAGACATCAACTGTGTGATCCTGCAATAAACGCTAACTTTAGAGTAATTGCTATTGATATTCCTCGTCATGGCAAATCCATTCCTCCATATGATTGGTATAAAGAAGATGAAGAGTACAAACTAACTGCAGAATTCTATATGGGCATAGTGATGGCATTCTGCCACGCTCTAGAACTCGATAAGCCGGTAATCTTAGGAAGTTCAATGGGTGGTAATATTTGCCTTCATTTAGCGGAAAAACACGAAGATGAGCTCAGAGCCTTGATAGCCGTAGAAGCGTGCGAGCATTCATTAGGCTGGCATATTGATTGGTTAAGACACTCCCACATCCACGGCGGTGAAGCGGCAGCTCAGTCTGTCTTTGGGTTAATGGCTCCGCAAAGTCCTGATAAGTATCGATGGGAGACCTGGTGGTATTACGCGCAGGGAGGCCCTGGAATATTCAAAGGCGATCTTTATTTCTATAGTCAAGATCATGACTTTAGAGGCCGGACCGAAAAACTTTCTGGTAAAGTACCTATGTACTACATGACAGGTGTTTATGACTTCGCGTGTACACCAGAGATGACTGAAGAAAGTGCTGCGAAAACTAAAAACTCAGAATGTATTATCATGGAAGAAATCGGGCACTTTCCAATGAGTGAAAATCCAGAGCTATTCAATAGTTATCTGATGCCTGTTTTAGATAAAATTGTGGCTGCGAGTTAGCGGAACATGATACTAAAGTAAACTGGGGAGGGTTGCCGTGATAGCGGCAACCCTTTTTTTATGGAATCCTGTCTAGTTACAGGTCATTTTAATAAACCAACCAAACGGTGAGCTACCTAAATATGAGCCAAGAAGAACTACAAGAAACAATATCCCAAATACGAGATACGGTATTTAAAGTCTGTGAAGAGTTTTCCGGAGAATACTGGAGAGAAAAAGATCGTGAACGCAAATATCCGACTGAGTTTGTGACACGACTTACTGAGCTTGGCTTGCTGGCGTCCTTAATACCCGAAGAATATGGAGGTAGTGGTCTGCCGATAACTGTCGGCTCTGAGACACTCAAAGCGATCCATGAATTTGGAGGAAATGCTGCCGCTTGCCACGCTCAGATGTATACAATGGGGACGGTCCTTCGTCATGGTAGTGAAGAACAAAAAAAGAAATATTTGCCACAAATTGCTTCTGGAGACTTAAGGCTACAAGCATTCGGAGTCACCGAACCGACTGCTGGTACAGACACTACCAGCATTACTACTATGGCTGTTAAAGATGGCGATAAGTATATCGTCAATGGACAAAAAATTTGGACATCTCGTGCCGAGCATTCAGACTTAATGGTACTCCTTGCGCGGACTACACCAAAAGATGAAGTGAAAAAGAAGTCTGATGGCCTTTCAGTCTTTCTTATTGATATGAGAGATGCTCTTAAAAATGGAATGACCATCAACCCAATTAGAACAATGCTAAACCATGCGACCACTGAAGTTTTTTTCGATAATGTGCCAATACCTGCCGATAGCTTGATTGGAGAGGAAGGCAAAGGATTCAAGTATATTCTTTCAGGAATGAACGCGGAACGGATCCTTATTGCAGCCGAATGCGTTGGTGATGCGCGCTGGTTTATTAAAAAGGCATCTGATTATGCTAGTGAGCGAGAGGTTTTCGGTCGTCCTATTGGCCGCAATCAGGGTATCCAATTTCCTATAGCACGAGCGTTCGCTCAAACCGAAGCAGCGGAGGCTGTTTTAGATAAGGCATGCCGCCTATATGAATCCGGAGACACCTCAGGTACCTATGCCAATATGGCAAAACTTCTTACTTCAGAGGCTTCATGGGCCGCTGCCGACACTTGCATGCAGACCTTTGGAGGCTTTGCAGTAGCGGAGGAATACGATGTCGAACGTAAGTTTCGAGAGGCGCGGCTTTACCAGATTGCACCTATTTCAACTAATCTGATCCTGTCTTACCTTGCAGAAAGAGAACTAGGTCTGCCTAGGTCATACTAGATTCGTGTAAGGTAAACTATTGCAATGACAAGTGATCTTGATGGCCTTCTAGTAATTAGTCTTGAGCAGGCGGTGGCGGCACCCTATTGCTCTAGATTATTGCGCGAGGCTGGTGCTCGGGTTATTAAACTTGAGCGCCCAGAAGGAGATTTTGCGAGAAAATATGACGATATTCTTGACGGTGATAGTGCCTATTTTGTCTGGCTGAACTCTGGGAAAGAATCGGTTACTGTTGACTTAAAGTCTGATATGGACATCGCGTTATTGCAGAACCTGATCAAGAAAGCAGATATTTTTATACAAAATCTTCGACCTGGTGCTGTGGAGCGGCTCGGCTTCGGTTACCAATCGATCCAAAGAATAAACCCCAATATCATAATGTGTTCTATCAGCGGTTATGGTAGCAAGGGAAGTTACTCTAAAATGAAAGCGTATGATGCTTTAATTCAAGCAGAAACAGGTTTGTGCTCTGTAACAGGTCCCCCAGGCGAACCATCCAAAGTCGGCGCATCAATTGTTGATATCGCGACTGGCCTCACGGCTTATGGGGAGATCCTCAAGAAGCTCATCAAAAGAGGCATTAAATCAGGAAGTGGTTCTCATATCGAATTATCACTGTTTGAAGTCCTCTCCGAATGGCTATCCGTACCCCTCTCTTACTATGAGTACGCCGATAAATTACTGCAAGGAACAGGTATGGATCATGGACAAATATGTCCATACGGTGCCTATGACACTAAAGACGGGAAAATTTTCATAGTAGTGCAAAATCATATGGAGTGGGTTAGATTGTGTGAACAAGTGCTGGGCAAACCGGCGCTAGTTTCTGATCCTCTCTACGATTCGAATATGAAACGAACTGAAAATCGAAACGCTTTAAAGCTAGAGATTGAAGCAGTGTTCAAGCTTTCAGATCGCAACCAACTTATGGACTCACTACAAAAAGCTGGCGTAGCTTGCGGTAGTATTAATACCTTAAAAGATCTCTCCAAGCACGACGCTTTGAAGCGTAAAAATGTCTTAAGTTCTGGCAATAATTTCAGTCTTATCCGGAGAGTCGGAGACGAAAATAAAAACTTACAAGTCCCTGAACTGGGCGCACATTCTAATAGCGTCCGGCGCGAGTTTTCTTAAACCAAACTTTTCAAAATTAAACTTGCCGAAGTACTCAATTTCTAATTAAATGGAGTTCTACTTTATATAAGGGGACTGAGATGAAGTATTTCGCTAGTTTAGTTACCGTGCTTCTTGCTATTGCAGCTGTAAGCGCCGACGACAAGTGGTGGCCATCTAAATGGGGACCAACCGACACACTGGGTTCCTTTAACATGCTCGGACCTGAACTAACGCTTAAAGCGAGTAAACTTGTAAAAACAGGTAAGACGTACAGATTAGGTATAGAGACTAACAGCGACACTCCCGCCTATGGGACACGAACTTTTGAAGTTCATGTGCTGTATCCTAATCAATACAGCCATCATCACCCCATTGGAGGTAACAAATTCAATTATTTCGATGATCATGTCTCTGGCTGGATGGGTGTGGGTTCTCAAATTGATGGCCTTGGACATGCCGCCACTGATGGAGTTTTTTATAACGGGTATAAAGCAAGCGATTTTGCCAAAGTCGACGGGCTTACTAAGATGGGTGTGGAAGACTATCCACCTGTAGTGACCCGCGGTGTGCTACTCGATATGGCTGCTTGTAAAGGGAAAGAATTATTACCTGCTAAAACTCCCTACAATAAACGAGATATCGTCGCGTGTGAGAAAAAACTGGGCGTAAATATTGAAAAAGGCGATGTCGTCTTATTCCATTCTGGTTGGCTGACTTACTTAGAATCAGATCCCGAAAAGTTCATCAAGGAGCAGCCTGGGATTACAGCTGATGGTGCCAACTACTTAGTCGAAAAAGAAGTAATGGCGGTAGGCTCTGACAATTCAGCGCTTGAACTTATCCCAGGAGAGGATCCAAATATACTCTTCCCCGTCCACCAGATACTAATTAATTACAATGGTATTTATATACTGGAAAACATGGATACTCGGGAGCTCGCTGCAGACAAGGCTTATGAGTTTATGTTCGTCCTCGGGCCGGCAAGAATTTCAGGAGCAGTCCAAATGATTATCAACCCTATAGCTATAAGATAAATAACGTCAAGATAAAAGCTACCACAAAATGTAGCAACTATCATCGGGATGTATCGTGCATTGCTCCAATAAACTGTGCCGGATATCCTAATGCACTTAACAATAAAATTGGCTTCAGTAATACGGATAGTTTGAACTATGGCAATACATATAATTGACGGACCTTTTTTCGAGGATTTTTATAACGGACAAATATTTGGAGCGCCTGCAGTAACAGTCACTGAAGGCTTTTGCTCTATCTACCAGTCAATTATAGGCGATCGTATGCGTCTGTCACTTGACCACGAGCTAACTAAAAAGGTTACCGGTAGCAATAGCGGAATGGTCCATCCGATGCTTGTTATCAATATTGTGAACGGACAAACAACCTATGCTTCACAAAATGTTAAAGGAAATCTCTTTTACCGTGGCTTGATAATGAAGTCACCCGTTTTCATAGGCGACACGCTAACTACGACAACCAAGGTAGTGGGTCTCAATCAAAATAAAAACAAGCCTGGAAGGAATGCGACAGGAATGGTGGCATTAGAGATAGAGACTCTAAATCAGAACAATGAGTGTGTAATGCGTTATTGGCGATGCCCTATGATCCCATGTCGAGACCCGTCTGCCGAAACTGGTCACTTAGACGATTTCAGTCAGATCCCTAAAGGGTTACCGGAAGAAGCTATCCTAGCGTCTGTGCCATCGGCTTGGAATATCGAACCTTTAACGAACAGCTCGTTTGAACCATCGC
Source organism: uncultured Gammaproteobacteria bacterium (assembly GCA_943787625.1). GTDB lineage: Bacteria > Pseudomonadota > Gammaproteobacteria > UBA4457. The sequence continues at coordinate 19,475 of CALSND010000004.1, read as the reverse complement.
TGCCAAATCTACAGCAACAGGATCGAGTAGTCGTGACCGGACAAGATACTATTACGTGCGCTGCGGAGTTAGTAAGGCTAACTGGCAACATAGCGTTTGCTCACACAGATGCGTCACGAAGTTATTTAAAAAAGCGTCTCGTCTACGGCGGGCATACAATATCGCTCGCTTACGCGCAAATAATGCGAGCTATACCTGACACGGTGACCTTAATCGGATGGCAAGGGTGTGATCACCTGGCTCCAGTGCTAGAGGAAGACATAATCCGTTCAGAATTTGAAGTTCTGCGCGTTAACCAGGTCCCATCGGGTGGCACCTTAAAAGAACTGAAAGTTGATACTTTTGCCAAACGACTAAACCGCGATAATGAGTACGAGGAAACACAAGTACTCGATTGGCGACTGATCCTCTGGGCAAGCTAGAGACCAGCGCTATGCCCACCATCTATCGTCATTAGGTTACCATTCATAAAACTAGAGGCATCAGATGCGAGAAACAATATCGCGCCATCCAGATCACTTGGTTGGCCAAACCTTCCTGCTGGGATCCCTTGAAGTAGTTTTTCACCTGCAGGTGTCTTCAACCATTCCCTATTCATTTCGGTTTCAAAGTAACCTGGAGCGATAGCATTTATTCTAATTCCTTTTGAAGCTAAATCGACACAGAGATCTCGACCAAGGTTAATCATCCCCGCTTTTGCCGCAGCATAGGGTGGTATATGTCCTAAAGGCCTCACCCCTAATACCGAAGCAATATTGATGATGCTACAGGGCTTTCCATCGTTAATCCTATGTTTTATGACAGTTTGTGCTAAAACCCAAGGACCTCTAAGATTCGTTTCATAAACGGCGTCCCAGTCTTCATCCTTGTATCGCTCAGGTGCTTTTACGATAGCAACCCCAGCATTGTTTACCAAAACATCAATGGGTGCCTCCAACTCTAACGCGTCAATTGTGTCCCTGATTTTTCGCCTATCTCGAACATCAAGCGATACACAAATCGCGCTGCCACCAAATTGTTCAATCTCTTTCTTAAGGCTTGCTAGCTTATCCTCGCTCCGCGCGGCTATCAAAACCTCCGCACCCGCACGGGCTAAAGTCCAGGCAAATCGACGTCCCAATCCCGAGGATGCACCGGTAATTAGGGCCCGCTTTCCCGACAAGTCGAATTGATCTCTTGGATCAGCGGTCGCTTTCACATCGTCACTATTCATAATTCCACCGTTTAACAAAATTCTTTCAAAAAAAAGGTGAGCGCTAGGGCTCACCTTACTTCAAGTCATACAACTACAATCCTAATTTCGGTTTTACCCAAGCTGCATATTTTGCGATAGCATCGTCTGCTTCAGGTGCCCTTCCAGCCATAAAATGAAAGACATGCTGCATTTCTGGAAATATATCCAAGGTAACGTCTACTCCAGCCGCCCTAGCTTTTTCTTCAAAACGAACAGAATCATCTAGCAGCCCTTCATCACCACCGGTTTGTATATAAATCGGATGGTAAACCTTTCAAATCGGCACATAGTAGATTGGCTAATGGATCCTTGGAAGACCCGTCTCCTAAAAACATACCAGCCATGCCCATAAGCACATCCTTATTAACTATCGCATCTTTATCGGCATTAGTTACCAAAGAATCTCCGGTACCTTCTGGGTCATACCAGGGCGACATCGGCATAGCTGCAACTGGCATAGGTAGACCTTGGTCGCGGATAGCTAACAACATTGATGTGCATAACGCACCTCCGGCTGAATCGCCGCTAGTGCATATATGGTCGTTTGTATACCCTTGACTTAACAGCCATTCATAAGCTGCAACTGCGTCGTCCACCTGTGCCGGATGAGGCGCCTCTGGTGCTCTCCTATAATGAAGTATGAGAGCCTTACAGCCTATCTGCTTTGCTAGATGTCCGAAAACCTTACGGTGAGTGTACATAGACCCGGTAACGTACCCTCCCCCGTGTGTACACACTACGACCCTATCTTCTGCACAACCTTTTGGAACAGCCCACATTGCTTGTACACCACCAGCATCGACTTCAGAATAGTCAACCTCTCCCGGTTCATCCGTGATATCACCCCAATGCTCAAAGATATCGCGCATCTCCTCCAAACCCATCTCAGGATTAGCAGACATAGCATCGATCCAGCCTTTATATAGAACCTTTATCGCATCCGATTGGCTACTGGCCATTTTTTTCCCCTTTAGTGTTACATCTAACCGAACAAGACTCGGTAATTTTCAACAAGAATTAATTATACCTCACAATACTATATCGTGATTCATCTAGCCATAGTATTGAGAGCGGACGGCTCAAAGTCGCGCTTCTTTAATTTTGGCAAATTCGCCATCGTGACCATCTGAACCGTGGTGCAATGCATGCTCTGTATGTCTACTACCGAGGCAGTATCTATCAGCGGTACGCCTGTGCCTTTGTTTGACGGAAGATGACTATCCGGGTGTGCGACGCCACCAATAATATACTTCCACAACACACCTGCTCGATCATACAACTTTCCAAAAATTGGAGACATGGTCTGAGCGTCTAAATAAAAATATCTGTTACCCACTGGGTGATCACTTCGCTTTGGTTTTCCCTCCAGAATATAAACCTTACGTACCTGCCATGTGATATTTGGGAAGCAGCCAGAATGTCCATGGAAATCAACAAAGTTATAATCATGTCGACGCGCTTTTCGATCTGAATGCGGTATTTCATCATGGTTATACATAGGTAAGAGAATATTTTTTGTCCCCCCATAAGACCAATTCATATCCATAATACGCCCAGTGTAACCGAGAAAATCTTCAATCATAATATCACTGCCCAAAAACGAGTCTGTCCGCATAGTAGTCGCGACGCGTCTAACTCGCCTCAACAGAGGTACATACATCCAACCTTGCTCTTCGGCTGTATCATCACTGTTATAAAATATTAGTAACTTTGTTTTCGCCACATCCCCGGGCTCTATCGCAGTCAAAGTAATAGCGCTATAAGTCTTATAGCGATTGTCTTTAATCGCTGGAGTTGGCTCTACCACGTGCCGATACATAAACCTCATCATTGCAGCTTTGAATTCTAACTCTCGTTCCATTTTCTGCGATTTCATGTCTCGGTACTGCCAATACATTTCAGGTATTTTTCCACCGTCTCCCCCGTAGAGATACCGCATGTTCCAGATAAGCTTTTCTCCAGCCTTCGGATCGTCAGAGTTAGGAACCCCCGAAAAAGGCCTGCCTGCAACGTAATTCAACAGTACACCGGGACTATCACCTAGTTTAGTCTTACCTCGATGTCTCTTGGTGGCTTCTATGTAGTTAGAGTGAGGCCGAAAAGACTGAGGCTTTCCAACAGTTAGCGTGAGCCATCCCTTTTCGATGAGTCCTGCTAAGTCTTCGTCCAACAGCTGACGCACCTGCTCAAGATTGCTTGCAGTGACCACCATACCCATGGGCGGACTAAGCTCTAATGCGTTTTCTACATCAAACCTAAACTCGTCCGCAGTAGCTTCGAGACTCAGCATGCATATCGCACAAACAAGTAGTTGAAGACACTGACAAAATCGCGTTACACCGTATTTTTCCATATCGTTCCCACGTCTCATTACGCGCTATTTAGCGCTATTGCCCCTAATGTTTTAGAAGTTTTATACAGACAACTCTGGTGCGTATTTTTCGCCGAATAAGCGCACGATAGCCCATGATGCCATCGCCCTAATCCCTGAATCTGGACTAGTTAGCATACTCGCGATAGAGGGCGCATGTTCAGCATCTCCTCTCGCTCCAACAAGCCATACTGTCTGCATCTGTATGTCAGGATTTTTATGATTAAACCCCCAATTATATAATGCAGTCGGATCGCCATCTATTTTTTCCCACGATTCAAGTAAACGAGTGCCCGTATCAGAATCCAGTTCGCAACATTTTAATAGTTCAGCGGTGATCGCACTTACTGTTCCCGGGTTCATCCTTCTTAAACTAGCCGCGGCAACGGACGGGTCAAGACCTTTTCCATTAGCGATGATCGAAATTAAGGTTTCCGTCGCTTCCTCATTACCGAACCCAGCCTGACTAGCCATTGCCGCAATTTGTATTTTATAGGTATTTGCTGCCCTTAGCTCTTTTAATCGCAACCTGGTTTCTTGAGAATCGTGCTGCCCCAACGCTACTGCCAACACCTCCAAAGCATCCGCGCCCCAATTATCCGTAATTGAAAGCAATTCTTTGACAGCATAACTCTCAGAATCTGTCCCAATAAGCCCATAATAGCCGTAAGCTCTCGTCAATGGATCTTGATTGTGGTCATCTCCTAGATTAGTCATTAGCTGTTCTTTTCCAGGATATTCGCTAGACGCCAGAGATTGCATAGCATGCTTTTTGACCCACTCGTCGTCTGATTCTATTAGCCTAATTAAAAACTCAGAGAGATCATCTCTAGGACGACTCGCCAATGATTCAGACAAGAATTTCATAAATATTGCATCAGTCGTTTGCTCAGCATATCGATAGAGCACGTCAAGACCATAAGGATGCCGAACTGTCAGCAACGTATCAATTGCACTTCTCATTAAGACCCAATCGTTATCTGCAAGGCCGTCCACTAGAAACTGGAGCGAGTCCTTATCGCCTATATCAACCAATATACCTGCGCCAGCATACTGATCGTAGTAGCTCTCACTCGCTCGCAGTTCTTTTGCCACTTGTATCGCCTCTCGAACTAACTCCTTTGCGTCATCACCCTCGAGCGCATACGATGCTGTTGTAAGCATACAACTCACTAAAAACGTGATGAGCAGTTTGAATATTAGCACCCTCGACATATAACCTTTCCTATTAACTATGCACAAACTATATACGACCATGATGTGTCCAATGGACTTATGTTACCACAAAAAAAAAGCGGAAGGTTTTACCCTTCCGCCCTTAATTTTATTAACTTAGCGAGTATATTAGAACTGGTATTTCAATTCAAATGTAACTTCGTCATAGTTTCTCACACTACCAATACCCTGTCGTCCTGGTCCAAAGACTGATGTTACGAAAGGATTCTGTAGGCCCGTTTGAGCCTTCAGTGATGTAGTTTGTAAATGGTCCTGTATCATGTGTAGTGTTTCTGTCGCCACCCCAAATCAGGTGAAACCCAGACTTGATTGACCAATGGTTGTCAATCAACCACTCAACATTGAAACCAGCAACATGTGAGTTGGACGCTTCTTCCCAAACATAGAAACCGATTGGTTTCACTTTATCGCGCATATAGTTACCGATAAAGAAGAAAGTAGTTATCCAGTTATGCTCATCTACGAACATACCAGTGTTCTTGTCACCTTCGTGATCTAGATACCAGGTATCAAAGATCTGCAATGATAGGAAGAACGTACGGTCTTTGTTCAAGAACGGTATAAATGTCGGTCTGTCAAAGCCGAGTGAGAAGCGCATTACGTCTCCTTCATCAACCCAGTCAGAGCGCATTGTGTTGTTGTAACAGCTCATCGAAAGTCCAAGAAGACTCAATTCGCATTACAACACCGGAATGTGACTCAAAGTAGTCCATAGCTAGGCCGACTGTGTGAGCCTGCTTGTAAACCATTGAGGTCTGTCCACCTGCAAGCGGGCTACAGAACACTCCACCATTGCTTCCGCAATTCTGCCAGTTGGATCCTGCACCGAAGTATGTTTCGTCTAGCGCAGCCCAGAGGTTAGAAAAGTGCCCATTTTAATTGCTGCAGATGCCGCTCCGGCCATATCGAACTTTTCGCATGTGCTGCCAGTATATGGCCGCGTTTAGTGGATCAGTTACGATTATCGGGTCATTGTAACCACCAGTGCCTGTTCCCAAACTGGATGTACCGTTTGATGCTGCTTCGGCTTGTGCTAATGCTAACATATCACCTGTAGAGTAATCTGCACCACCCGCAACACCGGATGTTGTCGCGTTCACTGAACGTGCCCATGCTAAATCACCAATAAGTATGTCAGTTGGCGCATTTGCCTTAATACCAGCGGCAGTCAAGTGCCTTGTCGGCAAGTTAACTGAATGGAACTTGAACACTGGAACATCGTTCCAGCCATACCAATGCGATACCGCAAACCTGAAATCAGCTAGACGGAATTCCCATCTAAAACCTGCTTCAGTATTTTTAATATCCCAATCAGGCCTTAAGTTCGCACTCAAGCCAACAGGTTGACCAAATCCAGAGGGCGTACGATTATCGTTCGCTCCGAGGTAACCGCAAGTGTCTTCAGGACGTAGTTTAGCCGTATTAATAACTGCGCTTCCAGCGTAGCCGGAAGAGTAGTCCTTGTCTCGCGCTGAAGCGGTCAAACAAGGCTCTGGAGAAAAGTACGTGTTATATATTGCAAACGTACTGATGTCTTTTGAGAATGGATGTGCCCAAAATTGCGATGGGTTCCCAAGGCCTATGCCTTGAAACTCGTCGAAATTCCAAACAACCTGAATTGCGTTATCCGTAAGAGGACCAATGGATCCCGCTTTCCACTGGATGGAGGCCATCCACTGAGGAATACGTATGTCTTCAAAAGAGTCAAAGAAAAAGTGACGTCCGTAATCGACTGGGTTGATTAAATCCTGTAAACGGAAGAAATCTGTTTTACCCCAAACAATTTGTTGTTTACCTAATCTTATCCAGAAGTCACCTATAATCGCATCCGCATATAATTCACGGAATGGATAAAGACGACCATTTGAATCAGTATTACCAGTAGCAACGTCAATGTTGTCGATGTTTAGATCTGTACAACCTTTACAATCAAGATTTAGGTTAGATGCTTTTTGCACAACCAGTGGAAATCCACCGCCTTGATACAGATGGCCTGTCGCGCTATCACTCAGTGAGTAAGTCCCGCTATTGCTTATTTTAGTAAGACTGGCATCCGTACCAAACGCAACCTCAAAGTTCTGTGCGAACCATGATGGGTTCTTCAACCCTTGACGTTCGTACTGACCAATACCACCAGTACTTGTTTTACCGAACCCGATGAACTCGAATCCGCCATAGCCTAATCGGTCGTTTTCAGCAGTGAATGTTGCCCGATCACTTACGGACACGCCCGTGGTACCTTCACCGATATGGTTGCTAGACAGGTCGCCCATGTCTTGCACAATATCGTACTCAGGTCGAGCTATCGCTACGAATGTTAATTCGTCAAATATACCGACATCAACGTAGTTTAATGCAGCCTCGACTTGAAACTGATTAATCCACTGGCCTAGATAAGTCTTACCGTTCAATACTCGTGAACGAACCTCACTCTTCAAAAAGCCTTCCACTTCCAGTTCGCCGCCAAAAGCGTCGACTGTGATGCGGGCTTGCGACTGGCCAGCAAATAATGCTAGTACCAACGCAAATGCAGCTACTTTAAAAGTGCCTTTTAAGTGTCTCATGGTTAAATCTCCCATGTGTCCCCTCTTATTGTTTAGCTTTCGGTTACCCTCACGGACGCCCGGCAGCTCCCTTTTTTATTACTTTAAACCACATTTAACATGTTTTAAAGCTTTCTATTCACGATTTCTCAGTTTATCTGCTATGCCGCGGTGTTTGCAGGCTCTGTAGATTCGTCTCCAGTGGATGACTCATCCACCTGTGACTTCATTACAAAGCTCGGTTTAAACACTTTAACTAACAGAGGCAACAGAGAAATCGCCCCGATCATATTGCTCACCATTAGCAGCGATAATAGCATTGCCATCTCACTGTTAAATCGGAGCGATGAACCAAATATCCAGTAAGCTATACCGGCCACGACCGTCACTGCCGTAAACAGTACCGCTGCGCCGGTCGTTGATAGCGCGACCTTCACAGCATCGTCAATAGATCTGTGCCTAACTTCCTCACGAATCCTATCGAGCATATAGATTGCGTAATCGACCCCAATACCAATACCAACCGCTGTTACCGGTAGAGTGTTAATGTTTAAGCCGATACCCCTAAATCCCATATACGCCCTATTAATAACCACTGCCATAGCAAGCACCACAAACACAAGTAATGCCGCCGTAATAGATCTGTATGTGGCGATGACTGAAGCCATTACAACCACCATAATTAGGATAGTCTGATTTAATTCGGACTGCTCCACTTCTTCGTTACCTGCCGCGGTGGTTCCGATAATTCCGCCAGCGAATCGTGGGGTTACTCCTTCCATCGGATGCTCAGCCAAAAACTCCTTCGCCTTAATAACAGCTTCGGTAACTGTAGGTCCAGTGGCATCTTTGTAAAACACCACAAAATTAGCCGTTCGCCCTTCTAAATCCATATATTCTAAAATGACACCAGGTATCGCAGCACCCGCTTCGTACATAAATAAGGTATTACCTATGTCCCGCTGGCTCGATGGAACCAACGACCACCGCGGGTCATCGTAATGGTAGAGTCGGTTTATCGAACGAACTAAGTGAGGAATCGTTCTTGTTCCGCCATAACCCAGAGTATCAGCCATGTACAACCCAAACTTCTCCATTACGGCCACAACTTCAGGATCTTTCATCTTATGCGCTTCATCAGCCTCGAAATAGATGCTGAATTGATTCGCACCCGCGAACTTATCAGCTATAGCTTTAGCTGCAACGTTGTATTCTGAATCAGGAAACAATATTGGCGAACCAGGCATATTTTCCCCAACGACCATGTCCTTGGCATAAAATACCGCAAAGCCAATCAATATCAGCGCCGCGCCGAAAATAGGCTTTGGAGCGCGGTCAGAAACTAAAAAGTTCGACCATTTACTCATAATCATTGAGTAAACATGCTTGTCTTCCTCTTGACTGACCTTAGGTGACGGTAAGTAGGATAGTACAATTGGCACCAAGATAGTCACAGTAATTAAGTTACTTAGCGACCAGAAACTACAAAAATACCCGAGTTTCGCTATTATCGGGATAGAAGACACGGTGAGCACGTAAAGGCCGGCTGCGTCAGTAAAGATGGCTATCGACGCCGGAACTAGCAATTCACCCATACTGGTTCTGACAGCGGCGTCTCGAGACTCTCCTTTTCGGATCTCATCATGAAACCGTTCCATCATTTGCACACAGTGGCTTGCGGTACGGGCGGAAATTAAGATGGGCACAACAAGGATGAGCGGATCTAGATTAAAGTCCATCCACCCTACGAAGCCCAAACCCCACACACAGGCCATACCCGTTCCCAGCAGCGGAACGAACACGCCCGCGAGAGACCGAAAATGTAGGTACAGCAGAAGAACCATAACAGCAAAAGTGATGCCAAAAATGAGAGTTAGCTCGGCAGAATGATAATAAATCCAACCTTTCAGCATCGGCTCACCAGCTATGTATAATTTGGTGTCCCCAACCTCCTCTATCTCAACCTTCAGCTCTTTTAGTCGGGTAAATATCTTATTGTAATCTAACCGCTCTTCATCAAACCCAGCTAGGATCAGGGCAGCTTTACCGTCTGTCGAAATGTATGTGCCATAAACAATATCGTTATTAAAAGATTCTTCCCGGAGTTGTTTCAGCTTATCTGGTTGAGTTGGAATGTCCCGCGGGAGTACTGGTTCAGATTTGATCAATCCACCAGCCGTAGTCCTAATTCTGCGTATCTTTGGATGGGCGATACTAGCGACTTGATAGTGATTTACGCCCTGAATCATGTCGACCTCATCGGTTACGTACTTGATTTGATTCAGCGTCTCTGTAGTGAAGATATCCCGATCGCCCTCGACCTCGATTGACATAGTGACAACGTTAGCCCCGCCAAACGTTTGTTTCATTCGATTGTAATTCTTTATGTAATCGTGCTTCGCAGGAAGAAGATCTGCAAACCGAGAGTAAACTTCAATTGAAGGCAAAGACCAGGCTAATATTAATGTTGGGATAACGATGCCGAGTACCGTGGTCATACGGTTATCCAACATCCAGTTCGCCATTCTCTGGCCTCTCGTTAATCCGTTCTCAGACAATGTCCTTTCCTCCCGCACGTAATGTTAACCAGCCACCAACTCCAGATGTGGTGTTTCAAAATAACGAACCCGCAACCAAGTTACCTGAAAGCTAAAGATTCATCACGCGTGATTCTGTCACGTTTGTGGTAAAAGGTAAACATTAATTACGTTGCTTTTAAACCACACAGTATAGTTGGCGCAGAAGATGGCTCTAAATGGCTTCTACACTAGTATTTTAATTGACTTGACTGGGGATTTCTTTACGCGGATATAAATCTTTTTGAGAGCCATGAGTGGCAACAACTGCCGCGATAGAGCTAATTTACCGGGCTAAGTTTAGAGCAGGGTAAGAATCGACTATCCAGCGTGTATCAAAATTGTTTTTCTTGCACCCATCGGCAGTTTTGTTGCACATTACACAATCCTTCAATTTACAAAGCTCTAAATTATGAACGACAAATTTGATTCAGGATGCCTTCAGAAAGGCCTGCGGTCTGTGGGCGTCTGGAGTATCTATCATCACAACAACCGATAAAGCCGGTACTCCTTTTGGGCTCACTATGAACGCGGTAAGTTCTCTCTCGTTGACGCCCCCCAATGTTTCTTGTTTGTGTCGATAATAATTCTGACACCTTAGGCCCCATGCTTGAAACCCAGAAATTTGGGATAAATATGCTATGTTCATCACAACAAGCTATTTCTAATAACTTTGCCAAAAAAGGGACCGACAAATTCGATAACATAGATTGGAGCTTGGGCGAATTCGGTGCTCCATTGATCTCAGGAGCTCTTTTATCGATAGAATGCTCGGTCTATAATGTTTATGAGGGTGGCGATCATCAAATCGTTTGCGGCTTAGTTAAAGGCTGGATCAACGACAATGCGGACGCCGGCCCACTACTATATTATCGTGGCGGTTATCAGGAATTTAAATCTTGACTATTGTGTGACGAGGGCAATTGCTGGTATTTTAACGGCCAAAAGGTCACGATAGGCCTATTTTAAAAAGATGGGGAGCTTACGGGCAGTGAGCATTTCTAAAATTTACTCTATACGTTTTACGATAAAAACAGGAAACATTTCATGATCTGCAAATCAAAATTCGCACAAATATTTACCTGCGTAATATTAGGTTTTGGCTCGACCATAACCCTGGCGCAAGACTCGGCGTCTAGTTCGACTGATGTTGCAACAGCGCCTAGCGCAACATTCATCGACGTAATGGATGCTGACTACCTAAATGGTATGGGACGAATTATAGTCGCGGGGCAGCACGGCACAGTCGGGTTGGTCGAATTGACCGATAACGCTGCCCTACTGACTCTTGTCGAAAATACACCAAACGTAGACTTCACTAGCCTGCACGCGATTTCAGACCAAGAAGCTCTCCTAGGAAGTTCTACTGGAATGCTATACAAATTTGACGGAGAAAATGTATCCGAGATAGCGCAGCTATCGGAGTATAACGAGCCAATTCTTGACATAACATCAGATGGCAAAAGTATCTGGGTTGTAGGCGGGCGCGGTTTGATATATCGCAGCACTGACATGGCTAACTACGAAGAGGTCGTCATCGATGAAGTCACTCTTCCTGTCACAGAATTTCCTGGAAGTTTCCCCGCTGATTGGTATCTAGGGGTTTCCAATCTTGACACCGACAGTTTGAAATTTACCGCTAGTGTTGGTGGTAAGCCTGCGATAGAGGAAGAAGATTATATTTTATATCCTGACGAGGGATTCATACAGTTTCAAAAAGAACTCGACATGGACCCAGCTCCTACAGTCGCGAGCTAAATTCGCACCAGGCCCGCCTTTTCGAAAGGGAGATGTTTCTTGGAATGTCGTAATGCTGAATGAAGGAAGAGTAACTCTGGCTGGTGAATTTGGCATGATTTTACAAAGTGATGACGGTGGCGAAACTTGGATAAGACGTGACACTGAAATCGTGCCTAGAGAACCTGAGCCTGCATACTGGATGGCTGGTTATCAACGAGGAAATGAAGCTTGGTTGACTGGAGCCGCGGGGGTAAATCAAAAGAGTTTAGATAACGGCGAAACGTGGGAAGATAATCCCAAACCAGGACGCGAGGGCATATTCGGAGTTATTCTAACTCAAGATGGGACTCCAGTGATTTCAGGCGCGGTTGGCCTTATTGGAACATTAAAAGGCGACGAATGGACGCTTGCCGACAGAACTGAATTAAAGCTCCTGTCATGGATCAAAACACCGGTTGAACTACCCGACGGAAAACTGCTGGTCCTCGGAGGACGGGGTACAGCTATCTTAGTGGATAATGAGTCGGTTTCTAGGGTACCTTTGCTTAAGTAATTATTGATGTGTTTTCCCCACCCTCATCATAAATGGGAGGTGGGGCGTGACCTCTCTATCAAGGACTTAATAACAGGGTATCTAAAACATTGTTGAGAATGATCGTTTACAAGTCCTACGGCTTGCGCAAATGCCTCCAATGTCTTCGGCCCGACAAATTTAAAACCCGCCTTCTTCATCCGGCTACTAAACATCTTATAGCGCTGATCTCCTGAGCAGTCTGCCCAAGTACTCCAAATGAACTCCTTCAGTGAACCTAGTTCGGAAGCGGCTCGCATACTTGCCTTCGCGTTACTTACAACGGAACGGATCTTACCCTCGTGCCTTACGATACGCGAATCGGACAACAGCAAACTTATGTCGGACTCCGAATAGGCAGCCACCTCAACCAAATTAAACTGAGAAAAGGCTTCTCGATAACCCTTTCTCTTCTTCAAAATAGTGTACCAACTCAAACCAGCCTGAGCTCCTTCAAGACACAGTGCCTCAAGTAACTTATTATCATCTAGCTGAGGAACACCCCACTCCTCATCGTGATACGCCACATAGTCTGGCTTAGACAGATCGACCCACGCGCACCGACTGGTTTTTTGACCTTTCAGACCGGACATCACTTCTTAAGATTAACAAAAAAAGCTAATGAAAAATCATACGGCCTAGAGCTCTGCTTTATGCCAGTTCAATCGCCACGGCAGTCGCTTCTCCACCACCTATGCACAAACTGGCTACGCCTTTTTTACCACCTGAATCTTTCAGCGCTTGAGCAAGTGTGACAATAATACGGGCGCCAGAAGCTCCTACAGGATGGCCTAAAGCGCAAGCCCCGCCTCGCACATTTAATTTTTCATGAGGTATGCCTATATCATGCATCGCCGCCATAGGCACAACGGCAAACGCTTCGTTTACCTCAAACAGATCAACATCCTCCACGGTCCACTCAAGCCTCTTCATTAACTTTTTAATGGCATCAACAGGAGCAGTAGTAAACCATCCCGGCGCCTGCGCGTGAGAGCTGTGTCCTAGTATACGCGCTACGGGCTTCAGACCTAGCTCACTAGCCTTAGATTCAGAACACAATACGACTGCCGCAGCGCCATCAGAAATAGAACTAGAATTTGCAGCAGTTACAGTACCGTCTTTCGCAAAAGCAGGCCTCAAATTTGGAATTTTATCAAGCTGAGCTTTGCCAGGCTGCTCGTCAGTATCAACAACGAAATCACCTTTTCGTGTAGAAATTTTGACAGGTTCGATTTCTTCGGTGAAGAGGCCCTTGTCAATCGCATTTTTTGCTCTTTTCAGTGACTCGATCGCATAGGCATCTTGCGCTTCTCTCGAAAAGTCGTACTTGCTAGCACAGTCCTCAGCAAAGCTACCCATCAACCTCCCTTTGTCAAATGCGTCCTCAAGACCATCAACAAACATATGGTCCAAAACTTCCCCATGACCAAGCCGCATTCCACTGCGTACTTTGGGTAAGATGTATGGCGCATTCGTCATACTCTCCATTCCGCCTGCGACGACAACCTCAGCAGAACCTGCGTTTATAGCATCGTGCGCCATCATTACCGTTTTCATGCCCGACCCGCACATTTTATTAACCGTACTACACGGTGTCGATTCAGGAATGCCTGCGCCAATAGACGCCTGCCTAGCCGGCGCTTGCCCTAGCCCTCCAGGCAACACACACCCCATTATCGTTTCGTCAACTTGATCCGGAGAAATTCCTGCTCGGCTCAATGCTCCACGTATAGCGGTTTCGCCAAGGACCGGCGCCGAAACTTCTGAAAGGTCGCCTTGCATGCCCCCCATCGGTGTTCTAGCTAGACCCGCGATAATCGTTGATTCAGACATAAACTCATCTCCTCAAATCAGTAGTAATAATTTCGAAATTTTTGAAAAACCTGTGCCTATTAAAGCATATTTTTGTTGGTAAAATCATACCCGCGAAGTTGGCTAGTAATATGCGCGAACTCAGTGATGTTCAAACTCACCACTTAGCCGTCATCCGGAAATTGATAACCTTTCAACTCTTCACGCAAAGTTAACTTACTAACCTTCCCTGTGGCGGTATGAGGCAGTTCACCAACAAAAACCGCGTCACTCGGGATCCACCACTTCGCGACCTTTCCTTCAAAAAAACGCAATACTTCAGAAACTTCAACTGGGTTGTCGTTGTCCTTGTTAACGACAACTAACAACGGACGCTCTTGCCACTTAGAGTGAGGCATTCCCACTACAGCACACTCGCGGATACCCGGGAAAGACATGGCTACATTTTCTAGATCTATAGAACTTATCCATTCACCTCCTGATTTAATAACGTCTTTAGTTCGGTCGGTTATTTTCATGTAGCCGTTAGCATCGATGCTAGCAACATCCCCAGTGTCGAACCAACCGTCGCCATCATGAGCAGACGAAGCGGTTGATAATTTATAATAGTCCGAACAAACCCAAGGCCCCCTGACTTTCAACGTTCCAAAGGCTTCGCCGTCCCAGGGTAGGTCTTGTCCTTGTTCATCGGTTATCTTTAACTCTACTCCTGGCAGCCCTCTGCCTTGCTTGACCAAGTGCTCCTGCATAGCCGCGCCAGTGTATTCAATCGTTTGAGGGTTATGCGTGTTGACTGTTCCAAGCGGACTCATTTCTGTCATTCCCCACCCATGCAAGACCTGCACACCAAAATCATCTCGAAACTCTTCTATCATCGATAACGGACAGGCCGAGCCACCAATAACCGTGCGACTTAAAGTAGGAACCCCCTGTCCGGTTTTTTTCAGGTGTTCGAGCAATGGCAACCACACCGTGGGAACTCCTCCAGCGATTGTGACTCCTTCGTCATTAATTAAGCCAATAAGAGTTTCCGCATCACCTAGTTTTGGACCCGGAAACACTAACTTACTTCCAACCATGAGGCTCGAGTAGGGGTAACCCCAGGCATTAACGTGAAACATAGGTACTACGGTTAAGACTGCATCGTGGGCCGAAAGTGATGCAGCATCAGGCATACACAGCGCGTAAGAATGAATTACCGTGCTTCGATGACTGTAAAGGACTCCTTTAGGATTGCCTGTGGTTCCTGAGGTATAGCACAAGCAACTCGCGGTCCTCTCATCAAAGTCAGGCCAATCGCACTCGGATGATTCAGCATGCAGTAATTCTTCGTAGCACAACATATTCGGCAGAGAGCTAGTGGGCATGTGATTCTCAGACGTCATTGCCACATAAGCTTTAACAGTTGGGCATCTGTCGGAAATCGACTCTAGTAGTCCTGTAAATGCGGTATCAAAAAATATTATTTCATCTTCAGAATGGTTAATGATGTAGATCAGCTGATCGGCAAAAAGTCTCGGATTTATTGTATGTAGCACGCGTCCGCTACATGACACCCCGTAATAAAGCTCCAAATGTCTAAAATCATTCCAAGCTAAAGTCGCTATTCGCGCATCCGACGAGCACCCTAACTTACTTAAAACATTCGTAACTTTCCGAGCGCGTGATATGGCTTCACCAAATGTATAGCGATGGACCCCAAGGTCAGAAGTTACTGACACTATCTCTTGTCGCGCATGATTACGCTCAGCATGTAAAGCAATATTTTTTATCAACAGAGGCGTGTCCATCATCAAACCAAACATTATCTATAGCTCCAAATTATTATGAATTTATTTTAAATACTGAGATTAAACCTTATATTAGTAATGATAAAAACGTTATTTAAGATTTAGTGTTTCCGTTCACTTATCTGCCCATGTTAAATTAACTGAATGAAACCATACACAAATCGCACGCACTCACCAAACCGGATGATTGGCATGTCCACCTACGATCAGGTGAAATGCTGCCAAAAGTATTAAGCGACACGGCTGCTAGTTTCAATCGAGCTATTGTGATGCCTAATCTCTCACCTCCGATTAGGACGATCATCTGATGCGGTGCTCTACCGGCGAGAGATCGAAGCTGCTCTGGAGAAAGACTCAGATTTCACGCCGTTGATGACCAGCTATTTAACCGATGAAACCGACCCTGGCGATTTAATCGCAGGCTTTACGGCAGGTGTGTTCTCAGCTGCAAAGCTCTATCCCGCGGGAGCGACGACCAACTCGGATAGTGGCGTAACTAACGCCCTACTCCTAGATCCCGTTTTCTCTGCCATGAGTGACGCGGGCATGCCGCTGCTGATACACGGCGAAGTGGTCGATCATAAAATTGATATTTTTGACCGCGAACATAAGTTCATTGAACTGGTTTTGGAGCCGCTAAGAAGCCGGCATCCAAACTTGAAAGATTGTTTTCGAGCACATCACAACAAAAAACGCGGTTGACTACGTTAGATCCGGTTCACCAGACAAGTTAGCTGCGACAATCACACCCCATCATCTGTCTGTGAATCGCTCTGACCTCTTCGCGGGCGGAATAAGACCGCACCTTTACTGTCTGCCTATACCCAAAAGAGAACAACATCGGATCGCGCTAGTCGAGGCAGCCTGCTCGGGGGATAAACGATTCTTCCTGGGAACAGACTCTGCGCCACATTTGATCGAAGAGAAGGAAAGCTCATGCGGTTGCGCCGGCGTCTACAATAGTCCTAATGCACTCCCAACATATATCGCCATATTTGAACAAAATGATGCTTTAGATAAGCTAAATCGCTTTGCGTCATTAAATGGACCTGAATTTTATAATCTAAAGCCAAATAATGAAGAAATAGAGTTTGTTAAGCGCTCAAGTCCTGCTTCGTTTGATGACCTACAGGTTGGCAGTAGTCGAGTTAAGACTTTCGCTCCGCCTTTCCCTCTCTTCTGGTCGGCGAAATAAAGAATGTCTGATTCAGATCTCAGTTGGGTAGACTACGACACTCGGCACGTTTGGCACCCGTACACAAATATAAACAATCCGACGCCTGCATTCCCAGTTAAAAGCGCGTCCGGGTGCGCAATCGAATTACAAACGGGTGAAATACTCATCGATGGCATGGCCTCCTGGTGGTCTGCGATCCATGGATACAACCATCCTAAGTTAAACGAAGCCATTAAAAACCAACTAGAATCAATGGCTCACGTGATGTTCGGCGGGCTAACCCATCGGCCAGCGGTAGATCTAGCTCAAAATTTAATTAGCCTAACACCTGATGGTTTGGACTACGTCTTCCTATCCGACTCCGGTTCTGTCGCGGTAGAAGTAGCTCTAAAAATGGCGTTGCAATACTCAAATAGTATTGATGGAAATTCCGCAAGGCAAAAGATATTAACTATTCGAGGCGGTTATCACGGCGATACGTTTGGCGCGATGAGTGTTTGTGATCCGATCACAGGGATGCATTCACTATTTCACTCCGTCGTACCACAACAAATTTTTGTAGACCGACCGACGACTGTATTTGACGGTACTTGGCACGAATCGGATTTCGAACAATTTGAAAAAGTACTTGGCGCTAAAAAGCACGAAATTTGTGCGGTTATCCTCGAGCCAATAGTACAAGGGGCCGGCGGGATGTACTTTTATCACCCCACCTACCTTAAAAAAGTTAGGGAAGCGTGTGATAGATACGACGTGCTTCTTATTGCGGATGAAATAGCAACTGGCTTTGGTCGTACTGGTAAGTTATTTGCGTGCGAGCATGCTGGTATAACACCCGATATACTTTGCGTTGGTAAAAGCTTGACCGGTGGCTACATGTCGTTAGCTGCGACTCTCTGCAATGAAAGGGTTTCGTCTGGTATAAGCTCTGGTGAACCTGGCCTTTTTATGCATGGGCCGACGTTTATGGGAAACCCATTAGCTTGTGCTTGCGCTAATGCAAGCATAGACCTTCTGATGACCAGTAATTGGCAAGCTAACGTATCAAGGATAGAAAATCAGCTTTCCATCGGATTAGAAATTTTGAATCAGCAAAAATCGGTCAAAAGTACACGAGTTCTAGGTGCAATTGGTGTCGTGGAACTTCATAAACCCGTTGATCTGCATTCAATCGGAGCAGAGTTTATCAAGCAAGGGATCTGGGTCCGGCCTTTTGGCGCTTTGGTGTATGTGATGCCACCTTTTTGTATCAACAACGTCGAGCTTAGCAAATTAGTAAGCGGAATCAGCTCGGTGGTGAGTGAATTAAATTAACATATGCCTAGCAAATCAGAAATAATCGATCTGGCGTTTGACCAACATATCAATCAAGCGATTAAAAAATGGCCTGACGTACCTAAGTGCTACGGGTGGCTGGAACTAAGTCGCAGAGGCGAATGGCTTATCAAAGGTGAGAAGATTCTGCATAAAAGAACCATCGATTTTTTCAAGAGAAACTACAGGGTCACATCGGATGGCTACTCATATGTCCAAAACGGTCCGCAGCAAGTCTTCGTGGATCTTGAATATACACCCTGGATTTACCGATTCAACCATCACGCGGGCTTCTCTACGCACAGCGACTTAATTGTTCATGATATTCTTAATGCTATGTCTGATGAGTGTGGGAATTTTTTAATAGAAACGTCGCTAGGAATAGGGCTGATTGATGATAGAGACTTAGGTGGCCTGAGCCCATTCATAATTGAAAGCGGCATCGACCTTAATACCTTAAAATACTTAGATTCTCTGATAGAGATCAAAAGTATTAGAAGAGATCAGCTTATCGCCAAGTATGTTATCAAGCAAAAGCCAACGTCGACCAATGAAAATGAGGTGTAAACCGAATGAAAAACCTAAGGTCTCCGCAATAGTTCCTACGTATAATCGAGGCTATTCCATTAGTAGAGCCTTACAATCAATCGAGGAGCAAACTCAATCAGTTCACGAAATATTAGTTGTGGATGATGGCTCTACAGACGACACTCAAAAAATTATCAGTCAAAAACATCCTGCGGTACGAGTGATAAAAAACCCAACAAATTGCGGGGTTAGTAGCGCTCGAAATCTCGGCATAAGCAGCTCTACTGGCAGCCATCTAGCATTCTTAGACTCTGATGATACTTGGCATCCAGAAAAAATAGAAAAGCAGCTTCATTTTTGCCAGCAAGAACCAAAGGTAAACATAAATCATTGTGACGAGATTTGGATTAAAAATGGCAAGATATTTAATCAAAAACTTTACCACCAAAAATTTGGTGGAGATTTATTTGAACAATCGTTACTAAGATGTATGATTTCCCCCTCTGCAGTAATGATAAAAAGAACAACCCTAGCCAAATATGGCGGCTTCGACGAAGATCTTCCCGCATGTGAGGATTATGAT
>CALSND010000003.1 GCA_943787625.1 uncultured Gammaproteobacteria bacterium | reverse complement strand
CAAAGTGCTTAAAGAAAAGAATATAGAGTATGAACAGATCACCGCAGGCGAACATAAGCGCACTCTGACAATGTTCGGAGAAAATACTCTAGAGGGTAGAACTAAGTTCCAGTCGGAGCTTGATGAAGCGCACGAGCTTTTTAAAGAATTCGTTATGAGGTTTCGTCCTAATCTTGATGTGACAAGATAGCCACGGGAGAGCATTGGTTTGGTACAAAAGCCTAGAACTCGGTCTAGTTGATGATATCGCAACTAGCGATGAGGTTATCATGCAAAGAGTATTATCGCGTGACGTTTATAGAATCAAAGCAGGACGCAAAAAAAGTGCGATTGAAAGGCTAATAAAGCCTAGCGTCAAATCCATATTAGAATTTATTTCGCTAGGCTCTCACTATCCATATTGATTGACTTCCAGCTCCGATAGGCCTCCACCACTGTTTGATAATGCAGTCCAGCTATCTGAGCAGCACTAGAACCGTACCCACCTCCCATTACAGCGACCAAACTGGCCGAACAAGTGCGGGCGAAATCGTAAACCATAGCGTCTCGCTGCCGAAGACCCTCTGTGCTTAAATTAAGCCTACCCAACCGGTCGTTTTATGAACATCTACGCCTGCATTAAAAGAATATTAAGGATGGGTCGAACTCATCTTTCACCTCGACAACCCATCGCTTAACTTTTCCAGATATTCGGTGTCTTCTGTCCCGTCTGGCAGTTCTATGTCGTAGTCACTATTGGCCTTCTTATGCGGAAAGTTACGAGCGGAATGGATAGATAAGGTATAGGCTCGCTCGCATTCAAGAAGGATTTCGGCCGTCCCATCACCTTGATGCACATCACAATCTATAATCAAGACTCTAGACTTGCTGTTTGTTCTAAGCTCGCTGATTGTCGCTATCGCAACATCATTAAACAAGCAAAATCCTGAAGCCTGTTCGTACCTTGCGTGATGAGTACCTCCAGCCAAACTAATAGAAACTTTCTCTTTTTTGGCAAATTCTGTTGCAGCTAGTGTAGCTCCAACAGATTGCCGGGCTCTAGACACTAAATTAGCAGACCAGGGAAAACCCATTTTTTGTACTTCTCGCCTCGTCAGACTGCCGGCAAAATTTTCTCAACATACTCTTTGCTGTGACCTAACTCTAGCTCGCTACGACTCGCCAGTTTCGCCGATTCTAAAGTGACTCTCCCAAGCAAATTTTCATCAACCATTGATCGCAAAATATGATATTTTTGCATAGGGAAACGGTGCCGCTGTGGCAGAGGCACTGGAAACTCCTCGGATGTGAAAATGTGCATTTTTGTCTTAGCGCGTCAAAGCTAGCGCGGATCTCTTGACTAATTACCTGCAGTCCCCTTTCAATAGATTCTACATCTTGGGCATACGACAGCGCAGGCATTGGTTTTTATGCTCCCACGAATCTGATATTCCCGGAAAAAAATAGTTCCCTGGTATCACTAATACGCCCCGCGCTTTAATCCGCTGATATAATTCGCTTGACGTAATCGGAAGATCTGGGATCCATAGCCACAAAAAGAAAGCTCCATCAGGCCTATGTATCCGCACGCCCAAGTCTCTAAAGTATTGTCCGCATAACTCTAGCGTCGTCAAGAGACGAGCTTGATAAAATGGTTTCACCACATCCCGCGATAAGGCTGTAATTGCGCGCGATTTGATCAGCTTTAAAACCAACAATGAACCGACTGCATTGACCGACAAACTGGTAACCGCATTGATACTTTTTATAGCGTCTATTATGGGTTTGTCCGCGACAACAACGCCTGTTCGAAGACCGGCGAGACCAAGTTTTGAGAGACTAAAGCAGTATATCGCTCCTTTAGAAAATGGCAGTGATACGTCTTTAAACAAGATTTCTGGGAATGGCTGGCCATAAGCGCTATCAATAATCAATGGAAGCTCATGCTTTTCAGTCAGTTCGATTAGTTTCCTATCTCACTGTCCGTAATAACGTTTCCTGAAGGATTTGACGGTCGGCTAACGCACACACGCTCCGATCTCTGAGGAGACTCTTAAATCTTCAAAGTTTATACTGTACTTGAAGAAGGTGTCATCGATTTCATTTATTTTGGGCAAATGACTAACAAGACTACCTTCACTAACTAAAAGATCACCGTAGCTAATATACTCCGGCGTCATGGGAAGTAGGATGCTTCTATTCACCCCATCCATGCAGGGTCCTGCAAAAAGGTTGAATAAGGTAAAGAAGCTCGACTGGCTCCCATTTGTAACAACGATATTACTTTCGTTTACATCCCATCCGAGCGTGTCCTTGAAGAAACTCCTGCACGGCAACGTATAAACAAATCATTTCCCCTGCGGGCTCTCGTAGGTAGAAACCAACTTATCGAATTCCCGCTATCGACGAGCTCTCGTATTGACTCTCGGAATCTACGTGTCATCTCTGGTATTAGAGGCTGGATTTCCTCCTCCAAGATTGATATACCTCGGATTAGCTGAGACCTCGCCCAGATCATCCATCAGGAGCTTTCGTTCCCAGTCCTGCCCAAAAATCGCGCCGAGAACTTTGAGTAACTATCTTTCATCAACTAAACCTTAAATGAGTACACGACTTCGTCGCCCAAAAAAAAGCCCCTGAATAACAGGGGCTTTTATGTCGTCAAGGATAGCTTCTAAGAGTTTTTGTTGATCAGGTAGAGAATAATCCCTACGGCAATCAAACCAACTAGTCCGCCATCACCAAGCGTAGTCACTATACCTAGCAAATTGGCTACTATATCTCCGCCCACGAAGGGCACAGCAGATCCAAATATGACCTGCAGGATGACCGCTACAGCGATCAACAGTAAACCAATATCAACTACTTCTCGTAAAAATCTTTTAGCTGTATCTAACATTTAATATTCTCCCCCCTATTAATAAGGGTATATGTTGTGGATGATAGTTTTAACACCACTACATCTTGGGTAAGAGGTCGCTGTGCTGTAAACTACCGTTTAACTTAACTCCCTTTTAGACAATAGAGATGATACGCTACTACTATGGCTACAGCAACTACATTGAAGGCCATTTTAATCTTGTAACTAACTGTTTTTTATAAAGTTTTTAAAAATTAAGCCTAACTGGCCATAATTGAGCAGCAAAATAATGATGAAATTAACCGATTTTGGGACTCTCCGACTTGGATTACTTACTATAGCCTATTAGTTATAATTCTGTCTGTTTTTGCTGATGGCAACACATATATGCATGACTGGAGGATTGTTCCTTCGGTCCTAGCACCCTCAATTATGATGATGCTAGTGTTCGCAATCCCGTTGGAGATGACAATGACGAGAATCTTCATAACGAATGCTGAACCTGCCTGAAAAAGCGCGCTTACAACGTATCCTAAAGCTCGAAGCGATTGTCTACTTATTGCTGATTGTTTCCTGGACACCATTTTTTATCAAAGTGCTAGGATGACTAGTACGCGCCGTGATCGTATTAGCGACTTATGAGAAGAGAAATTAATGAAATTTGACGCCGTTCCGCTGCACCAAATAGCAGTTTGCCATACTGACACCCCTGACAGACTCGTTGCGAAAAATCGTAAAGATATGATCACCACAATTAAGGTATTCGCCCCATACCGGGAAGGCTTGCTCGGTATAGAGGCTTATTCTCACCTCATGGTGATATTCTGGATGGATCGAGTTACAGATTTACCACTTAGTGACTCATCCTCGCGGCGACACAACTTTCGACAAAGTTGGCGCTTTTGCCCTTCGTGGAAGAAATCATCCTAACTCTTTGGGCCTTGCGGTGGTGCAACTATTATCGACTGAAAGCAATGAAATTACGGTAAAAGGACTAGACGCATTCGATGGCACGCCTGTTTTAGACATAAAGCCATACGACGACTACGATGTGGTGCAAAATCCACGAGTCCCCGAATGGTTCAAACAGAAAAGTCGCACCCGTGACTAAAACTCAGTTGGGCTGCATTTCAACCGCGATGTGAGACTAGCCAGGTTTCCTCGAGGTCCAGTGGTTACTTGTTGGCCAACCGCGAGATTATTTTCGAACAGCTTCTCCAGCGTTAATTTCTAACACATATTGAGTGGCTTGTGGCGACTTTATCAATGAGTCAGACAATGGATCCGCATTTTGAAAAATAGCGAGGACTCGGAAGTCGCTTCCAACAAAAATAATGTCTAAAGGAACAAGAGTGTCTCTCATCCACATCGCAACAACTCTTGGACTCCCAAAATCAAACCACATCCCGCTACAATCCGGAAGATGAGTTCTATGCATCAAACCCTTGGCCCGAGACTCGTCATCCGATGCTATCTCGGCGACAAAAACAGCATTAGCGGAGCCTGAAAATTGGATCTGAAGCGCGTCAGTATCTGCGAAGGCGAAGGTAAAGCAGCTATAAATTAATAAACACGTCATTAGCTTCACTGTGCGCAAGCACACACCTATCCAATTTAGGCGTCTCCATCTACTCGACCGATATTACTGGCTTGCTGTTTCATGAGGCTATACAAACTAGTCTTGTAGTCTGGGAAGCTCGGCATACGGTCTATACACTGCCAGCTATCTAGAGAATTACATCTCTTGCCACCGGTGCTATTCTGTTCAAAGACAGGACCGCTTCCGAGCGTTTTCTGATTCGCTAGTGAGGCGATATAAGTAATCGTAATAATCACTCCGTTTATGGGATTTCCGTCGCTTATAAGGAAAATTTTTTCTCGAGACTTACTCAACATAGCCGCATGGACCGCTACCGCAGCGTCTTCTATGACGAATCAAATTTAACCAAGTAGAACCGGAGCCACGGATGTGCTCTTTAGATTGAACCGCGGCTCTCCCAATAATTCGCCCCGGACCATAGAGACCAGCGAGCCTAACCACCCGAGTTTCAGAGTAAAAGGACTGCCAGATCTTTTCAATCTGCAAAAGAGATGAAGCCCTCCTCGTCTTAGTGTCTATAGTACTTGAGCGAGACACCTCTCTCTCCTCGTCACCATATACCGCAGTACTAGAAGTAACCACTAAGCCATCAATATCGACATTACTTAGTGTTTTAAAAAGCGGTTCTAAAGATATTTTTTCCGCTTGATCTCCATAGGCTGAGGGAGGTAGTAGACAGTATATTTTTACTGACCGAGTTCCTATCATAAGCTGCTAAGCGCTGCAAAGATGGCTCAGAAAAAACATCACATTTTATCTGCTTAACCGTCTTGAAGCACTTAAGCTCTGGATTAAATGAGCGCGCCCGATTTAGCGCCACGACATCTGAAGGGATCAACAAAGGAATAAGAAAGCCAGACAAATAACCATTGCCTATAATGACAGTAAGTGTCTCTTTACAACTCATGAGCTCAAATCTTTTGCAACAGAGGGTTACCAAAATATATACTTGCACTATAATACATAGTTAACGAATGTAGATACTAATTCCGCCACTCGTAATATTTCGAGTCGGTCGTCAAAGTGTAAGAGTATCTTGGTGTGAGTATTTCGAAATTACGATTAATGGAGAAAGAATAGTGTCCACATATTTTAATGTCCCCAGCCGATGGTTCCAAAGTGACAATCAACAATAGTGTGTTAGACGTCCCTGACAATCCGATCATTCCCTTTATAGAAGGAGATGGAATTGGCGTGGACGTATGGCCGGCTAGTCAGAAAGTTCTGGACGCGGCTGTTCGAAAGGCTTATGGGGATAATAGAAAAATACATTGGATGGAAGTCCTGGCTGGAGAAAAGGCCAACAATGAAACTGGTTCGTGGCTTCCTGATCAAACTCTGGATGCCTGTCGAGAGTTTCTAGTCGCTATAAAAGGACCGTTGACTACTCCTATAGGCGGAGGAATAAGCTCACTAAATGTAGCCCTAAGACAGATACTGGATCTCTATGTTTGTTGTAGACCCGTGAGATGGTTTAATGGCGTCCCCTCCCCCGTTAGAAATCCAGAAAACGTAAACATGGTTATATTCCGGGAGAATACCGAAGACATTTACGCTGGAATTGAGTTTGAGAACGGCAGCGTCGAAAATGAAAAATTCATGGATCTTTTCTCTAAAAGCTTCCCAGATCTTTTCAAAAAGATCCGATTCCCAGAAACTTCTGGCATTGGAATCAAGCCAGTTTCGCAACAAGGAACGGAACGACTTGTCAGAGCCGCGATAAAGTATGCGATAGAAAATAACAGGAAAAGCCTTACCTTTGTGCATAAAGGGAATATTATGAAATATACCGAAGGCGCTTTCCGCAACTGGGGGTATGAGCTAGCCGAAGGGGAATTTAAAAACTCAACCTATACCTGGGACCAATATGATCGCACTGCCGCAGCTAAAGGTGCTGATGCTGCCAATTTGGAACAAGACAAGGCTCTTTCCGAGGGAAAGATACTAGTAAAAGATGCTATTGCGGATATAACCCTGCAACAAGTACTTACTCGCCCTAGCGAATTTGATGTAATAGCAACCATGAACCTAAACGGGGATTACCTTTCGGATGCCCTAGCCGCGCAGGTAGGAGGAATAGGGATCGCTCCAGGAGGTAACATCAATTACGATACCGGACATGCTATCTTCGAAGCTACACACGGTACCGCGCCGAAATACGCTGGCCAAGATAAGGTTAACCCGGGCTCCTTATTACTCTCTGGAGAAATGATGCTCCGTTACCTTGGATGGACAGAAGCCGCAGATCTCGTTATTAACGCGATGGACAAAACTATTGATCAAAAAATAGTTACCTATGACTTTGCCAGAATGATGGATGGCGCTACTGAAGTAAAATGTAGTCAGTTTGCTGATGCGCTCATTTCTAACTTGTAGAAGCCACGATTCGTCCTGATTTAGTGGACATTTCGTACGCAATTTTTGCAACTTGAACAAGACTGAAGCGAGACTGATCTACGAGCAGTTTACGAAATATAATCAAAACTTCAGACGTATTACGCAAAGAGCTCGGGAACGTTTCGAAACCTTAGATTGGGCTGGTAGCCGGGACGACCTCAAAGAGAGAATAGACCTCTATGAGAAATCGGTCGAACGCACGGTCAACGCTCTTAAAATTTCCAGTGATGTCGCGTCGCTAGACGGACTGCATAGCTTTGACGCGTTAAAGAAGCAATATTGGTCGCGAGTAGAAGGTATCCCAGACGCGGGCTTTGCAAAAACATTTTTTAACTCTGTATACCGCAGTGTGCTGCACGAAAACGGATTGGACCCGACACAAGTATCAGATACCTCTGGAATAATTTCCCAAGCTGTCCCCGACAAATATCCCGCCGAACTCTCCTGCTATCTAAACTGGGATGGTATGCGGCATACCGTAAAACAAATGTTCAGGGCTTTCGCGTTCAATTCTCCATACGTTGATATTGAGGATGATGTCTCCTTTATTTGCGAGAAGATTACTGAAGTTATTCCCGAAACTATGAATAACGACGAATTATTCAGACGAATCGACATTATGACCGATGTCTTCTACCAATCAAGCAGAGCTTTTCTCGTGGGGAAAGTATATTCAGAGACTGTATCCTACCCTTTTGTAATAGCCCTAGCCAACTCTGCAGAAGGAGTTCGAACTGAGGCGGTTCTTAATACAGTAGATGAGATAAGCGTGCTTTTTGGTTTTACAAGATCATATTTTATGGTTGACGTGGAGCCCGTAGAAGGTGCGATCCAATTTATTAGCTCGCTCATCCCTCATAAAGCACTCGACGAACTACACACCATTCTAGGGCGAGCGAGACAGGGTAAAACGGAAAGAGCAAGGTCACTTTACAATCATTTAGAAACTGCCTCGGAAAACGATCTCTTCACGCGCGCCGAAGGAGAACGTGGCCTAGTGATGCTTGTGTTCACGATGCCTTCGTATGACCTAGTTTTCAAGGTTATGCGAGATAACTTTGGCCATCCAAAAACGATTAATCACGCGGAAGTGAAGAACAAGTACCAATTCGTCTACGAACATGACCGAGCGGGTAGGCTCATTGACTCGCAAGAGTTTCGTAATATCGAGTTTCAGCTTAAACACTTTGACACAGATATTTTAGATGAACTTTTAAGCGATTGTTCTAATAGCGTACAAATCAGTGGAGAGAAATTAATCATAGATCATCTTTACTCTGAGCGGCGACTCATTCCTTTGAACTTGTTTGTAAAAGATCAAGATCCAAAATTAGTAGAAAATGCGATATTAGACTATGGACAAGCTATAAAAGATCTAGCTCTCACGAATATTTTCCCAGGAGACCTGTTATTAAAGAACTTTGGGGTATCAAGGCATGGCCGGGTGATTTTTTACGACTATGACGAGCTCAGCCTTCTCACTTCATGCAATTTTAAATCTTTACCTGAGGCCAGAAACAATGAAGATGAATTGCGCGGGAAGCCCTGGTTCCACGTTAACAAAGACGACATATTCCCACAAGAATTTATCAAATTTTTAGCTCTCAAAAAGAGCCTGAAGGAAATCCTTTTAAATCAGCATGGTGATATTTTCACAACCCAATTCTGGAATCACATTAAATCCCTTCATATGAATGACATAGCCCCAGAAATATCACCCTACTACCGGCTAACATCTAGAAAATAGTCCCCGATAGACCTAAAAGCACCGATTTTCTTCTGTATCGTAGTTACGAATTATTATTATTTAGCTTACAATCAAAAGTACTAACAACATGAGTATGCTACAGAGTGACATTATCTCAACTAAAACGTGGCGATTCTGCGGTAATTACGCGAGTAAACACAACGGATGTCATTTTAGCAAAACTAGCTTCTCGCGGAATAGTTCCAGGGGCACGTGTCAACATATTGGCGCACGGTAACCCATGTCTCATCGCTACCAATAACGATGAGTGGGCTCTCAGCGAGCAGCGAAGCGTCGGGTATACACGTGACACGCGATGGTGGTGCAGGCTCAAAACTTAAGTCTTTATTTAACTGGTCATGAGTCTGCCGCTGAGTGAGTTGGCAGTGGGTCAGTCAGGTGTGGTGCTGGGCTTTAAGTATGAAGATAATATGACAGATAGGCTCATGCAACTTGGAATAATCGAAGGTGTCGAGATTAAAGTTATTCGAGTTGCCCCATCCGGTGATCCTATAGAATTAAATATTGCTGGGTACGGGTTATCTATGAGAAAGGCTGATGCCGAGATAGTACTAGTTCAACTTTAACTGACTCATGAATATGAATAAAAATAGTAGGCCCGTCGTTGTAACGATAGGCAACCCCAATACTGGGAAAAGTACCTTATTCAATACATTAACTGGCCTGCGTCAGCAAGTGAGTAATTTTCCGGGAGTGACAGTCGAGCAGGTTTCGGGGACCGCCAAAGTTGGACACACTGAAGTTACTCTTGTGGACGTTCCGGGCACCTACTCCCTCACAGCACAATCTCCAGATGAGATAATTGCTGTCGACGTCTTGGAAGGTAATATTACCGGCTTGCCTCGCCCAGACCTGGCGATCATCGTAGTTGATGCTACTAACCTAAGACGCAATCTATTTTTAGCCACTCAAGTACTCGAGGCGGAAATGCCTGTTGTCGTCGCCTTGAACATGGTGGACCGATTGGAAGCATGCGGCATAACCATCAATGTCCCCGAGCTTGAACACGAGCTCGGAGTTAAAGTGGTCCCCGTTTCCGCAGCCAAAGGAATCGGCATAGATGAACTGCGAGTAGAAATAGAAAGCAGCCTGATATCAAAGCATGCACCTAGCTTAAAAGTCA
The DNA here is from genome assembly GCA_943787625.1 of uncultured Gammaproteobacteria bacterium. Lineage (GTDB taxonomy): Bacteria > Pseudomonadota > Gammaproteobacteria > UBA4457. The sequence continues at coordinate 74,249 of CALSND010000003.1, read as the reverse complement.
GTCCTAAAATCGAGCTTGCGATGGCAGAACTCGTAAACGAGCTGTCGGCGAGAAATATTTCCATAAATAATATCGAGCTGAGACGAGCCTTCATAGATAAGGACAGCCATGCAGACAAAAGACTAACTAAGCGATATGGCGAACTATTCACATCCGAAACCCTGCGCCTCAGAAACTCAATTGGAAATGGGAGAAGTATTGCCGCAATAGAAGCAAGAGACAGATACAGTTGGATCAACTCGATTTTAAAAAATATAGAGTCAATCAATAGCATCCAAGGATCAAACGTATTTAGATTTATAGACCGAGCATTTAATCACCCGCTTGTCGGAAGTTTGCTATTTATCCTCATAATGGGCGCTGTCTTTCAAGCTGTGTTTGCTTGGTCGGGCCCACTAATTGACGGTATAAGCGATTTTACTGGGTGGCTGTCGGAAAGAGCAGAACATATTATTGGGCCGGGTTTGCTGGGAAGTTTCGTAAGTAACGGGGTAATCGGTGGTGTAGGTAGCGTGATAGTCTTTTTACCTCAGATCCTTATACTGTTTGCTTTTATAATTGTTCTAGAAGATTCTGGCTATATTTCCCGTGCGGCCTTCTTGATGGACAAACTCATGAGAGGGATGGGACTTTCAGGACAATCGTTTATACCCATGCTGTCAAGCTTTGCGTGTGCGGTACCCGGCATTATGGGCACTCGTATAATAGCCGACAAACATGATAGATTGGCGACAATATTGGCTGCTCCTTTTATGACATGTGCCGCTCGATTACCAGTTTACTCCCTCTTAATCGGCGCGTTCATTCCTAACCATCATATTTTTGGAGGAGTCATCTATCTTCAAGGCCTCGTTTTACTTGGGCTATACCTATTAGGCATTATTGGGGGCGGTTTAACGGCCTGGTTAATCAGTCGCATCTTCTGGAATAGGGCGAAGTCTGGGTTTCTTCTTGAGATGCCTCCTTACCGACTGCCGAGTTTCCGTTCTGTAAGCCTTAAATTATGGTCGCGGGCGATGACTTTTCTAAAGCGCGCTGGTACCGTTATTTTCATAATTTCGCTTGTTATCTGGCTTTTAGCGTCGTTTCCCCAGAGCACTCAAAATACCGAAAACATTCATGATCACACTCCGCCGTTATCAGATAGTTATCTCGGGAAGATGAGTAGAACAGTAGCTCCTATCTTTACCCCTCTTGGGTGGGACTGGAAGGTCACTGCAGCGGTAATAGCTTCATTCCCCGCCCGGGAAGTCGTAATTGCCGCGCTAGGAACTATTTATGCCCTTGACACAGAAGCGGATGAGGAATTAACCACCTTAAGCGAAAAAATCCAAGCAGAAACTCACGCCGACGGTCGTCCCGTCTATACTATGCCAATGGTTTTAGGTCTGCTTATATTTTACGCATTGTGCCTACAGTGCATGGCGACTGTCGCTGTCATTAAAAAAGAGACTGGCAGTTGGGGATGGGCCAGCTTTTCATGGGTGTACATGACGGGTCTAGGCTACTTTGGCGCTCTGATAATCTATCAAATTGGTAGCTCTAATTTATTGTAGTTTAGATAATGAAGCATTCTTTTGTAGATATCCTGCACGCGCCGCATTATCATTCCCAGCCAGCATAACTTAGCAGCGGAGATCAATTCATGCCCCAAACTACCGACGACGCGCGAATCGCCGGTCTCAGCCCTCTAATCGCACCAGCGGTTTTAGCCGAAGAGTTGCCTTCGAGCGAGCTCGCAACCAAAACAGTCGCGAGAGCTCGTGGCGAAACCGAAGCTATCTTGAGTGGTAACGATGACCGATTACTAATAGTTGTGGGTCCATGCTCCATTCACGACACAGACGCTGCATTGGAGTACGCAAGCCGACTAAAGCCTTGTATCAATCGTTTCAACCGCGAACTCGCTATCGTCATGAGAGTTTACTTTGAGAAACCCAGAACTACCATTGGGTGGAAAGGTTTGATCAATGATCCCGCGCTAGATAATACCTTCGATATTAACAAGGGTCTCCGTATGGCGCGAGGTCTTCTTTTAAATCTTGCGGAACTCGACATTCCCGCAGGCAGCGAGTTCCTAGATGTTGTAACGCCACAATATATCGCAGATCTGATATCGTGGGGTGCGATAGGTGCTCGAACGACGGAATCGCAGATACACCGAGAACTTGCCTCAGGCTCCTCGATGCCTATCGGATTTAAAAACGGAACAGACGGCAGCGTACAGGTTGCCGTAGATGCAATAGGAGCGGCCCAGCATCCGCATCATTTTCTCGGTGTTACTAAAAGCGGTAACGCCGCTATAGTAGAGACTAAAGGTAACGAGAGTTGTCACCTTATCCTGCGTGGCTCTAATCAGGGACCAAACTACGATAAAGAGTCAGTAAAAATAGCTGCGGACACAATGCGTGACGCAGGGATAAACAGTCGTATTATGATCGATACTAGTCATGGGAACAGTAGAAAAGATCATCTTAGGCAACCCGTTGTAGTCGCTAACATATGTGAGCAAGTAGAAGCTGGTACTCACGATATTTTTGGTGTAATGCTCGAGAGTCATCTGAACGAAGGCAAACAAAGTCATGACGGCTCCTCTGATTTAGTATATGGTCAAAGTATTACTGATGCCTGTATGTCTTGGGAACAAACAGAACCCTTGCTTGAAGCGCTCGCGGCCGCCGTAAAAGCTAGACGTGCGAGGTAATGTTACATATCCTGTTTTCTAAGACTAAGAGATAGCTAAAGTAGGGACATCAGTGTCTAAAAAATTGCAATTCGGCTTATGGTATTCATTTCGAAATCCCAATCAATGGTTTGCAAGTCCGACGGAACTTTATGCGAAACATATTGAGCAAATAGTCCGTTGCGAACAAATTGGTTATAACGATGTGTGGCTAACAGAACACCACTTCTGTGAAGACGGTCATGCACCTTCCATTTTGCCTCTCGCAGCTGCCATAGCGGTAAAAACCAAAGTACTTAAAATCGGGACCGGTGTGCTACTTTTGCCTCTACATAATGCCGTAAGAATCGCGGAGGACAGCGCCACAATCGATATTCTTGCCGGCGGTCGCTTCGAACTGGGCGTAGGTATTGGATATCGTCCTGAAGAATTTACGGCTCTCGGCGTAGATATAACCAAGCGAGCAGAATTAATTGACGAAGGACTAGATGTGATTAAGCGACTTTGGTCTGGTGACGCGGTTACTTACGCCGGAAAACATTATCAACTCAACAACGTAAAACTATCTCCACTTCCCGTAAAGCCCCAGGGGCCGCCATTGTGGGTCGGTGGATTTGCGCCGGCTGCACCTAAACGAGCTGCTCGATTGGCAGCCGGATATATCGGAACTGGAGAGATGATCGAACAATCAAAAATTTACCTCGACGAATGGGATAGACTTAATCTAACCGAGAGGCCGCGGCTCGCTGGCGGACATTTCTGGCTCGTCGCGAGTAAAACCCCAGACCAAACGTATAAAGAAATTGCTCCGCATGTTCTTTATCAAATTAAAGTTTATAATGAATGGCTATCTTCGGCTGGGCAAGCACTTTTCCCAGAGATTAGTAACGCGCATCAATTAAAAGAATTAGGGATCTTAAATTGCGTAAGCCCCCAACATGCTTGTGATCTTATAGGCGAATATGTGGAACAAACTGGGATAGAACGTTACTATACGTGGACTGTTCCCCCGGGGTACGCAGTAGATAGAATTAGCGAATGTTTAGAAATATTCGCCGAGCAGGTTATCCCTCACTTTCGATAATTAGTATTCTAGACAAATTCGTCCCTCGGTTTCTTCTTATAGACACATATTGCCAATATTCGCCGAAATTGCTACAGTAAATATCGCTTGGTTGCGGTTGTCTATAGCCGCACGCGTGACGGCTTGGCGCTACCTCACAGCGTTCGTTATTACTGAAAGCTAAAGGTCAAATGCTGCACTCATGTTCCTGAGACAAATATCATCAAAACTCCTAGCCATTACTTCAACCGTTTTGTTGCTCTGTGCTACCTTAGTGCCTAGCCTTGGGTTCGCGCAGGCAATATTGTCTGATGTGTTGCAAGCGGGCCAATCCCGCATCGAACATGCGGCAGCAGCGCAAACACAAGTCAATGAGCTTGCAACGACCACAGATGAGCTGAAAAAAAAATTTTTTGAGATAGGCAAGGTTGTCCGAGAGTTAAAGACTTATAACGAACTACTGTTAGTACAAATCTTACAACAAGATTCGGATATTGCCGATCTCAAAGAGTCGATAACAAATGTATCGGTACTCGAGCGCCAATTAGTGCCCCTACTGTTGAGAATGATTGAGATGCTCTCAATCTTTATAAGCGAGGATCTCCCTTTTTTAAATGAAGAACGCTTGGATCGAGTAAAAATGCTTGGGGAAATGATGCGGCGCGCGGACGTCGCAATCGCTGAGAAATACAGGCGCGTAATAGAAGCTTATGAAATCGAAACCGATTACGGGAGAACAATTCAAACTTACGTCGGCGATCTAATTGTTGATGGAAAAACGCGGGAAGTTAATTTCCTCAAACTCGGTAGAATCGCCTTATTTGCCCAGTCAAATAATATGGAGATCTCGCTTTATTGGAATTCCTCAGAGAGAAATTGGTCTAAGATTGATAGGCACGCTCATAAAAGCGAGATACGGAAAGGTATCAGAATTGCTTCGAAAAACCTCCCGCCTAGTTTAATTACTGTTCCCATTAAAACAGCGTTCGGTTCTGATGGTGAATAAGTTGAAATTAATTATTTTCTGCGCTGGCGTGTTTTTCTTAAATGATATATCTGCGACTGAGACTTTTTCACTCGGTACTTTGCTTGAAAGTATAAAATCTGAACATCAATCTGAAAGAATCCAAGATATTCATCGAATTGAAAATTTTGAAATAGAAATAAAAGATCATGAGGCCAAGCTAAAAAACATCCAATTGATCCTCGCGGAGGAGAAAAAAAAGGCGCGACGCTTGGAGCAAACGTTTAATAAGAATGATAAAACGATACTTAACTTAGAGTCGGCATTGGTCACGAGAATGGGAACTCTTAAAGAGTTACTTGGAACCATACAGCAAACCACCTCAGCCACTCAGGCACACTTTGAAAACTCGATCACTCAAATAGAATTCCCAGATAGAATCAAAATACTGGAAGATTTGAGGATAAAGGTCGCCTCTACTAAGCAGCTAGTCTCATTAAACGAACTGGAAAGTTTGTGGTTTGAGTTACAGCGAGAAATGACAGAATCGTCAAAAATCAAAATTTTTAGTGCTACCGTATTGAATGAACGTGGGATGGAAGAGAAGGCGCTAATAAAGCGAGTAGGTTTATTTAATTTAATCAGTGAAAACAGATACCTAACCTACAACCCGTTGTCTCAAAAAATCAATATATTGGAACGACAACCCGCCGCGAAGCACCTCAGATATCTGGAAAAATTTTATAGATCAACAGATAGTTATGAACAATTCTCAATCGATCCAACGAGAGGACAAGTCTTAGAACTTCTAGACCGCATGCCGTACCTTAGTGATCGCATCGGTCAGGGCGGACTTATAGGATACATAATAATTCTTTTAGGATTGGTTGGAGTTTTATTAGGAATCGATCGCTTCGTTTCTCTCAGAAAAATGAAACAGGATGTTGTTTTTCAAATTACAAATCCGCAGATCAATACAAGTAATCCTATGGGGCGTATATTAACCGCTTACGAGAACTTTCGTGATGCCGATGTAGAGACTGTTGAACTTAAACTTAGCGAAGCATTACTGCACGAGATCCCAGTTATAAAAAAACGGTTGGTATTTTTAAAAACGATAGCAGTCGTCGCCCCACTTCTCGGATTATTAGGGACTGTTACGGGCATGATTATCACGTTTCAATCAATTACGCTGTTCGGCACCGGTGACCCAAAACTAATGGCTGGTGGTATCTCTCAGGCTCTAGTAACTACCGCCTTAGGATTAATAACTGCCATTCCAATACTTCTCGCGCATACCATGCTTGGGACTCGCGTATCCGCCATCAGTCGCCTTCTAGAAGAGGCCGTTACAAGCCTTATTGCGAGCCATACAATGTCCAAACCCAACCACGTAGGTACTAGTACGGATGAGTCAGTTATTAAATCTTGAATGGATTCTACTCCCGATCTTGGCTCTATTCACGCAAGGCGGCGTTGTAATCATGATTATATCCGCAATTATTTTTTTAATGTGGACTGTAATCTTCGAACGCATTTACTTCTTTAGAAATCAATCTAGTCTCATCAAAGATTCATACATCCAAGAATGGAGAGAGTTAATTACATCTTCTACGCGCGTCGATAATAGGTATCGTCACTTTTATTTGTCAAAATTTCGAAACGATTTACTCCATAACATTTCGTTAATAGAAATATTAATCTTGATCTGCCCATTACTGGGACTGCTAGGGACTGTCACCGGTATGATCGACGTTTTTGACGCAATGTCCGCGTCAACTAATGGTGGTGCTAGATTGTTAGCTGCCGGAGTATCTAAAGCAACCCTGCCAACAGTAGCAGGTATGGTCGCTGCAGTCTCGGGGCTTCTAGCAATAACCCTATTGAAAAATACAATAGGAAGACTAAATAGAGATTTTGGTAATAAACTACTTTTAATCCAAGTAAATAAATCATTATAAAGATGAAGAGAATAAAATCGATAATAGATGATGAAGAGGCTGAATCGGCCATAGATGTCACTCCAATGCTGGACGTGGTATTTATTATGCTAATTTTTTTTATAGTAACCGCTACTTTTGTAAAAGAAGCCGGAATAGACGTTAACCGATCTGCGGCGGAGACCGCAGTAGCTCAAAATAAAGCGCACATACTGGTGGCAATCGACTCAAAAAACTCTATCTGGGTTGACAAACGAGAGATTGATTTGCGCACGGTCAAGCCCAACATACGGCGATTAATATCTTTAAACCCACACGGAACGGTTATAGTACAACCAGATAAGGCTTCCTATACAGATACTCTAATCTCTGTTATGGACGAAATCAGGGCAGCTGGAGTCACAAATATAGCTATTTCAGCAGAGAAACCTCGATAGACCTTGATGCTATGCGCTTGACTCCGGCTAACTCAAACTGGACCAAAACTCTGAAAGCTACATCCATAGCATTTCTATGTGCTTTATTGACCACTATAGTCCTCCTCTCATTGATTCAAGTGTTGGTTACCGGATCAAACAATACGACAGAGCAAGCAACACCGTTTCACTTTGTCGATTTCATTGGAAGCGCGCCGCAGGAAACAACGATCAAAAAGAAGGTAAAGCCTCCAAAACCCGAAAGGGGTCAACAACCGCCTCGGAATATTATTAATAGGCTGGCCGCTTCTCAACTAAACTTATCGGATGAGCAACCAAGCAACATTGCTGTCATGGACGAATTGAAGCTTTCACCCCAATCGATGTCACTCGTTAAATCTGAAGGAGAGATGCTACCCATAGTAAAAGTGGCACCAGTCTATCCCCCTCGGGCACGCAATCGTGGAAGTGAGGGAAGCTGCGTGATTGAATTTACTGTTATGGCGGATGGCTCTGTTGGCGATGCTTCGGTAGTGACTGATCAATGTGACGCTCTCTTTAGTGCTGCCTCCTTGCGAGCGGTTAAAAATTTTAAATACAAACCGCGAATTGAAAACGGCATAGCCATTAATGTCGCGGGAATACGTAACAAGTTCGTATACCGTCTTGAGCAATAAAATGTCCTCACCAACCTATTATGAATCCTCAGTTTTAAAAAAGCTTTTTGCGCTGCTAATAACCTTGATTTTTAGCTTTCCACTTATAGGGGCAGAAACAATTCCCAGTATTTCTATTGGTTCGTATGGAGAAATTGCAGAAATACAGAAAACCCTAGACGATGAAAAATTTATCGCAGGATTAAAATTAGCACAACAATATTTGAACAAGAAAACAATCTCTGCTTATGAAAAAGCTATAGGGTTAGGATTAAAAGGTCAGCTTCTTTATGGAGATGGGCAGCTAAATGAGTCTATAGCCATATACCGAGAGATACTAACATTGGAAGAAATTCCGAAGACGTTACGCTCAAAATCTCACTTAGTTCTCTGTCAATTAATGGTAGTAAATGAGCAATATGATGACGCGCTCACTGAAATTTCAAAGCTTCAAAAAGTCGCCTTAGAAAACCCCGATGTTTTGACAGTATTAGAAAGTCACATTCATCTAATGCAGGGTAATTATTCCATAGCCTTGAAAGCTATCTTAAGAATAGTGAAGGAAACCCGAGCGAAAGGCCTAGCTCCTAAAGAAGAGTGGCTCCAGATCTTGCATGCCTGTTACTTCCATGTCGAAAGATATATCGAAATGGTAACAATAATGGAGGAACTAAACGAAACGTACCCTAAAAAAGAATATACTCATAAATTGGCAGACAGCTATGGTCTTGCGGGGAAAAGTCAATCGCGGTTAGTAATACTCGAAGCCTTAAATGATATAGAGCCTCTGTCCGAGGCCACAGACATTAAGGCCTTAGTAAATCTTCATCTTTCAAATAGCGCACCTTACAAAGCTGCTAAAATTTTAAATCAGGCCCTAGAGCGAAAAGTGGTTCCAGCATCAGAACAAAATCTAAAGTTACTTGGTTATGCATGGCTGGAAGCAAAGGAGACAAGCCTCGCACTTAATCCTCTTGCACGAGCTGCTTCTTTGTCGTCACATGGAAATATTCATCTACGAATTGCCCAGATATTTGTCGATGAGGAAAAGTGGTTAGATGCGTCTAGTTGGGTTAAGGAAGGGATCAGAAAAGGCAATCTCAATTCTGTCGCAGACACAAATATAATGCTGGGAATCATACTACTCAATCAACAAAAACTATCCGAATCAAGAAGCGCTTTCATCAAGGCAATTGATACCGGGGAGAAAACATTACTGGCCAGTAGATGGCTCGAGTATATTGACCGTCTTTAGCTACTGTTTGGCAAAGCTTTTCAGATCGTTTAGATTCGCTTGTATCTGAGTCATTGACGCACTTTTAGTCGCCATTATCTTACGTACTGCCATGTGACACGAGGGATCGTTAATCGAATCTGCTCCTATGAGACGATCGTCTTTGAAATAAAATATAGAAAACCTGCTATCCCCAACTCTTCCTGCAGTCAAATATTTATCATAGTCCGTGTTAATGCCGGCTATCTGAAGTTTGGCGTCGTATTGATCCGACCAGAACCACGGAACTTGCTCATAGACTGATTCTCCGCCCAACATTGTAGAGGCAGCTATCTTAGCCTGATCCACGGCATTTTGCACTGACTCTAACCGGACAGTTTTACCAGCAAACTGATTGAAATGCACAGTACAATCACCAGCTGCAACGATATTTGGGTCAGAGGTAAGACATCGGTTATCAACTACAATCCCTCGATCACACCTAAGTCCGGCTTCTAATGCAATCTCATCATTAGCTATGGCTCCTATGCCAGCCACAATAATGTCACAGTCCAAACTTTGCTGTTTGTTAGTGTAAATCTGTACAGTGTTATTACTGACTTCCACTTTATCAATGCGCTCGCCCAGACACACAGAGACGTCATTTTCACGATGTAAATCACTGAAAAACTCAGACAGCATTGGTGACACAACACGCCCCATGAGCCGATCTTCAGCCTCATAGACTGTTACGGCTTTACCCAGTTTCCGAGTCACGGCGGCAACCTCCAGCCCAACAAAACCACCGCCTATAATAGCCACGCGCTCAACTCCTGCCAGCTTATTTCTTAAAGCAATACTGTCATTTAAGCTACGTATATAATGCACTTGTGCATTAGCAGCCCCTTCGCAATCAAGCTCTCTTACTCTTGCCCCAGTCGTCAAAGCCAGCTTTGTGTAATTTAACGTTCGGCCGCCTTCTAGCCGAACCGTTTTCGCCGACCTATCAATCGCAATCACCTTGGTGCCAAGCAGCGGTTCAATCGATTGTTTCTCGAAATGAGATTGAGGCCTAAAAAAAAGTCGCTGTTCGTCCACGTCACCTAACAAAAAAGATTTACTCAACGGCGGTCTTTGGTAAGGCAGAATATCTTCGTCACCCACTAAAATAAGCTGACCGGAGAACCCAGAATTTCTGAGTGAGTTACATACTTGAATTCCAGCCTGTCCCCCACCAATAACAACGAACACATCACCAGTCACGCCAGCAATCCTAAAACTGTTCAGATGGAATCGTTACAGTTAAATCTCCCAGCTCATCCGTCATACGAATTTGGCAACTCAAACGAGATCCAGGCAAGCGCTCTGCCGCGACGCACTCAAGCATATCTCCCTCCATATCGCTTAGATCTGGAAGCTTGCTCATATCACCTTCGTCTATATACACGTGACAGGTGGCACAAGCGCATCCTCCACCACATTCTGCCGGAATTCCTTCAATAGAATTTTGCATCGCCGCCTCCATCAAACTCCAACCCACAGGGACTTCAATTGTATTCGCACTCCCGTCCGCTTGACGGTATGTTACTTTACTCATAGTTCTCTTTTTCCTACATATTGGGGTAATTAGGTCCACCACCGCCTTCAGGAGTAATCCAGTTAATGTTCTGGGTGGGATCTTTAATATCGCAGGTCTTACAATGGACGCAGTTTTGCGAATTTATTTGCAGTCTAGGGCCACTACCCTCTTCTACGTACTCGTAAACCCCGGCTGGACAGTAGCGCGCCTCTGGCCCATCAAAAATTTTGTAGTTAGTATCAAGAGCTACTGACGCATCTTTCAAGGTCAAATGGCACGGCTGGCCTTCTTCATGGTTAGTATTTGAGAGAAAAACAGACGATAATTTATCGAACGTAAGTTTCCCATCTGGTTTCGGATAATCAAGCGGCTTACATCTCTCAGCTGGCAAGAGCCCTTCGTGATCAGCTTTGTGCGCGAATGTCCACGGCGCGCGGCCTCGAAAAATATAAGTATCAATTGCAGAATAAGCCATTGCGGGAAATAAACCCCAGTGAAAGGAAGGCTTGATGTTTCTGACTTTCTTTAGCTCATCCCAAAGCCATGTCTCTTCTAATCGTTGTCTGTAGCCCGTAACTTCATTAGCGATCGATTGGCTATCTTCCAAACTATCAAAAATTGCTTCAGCTGCCGTCATACCAGACTTCATTGCAGTGTGCGTACCTTTGATCTTTGGCAGATTTAAAAAACCCGCAGTGTCTCCGACTAACATTCCCCCGGGGAAAGTTAATTTAGGTATCGATTGGAATCCTCCCGCACTAATGGCTCTGGCACCATAGGCAATTCTTTTACCGCCATCAAAAACAGAGCTTATTGCAGGATGAGTCTTAAATCGTTGCATTTCCTCAAACGGACTAAGGTAAGGGTTTCGATAATTCAAGCCTACGACAAATCCTATCGATACTAAATTATCGTCAAAATGGTACATCCATGACCCACCATAGGTTTTCGTATCAAGAGGCCAACCAGTAGTATGAGTAATCTGACCTTTCTTGTGCTTGGCAGGTTCTACTTCCCAGAGTTCTTTGATCCCTAGGCCAAATACTTGCGGGTCAGACTCAGAACGGAGGTTAAATCTCTCAAACAAAGTCTTAGTTAAAGAACCTCTAGCTCCTTCTGCAAAAATAGTTTGTTTCGCATGCAATTCCATACCGCGCTCGAAATTAGGTCCTTCTGTCCCATCTTCAAGCATGCCCATGTCGCCAGTCGCCACACCTTTTACGACCCCCTGATCATCGTAAAGAACCTCCGAAGCCGCGAAACCAGGGTAAACCTCTACCTCTAATGCTTCGGCTTGTTCCGCCAGCCATCTGCACAAATTACCTAAACTGGCAATGAAATTTCCTTTGTTGTGCATTTGCGGCGGAGTAGGCAACCTTAGGGCGCGTTTTTTGGTTAAATATAAAAAGCGATCCTTTCCCGCAGGAGTATGCAGAGGTGCCCCTAATTCCGCCCAGTTAGGAAACAATTCGGTCAAAGACCTCGGTTCTATAACGGCTCCAGACAATATATGCGCGCCAATTTCAGAAGCTTTCTCAAGCACGCAGACAGATATTTCTCTACCTGAGGCCAATCCGAGTTGCTTAAGGCGAATCGCGGCCGATAGCCCTGATGGCCCACCACCTACGATTACTACATCAAATTGCATAGATTCGCGTTCCATGGCTATCCTTTCTTATTGAGTGAGTCAGATCGCAAGATCAGCAGGTCATCCGTCTAAAGCGTCTACCATTGCGGGAACTTCTTTAAACAAATCTCCCACCAAACCGTAGTCGGCAACCCCGAAGATCGGGGCCTCTTCATCCTTATTTATCGCTACTATTACTTTCGAATCCTTCATTCCCGCCAAGTGCTGGATAGCTCCAGATATACCGACAGCTATATAGACTGTGGGAGCAACTACTTTACCGGTCTGCCCTACTTGGTAGTCATTTGGCATATACCCAGCGTCAACAGCAGCCCTGGAAGCCCCTACTGCCGCACCCAATTTATCCGCTAGAGCTTCGATAATAGAAAAATTTTCAGAGCTCCCAACTCCTCTTCCGCCAGACACAATTATATCTGCCGCCGCCAACTCTGGCCGATCAGATTTTGTGAGCTCTTCACCCACAAATGTTGACAATTCTAAATTTGAGGCTTCACTAACAACTTCTATGGTTGCTGTCCCACCAGTTGCTTTAGCGGCCTCAAACGCGGTGGTTCGGACTGTGATTGCTTTTTTATCGTCGGTCGATTGGACTGTCGCTATTATATTCCCCGCGTAAACTGGGCGCACAAAAGTATCGGTGGACTCAACGCCGATAATGTCAGAAATTTGCGCGACATCAAGTAATGCCGAAACACGCGGCATAACATTTTTCCCTGTTGTCGTGGCGGCAGTCAGAAGGTGACTGTATCCTTCTGCTAAGCTTACGACGAGATCAGCAAGGTTTTCCGCTAAACCGTTAGCATAAATCGCGGCATCGACATGAAGTACTTTCCTGACACCATCAACGGTGGCTGCTTGTTCTGCTACCGAAGCGCATCTCTCACCTGCGACTAAAACATCCACGTCAGAATCGACCTCAATAGCAGCTGACACCGCATTTAAAGTAGCCGCGTTCAACTCAGAATTATTATGTTCTGCTACAACTAGTACCGCCATTTCATATTACCTTTGCTTCGTTCCTAAGTTTTTCAATGAGTTCGTTTACATCCTCGACCTTAACTCCGCCCTCTCTTACAGGGGGCTCAGTCACCTTTACAGTAACCAGTCGAGGTTTTATATCTACACCCGTCTCCCCAGCTTCAATCACATCAAGAGGTTTTTTCTTAGCTTTCATTATATTGGGAAGCTTGACGTATCTAGGCTCATTTAATCGAAGATCTGTTGTGATGACTGCAGGCATCTTGAGGTCAAGCGTCTGAATTCCACCATCTATCTCACGGCGAACAGTTAGATTGCCAGATCCACCCAGTTCGACACCACAAGCAAATGTCCCTTGCGACCAACCTAGCAGCGCGGCTAGCATTTGTCCTACCTGATTTGAATCGTCGTCAATCGCTTGTTTCCCTACAATTACTAATTCAGGTTGTTCCTTTTCGACTACGAATTTCAAAAGCTTAGCTACCGCTAGTGGTTGAACTTCATCATCTGAGGACACTAAGACACCTCTATCAATCCCCATCGCCATCGCAGTTCGAAGAGTTTCTTGGCACTGCTTAGGGCCAATAGAAACCGCCACAGTTTCACTCGCAACCCCCGCTTCTTGTAACCTGATTGCCTCCTCAACAGCTATTTCGTCAAACGGGTTCATTGACATTTTTACGTTGGCCAAATCTACGTCAGACCCGTCCGCCTTAGGTCTAGCCTTAACGTTATAGTCGATGGCGCGTTTTACAGCCACTAAAATTTTCATCAAATTCTCCATACGCTTAAAACAATCGATAGACACACACAATACTTCACTTTCTACGACCGGCGCAGGAATTTAGCTCTATGTGCGTTCGTGATAATACTCATATTATCAATAAAGCCGTCATCACAAAAGCGTAAATCAAATTATGTGGCCAGCTGGCGATTAAAAGTTTCACTTAATTAATAAACAGCCCCAAGTTTGACTCCTCTCAAATCTAAAATGGTACAATTCTTGGTAAACCGCGTATCACGAAACATAGACCTAAGGAAATTACTGTATATGACTAATTCTGCCGAAAAAAGTACGGATCACAATGCCAAGGCAACAGCTGAAGCTCGGTTCAACTGGGAAGATCCACTTTATTTAAACGAGAACTTAAGCGAAGAGGAGAAAATGCTTGCCGAAGCTGCCAATCAGTTTTGCCAGGATCGTCTGATGTCGCGAGTTCTTGAGGCACACCGTTACGAACGTTTTGACCGTGAAATCATGACTGAGTTTGGCGAGCATGGATTCTTAGGTGCAACAATCCCTGAACAATATGGAGGAGCAGGATTATCGTACGTTGACTACGGGCTCATCGCCCGCGAAGTGGAACGCGTTGACTCTGGCTACCGTTCTGCTATGAGTGTGCAATCAAGCTTAGTGATGCACCCCATTTTCGCCTACGGCACCGAATCACAGAGACAAAAATACTTGCCTCAGCTTGCCTCCGGAAAATGGGTCGGCTGTTTTGGCCTAACGGAGCCTGATCATGGGTCTGATCCAGGAGGCATGAAAACCAGAGCTACGAAAGTTTCAGGAGGGTATAAAATCAGCGGAAATAAAATGTGGATCTCTAACGCCCCTATTGCTGATGTTTTTGTAGTGTGGGCTAAAACCGATGATGAGATAATTCGAGGCTTTGTGTTAGAGCGGGACATGCCAGGTTTAAGTACGCCAAAGATTGAAGGCAAGTTTTCGCTGAGAGCGTCAGTCACTGGTGAAATAGCGATGGATGAAGTACATGTTTCGGAGGAACATCTCTTGCCGAATGTGGAGGGGTTAAAAGGGCCTTTCGGATGTCTAAACAGGGCTCGCTACGGGATCGCATGGGGTGCCATGGGTGCTGCGGAGTACTGCTGGCGAGCCGCGCGCGAATATACTCTAACGAGAAATCAATTCGGACGTCCTCTAGCCGCGAACCAACTAGTTCAGAAAAAGCTAGCAGACATGCAAACTGAAATAGCTTTAGGCTATCAGGCTTCATTATCTGTTGGCCGTATGATTGATTCGGGTAAAGGCTCACCCGAATCAATCTCACTGATTAAACGTAACAACTGCGGAAAGGCACTCGACATCGCACGCACTGCTCGGGACATGCACGGAGGCAACGGGGTATCAGACGAATATCACGTGATACGTCACCTCTTGAATCTAGAAGCAGTAAACACATATGAGGGCACCCATGACGTCCACGCGCTGATATTGGGCCGCGCTCAAACCGGAATCCAAGCATTTTTTTAAAGTTCAAATAGCAATCTAATCGCACCGTTGCATTTTAGTAACAAACTGCGGCACAATGCGTGTTTTAAAATGAACAATTGTTCTAATTTCGAAAGTACATTACAGATATATAAGGAATATCATGATTAACATTTACGTAGGCAATTTACCTTACAGCGCGAGGAACGAAGACCTAAAAGAACTTTTTGAAGAGTTTGGAGAAGTCAATTCCGCAGAAATAATATTTGATAGACGTACAAAAAGATCACGAGGCTACGGCTTTGTAGAAATGGTCCTAGAGGAGGATGGGAAAGAAGCTATCGATGAGCTCAATGGATCGGACTACGAGGGTAGGCAACTGAGAGTAGATCAGTCTCAACCTGGGTCGAAAGATCGAAGTAAATCAAAAAGAAGCGGAAGCCGACGTGGGCAAACCCAGAAAAATTCAGGTGGAATAGTCGGTTTCTTAAAAAAATTATTCAATTAATTAAGGCCGATAAAAATTGAGCGAGCTCTCTGACTTAGCGAGAGAAAGATCATTGCAAAGTTATATCGCAATGAAGAAAAGTAAAGAAGAGCATCTTGAGGTTCTTATTGCTCTGGACAAAAAGCGAAAGTCTGGGCAAAAAATTAGTCTTGCTGAAGAAGCGCGCCTAGCGACATTACTAGAACAGCATTCTAAAAATGTTCAGTCTTTCGCAGAAAAAATGGCTCATCTTAAGGATCTCCATCCTGGGCAAGAAAAAGTTTTATTAAGAGAGATAGAACACTCGAGTCACTAAAACGGGCAACTAATTATCGCTGTTAGGGGGTTCGTATACACGAGAAGCCTCAAGAAAATGGTCCGGCTTCTCTCCTGCCCAAATTTCGCCCCAGTGACGCCCACCCCCGTCCACGACTAACGTTTCGCCGTTAATAAATTGGCCTCCCGGGCCACCTATGAAAATAATTGCTTCAGCTATCTCCCAAGGACTACCAGCTCGCATCATGGGGTTAGTTTTCGGGTATCGGGCACGGACTTGCTCAGGATAAACTTTCCAACCCTCCGTTTTAATAGTGCCAGGTGCTACACAGTTAACGCGAATACCGTGCGGCGCCCACTCTACTGACGCCTTCTCAGAAAAGGCAACTATTCCAGCACGCGCCGCGACCGTGTGCGCGATTCCATGCAACCCCTGACCTACGACTACAACGTTAACTACACTTCCCTGAGTACCTTTTTTCTGCCATGTCTTAGCGGCGTAGTCCATGACGTTCCAAGTTCCGTTGAGATTCGTATCAATTACAGACCGCCACCCTTTGCCGGAAAAATTGATAGCTGGTTGTGGGAACTGCCCTCCAGCATTGTTCACTAAGATATCAAGCTTTCCGATAGAATCGTGAACACTATCAACGACGTTCGCAACTGAATCGGAATCTCTTATATCCATTACTTTATAAGCCATGGAATTCCTGCGTGTTAAGCGCCTCGCCTCGGCAACCGTTCGAGCAAGCTTGTCCTCTGACCTACCGGCTATCACCACCGATGCACCAAGCCGCATTGCTAGCCAAGCAGTTGCACGCCCTATGCCACTGCCTCCTCCGGTAACAAGCACCACCTTATCTTTTAATAGATCAGCAGCATAAATCGTACTATGAACGCTTAGATCTTCATCTGTCTCCGGATGACTTATCAAATCGGTCATTTATTTTAGTAATTCTCTACTGATGATCATTTTCCTAACCTCAGTTGTTCCAGCGCCAATTTCGAGTAGTTTGTTGCCTCTGTACAACCGATTAATTTCGGACTCCCAGATATACCCGGCGCCGCCATGCACTTGCACTGCCTCATCGAGAACACGATTCAACGTGTTTGCCGCGTACATGATCGACGCTGCAGTATTTGCATGAACCATGCCGCGACCACCTTCTCCAACTTCTAGTTCGTTGACTTCCGCTAGTACCTTGAAGTTTAGCGCTTTGATTGCCTCCACCCACACGTACATATCCGCAATCTTGGACTGTATCATTTGAAAACTTGCAATAGGCTTGCCAAATTGTTCTCGCGTTTTAGCGAATTCTATAGTTAACTCGAGTGCGCGCTCAGCCATTCCAAGGCAGATTGGTGCTATAGTTGCCCGTTCCAAGTCCAACCCACTCATAGTGATAACAACACCCTCATTTTCTCCGCCCACCATATTTTCGACGGGAACCTCGCAATCATCAAATACCAATTCACCCGTCTGGCTGCCGCGGAAACCCATCTTCACCAGTTTTTGTGCAACACTGAAGCCAGGGAAATCTTTTTCTATTATAAAAGCAGAAATACCATGAGCCCCTTTTTCCGGTGCTGTCTTAGCGTAAACAAGCAATACATCTGCTACAGGGCCGTTAGTGATGTAAAGCTTGCGACCATTCAGCACATAGACGTCACCCTCAAGCTTGGCGGTAGTCGCCATGGAACCTAAGGCATCCGATCCTGCTCCAGGCTCAGTAAGACCTAATGCGCCTATTTTTTTACCAGAGCAAAGTCCGGGAAGGTATTTATTCCTGAGAAACTCATTAGCATTCCGGTAAATATTATTGAGACACAGATTTTCATGTGCTATCCAGCTCAGAGATAGCGCATAGTTCCATCTTGCAAATGCTTGAGCGACTATACCACTTGTAAAGAGATCGAGTCCCTGCCCGCCATACTCCTCAGGCACAGTGAGACCGAAATAGCCTGCTTCTCCAATATCTTCAAATACATTCTCAGGCCACCATTCCTCATCGTCCATCTTAGCAGCCAAAGGATATAGCTCGTTACGTGCAAAGCGATCTGCTTCATCGAGCATAAGTTGTTGATCAGAACTAAGAGTAAACGCTTTATCTCTACCCTCTGAAAGTACTGCCTCACTTGCCGCGACTCGAACCATTTCAAAACTCCTAATCAAAAAAAAAAATAAATGATGCTAGAACAAGCCCAGCAAATTAGCAGCGTACACGTTACCACAATCGCAGTACATCCATAACTAGTTTAAACCACAATAATGCTGGATGATTCAAGATAACTTTGTAGATTTGAGAGTGAGACATCCTCTTTTACTTCAAATAAATTTAGTGCATCATTATAATTTTACGATACAGCTTTGAATCAAGTTAATGATAAGCTTTTAACGCACCATAGGAGCAATGACCTTGCAAAATTAAGGTGTTTCCAGACACAAGGAATTTTTGATGAATATTGAATTTACAGCAGAGCAATTAGCGATCAAGGACGCAATCGAGCGAATCTGTGCCGACTTTAGTGCAGATTATTGGCTTGAAACAGATCAAAGTGGGGTGTTTCCACAAGAGTTTGTAAATGCTATCTGCGAAGGCGGTTGGTTTGGGATTGCGATGCCGGAAGAATTCGGTGGAAGCGGAATGGGGATCACTGAAGCATCGATACTCTGTCAAGCAATAGCGCAGTCTGGCGCAGGATATACTGGCGCCTCTTCTGTCCATCTCAATCTATTTGGCTTGAACCCTATTGTCGTTTTCGGTTCCGAAGAACAGAAACAAAGATGGCTGCCTCCTATGATTGAAGGTAAGGATGTCTCCTGTTTTGGCGTGACAGAACCCAATGCCGGTCTTGACACAACAAGCCTACAAGTAAAAGCAGAAAAAAAAGGCGATGCCTACATTATTTCAGGACAAAAACACTGGACCTCTATGGCCCAACGCGCGAATAAAGTTCTACTCTTAGCTCGAACCACCTCGAAAGATGAGGTGAAAAGAAAAACAGATGGTCTTTCGTTGTTCTACACAGACCTCAATCGTGATCATGCCGAAATTAGAGAAATAGAGAAAATGGGACGCAAGGCCGTAGATTCCAATGCGGTATTCTATGACAATATGCCGGTACCCGTAGAAGACCTCATTGGAGAGGAAGGGAAAGGATTTCACTACATACTCCATGGACTAAACCCTGAGCGGATATTAATTGCGGCTGAAGCAGTAGGTTTAGGCAGGGTAGCACTTGAGCGAGCGGTTGACTACGCGAAAGATCGAGAAGTTTTCAACAGGCCGATTGGTATGAATCAGGGAATACAGCACCCTTTAGCAAAGAATTGGATGGAACTCGAAGCCGCAAACTTGATGGTATTTAATGCCGCGACGAAATATGACGCTGGGGAAGAGTGTGGAGCTGAAGCCAATGCCGCTAAATACTTGGCTGCCGAAGCAGGTTATCGAGCATGTGAACAAGCAGTCATGACGCACGGAGGCATGGGTTATGCTAAAGAGTATCATGTTGAACGGTATATGAGAGAGATAATGATTCCTCGTATTGCTCCCGTAAGCCGCGAGATGATCTTTAATTTCATCGGCGAAAAAGTGCTAGGCTTACCTCGCTCATTTTAAGTTTTTTAACATTTAGTATAAGGGGCATCGTATGCGATTTGGTGTAATGGAAGATTTTCGGAATCCGATAGAATGGAGGAGACCTTTCCCTAAATTTTACCGAGATATTTTAAGCCAGATAGAAAAATGTGAAGAACTAGGGTTCGATAACATATGGCTGACCGAGCACCATTTTACAGACGATGGATATAACCCATCTTTGATGACAACAGCGGCCGCTGTGGCAATGAAAACAACTACTATTAGGATAGGAACTTTTATCGTAATACTGCCTTACCAGCATCCTGTCCTAATGGCTGAAGAAGTAGCTAATGTTGATATATTGTCGGATGGGCGATTTGAGTTCGGCGTAGGGCAAGGATATTCCCATTGGGAGTTCGATGCTCTCTGCATGAATCGGAGTGAACGCGGCACCAGAACCAGAGAGGGAATTCGATTAATCGAACGTCTGTTTAACGAGGAGTTTGTTACCTTTGATGGTAAGTATACCCAAGTCAAAAATGCTCGATTGTCGCCTAAGCCCGTACAAAAACCGCATCCGCCTATCTGGGTAGGCGCCCGCGGACCGAAAGCCACAAAAAAAGTGGCCGAAATGGGGCATCACTTAATGGCGACGCTAGGCCCTGATCCAGCGCCACTATATATTGAGACTCTCAAAGAAAATGGTAAAGATCCTAGTGACTTCAAAGTGGCGCAACTCCGAATGGTTTATTGTGCGGAAACGGAAGACCAAGCGTGGGAAGAATGCCAGGATCATTTGTTCCACATGTTAGATTTTTATCGCGATATTATCGAGGAAGCTGGCGACGCTGAAGGAGATACAGAAATGGGTAACGTCCTTACAAAACCGGAAGATATGCGTAATTCGGTACTAGCGGATGTATTTATGATTGGAACACCAGACCAGGTCTCGCAAAAGATGGAGAAATTTGTTTCAGAATATCAATGCACTGACTTTATCTTAAACTCGCAATTCCCTGGATTAGACCCCGAGAAGGGAACAAGAGCTCTTGAGTTGTTTGCGACGGAAGTGATGCCTCGATTTCAAAAGGGATAACAATTAAAATCGAGGCCTCGGAGCTAACTACTAACCAGCAGCTTCCATGCCGTCGATTATGGCGTTGTACAAGCCTTCTAGAGCACCCTGTACTTCATCTTCGGGGGCGCCACCAGTGGCGTGCCAATTGCTGCCCCACTGAACATTAGTGCCACCGTCGCTAGTATCAGACAATGTGACCACCGCGACATAATTTTCCACAGGAAGAGCGTCATTGGCCGTAATGGAGTAAGCAAAAGTCGTATCATCATGAGCAGCCTCCATTCTTTCTACAACTGTGCCACTTCCGTCAGCCAGGGCGATCGTCCTAACTGCGCCAATTCCTTCGCCTACGCAATCGCACGAACCTATAGCTTCCGGAAGGATTTTTTTGATACCTCCAAAATCGTAAAGCTGCGCAAATACCTTACTACGCGGTACCGAAATATTTCTCTCTACTAATGCATCATAAGCCATGATGAGGACCTCCAACTTCGTTGTCGTTTATTTAATCAGAAACCATCCGCACCGGATGGTCTCATATCTCGTCCTAAGATATTAGCCGTAAGTGTCACTTGAGTCGATAGTCAGTTGCGCGAAAAAGTAAACCACCAAGTCGACAGAAAAGATAATAAACAAAAGTGAAGTACTGCGAGATTCCGTTGTATTCGACCGATGACTAAAAATAGAGGTAAACTAACTTCAAGCTTGCTACGTGGGAAAACAGTATGCCAATTGAAAACTTAGATCACTATTTCATCTATTCTTCGGACATAGAAAAGTCGCGGGAATTCTATTCGCAAATACTAGGCCTACAGGATGGTCCTCGACCAAGTTTCGACTTCGAAGGCCACTGGTTCTATCTCAATGAAAAACCAGTCGTCCATATTGGAACAACAGGATTTCCGGGAGGAATACCTACCGCCAGCACAGGTAAGACAGTAGACAATCTACCTAAAGTAGGAACCGGACGTATCGATCACATAGCTTTTAAGGCAACAAATATCGCGGAGTTTTTAGAACGATTGGAAAAAAGATCTTTGCCGTATCACAAGCAGTCAATCCCTGAATTCAATTTAACTCAGCTTTTTGTAAAGGATCCAGATGGGGCTACGATAGAACTAAATTTTTTTGCAGCCGACTTCTGAAGCTATTAGTATGGAGTTAAATTACTTGAATATCCCTCATGTGGACTCAGTGAATTTTCATTCACTAATCATAGGGTGAGAAATTAGAAAGCAAAGGATATTACAATGCACGTTGGGATGACCACTATATTTCAAAATACGAACCAAATTGAGGATAATATCGTTTATCGCAATGAACTCCGTCTTGCAGAGATGGCCGAACCACTTGGATTTGAATCCATATGGGGTGTCGAGCACCATTTCACCGACTACACAATGTGTCCCGACCCTCTGCAATTTCTTACCTATATGGCAGGGAAAACTCAAAAGATCAAGCTCGGCACGATGGTAGTTGTCCTACCTTGGCACGATCCGATGAGAGTCGCAGAGCAAATTTCGATGTTAGATAATATTTCTAATGGTAGGACTATATTAGGGCTTGGTCGCGGCGCTGGCAGAGTAGAATTTGACGCTTTCCGCCAAGATATGGCGGACTCCCGCCCTCGATTTGTTGAAAGTGCAGAATGTGTTTTACAAGGACTGGAAAAAGGCTACTGTGAATACTCAGGTGAATTTGTACAACAACCTAAAGCACTCATTAGGCCAGCTCCATTTAAGAGCTTCCGAGGCAGAACCTATGCCGCCGCAGTATCTCCCGAGTCTATAGATATTATGGCGAAATTAGGGATAGGCTTGCTTGTTATCCCTCAAAAACCATGGGCCCAAGTAGAAAAAGAAATTGCTGAATATAACGAAACATATGAGCGATTAAATGGTGAGAAGCCGCCTGCGCCAGTAATGGCCGGCTGGACCATGTGCAACTCGGACAAAGACGCCGCTTATGAAATGGCACGTAAATATATTGGCGGTTACTGGCAAACAGTTCTCGACCATTATAATTTTGATACTGGACATCTAAAAGGGCAAAAGGGCTACGAGTACTATGGCAAGTTTGCGGAAAATATGGACAAGTCTGGGGTTGATTCTGCCATAGAGTTTTTCATGGAGTTGCAGACTTGGGGAACACCCGATGATTGTTACGAAAGAATAGTCGCTAATGCAGAACGCATAGGCGCCGAAGCGTACCTAGGTATTTTTAGCTATGCAGGTATGCCTTGGGCAGAAGCGGAACGCAATATGATGTCTTTTTCGGAAAACGTGATGCCTCGCCTTCAGGCTAAGAATAAAACTGGCAATATCTCGTGGGCAGCCTAAATTAAAAGCGCTAAAGAAAAAATTCTAACTGGAGTAACACTAACTGTACTTTCTTTTAATCTAGCAAGTGATGACTTTATTTTAGATTTAGAAGAACTGAATGAAATAAGTCCAAGACCTGGGGTATTAATAAATTCACAAAACTACGAAAATTTCCGTCATTTGATTGACTCTGATTTTGGTAAATTTGTTGCAGGCGATTTCTACACGATAACCGTGGGTGCTCCAAGTAGCTTCGGGCCACATCAATTATTCACTAACGCGACCCGGACATTTGGCGGGGAAGCAACCATTTCCGAAAATGACGGCACTTTAGAGAACTTCTCACAAGGTCTACCTTTTCCAGAAAGACCGTCTCTGGAGGATCCCCTCGCGGGTAACAAACTCGCTTGGAACATGCGCTACGCGTATCAGGGCGATAATGGCGATATACCGGAGATGCACTGGAGGTTGATTGACTGGCGCTCAGAGAAAGTTGAATTTGAAATGCGATTTAAGGCGAAATTAATGCGTTTCATGTACCGCCACATTCGAGATCCCAAACCATTCCTAATGAATAATGTAGAGGACGCCTATGGTGCTTTTCGGCTAGAAGCTATAGACGCCGGAAGTTATGATGGAACACAAGCATTAGTATTCGCCAATAGAGATGAATCAAAACCTTTAAATGGCTGGGTTTATATCCCTCAATTGGGCAGAACACAAACGCTTGCTTCGTTTTCGAGCGAAGAGTCGATGTTTGGTAGCGATGTCACCGCTAAGGACTTCCTCTCCTACACCGGGAAACTAACGGATTTATCTTGGGATTATAAAGGCCGCACATTTATGTTGTTGCCGATGTATAACCATGCTGAAGCTACGACATCAAAACTCAAATCTAAAAAATACGACTATTGGCACACCGACTTCACGGGAAGAGCAAGTTGCTTTCCCAAAGTAAGTTGGCAACTTCGAGAAACATTAATTCTACAAGGCAACACCAAAGATCCTGAGGCAGCAGTCACAAAACGGATTCTCTTTTTAGATAAACAAACACATTTGCCTCTGATGTGGAAACTATATAATAAAAATAATGTGCTTTGGAAGTTCGCAATTAACGCGTATTCGCATCCGGATCACCATATCGATAGCAATAATGGAACTGGCGCGCCAATTCTTACTGCGTTCTCCTCAATAGATATACAAACCAACCGTTGCACTACCATACAAACTCTCGTTCGCGTAAATGTTGACGAAGTCGATATGGACGATTTCGATGTTGGGGACATGCGCAGCGCAACTGGCCGAGACTACCGGCGCCGTTAAGCTCTTTTCATGCCAATTGTGGATTCTCCTAAACAGAAGTAGTCCCAAACATAAATTCTAGCCAGTTTTAAAACCATCGAAATACCACTATATTTAAGTATCTTATATAGGATGAGCAATTAAGGGGGGACAAAAATGGATTTTAGCTTAACGGTCCAAACGCGTATAAAAGATTGGCATTTTATAAAGTACTTAGAAGATCTAGGTTACGATGCCGCCTGGATACCCGACACCCAGATGATGTGGTCTGACTGCTATGCCACAATGGCACTAGCCGCGCAGAATACATCAAAAATCAGACTTGGAACTGGAGTGGCTATAGCTGGTACACGGATCGCTCCGACGACCGCGGCGGCAATCTCTTCAATCAACGCATTAGCCCCAGGTAGAGTCTTCCTTGGTATAGGTACCGGACACACAGCGATGCGAGTAATGGGCCAAGATCCAATACCCATTAACGAATTTAGGGAATATCTGAGAGTGGTGCGCGCCATGCTACATGGCGAGGAGACAGAGTATACCTATAACGGCAAAACCACCTCTATAGTTTGGCAAGAGCACGGGGATGGTTTTAGGAATATTGAAACACCTATTCCCATATATGTGGCTGCGAATGGTCCGAGAGCCCTCCGTACAGCTGGGATGTATGGAGATGGACTTTGCTCAATCTTTAATGAGCAGATCCCAGTTTTGGACTTCAATCTAAACCATGTGGCAGAAGGGGCAAAAATCGCCAAAAGGAGTACCAAGGGCTTTCATACGACCACCTTAACAAATGCAGTTATCTTAAAGGCTGGGGAACGTCTTCAAGACGATGCGGTGATCGAACGAGCTGGCTCATGGGCGGTAACTGCCCTACATTTTGTCTACGAAATATGGCGGTACACTAAAGACGATAACGTGGTTCCAGAATATATGAAAAGTATCTGGGAAGAATACAGCGATCACGTTGCTAATTTTCCTGTGCCAGAGGAAAAATCTCATCAGCTAATTCACGAAGGTCATTGCAGCTTTTACACCCCTGGCGAAAAAAAATTCGTGACTCCCGAAATGATAGAAGGGACTTCTCTTGTAGGCAGCCCCGCGGAGATAGCTGAGAAAATAAATCTTGCTGGAAAGCACGGATTGACAGAAGTCAGTCTTCTACCGCCACTAGCCAACTTGAGAGAAGCAGCGAAGGATTTCGCGGAGCAAGTCATGCCTCTCTGCTGAAAACATATTTGATGATTAGGATGATCTAAACTAGATCACTCTAATATGACGTATTCAGTTGCAATGACGAAGTCCAAAGGAACTGTAACAAAATTATCCTCATCGGCACGCGTATCATCGTACTCTGATGTTTTAGCCGAAGCCCGCATCGCATCCGTATTGGCGAACCATGTCAGCGCAAGCCCATCAATCAGAGGTTCCCTACCGCTTTGATAAGATGATAACCGAGCATGGTTTTGAACGTATCGATCAACCTGAGGTATCGCGGCTCCTAATGGTCCATGGGTCTCTCGCCAATGTGTCTGGAAAGCTTCCACCTGCATGCCTGATTTCCTGCGAACGATCTCAATGTTCTTGACCCCTGCACCGGATATCTCTCCATCTTTGATCACGTGCTCTTCAACCAATAATTGGACCTGAGATCCCATATCGATAAATTTTTTTTGATCTTCGGCCACCACACCTAGCAACGGCGAAGCCTGAAGAGCGCTAAGCGCATCAGTATCATCGAACCACAACTCAGAAATTCCGTCGACGGCAGGCTCCCGATTTTTATATCCTGACAATCGTGTATGAGACTGTACGTACCTTTTCAGACTAGGCAACTGAGCCACAAGCGTAGAATGCTGACTGCGCCAATAGTCTTGAAACGCATCTACTGACATACCAGATCGTCGTTTCATCACAGACACCACCTTGATCATGATACTTCCCCTAGCTCAGCTGTGAACTCAACCGATAAGATACCGTTAATCAGCCGTATTACTCAAGTCAGCGATGCAATTATGCACCGTCAAAAAGCCCCGTCACCAAAATTATCTGACCTCGAAGCCTTTATAGCCTGACGCTGCTACTTCAAGACATTTCTCTCGATAATTCCCAACTCCGCCTATGTAAGAAAGCAAACGTCTTGGTTTACCCTCGACATTACCACCCATATACCAAGAATTTGTTTTAGCTACCAAGGTCGCATTAGTCATTTCATCATGGTGCGCGACCCACTCATCTTGAGCCGTGCGACTGGGCTCTATGACATTCTTTCCTTCGTTACCGACATAGGATATACAGTCATTTATCCATTCCGCTTGCTGTTGTAGGCAAGTCGTCATATTGCAGAGGGCTGCAGAAGGGGCCAATGGAGCGCCTGTAGTAAATAGATTGGGATAGCCATGAACCTGCAGACCCATAGTTGTTCTGATGTCTTTCTGCCACTCTTCTTTTAAGGACTGTCCATCACGACCTCTTATATCAATACGAGTTAGTGCCCCGGTACCGGCGTCAAAACCGGTAGCTAAGATGATGACGTCTAGTTCGTAGTCGGTCCCATCCTGCAATCTAATACCGTTCTCAGTCACACTAGTGATAGGGTTTTCTTTCACACCTACGGCACTCACGTGCGGAAGGTGAAACGTTTCCAAGTATCCACTTTCGAGTGGTACCCGGTGCAGTCCAAAACCATAATGTTCTGGAATCAAAAGATCACAGAGTTCGGGATCTCTTAAACGTTCTCTCATTTTCCCTCGAACAAATTCGGAAACCTCATCATTGATTTTCTGATCAAAAAATAGTTCTTTGAAAGAAGCCAGCCATAACTCCAAAGAACCATTCTCGTAGATCCGCTCTAACACAGCCAATCGCTCTTCAGGGGTGTTATCAGACCAATCTCCATCTCTCCATTCCCACTCAAAACCACTGAATGTATTCGGCAGATTATTTTGGAACTCTTCGTACCGAGATTTATACCATTCTTGTTCTTTCGGTCCGTACGAAGGATTATTCATCGCATTCGTATACTGCGGTGTCCTAATAAATACATTAAGGCTTTTGCACAATGGAGCAATAGTCTGTATTACTTGTATGCCTGTCGCACCATTCCCCACTACTCCAACGCGCTTGTCGCTAAAATCAATATCTTCTTTAGGCCAACGCGCTGTATGGAACACCTTACCTTTAAAATTCTTTATTCCAGGGAAAGGTTCCTCCAAAGGAGCCGACAACATCCCAGTACAACTCACCACAAATTGAGTATCAATCTTTTCTCCATTTGTAGTGGTTAGTTCCCAGCGATTAGAAGCTGCATCCCAGTGAGATGAGGCGATAGTTGTATTAAAATAAATATCCTTTCTAAGCTCTAGTCTATCGGCGACATAGTTCATCCAGCGTTCGATCTCAGGTTGCCCAGGAAATCTTTCAGACCAACTCCAATCTTTATATAGTTTCTCGTCAAAGAGATATTGATAAATGTATGCCTCCGAATCAAACTTAGCACCTGGGTAGCGATTCCAATACCAGGTTCCACCGACACCAGAAGCAGTATCAAACAGCTTCACATTAAGACCTTGCTCTCTCAGCAAATGAAGCTGATAAAGGCCAGCAACTCCCGCCCCTATTACTACAGCATCCAAAGATGATAGCTCGCTTAACTCTTCATTTTGATGAACATTAGTCTTATCCATAATACACTTCCTTACTTAATCAAAACCGCATGCATCCTATGCGGGCACTCAAATTAATACGTACTAATCATAATATCTCTCCAAGTAGCGATAAGCCACTATTTATTAACTAGCCTAGCCTGACTACTGATTAGGACTACACAGATCAGATTGCCAAACCATATCGGTATCCAAATTATCATTAAATATAGGTAATAAGCCTTTCGTGACAGCTTAAATCCGCTACAATTGAAGCAGCGGCTTCTTAACATTAGGTAACTAAATGTCACCACTCCCCGTTAAATCTAAGATCTTACTAGCTCGGCTTCTATGTGCCATCATCATCAGTTATATAAGCCCAGTAACCGCGAAAGCCGAATTAGTAGGACGCTGGATTTTAGACGAGAACCAAAGCGAAACGGCGACGGATATGCTCAAGAAAAAGTTCCGTCGCCTAAAACCTGGGCAAGCCCGTCCTTACGGAATGCGGGATCCGACTGGAACCACGGCAGAGGGGGCATTGGAGAACTATTGGCGCACCCTTAACGAGGGGCGAGAGCGACGGGCCTCTAAAAACTTGCGCCGAGTCGGTAGCGCGTACCCTCTTATTACGTTTACTAATTTGCTTATAGAGGCTCAACCAACCTCACAACATCTTACTTTTACTTATGAGGACTCTTTAATACGGCAGGTCATTCCCAACCAAAATGGGCGGATCTATACCGCAAAAGGCGACGAATTGGTCGCAGATTCTATAGGGCACACATTATCATACTGGATAGACTCTGCTCTGTTTCTAGAGACGGATAGCCCGACTGGCGGAAAATATATCGAGGAACTGAAAATATCTAAAACGAACAAAACTATCCTTCACTATCGAGTCAAATTAAATTTACCGTCTTTAAAAGAGCCGGTAGAGATTAGGCGGGCTTTTCGCAGATCTAATTAGGTGGCTTGTTCTTCGAATTCGGCAACCAGAGATTCTCTAAATTTAGGGTGCGCTACCGAAACTAACTGTTCGGCCCTTTCCCACAGGCTCTTTCCTCGTAGCGATGCTATGCCATACTCAGTCACAACATAATCCACGCAATACCTTGGAGTTGTTACAGAACTTCCATGAGCCAGGTGCGCGACTATTTTCGATCTTTTATCTCCCCCGGTTGTCGATGGCATAGCTAATATTGAAGCGCCACCTTCGCAAAGTAGCGCCGCCTGAATATAATCCAAACTGCCACCTACGCCACTTATTTGGACCTGACCAAGAGTTTCCCCATTACTTTGCCCCTGAAGATCGATTTCTACCGCTGAGTTGATAGAAATAAAACGCTTCAATGCGCACAACTCAAAAAAATTATGCGTTTTAGATAACGGCGCCATAAAAACACGTTTGTTCAAATGACAATAATCGTAAAGAGTTTGATCTCCAGCCAACTCCCCGTTTACCACTGTGGCGGTACCTTCCGCATTTTCGAGAAAATGAATTAGACTTTGAGACAACATTCCGGAAAATAAATTGGCACCTGACACTTCGGCGAGTCCTGCCAAGATCCTGTCTGGGATCGCTCCAACCCCGAATTGGACTGTTGCATTTTCAGGAATCAAACTTAATACAAAGTCAACAATTTTAGCATCATTTGCAGAAGGCGAACCCGTATCGTAAATGACTAGCGGACTATCTGATTCAATCACGTAATCAATATTTTCAAGTGGCACACGTGAATCTCCGCAGGTAACCGGCATATTAGTACTCATCTCCGCGATTACTGTCTTTGCTTGTTTCACAAAATTTTGGTTTGGTCCGACAGAAATACCCAGACTGACTGTACCATCGTTTTGCGGAATGGACGTTTGTATCACCGCCACCTCGGGCTGAATGGCGCCCTGGTCACTAACTAGCGTATCAAGATCACTCAGCCTCGCCGGAATAAAAGAAACTTTAGCTTTATCATTTTCTTGAAAAAGTTTTCTCAACTGGGGAGACGCTTGCCAAGTCTTATAATGAAAATTAGTCCCTAACCCTCGCTTGAGAAAGGCATAGTCTCCTAGTGATAGCCCCGAACAAACGGTTAGATCACTAAAATGCTCAATATTTTTCGTGAAAGCGTCATAAAAACGCGCCGGATTCGCGCAGGAACCAGGAAATATAACATGCGCACCGTCTTCTATCTTGGAAACCGCTACTTCAGGACTCACTATTTTAGCCATCGCCATACCAACCTAATTTGCACAGAAAAACATTATAACAAAGCATAACCAAACCAAATGCTAAATGCTCCTAGAATCTCCGCCGCCGAGATGATATAAGACCAATCCTAAATCGAATTTTTGTGCTCTTGGCTTCTGTTGGTTCAAGAGAATATGCTTTAACAACTTTGGGAAGGACTAAATGATTTTTGGTATTGAACCGCTTATATTTTGGGGTTGGCTATTTCTATCTTTTTACATAGGAATGATGCTGATGTTTGGAATAATAGGGATGCGAAAAGTAAAAGATAGTGATGACTTCGCGACCGCTCGTGGGGGATACGGACCTATTTTTCTGGCATTTGCGATGACCGCGACGGCAGCAAGTGGTGCTACTTTTCTTGGACTTCCAGGCTTGGCTTATACTAGTGGTTTTTCAGTACTCTGGTACGCCATAGTCTATCCACTCGGTGTTTATACGGGTGTACTAATATGCCTCCACGCCGTCAGGAAAGCTGGTGCGTCCTTCGGCAGTCGTTCAATGCCCGAATTCCTAGGCGACCGATTTAATTCAGATGCATTAAGACTAATTGCGGCCCTATTTTCCATGCTGCTAATGGTTTACTTAGCTGGGCAATTATTGGCGGGAGCAGTGATGTTCACCCAAATGCTTGGCCTGGAAACATTCCAAGCACTTGTGCTAACAGCCATAGTACTCATGTTTTATATAGTTCTAGGCGGGGCGCATGCAGATATTTTAACCGATGGGATTCAAGGAGCGCTTATGCTTCTGCTCGCATGCTTGGTTCTTTGGATGTTTTCCGTCGGCTATAAGATTGATGGCGGCTTTGATGGGATGGTCGGAGAATTGAATCGTATCGATCCTACTGGGGGACTGACTTCCTCAATCTCTCCCAGTCACCCGCTTTTTAACTCTAAATGGGATCTGTTCGCTATCTTTTTCGCCCACCTACCTCTCGGACTCCTCCCACATATTGGAAATAAATTATGGGCTTTAAAAAGTGATGCCGATCAAAAAAAGTTCATAACAATATCATTTGCTTTCGGTATTTTACTGCCCGCGATTACCTGCGGTGGTATCTTGGCTCGAGCATTGTTAGGCGACGCACTCCTGATGGAAGGCGCCAACCCAAATCATGCAATACCTGAACTTTTTATTGCCACTCTCCCAGCCTGGGCGGCCGCATTAATTTGTGCTGGTGTGCTGGCGGCGGTAATGTCGACTGCAGATGGCTTAGTCGTATCAACCGCACAAATATTCGCAAACGATATTTTCCGAAGGACAATTGCTCCTAAACTCATGAAAGATGTTAGTGATAATCGTATCGATAAATACAGTCTTCTTATAGGAAGAATAGCTACAGTCTTCGTTTTAATCGTCGCTATCTGGATAGCCTGGTCGACGCGAGATATGAATGTTGCCCTGCTTGTATGGATAGGCGTTGGTGGAATGATGGCAGCAACAGCCGCACCTATGTTTTTAGGGGTTTTATGGCAAGGTTCTTCGCGCGTAGGAGCTC
The DNA here is from genome assembly GCA_943787625.1 of uncultured Gammaproteobacteria bacterium. GTDB lineage: Bacteria > Pseudomonadota > Gammaproteobacteria > UBA4457. The sequence goes on along the minus strand of CALSND010000003.1, from coordinate 42,435 downwards.
TAACTGGATTCTTAGTGGGCGGAGTTGCTTTTTCTGTACTGCATGGTGTTGGCTTCGGCCCCATGTGGTTAGGTACGGGAGATACTATGCAAGCAATAGCACAATGGCTAGGAGCGCAAAAAATCAACCCTTTTGCGTGTGCTACCATTGGTGGCGGCTGCTCGATAATTTCGATGGTTATAGTTTCGTTTTATACTGAAAAGCCTGATCAAGCTCACTTAGATCGCATCTTCGGAGGAAAGTAATTATGGCCAATGTTCTTGATAAGAAATCTATATTAATTACAGGCGGCAGCACTGGGATAGGTAAAGCGACTGTTTTAAGATGTGCCGAAGAAGGTGCGCTAGTGACGCTGGCCGATATCAATACGGAAGAGGCAGAGCGAGTAGTAGCCCAGGTAAGCGATGCGGGTGGCTCAGCTGTATTCTGTCGAGCAGATGTTACGCAGTCTGGGGATGTAAAACAGATGATTGAAATGGCTACGTCCACTTATGGTAGGTTGGACGGTGCGTTTAATAATGCGGGTATCGAGGGAGCATTCACTAGTATCACTAAGATGACTGAAGTTGAATATGATCGAACTGTGAACGTAGACATGAAAGGTGTCTGGCTTTGCCTCAAGTATCAAGTTGAGGCCTTTCTCAAGCAAGGGAGTCCGGGCTCAATCGTGAGTACGGCATCAGTCGCCGGTTTAGTCGGGACTAGGGGCGGAAGTGCCTACTGCGGAGCCAAGCATGGCGTCGTAGGCATGACAAAATCGGTAGCTCTTGAATGTGCTCGGAAGGCTATTCGCGTAAATGCTGTTTGCCCGGGAGTAATTCAAACACCAATGGTTGATAGAATGACTACTGAAGCCGGCATTTCAGCTCAGGCACTTGTCGATCAAGAGCCAATGGAACGGTTGGGACTACCACAAGAAATAGCGGAAGCGGTCGTGTGGCTCTTATCAGATCAATCCTCTTTCGTTACCGGCGTTGCAATGCCAGTCGATGGCGGATATATCGCGGTCTAGCTAAAGACTGGTTAATACTGTGTCCAACCCAATTGTTAGTTGGACTGCGCTAAAAACAACTGTCAATAGGCCCCAAAATTTCAGCCAATTTTGCTTGCCAAGAATTCCTAACAGTATTAGGCACACGCCTGCCACTAACGCTGTCCAGACTCCGAAGGTTGTCCAGTCTAGAGTGTTGCCGAGCAAACCGTCTGAATGATCGCGATATCGCATAGCTCTTTATGTGCTCTGGCTTGCTAATTTCTTCTTTTCGAGCTCTCGTAGCTCACGGCGCATGATCTTACCAGTTGTAGTCATAGGCAAGCTATCAACAAACTCAATTTGCCTAGGCACTTCGTGTTTCGCCAATCGCGACCGAACAAACTCCTTAAGCTCGTCTGCCAACGAGTCATGGGCCAACGTATTTGGGCTCAATATACAGAACACTTTTATGATTTCAGTCCTAACAGGATCAGGTATCCCAATAGCGGCAGCCATCTGGACCGCATCGTGCTTTAACAGCGCATCTTCGATTTCGCTAGGTCCGATACGATATCCCGAGCTCGTGATAACGTCATCTCCCCTGCCGTGAAACCAAAAGTAACCATCCTCGTCCATATGTCCGACATCACCAGTAATGAGCCAATCTCCAATAAATTTGTCCCTAGTTGCTTCAGGTTTATTAAGGTACTCCAGAAGCATTACTGGATGAGGTCTCTGGCAAGCTATGTGTCCCTCTACTCCCGGCTTCACTTCATGTCCATCATCATCAATTATTTTCACCACAGTTCCAGGTGTGGGCTTACCCAAAGATCCTGGCTTAATCGGGAATATATTGCCATTATTTCCTAAGATCACATTACATTCGGTTTGGCCAAATCCTTCATTAATAGCCAGATTCAGTTCAGCCTGGGCCCATTCAAGCAGACCTGCTCCCACGGCCTCCCCACCCGAGAGTACCGCTCGTAATTTTAAGTCATAGCGGTCTAATGGCTTTTCAATCTGCCTCATGAGTTTCAACATTGTGGGCGTCAGTAACGCTAAAGTAACTTCGTGCTGCGATAATATTCGATAAGCGTCCTCGGCATCGAAGCCTTTCATGGCCGTAGCGACTACCTTGCACCCATGAAACCATCCTGGCATAAGGACATCCATCAAGCCTGCCATCCAAGCCCAATCGGCAGGCGACCAGATTGCGTCACCTTCTCTGGGGAAAAAGTCGTAAATGAATTCAAGGCTCGGCATATGACCAAGCATCATACGATGAGGTTGAACTGATCCTTTGGGCATACCGGTAGTCCCCGAAGTGTAACTAATCCAAGCTACGTCTTCGGATGAGGTATCCGCATTTTGAAATTCAGAGGATTGTCCGTCGATCATCGACCAAAAATTGAGCGCGCCTTCAATCTCAGCGTCAACTACCACAATTTTTTCTAATAGCGGGCACTGTGCGCGTAAACTAGCCACCTTGTCGTAATTTGCCGCGTCGGTAATAACCGCTTTAGCCCCGCAATCATTCAATCGGTAAGCTATAGCATCTGCAGCAAAAAGCACTGAACATGGGCCAGAGACCATCCCAGCCTTCCAGCAGGCGACGTGTGAAATTGCACATTCAGGATTCTGAGCTAACAACAAAGTTACTCGATCGCCCACAGAAAAACCCCACGAAAAAAAGGTATTCGATAACTTATTGGCGTAAGTCTGAACCTCATCAAAAGTATATGTTGTAACTTCTTTATTATCGTCTTCGTAAGCTAGCGCTATCCGACCACTACCGTCTGCCCAACGATCACAGACATCGTTCGCGATATTGTAGCGCGCAGGAATGTCCCACTTAAAGTTGTCGTATATCTCCTGATACGTGTTTCCTGGCTGCAGTAAGCTAGTCATTGTTTCTGTCCACCCCCTAAAGTTAAGTACGCCGCTCCCGCCTCCCACTAAAGTGCATACCATAGTTAATTGGTGGTGCACCGGTAAGCCAAAGTATCGATCGCGACGAAAATATAGACGGTAACGATAACACGAGAACTGAGAACTGAGAACTGAGAACTGAGAGCTGACCGCGCCATTTTATAAAAAATGAACAATTTATTTATTATTCACTTAGATATGTTAAACTCATCACTATGCCTCAATCAATATTGAATACCCAATACTCGACCGTCCAAAATGACATCCTTCGTGTAGCAACCCAAAGACTCATCAAATATGGTTACACCAAAACAACAATGTGCGAAATCGCCTCAGATCTCGACATGTCTACCGCTAACCTATATAGACATTACGCAAACAAGTTAGACATCCTCAAGGCATGTGCGATACGCAGTCTTAAAGAAGGGCTAGCAGACGTAAAACAGATAGTTGACGACAAAGGTAAAAATGCCGAGACAAAACTTCAAGCGTATGCTCTTCATCTGAGTAAAAGCACCTATGAGTTAGCAAGCGGTGATTCGCAAATACTGGAAGTATTGAATATCGCGACAAAAGCATATCCAGAACTAATTCATGCTACTGATGAGGAGCACTGTTCATTACTCGCTTGTATTATCGACGATGGGGTTTCTAATAAGGAGTTCAAGCGCAGTCTAAAAGCATCTGAAATCAACGGATTTCACATGGCTTTAACGATGTTTCGCTATCCCTTTTTAGTACATATGTATTCTCTCACCGAGTTTCAAAGTATGGCGAAAGAGACAATCAAGATACTGACTGCGGCATTGAAGTCCGCTAAATAATTAATATACCAAGGAAAATCAATGCATGCTTTTGAAGCGCGACTCGCACAACTTGTTTTAGATAATCGACTATTGGTGATCTCTATCTCACTTGTTTTAGTTGGGTTACTTTCCTATGGGTGTGTAAAACTCCTGCCGGATACCAGTTATAAGGCTTACTTCAGCAAGGATAACCCCGAATTAATAGCATTCGAAAAGATCGAGGACACTTATACGAAAAATGATAATGTTATTTTTGTGCTGGCGCCGAAAAATCAAGACGTTTTCACTAGGGAAACATTAAGTATTGTAGAAGAACTGACGATTGATTCTTGGCAAATGCCTTTTTCAACTAGAGTGGATAGTATTACTAACTTCCAATTTACCGAGGCTATGGAAGATGATCTTATTGTTCGAGATATGGCTAAAAATTCGCACTCGTTGACAACAGCAGAAATTCAAAAAATAAGGCAAAGAGTCTTGGCGGAGCCTCTGTTAATAAATCAATTAGTTTCAGAATCAGGTCATGTGACTGGAGTAAATATAACCCTAACCATACCCCCAGCCGAGCTCACTGCTGCTACGCCAGAAATAGCAGCTTTTGCACGCGAACTGCAGGAGAAAATAGAAAAAAATCATCCGCAAATGGACGTTTATCTGAGCGGCATGATAATGATGGATGATGCTTTTAATCAAAGCGCTATAAACGATTTTACAAAACTTTTACCAGTTAGTTTTGCTGTGATGATGCTCCTGTTGGCATTTTTAGTAGGCAGGTTTTTTGGGACTCTAGCAACGTTTATCATTATCGTCTTTTCTATTCTCAGTGCACTCGGAGTTGGGGGCTATCTTGGTTATCCTTTGACTGGCTCTAGCCCCTCAACACCCATCATAATTTTAACAGTCGCCATCGCTAACTGTGTTCACGTACTTACAACCTATGCCCATTCGCTAAGAAATGGGGCGCAGCAAAAAGACGCAATGCACGACAGTTTGAAAGTAAACCTTCAACCCATCTTTCTTGCGAGTGTCACCACAGCGATCGGTTTTCTCACGATGAATTTTTCGGAAGTTCCTCCGTTTAACCATCTCGGGACACTGGTCGCAGTGGGGGTGCTAATTTCGTTCCTACTTTCGATCTCTTTTTTACCTGCGCTAGTTACTCTGCTACCCAAGAGTAATATCAAATTATCAGATAACGACGGGGAATCTTTAATAAGATTTGCTAATTTCGTCATAGCTAATAAAAAGGCGTGCCTTTGGTTCATGGTGGGCGGCATCACCCTGGCCATCGTTAACATTCCTAAGAATGAATTGAATGATGTGTTCGTACATTACTTTGACGAAAAAATCGATTTTCGGACTGACACGGACTTCATGGTCGAAAACATGACTGGAGCCTATACTATCAATTTCTCACTCGAAGCTTCTGAGTCAGGCGGTATCAGCGATCCCGGCTTTTTATCCGATGTGGAAAATTTTTCTCTTTGGTTAGAAAGTCAGCCTGAAACTATACACGTGGCTCGTTTCACAGAAATAATGAAACGACTTAATAAGAATATGCATGGAGATGATCCAACTTACTACGCATTGCCAGATAACCGAGAACTCTCCGCCCAATACCTTCTTTTGTATGAAATGTCACTGCCGTATGGGTTAGACTTGAATAATCAAATTAACGTAGATAAGTCTTCCACAAATGTCAAAATTACTCTTCAAACGATTTCGAGTAAAGAGGGCATCGCATTAGACGCGCGGGCTAAGCAATGGGTTGCAGAAAACACCTCAAAAATCGCGCATGTAGATAGCGCAAGTACCTTCCTTATGTTTTCCAACATAGGTCAGAGAAATATCAAAACAATGCTTTTTGGCACCGTTATTGCCCTAATACTCATTTCGGGTATTTTAATTCTCGCGCTTTAAATCCTTAAAGCTCGGAGCACTTAGCTTAATTCCCAATCTTATACCAGCAGCCGTTGGCTTTGGTATATGGGGGCTTCTGGTGGGGCCAAGTAGGCTTATCCCTTTCGCTAGTCACTGGAATGAGCTTTGGCATTGTTATCGATTACACCGTACATTTTATGTCAAAATATCTAAGAGCCAAACGGGAGCAAGGAATGATGCCTGAGGATGCGGTTCGCTACGCATTTAGAACGGTTGGTCAGGCACTGCTTATAACTACAATGATTCTGGTGATCGGCTTTGGAATACTCGGGGACGTCAACATTTTATTTCAACGCAGGGATGGGGCAGATGACAGCAATGATTATTCTAGTTGCGTGTGTCGCCGTATTTCTCCTGCTCCCACCATTATTACTAAAAATAGAGGATAAAAATGCGCCAACTAATAACGATGCTACTGTGCCTGACCTTACTTAATGCCGGTGCGCAAACCGCAGAAGAAAAAGGACTCGCGATAGTCCAAGAAGCTGATGCGCGTGACACTGGCTGGATCGACTCTAAAGCAAATATGCAGATGATCCTAACCAACAAGCAAGGCCAGAAAAGTGAGCGCTCTATTAAGATTGTTTCGCAGGAAGTAATTGGCGATGGTGATAAGAGCCTATCAATCTTTAACTCTCCAAAAGATATTAAAGGCACCGCTTTTCTTAGTTATACCCATTCCTTAAAACCTGATGACCAATGGCTATATTTGCCTGCGTTGAAACGAGTCAAACGTATTGCGTCCGCTAATAAGTCTGGTCCATTTGTAGGAAGTGAATTCGCTTATGAGGACTTGACGTCTCAGGAGGTAGAAAAATACACCTATAAGTGGCTGAAAGATGAAGAAATTGATGGAAAGAATCATTTTGTCGTCGAGGCATATCCGGCGTATGAGAACTCTGGATATACGCGTCAAGTGGTGTGGATTGACAGCCAAATGTACCAAGCGGTAAAGATTAATTTCTACGATAGAAAAAACACCTTGCTCAAAACACTAGTCAGCTCGGACTGGTCTCAGTATCTATCAAAATATTGGCGGCCTGGTAGAATGCTAATGACGAATCACCAAACAGAAAAAAGCACCGAACTACTATGGAAGGACTACGAATTTCAGGTTGGACTGACCAACAGAGATTTTGACAAAAATACACTAAAGCGATCTCGCTAATCAATCGTCGTAGCCTTTGATGGAGCCAATCAAAAAATTTGTTATCGAAGACTACTCAACTCAGAGTGGCTGCAAACTGGATCTAACAATTCAATATCGGACTTACGGAGTCTTATCATCCGATCGCTCTAATGCAGTGCTAATTCCCTCTTTCTATGGAGGAAATGATAGAGACGTACAGTATCTATTTGCTCCGGGAAGAGTACTGGATCCAGAAAAGCATTTTATTATCGCCTTAAATATGTTTGGCAATGGATGTTCTACTTCCCCGAGTAATATCAATAATGAATATGCAGGCACTGCGTTCCCCACTATAACGATCTACGACAACGTAATCTGCCAACAGCACTTAATCACTCGAGAGTTTGAAATACCTAAGCTGCGATTGGTAACAGGATTCTCGCTTGGCGCCGCGCAGGCTATGCAGTGGGGAGCATTGTTTCCCGGAATGGTCAATGCGCTGCTGCCAATATGTGGTGCTGCTAGAGTTGCCCCCCATAATAAAGTATTCATAGAAAGCGCTATTCAAGTGCTGAAGCAAATACCCGATTTCTATCATGGCAACTATACAAACCCTCCTGTCGATGCGATTGACGCCTTTGGCCATGTTTATGCGGCTTGGCTATTCTCACAGGACTTCTTCGCGCAAAGAAGCTATACCTCACTAGGTATGTCATCGCCGGAGGATGTCGTACAATTCACCAAGAAGTACTTTCAAAAGTCCGATGCCAACGATCTAATCGCAATGGCCAATACATGGACCGCATTTGATATCAGTAAAAATATAAAGTTTAAAGGCGATTTCAATAAGGCGCTTAACGCCATAACTGCTAAAACCATTATAATGCCCTGCGATACCGATCTATACTTCCGTGTATCGGATAATGCCCAAGAAGTCTTGGCTATGCCCGACGCCAGTTTAAGGCCACTAAGATCTGACTGGGGACACGCCGCGGGTTTCGGCATGAATGCCAATGATAACGACGCAATAGACGGTGCTATAGAAGAACTTTTAGCACAAAAACTATAAGAGGCTAACTTCAACCTCAACATACTAAGGACTTAATTCATGGCACCCACTATCACAGTCGAACCCACTAAGACGACATCTAAGGTTGAGTTCCCCGACAGTCTTGGATTCGGCAAAATATTCACCGATCGTATGTTTTCGCAACGTTTTTGTCCTGCGAAAGGTTGGTACGACGCGAAAATTGGCCCTTATCAGCAAATATCGCTCGACCCAGCTACGACAGTATTCCATAACGGTCAAATGATTTTTGATGGAACCAAAGCCTATCGCAGAAAAGATGGCGACATAAACTTGTTTAGGCCAGAATTAAATGTCGAACGTTTTAATCTGTCGGCACAGCGCATGGGAATGCCTGAAGTAAATCCTCAAAGTCATTTAAGTGCAATACGAGAACTCGTGAGGTTGGAAGAACAATGGGTGCCAAACATGGAGGGAACTGCACTCTATATCCGACCAACCATGATCAGTGTCGAAAAAACCTTAGAAGTCCGAGCAAGCAAAGAATATTTACACTTCATCATATTAACACCGGTTGCCCCCTATTTTGCGGACGGTTTCTCTCCTGTGTCGGTACTAGTTTCTGATGATTACGTGCGTGCGGTTCCAGGAGGTACCGGCCAAGCTAAAACACCGGGAAACTATGCAGGCTCTATTGCCGCAACCGAAGTCGCTCTAAAGAAAGGTTACCAGCAAGTCCTTTGGCTGGATGGTGTGGAACGAAAGTATATCGACGAAGTCGGGGCAATGAATATTGCTTTCGTATTGAATGGGAATGAAATCGTAACGCCGAGCCTTACAGGCGCTATACTCCATGGAGTGACACGTAGGTCATTGCTGGATCTCGCTCCTCAATTGGGTTATCCGATCACCGAACGGAGAATTGGCATTGATGAAATTATAGAAGGTATTTCCTCTGGTACAGTAACAGAAATATTCGGTATGGGCACCGGAGCTGTTATAGCGCCTGTTGGTCAATTGAGCTACAGAAATCAGGCGATCTCAGTAAGAGATGGAAAGCCTGGCCCAATCGCCACGCGCCTTTATAAAGAACTAACCAGTTTGCAAAGAGGCCAAACCATAGATACCAATAACTGGACACAAATAATAAAAATCTAACACTTACAATTTAATGGAAGAGATATCTTATGACAACCGTAAAACTTATTGAATACGAAGATGCTTGTAAAGATGTGCGTGAAATTTATGATGATATAAGAAAATTACGCGGTAGCGATTTCATTAATAATTTCTGGAAGGCTTTAGCAAACGACCCGAGTCAGCTGAAGCAAATTTGGACTCAATTAAAAATTGTCATGGGCCCAGGTTCAATCGATCCGTTGACGAAAGAAATGATATACATCGCAGTTTCCGTTGCGAACTCCTGCACCTATTGCACGCATTCACACACAGCCCAAGCACGAGTGAAAGGAATGACAGATGAACAGCATAATGAGCTGATTGCTATTATCGGGATGGCTCATCAGACAAACGGGCTAGTTACCTCAATGCAAGTAGACGTCGACGAAACATTTTTAGTTAAATAACGATTCTTTAGGAGAAAAAAATGACAAATAATGCAACAGCCGGCTATGTCATGAATCAAACCATGTTACGAATACGTGACCCAAAGGTGTCCGTGGCATTTTATCAAGACACCCTCGGCATGACGCTGCTAGGCAAATTTGACTTTGCGGAAATGAATTTCTCACTTTATTTTATGGGGTACTTAGCGGAAGGTGAGGCAATTCCTGAAGATAAGAAGAAAAGATCGGAATGGATTTTTGCTCGGCCGGCTCTCGTGGAACTGACGCACAACTGGGGAACCGAGAATGATCCTGATTTCGCTGGCTACCATGATGGCAACCAGCAGCCTCAAGGCTTCGGACACATTGGTATCTCAGTACCTGATGTTTATAAAGCGAGTGAGCGCTTTGAGGAATTAGGGGTTGAATTTGTAAAGCGCCCAGACGACGGGCAGATGAAAGGACTAGCATTCATTAAAGACCCCGATGGATACTGGATTGAAATACTAAGCCCCACAGGACTTCGCGATATAGCCGGCGATTAGATTTGCTAGGCGTTTTTAATCGTCAGTCCGCCGTCAACCGCAAGATGCGTGCCGGTAATATACTGAGACGCTGGCAACACGTAATTTAAAGTCCCATGCGCTACTTCCTCTGGCTCCGCATAGCGTTTTAAAGCCGATCTTCTTGCCGCAAAAATCGCCTTTGACTCGTCGGGGATGTCGGCAGTCATTTCGGTATTTATTGGTCCTGGGCAAATGCAATTAACGGTTATACCTTTCATTCCTAACTCTACTGCTAACGACCGAGTTAAACCAATAACACCTGTCTTCGAAGCAGTATAAGCGCTAACACCTTTAGTCGCGCCAAGCCCCTCAGTAGACGCTATGTTAACTATACGCCCTGCTTCGGAAGCTTCTAAGTGTGGCAAGCATTCTCTCGCTAACATGACCTGAGCTGTTAATAAAATATCCAAGCTACGACCCCAGCCTTCTTCAAATGAGGGTGCGTCGATTGGCTCGTATCGCACGATCCCAGCGTTATTAATTAATATATCGAGCCCGCCCCATTTCTGAGCGATGGCAGACACGACAGTGACTCGATCAACCTTTTGGCTCACATCCAATACCCAACCAAAAGCACTACCTCCCGCCTCATCGATCTCTCGAACAACACGACTGACTTTGTCAGCATCTAGATCGGTCACCGCGACACGTGCTCCCTCATCGGCAAACAAATGTGCTGTGGCGCGCCCCATCCCGCTGGCTGCACCAGTCACCAACGCAATTTTCCCTTCGATACTTCTGCTAAGTTTGCTTAGTTTAGCCACAATTCTCTCCGTAGGTCATTTTATAAAAGCTCAATATGTACAAAAATATAATGCTTGAAGTTTTCCAGATTATCTACAACAAAAAACTAAAATATAATTATTGGCTGGCATGAGGAAGTTGTGCTTTAGACGAAAATCAAACTCTCTGCCTAAATTTTCTAACTTGTCAATGCTGCGGATCCGGAACTCTGGAGATTGCCTCTGCAGCCATTCATCTAGCCTTTTATTACCAAGCGTAGCCGGAAGCCTCGAGCTGTGGAACGGCCCATAAATAAAAAAAAAACCAGAGTCTGTCAAGATGGAAGACACACCCGCAAACATGCAAGCGACACTCGACCAGCTCATATAATGCACTGTGTTCGAGGTAAAAACGAAATTGTAATGGCTTTTACACCAATTATAGCTTGTTACGTCCAATACCAACGGATCGAGCATATTCCGCACATTAGAATCAGCAATCCATTGTCGGATACCAGGAATATTGCATTCCAATTCTGTCGGTTGCCATTGGAGATGCGGAAGTCTCGCACAACAATATACGCCATGCTGGCCGGTCCCAGAGCCTATCTCAAGTAACGTTTCACCCTCATCTAGAAAAGGCTTCAATACTGTGAATATAGCGTCTTTATTCCTGTCTGCAGCATCTATGTAGGGTTTATTCATATCAATTTCATTAAACTGATTGGTTCGTTTATCGAGGGATCTATACGATAACTCGACCAAATTCTAAGACTAGTGTTAAATTGTAAATCAAATCATCTATTTTGGATTTTGTTTCATAATGACAGAAATTAACTACGCAGGCCTGCCTAAAGTATCAGCTACGATCAATTACATTGACGGGTCAGCAAAAAAACCTGAATTTTTCCTTTTTGATCCCGAGCCTAACGAACGTCCGCCACCACCTAAGGTCGACAAACGAGAAATGTCTATCCACGATGTACGCACATGCATGGATTTGGTCACTTTAGATAACAACGGATTTTCATTTTGTTCACAGGACTTACCTAAACTAAACTACGAAGACTCTGGGATAGTGAAAACAAAGTACTATCCTCTATGTGCAGACCTAGTAAAAATAGAGACCGGTTGCAAGGAAGTGTATGTCTTTGATCATAATGTCAGAGAAACTGGCAAGCGCAAAAGCGGTATTTTCCCTCCAGCCAGAAATGCTCACAACGATTACACCAATGAGTCAGCTCCTGCGCGGGTAAACGACCTGATGGGCAGCAGGGCAGAAGAACTGTTAGCTCGAAGGTACGCATTTATTAACGTTTGGCGTCCATTACGAGGACCCGTGGATACGCAACCACTGGCTGTATGTGATGCAAAAACCGTCGCACCCGAAGACTTTATATCTGCCCATCTAAGGTACCCAGATCGAAGTGGCAAAGTCTTTTCAGTGAAACATAATCAAAGTCATCGGTGGTGCTACCTAGCGAGGATGGAAGATAGAGAAATTATGCTTATCAAATGTTTTGACACGGCAGGACCAAAAATCACCAAATACACTGCTCACACTTCCTTCTATGAGCCGGAACAACCGAAGTTGCCAAAGGGACGCAAAAGTATAGAAGTGAGAACGTTAGCCTTTTTTTAGATCGGACACAATCGGTTTGCCACCTGAGCGAACGGCGCACAGGCGGCTAAACGACAGACATTATTAACCCTGCATCCCAGTCTCTGCAGCGCCTGGATGCAAACTAGCAGCGGCACTCGCACGCCCCTTCATGCGATCCATCCAAGATGATAGATTACCAAGCTCAGCCTCTAGAGGCTGCCCAACGCCATTCATAAAATCAAGACAGCAAAAAAGAATCAAATCAGCCAAGGTCATTTTATCGCCACCGACGAAATCCCGCCCCGCCATCAAATTATCAAGCCATTCGCGTGCCCCCTTCGCTTTAGCTTTAAGGCTGTCCGCAGACTCGGGAAAACACAACATCCGATCCCGGAAGATATCTATTCCTTCGGCGTAACGAAATCCGTTATACATATTTTCGGTTATATTCAACTCCACGCGCCGAACCCACATTCTGGTTTCTGCTCTCTCCTCGGCATTGCCTCCAATCAGGGGGTTGCTTGGATTCTTTTCTTCTAGGTATTCACACACTGCGACGGTTTCTCCGATTACACTACCGTCATCTAACTCCAACGCAGGCATTTGACCGCCAGGGTTTTTAGCCGTATACGCTGCCGCTCTGTTTTCTCCGCCTAACAAATCATGCTCTACTGTTTCGATATCAATACCCTTTTCGATACAAAACATTCTCACCATACGAGGATTAGGGCCAAACGAACTTAGTAATTTCATTCTACTCTCCATCTTTTTATTTTTAATTCTCAGATTTATTCTACGTCATGACTGTAACAAAAAAAATTGTTATTATTTCTTGTTAATGTTACGTCTAACATAAATTAAATAAAATACGGATAACAAAGTATTTTATGGTAAAATGTAACAAATGACCTCATCGCACGAAATCACAGTAGTTTGGCCGAAAATATGCTTGCTCGTATTTTTCTTGAGCAGCATAGTCTCATGTGCAGATGAAAATTCTGCAGCTGCCAAGATCCAATCGTCAACTTCGACCATTTGCGGAGAAACAATTATTGCTACCGAAAAAGGTTCAGTTGGTTTCATGAAAAACCTTGCTGAGAGTGAGGACTCAATTCGAGCAATCGCTGACAAACAATTGCGCGCAGCACTTGAGTCTAAAACAAGTGATCAATTATCGAGTTCTTCGGAGGCAAGTGACACTAGAATTATTTACAGGGTAAAGCCGATAGAATTCCTACCAAAAGCTGAACAAAATCAGATCTGTCTGCAGTTGGAAGAAGAGACCAGCGTCACTCCTTTAAAATATGGGCCAAATAAGTTCGCTTCAGTAACTGGTTTAAATGATTGGATCATGAGCCTCACAAGAGGCAATGGCGAAGATGGGAAGCTACTCTACAAACAATGTGGTTCAAACTGTAGTCCCCGCTACACATTCTCTATTGACGCGAAGGAGTCTAATTATGTAGTCAATACAGAAGTTTTATGCGGATTAGCTAGAGATACTGCGAGCGACCTATACGAATTATCAACCGCGTTAGTAGCACAGAGCTGCGCCTCTGATTGATGGACTCATATAAGCATAGGTTAATTGCGCTCATGCGGAACGTGAATTTAGAACAAGCTAAATTAAGATTCATACAAGTCGTAATGTGGCCATTCTGTCTTTTATCATCCATGAGTATTTTGGCGATTGGATTTTCTAAGGATGCGGAAACGCTCTACTTTAATTTGTCTTACTTATGGATTATCGCGTGCCTCTTGTTGTGCGAAAGAAGGTTTACCTACCGTGTTGATTGGACTCGGGCTGACGGTCAAACCGGTGCCAATATCTATCATACCTTATTGAATAAGGGCCTAGTTCAGGCGGCTATAGTCGTGGGGATCTCGACAGGTGCGATCACAACCCAAGAAGAAGCCTTCCTGTCCGATTGGCCTCTAGCGTTGCAGGTCCTATTAGGGCTTATTACCTCAGAGTTAGGACTTTACTGGGCGCATCGATGTTCTCATGAGTACCCATATCTTTGGCGTTTTCACTCCGTACACCATAGCGTTAAAAGATTGTGGCTGGTGAATACTGGCCGATTTCACTTCATCGACTCGATAATCAGTGTTCTTGCTAGCCTCCCCTTCTTACTTCTCTGCGGGATATCCACTGATGCTATCGTGTGGGTTAGCGCCATCACGGCGTACATCGGCATACTAACTCACTGTAACGCTGATATGCATTGCGGCGTTTTAAACAAGGTCTTTAATACCCCTCAACTGCACCGTTGGCACCACTCTATCGATTCAAAAACTGGGAACAACAACTATGGCGAAAATCTAATGCTTTGGGATAAGATCTTTGGGACTTACTACTACAAAGAAGACTCTTCAGTAGATGTCATCGGAATCCAGGAAAAAATGCCCACTAATTTCGCCAAACAGCTGCTCATACCATTTATTTGGAATCGCTATCAGGCTAGTGGCGAAGACGCAGATACTGGGTAATTTTTTTTCTTAGCCTGAAAGACTCGCCAGATCATATTACTCAATACTTTGCTGGCGATACCCCTCGCCTTAAGCCCTATGGCAGTAACTACCATATGCACAGCCGAATCAATGTGTACTTTTTTGTACATGCTTGTAGCAATTCGATTATACGTTCCAGCGCATTCTTCTCGATTGTAACTAACGCCTATGTCTCCTAATCGCGCTGTTGCAGCATGCCATGCATAACCAAGCTCATCATCACTCGCCTCAGCAACTCTGCCGATAGCAATTTTTATGCGTTTGAATAGATTTAACTTTTTATACCGCTCTGCATGCAATTTAAACAGCCTGTAATGCCTAGATTCATCACGAGAAATAAGTGCGCAGATCTGACGAAGAACAGGATCAGCCGAAAAGTCTCTCAATGCAGCGTAATAGGAACAAGTACCAGATTCAACGACACATCGTGCCAAAAGTTCCCCAGCCTGAGAACCCCTCACTGAAACCTCTACTTCTAAGGGGATCTGATAAAGACGCCTAAAATGAGCTAAGCGTTGTTTGAAGTTAAAACTAGGATCGACTAGCTCCGCCCAGCGACCAAGGGCTTCACCGTGCTGAATTTCCTCATCACCCCACCTATCGGCTACGGCGCAAAACTCGGGGTCATCTCTAAAAACGTTATTTAAATACACCACATAATCTGCGCTATTCGCCTCCACGAGCGCCGCCGTTTTTACGGCGGAAAGCAGTTCTAGAGTCACCACGTCCGGCTTTAAAGCCGACCAATCAATGTCATCTAAAGTCCAGTGCTTTGCTTTTAACGTCATAATAAAAAATAATTCATTAAGGAGTGCTGGGGGCAATTATATTGGCATATAATGGTTAAACAAAATATTACTACTGCATCTAAACTCGCGTTCTGCTAGTCAGACCTCGGTTGTGAGTATATCAGGATAACCAAATGTTCGTCATAATGTGCATCCAACAGATAAAAACTTGAGTGTTTGTTTTTGAATGGACATTAATAGCCCCAAAAACAATAGCATAAATCGTTTCTCAACCAGAGCCTATCTGCCTGAGAAACTATCCTGGCTAAGCAAGCCACTTAGCTCCGTTTTAGATTTCACCTTAGGCCTCCAGAAACTGGCTGCGGTTTACCATAAATCGCAAGGCAAAAATCCTTTGGACTTTACGACTGATGTTTTAAATACTGTTCAGGTCACTTTCCAATCAGGAGATAACTCTATAGAGAACATTCCCGTGGATGGTGGCTGTATTGTGGTGGCAAACCATCCTCATGGAATGCTTGATGGAGTGGGAATGATTAAAGTATTGCTCGAACGAAGGAAAGATGTTCGAGTGATGGCGAATCATTTGCTGTACTGTTTTGAAGAACTCAAGACAACTTTTATCGGAGTAGATCCCTTCGGTGGGGATCATGCTAAGCGATTCAATACTAAGGCTGTTTTGGAAGCCAGGAAGTGGGTCAACGATGGCGGGCTATTGGTCATATTCCCAGGCGGCGAAGTGTCTAGTTTTCACTGGAAAACTAGAGCTATAGCTGACCCCCACTGGGATTCAGGTGTAAGTTGGTTGGCTGAAAAAACAAATGTTCCTGTAGTACCCGTATTCATTGATGGAAGAAATTCAATCTGGTTTCAAATGGCGGGGATGCTCCATCCTAGACTACGCACCAGTTTACTTGTCCAAGAGTTCTTACATCACAAAAAGAAAGTAATAAATGTGTACTGCGGTCCTTTAATCAGTCCTAAAACGCTAGCTAGGATACCCGATGCTCTTGAGATTGCCCGCTATCTGAGAACTTGTACCTATCTTATCAATGACCGAAATTCATATCGTAAGCCGTTTACACTAAAAAGAGATAAAGCTTCCTTAGCTACCAGAAGAAATAACCGACGGTTATAAGGCAGAGGCGTTAGAAAATGAAGTAAATAATCTGCCCAAAGAACAATGTCTGGTCTCTAAAACCGGCAAGTTGGAAGTGTGGTACGCGGACGCGGATCAGATCCCGACAATTCTTAAAGAAATTGGCCGGCTGCGGGAAGTGACTTTTCGAGGTGTAGGTGAAGGTACTGGTAAAACAGAAGATCTTGATGAATTTGATCAGTACTATCAGCACTTATTCCTATGGCATACCGAAGCGCGACAAGTAATAGGAGGTTATAGGCTTGGGCATGCCAAAAACATCATAGAACAAAAAGGATATGAGGGGCTTTATATTTGTTCTCTTTTCTCTCTGGCACGCTAAATTGCGTGAGGATTTGAACTTCGCACTAGAGGTTGGGCGTTCTTTTGTGCGTATCGAACACCAACGAAACTACTCATCACTAATGCTGCTCTGGAAAGGAATAGGTAGGTATGTCTGCGCTTCACCCCAGCTGTCGATACCTGCTTGGCCCTGTCAGCATAAGCAATGACTACCACCCTCTATCTCAGCAGCTGATCGTACGTTTCCTGCAAGGGAACAGTATGGAAAAAGAACGTTCAAGCTTAGTAAAGCCCAAACGACCTTTTCGTGTTGAAAGAAAAGCACTCCAAACGCGTAGATATCAGTATTTCTGACCTGGAAGTAGTGGGCAACCTTCTTGCAACGCTGGAAGACGATACAATTGGAATCCCCGTGTTGCTGAGGCAATACCTCAAACTTAACGGTCAAATTCTGGGTTTTAATGTAGATCGCGCGTTCGGAAATTCAATCGATTGCTTGCTTTGGGTCGACTTAACTAAAACCGACGAAATCCTCCTTAAAAAATATATGGGGCGCGAAAACGCGGAGACCTTTTTAGACAGGCACGCTGACGTTCTAACAAAATATAATTGTTTTGCAAAAAAAAAGCCTCCAATTAAGGAGGCTTTATTAGAAATGCTTAACTCAGCGACGAATCATGCCGCTTCGATAGCATTGTCCTCGTCCTCCCAAGTCCTAAGCACCGGCATAACTTCCTTAGCAAATAGAGACTGGCTTCTCTGCGCGACCTCAAAGTCCATGCCCGCGAAGCGAAAGCATAACAACGCTCCAGTGGTACCCATCAACTTACGGCGATCCTCAAACTTCCTTAACACCTCATCAGGAGTGCCCCAAATTTGTTGATCGAGATAAGCTTGCATCATGCCTTCCTTGCCGACTTCTCTCATCGCATCAACTGAGTCGCCATAAGACTCATAACCTTTCGCATTTTTATAATGCTCGCCCATCAGATCATAATGGTGGAGCACGCTAACTAAGTAGCTCGCTATATACTTGCTATTCTCTTCGGCTCTCTTTTTGTCAGTATCAATCACTGTCATGTCAGTCAAAAGCAGAGGCTTAGGCGCTCTGCCATGATGCTCCATGAAAGCTTTGCCATACTCTTCGTATTCGGCTTTTTGCACTTCCATCGGCTTATAATTGAAAGCCATCATTTGCGCACCCAAGAGAGCGGCCTCCTGGCCAGACTCCGGCGACATAGCTACTTGAACTAAACGGTCCTTAAAACTCTCAGTCGGTCTAGGCCTAATGACAGCTTTGGGCTGATTGAAAAACTTACCCTGGTGAGGGCCCATCTCGCCCTTTTCCAACGCATCAACTATTAGTGGCGCAGCCTCGTCAAAGCGCTCCCTCGACTCGTCCATCGGCACCCCAAACTGTTCAAACTCTTTCAGAGACAAGCCGCGTCCGAGACCCAATATCGCGCGCCCTCCGCTTAACTGGTCCAATAGTGCCGCTTTTTCCGCTACTCTTAGCGGCTGAATGTTCCATGGAACAATACACGCTCCAGTTGCAAGTTTTATACGTTTAGTTTGACCGGCGATATACGAAAGATATACAAAGTTGTCAGGACAGAACGAATAATCTTCGAAATGATGTTCAACTACCCAAATATGATCAAATCCTAAGTCTTCTGCAGCCAAGGACATCTGAACCTCTTCCTGATAAACCTCGTCATCAGTCATGCCTTCATAGCCCCAACTCTGCATAGCCTGCAGCATTCCTACTTCCATGTGCCCGTCCTCCCTCGTTTGCGGAAATAAAATTTCATATTAGTTTCAAGCATATGTAATTATTCATTCTTTGAAAAGAAATATTTTATTTGGTTAAGCAATCAAAAATAGTATAATGACAATATTATCATTGATAATATTGTCATTCAAGTAGCTTTAAATTTATCGCTGATAAACGCGAAACACTTCCTATAAGAGGGTCTAAAATGTCAAATTACGATGAGATAAAAACTACCATATTTAAATACTTCGACGGACTGTGTAAAGCCGATAGGGGAATGCTGGAAGAGGCTTTTGCGGTCGATGCGGGCCACATGAAGGGTTATCTGAAAAAATAGTAACGGTGGGTACGATATGTCCGTGCGCCCAATGAGCGAGGTCATCGACGATTGGGCGTCGAGAGACCCTGCGCCTGACATGAAAGGGAAAATCATCTCAATTAATATTTTTGACGATGTAGCGGCAACAGCACTGTTTGATTTCAACGGTATTTTTACCGACGCATTTCAACTCGCCAAAGTCAATGGGCAATGGAAGATCGTTAATAAGTTCTACATTAACCGATAATAGTAAAATTGGAGTAAATGACACTTCTAGGCAATTTGCCATAAAAAGTGTCATTTAACTCTTCTCCGATTTTATGCGGCAACTTTTGAGGTAGTCTTGTTGATCTCGTTATCGACAACAACCAGGCAATCTTGGTATTCAACGAAGGGTCGTTCGCCCCAAGCTTCGGTCATGGCATCGTACCAACCGTCATTATACCAAGCCTCGGCTACTTCGCGATTTTCCCATAAGTAGATACCGCCTACTTGTTTTTGATCGTCGCTCAAAACGTAATATTTGCGGGTTAAACCTTCTAATCCTTCATATTTCACAGCAGTAGCTGCCATTTTCTTCTTCAGCTCACCAATATCAGTCCCAGCACCAACTGGAAATAAAACTCTAACTACAATCATCTCATCACTCCTGTTATTTTCATTATGAGCCAAAACACTTTGTCCAAAAGGAAGCGCCGTCAACCCAGCTAGGTACATAAATGCTCTTCGGGTCACACCCAGTTTCTCATTCCTCATATGCAATCTATTCCTAAATAATTATAAAAGCCCCTTCCTAAATTATAATGCATCTCCAACTAAATGGTATCTCCCTCGGTCTCACGCATATCCTATATATTTCGCGCCGACCTTAACATAGTCTAGCATTCGAGCTTTAAACGCTTGTGCCAGTCCTCGATAGATTCCTCAGGATAGTCCTTATAAGACTTATCTTCCCGTTTGACAAAACACTGCACCCATGATGCTTTATACGCGACCATCAAATGGGTTTGTTCAGGAGCCATTGGTAGATCAGTATCAATGGCTGACGCAAACGGATGAATCAACTCTGGCCATGTCGGATCCCACAGCCAAAGTGCACTGCCACACTCCTTGCAGAAATTCCTCTCAGCAGTACTTTTCTTTTTAGCCCCAGTTTTATCAATCAGTTCTGCCCGATAGGTACTGACAAACGCACGGCCATCGCAGCTCATTGAGTCGGCATACCCACCTAAATTAATCACATAGCCACCACCACCTGCAGTCTTTCGGCAAATCTCACAATAACAAAGGTTGAACGGGTATGGGTGTGAACTCTCGAGGCAAAATTTTACTTTCTGACAATGACATGATCCCTCTAATAGCATAGTAGACTCCTAAGAATTGAGTGAGAGAGCACTCACTAAAGTTAAGGTATCAATGTTTCCTCCAGATAGAATTATCGAAACTCTCTTTCCCATCTGCCTATCTTTTTCTTTCATTAGACCAGCCAATGATGCGGCTCCTGCCCCTTCAGAAACATTATGCGTATCTAAAAAAATCGCTTTAATAGCTAGATTCAAATCTTGTTCGGACACTTCGACAACACGAGCAACACCCTTAAGAATGTATTCCAAGGCATCGCGATCAGGCTTACGCACAGCAAGCCCGTCCGCCAAAGTAGCTGCGCTATCTGTGTTAATCGCCTTACCAGCATCAAATGATAATCGGTAAGCATTAGCATTTTTGGCGACAACTCCTACAATTTCAGTATCTAGGTTCAAAGCATTTCTGACAGCAATCATTCCCGCAATACCTGACCCTAAACCTATGGGTACATATACTGTTGCAAGATCGCGTACCGAGGTTAGTAACTCATATGCATAAGTAGCGACGCCTTGTACCAGTAAAGAGTGATAAGACGGCACGAATAATAGATCCAGCTTGCGGGCATGTTCGATAGCAAACTCCATAGCTTCGTTAAAATCTTCACCTCTGATTATTAGATTAGCACCGAGTGCTCTCATTGCCCTGTTCTTATCTTTATTATTGCTTTCAGGAACAACTATATGCACAGGTATACCCGCAGCTCTACCCGCGTACGCAATACTTTGTCCATGGTTACCACGAGTAGCTACTATCAATCCATTTGAACTACCCAAAGCACTCAAATAATTTAATAAAAACACCCCTCCCCGCACTTTAAATGCACCCGTGGGAAGATGGTTTTCATGTTTCACAAAAACTTCGCATCCTGCCCGCTCTGAAAGCAACGGCCACGAAATTTGGGCAGTAGCCTTGAGCGACTTTTGAACCACATCGCAAGCAGATTCAATCTCTTCGAGAGTAAACGGGCTTGAGAGCAAATCGCGATTAGGGATCATGTCCCTTTCAAATGTTTCAGCGATTCATCTCTAGCCAACAACGAACTAGACTGTTTTTCAGCGATTTTTTTTAATCTGGCACCGGAAAAGCCTAGCTGGCTCAGTCCGGTAAATGCGTCAGCGACTTCGTGATAACTTAGAAGTAAACCATCCCTTAATTCGCATCGAGCGATTCCTTCAAATACGGCCCTTTTGCCTTCACAGTCAGACAGTTTACTGTCATAACTGAAGACATACCTGGCATAACCGATATTCCCAGTGGATATTGGATCAAAAATATCCCAGATAAAATCACTGGCATCTCTATGAAAGTAATCCTCAACCATTTTAGGAATATTTGGTTTAGAGAAAGAGCCATAAAAAACATCGTGGTAAACACCGTCTTTAGCAAAGCACTCGGATGCTCCGGCACCATCCTTTTGCACAATCGACTGAGTCATTTTTAAAATCAAGTTACCAAACTCCATCGTAAGCCCCTGTATAAATTGATTTATCCATACTATTATTGGAATAGCTGAATGTCTAAAAGTTAACAAATCATCAATTAAAAAAGTAAA
This sequence comes from uncultured Gammaproteobacteria bacterium, assembly GCA_943787625.1. GTDB lineage: Bacteria > Pseudomonadota > Gammaproteobacteria > UBA4457. The sequence goes on along the minus strand of CALSND010000003.1, from coordinate 20,463 downwards.
AACCAAAAAGTCACTTGAGTTAATCTCACTTATTAATCTATGCTCTACCGTCGGATACTGAAAAAAGACGATATAAATTTAAAATGTATTTACTGCGTGGAGGGCATTGCTCAGAAGCGCCTATCGATAAGTGAAGAAAGAACCTAGTCAGTAAAAGGGGATAAACATGGCAACGACACTGTCCGTTGAGGATCTACTTGACGCATACCGGACTATGAAAACCATCAGAGAGTTTGAGGATCGCGTACACGTGGAGTTTGCGAAAGGTGGAATTCCAGGCTTTGTGCATTTGTATGCGGGCGAGGAAGCATCTGCCACTGGTGTGGGTATGCATCTTAAAGAGAGTGACAAGTTAGCTAGCAATCATAGAGGACACGGACATTGCATAGCCAAGGGTGTCGAAGTCAACGGTATGATGGCGGAGATTTACGGTAAAAAAACTGGCACTTGTCACGGGAAAGGCGGCTCAATGCATATTGCTGACCTAGATACTGGGATGATGGGAGCGAATGGAATTGTTGGAGGCGGTCCACCTTTGGCATGTGGGGCCGCATTAGCTGCGAAAATGAAAGGTACCGACGGAATCGCGGTGGTGTTCTGCGGGGATGGAGCATCGAATCAGGGAACTACATTTGAAGCCATGAACTTGGCAACAGTGTGGAAACTGCCGGTCATTTTTGTGTTCGAGAATAATGGCTATGCTGAAGCTACAGCGAGTAAGTTCTCCGTTGCATGCGAAGATATCGCCGATAGAGCGATAGGGTTTGGAATGCCTGGTGAGATCGTAGATGGCCATGATTTCTTTGCGGTTCACGAGGCTTTCGGGCGAGCTGCCGAGAGAGCTAGGGCTGGTGATGGGCCGTCTTTGATTGAGCACAAGTTGGATAGGTTTTTTGGTCATTTTGAAGGTGATAATCAAAATTATCGTCCTAAGGATGAAGTTAAACGGTTAAGAGAAGAAGTATGTTGTCTCAAGCGATTTAGCGCTGAAGTCACACAGAAGCATGGGGTCTCACCAGATCAACTCACAGAAATTGACAATGAAGTGGCGTCTATGATTGACGCGGCTGTAGTATTCGCTGAAACATCACCGGATCCAGACGTGGCCGATCTAACTACTGATGTTTACATTAAATACTAAGGGGACGAATCATGGCTAGAAAAATTACTTTTCAGCAAGCGATTAACGAGGCTATTGATCAAGAGATGGGACGCGACGAATCTGTAATCGTCATGGGTGAGGATGTTGTTGGTGGCTCAGGTGCCGACGGCGAAATGGATGCTTGGGGCGGAGTTCTTGGCGTAACGAAAGGTCTTTGGGGTAAATATGGCGATCGCATTATGGACACGCCAATTAGCGAGGCGGGTTATGTGGGTGCGGCGGTAGGCGCAGCAACCGCTGGGTTACGTCCAGTTTGTGAGTTGATGTTTATCGATTTCATGGGCGTATGCTTCGATCAAATATACAACCAAGCTGCAAAGTTTCGGTATATGTTTGGTGGAAAGGCCGAAACCCCAATAGTTATTCGAACTATGTTTGGTGCAGGTTTTAGAGCAGCAGCCCAGCACTCGCAATGCTTGTACCCTATGTTTACCGCGGTACCCGGGCTAAAAGTCGTAATCCCATCCACTCCTTACGATGTGAAAGGACTCTTAATCCAAGCCATCAGAGACAATGACCCCGTCATTTTCTGTGAACATAAAGTTCTCTACACGGTGGAAGGTGACGTGCCTGAAGAGTCTTACACTATACCGTTCGGAGAAGCTAATATTGCTAAAGAGGGGGACGACGTCACCATCGTCGCGGTTGGGAGAATGGTACAGCAATCGTTAGAGGCTGCTGCTGCCCTGAGCAAAGAAGGGGTAAGTTGTGAAGTCGTCGACCTCAGAACAACCTCCCCTCTTGACGAGGATACGATTTTAGAATCTGTTGAGAATACCGGACGGCTTGTTGTGGTAGACGAAGCTACTCCTCGATGTAGCATTGCCACTGATATCTCTGCTTTGGTCGCACAGAAAGCTTTTGGAGAACTGAAAGCCCCAATTGAGATGGTTACAGCGCCACATACACCTGTGCCATTCAGTGGAACGTTAGAGGATAGCTACGTACCAAGTCCGGAAAAAATCGCTAGCGCGGTCAGAAAAGTATCTGAGTATACAAAATGAGTAATGATAAAATTATAGCAGTCACGATGCCAAAATGGGGCCTATCAATGACAGAAGGTAAAGTCATGGAATGGTTGGTTGAGGAAGGCACTGAACTCAACGTTGGTGATCCCGTAGTAGACATAGAAACTGAGAAAATCGCAAACACATTTGAGGCTTTAGATCCGGGGATACTGAGAAAAAAAGTTGCTGGTTTAGATGATATTCTTCCGATCGGAGCACTACTAGCCGTGCTTGCTCCGAGCGAAGTTTCAGAAAGCGAGATAGACGCTTTCGTTTCAGAATTTTTAGAGAATTATGTACCACCTGAACCCGAGGAAGAAGATGAAGAAGAGTCTGCGTACCAATACATAGACGCAAACGGGTATCGACTTAGATATTCTAAAATGGGCACGGGAGTGGAAAAAATCATACTAATCCACGGTTTTGGTGGCGATGCCGATCGTTGGCTATTCACCCAGCAACCGCTATCTGAGAAAGCCACAGTTTATGCGTTCGATTTACCTGGACATGGCCAATCAAGTAAAAGTGTAAACGACGGCACTGTCTCTGGTTTAGCCGAGACGGTGATAGCCCTAATGGATTCGTTAGATATAACAGAGGCTCGACTAATAGGACACTCTTTGGGTGGGGCGATAGCACTTCAAGCAGCGATTTCGTACCCAACACGGGTGACTAGACTTGATCTCATAGCACCTGCCGGTCTTGGTAAAGAAATTAACGTAGATTACATCAATGGGTTTATAGAGACCGATAATCGCAAAGAAATGAAGGGACTTTTGCAGCAGCTAGTGGCAGATCCTGAATTAGTCAATAGAGCACTTGTAAATGACATGCTTCAGTTTAAAAGAACTGATGGTGTTTCTAATGCGCTTAGTCAGATCGCGGCCGGGTTCATCGATGCCGAAGGACGTCAGAGTCGAATCATGCGAGAAGAAGCCGCTCTGCTTACAATACCTATCAATTTAATCTGGGGATCTTTAGATAAAATAATTCCAGCAGACCATGCTAGAGACCTTCCGGCTCAAATAAAAAGCACGGTACTCGATGGATATGGGCACTTAGTACAATTAGAGGCATCAACTGAGGTAAATGCGGTATTGGCACTTTAGTCTTTCACCCTAGTTGCCATCAAGATTGCGGACTAATTGATTAAGCTTTTCAACGTCTGCGTCAGCCGCATTCCAGTCTGGTTTTAACAATGAGAAGGTCACCCTGCCCTGACTAAAATATTTGGCATCAACCCCAGTAGAATGTTTTGTGGGCTTCTCAACAAATATCTCAACCTTACTAATATTAGTTGCGGGATCTATATCGCCGTACTTAATACCGAACCCACCCACATCGCTCACCTTGCTCGAGACAAAAGGCACTCCCTCTATATTTAACGACAAAGGGTAATTGATATTTAATACATGCCTCTTTGGGATCAATTCAGGCCGCCTTTGGTGCTGATCCAAAACTTGGACCAAAAGTTTGGCTGCGCTGCGGAATGCTTCAACCGTACTGGGGAATCTCGTAGGTTCCGCATTTGATTCAAGAAGGTCGAGGCCTGCAGACAACGCTATGGACGTTATATCTTCCATAGCACCAACTATCGCTGCAGCCACAGTGCCTGAGATCATGACATTACTTCCCAAGTTTTGTCCAAAATTGGGGCCTGAAACGACGTAATCTGGCGGTCGCTTTTTATAAAAATTCGCTAATGCTACTCTTACTGAGTCGGCTGGAGTCCCCGCTACCGACCAAATATTTGGAGCGTGATTCACTACAGATAATGGATGAAGTGAAACCTTCATTCCACTCGCGCTCTGCTGATTTAGAGGCGCGACAACGGTGACATTGTAGCCCGCCGCAGTTAGCTCACCATACAGCACAGAAATGCCCTCAGATAAATAACCGTCATCATTAGTCAAAAGAACAGTCATTCTGTCGCTAGCTAATAACATCCCCTGTTGGCACACCAAACAAAAGCCAACCAATATCGTTTTAAGCATAATACCTCCTATACACTGATTATTGTGCGCACTCGCGCGCGACACAATCAAACTCTCATACTAGCTTACACTCGTAAGATTTGTTCTAATGGAATGCTGCTAGAAGCTACGCGGCACATTGGCGGGAATTCGACGCGGCAGCGACTACGATAATACTCTTACACTTCTTCTGCTAGAAATCATACAGAGAGTATAAACTAAGACCTAAGAGCTTCTGCATTAGGTGGGGAAAATAAAAAAGGATTTGAAATGGACTTCAATTACAGTGACAAAAGTAGGCAATTACTAGACGAAATTAAGAACTTTATGGCGGAATATGTTTATCCTATCGAGGAAGATGTTTTTAACTGGAATCACGATCCTGCCAACCTCTGGGTCGTTCCACCTCAAATCGAGGAACTGAAAGTCCTTGCCAAGGAAAAAGGTCTCTGGAATTTATTCTTACCTGAAGAATACCTGCCGTATGGTGCAGGCCTCACCAATCTAGAGTACGCACCGCTTGCTGAGGAAATGGGGCGAGTCATCTGGGCAGCTGAAGTTTTCAACTGTAGTGCGCCTGATACTGGCAATATGGAAGTCCTGGCTCGGTATGGCACAGAAGAACATAAAAAAGAGTACTTAGAGCCGTTGTTGAATGGGGAAATCCGGTCGTCTTACCTTATGACCGAGCCCCAAGTAGCCTCTAGCGACGCGACTAACGTGGAAACGTCAATCGTGCGAGATGGAGATGAGTATGTAATCAATGGTAGGAAATGGTGGAGCTCTTGTGTCTTTGATCCGCGCAATAAAATTTACATTGTAATGGGTAAAACTGACACTTCAGCCGCTCGGCATGCCCAACAATCGATGATTTTAGTACCTGCCGGTTCCGATGGCTTCGAAATTGTAAGGCCGTTGAGGGTATTAAATGACCTACACTCACCTCACGGTCATGCAGAGGTGCGCATGACCGACGTGCGTGTGCCGTTTGACAATCTTCTACTGGGGGAAGGCAGAGGATTTGAGATAGCACAAGGCCGCCTTGGGCCGGGTAGGATCCATCACTGTATGCGACTCATAGGAGGCGCACAGAGGGCATTGGAGTTAATGTGCGAACGTGTAGAAAATCGGGTGGCTTTCGGTAAAAAAATATCTGAAAACTCGAGTATTCGACAGGACATAGCGAAATCAGTTAGTGAAGTCCAGCAGGCGCGATTACTCACCCAATGGGCGTCTGACAGACTCGATAAAGAAGGCAACAAGGTGAGCAAAGATGCCTTAGCAATGATCAAAATAACTGTACCGCGTATGTGCCAAGAAGTGACTGATAGGGCCATGCAAAGTTTTGGAGGGATTGGCCTTGCACAAGACACGATACTGCCAGAAATTTTTGGTTACGCTCGACTGTGTCGGCTGGCTGATGGACCTGATGAAGTGCACATGTCTCAACTAGGCAAACTAGTTATCAAAGACGTACTAAGTAAATAGTGTATATAGCCGCGCAGTAATGCGCGGCATCCTCAAAAAAAATCGAAATCGGTAGGTGTTAGAGCTACCTATATTGTTGTGAACAAGAATACAGATAGAAGGTTAATATGAGAGCAAAAATTGCTTATTGGGTAATGAAATATAAGGGGTTGGTTAGCCTACTTTTCTTGGTAATAACTATAGGCTTCATGTTTGGCATACCGAAAGTTGACATAAGAACGGTATTCCTAGATCTGCTACCAGAGGACGACCCGTACGTACAAGTCTATTTTGATAATAAAAACTTTGGCAATCCAATGATGATTGCCATCATGATACAGAATAAAAATGGCGATATTTATAATGCTAGAACGCTTTCAAAAATTTGGGATTTGACCCGTGATATAGATTTAGCTCCATCTATTGACCATGATCAAATACTTTCTGTCGCTACCGAAAAGATCCGCTACGCTAACGCGACATGGGAGGGAATAGACACAAAACCTTTAATGGATGACCATGCTCCAGCTACGAACGATGAAATAGCTGAATTTAAAAGGCGGGTCGCTCTCTCTCCGAATGCTCAAACATTTTTTATTTCTAGAGACGAGTCTGCGGCTCTCATTACGTCCGCATTTCTCCATCGCGTAGATTATGGAGAGGCTTTTGATTACGCCCAACGGCTTGTTGAAAATGCTCGCGATAGCGACCACGAAATATACTTGGCTGGCCAACCGGTATTAACTGGTTGGGTTTACAAATTACAACAGCAAACCTATAAAATATTCGCGATCACGATATTTCTGCTTGTCTTAGCATTAGCATTTTATATGAAGAACATTGCAGGTGTCGTAACGCCTGTGGTCTGCGCACTTGTTGCAGGAATATGGGGCTTTGGCTTCATAGGTTGGCTCGGTTTGCCAGTGGAGCCACTTCTCATGATCGTTCCACTCCTCTTGGTTGCCCGTTCCTTCTCTCATTGCGTTCAATATACCGAGAGGTATTATGAAGTTTTAGCCCACGTTAAAGATCGCAATCGGGCGGCTGAACTAACGATGAGTATTATGATGGCCCCATCTATCCTGGGCATTCTTACGGATGTATGTGGTATTATTTTCATTGCTATTGCTCCGATTAAAGCAATGGATAACCATGCAATTTTTTGCGGCATGTGGGCTCTTTGGATCATTCCAACTGGCACTTTTCTGTGCTCTATACTCCTGTCCTATCTACCTGTCCCTAAAAATATGGATCAAATGATTTCTGGCAATACCAACACAGGCGTCCACGCTGTCCAAGATGCCGCACTAAGGTATCTTGCGCATCTAAGCTTTGGAGAAAAAGCTAAGAAAACAACCGTCTTCGTTTTAATTATTGCGGCCTTTGGAATCTATTTAAATACTCAAATCAAAATTGGCAATCCAGTCGAAGGAAGTAATCTTCTGTGGCCCGACTCTGAATTTAACGTAGCAGTTAGAGCTATTAACGATAATTTCCCGGGTACGAATACCCTTGAAGTAGTTATTCAAGCCCGTGAACGAGATATTTCGTACAGAGTGGCTAATACACCTGAAGCTGTGAGAGTAGCGAATGAATTACAGCGGAAGCTGGAGCGAGATACTGTCCTACCTCCGCGAGCAAGCCTGACATGGAGCAATTACATGTCTGAAATAAATCGACTTTTTTCTGGAGGAAACCCCAAATGGGCCCCGCTGGACTTAAATCGAGAGGCTCTAGCAGCGGCCGGGTTCGCGGCGCTAATGGGTAGCAATGCGATTAATTTTGGTCATGTAGCTGACTTTGAGTTTCAAAATTCGACTGTCTCTTTTTGGTACGAAGATAACAAACAAGAGACCATAGACCATGCGATAGCTGCGGCCACAAAAGCAGTCGACGAAATAGGTGACCAATATCCAGATTTTGAAGTACGGTTAGCGACAGGAGTGATTGCTATTCAACAGGCTGTAAACAGTGTGATAGAACGATATCATTGGGTAATCATTGGCATGGTGAATGTCGCCGTTATGATCCTAGCGGGATACGCGTATAAGTCATTAGTAGCCGCTTTTATACTCCTGATTCCAGTTAATCTAGCAAACCTTTTACTCGTAGCAGCCATGCATTTAGTTGGGGTTGGTCTTGACATGAATGCGGCTATCGTCGCGGTTATCGGAGTTGGCGTGGGCATTGATTATGGTATTTACCTACTATCTCGGATTACCGAAGAATATACGGCGCAAAATCATGACCTCCCCAAGGCAATAGTGGCTGCACTTACGACCACAGGTAAAGCCATTATGTTTACTGCCACAATAATGCTTCTAGGAATAACACCATGGTATTTCATGTCCGATCTAAAATTTATGGCTGACATGGGCTTACTGCTTATCGTAGTCATGTTAATTAACATGTTACTTTCTCTAATTGTGCTGCCACTTCTTGTGTGCTACATCAAGCCCAAATTCTTGGCAAGACAAGATTTAATTGTCGGAGAAAGCGTGGATCTCGAGACATTAACTTAAAGAAACTTCGCGTGCGCCATAAATCACCACAAGTTTGGGCTAAATCGCGCCAATTTTCTTTAGTTCCTGAATCTGAGTCTCAGTTAAGCCTAACGCTGTAAAAATGTCGCTATTATCCTGTCCTAATGTAGGTGCCGGGTTATTAACTTTCGTCGGAGTCCGAGAGAATTTAGCCGCCGGACCGGTTAATGGGACTGTTGCGCCATCCGAGAGCTCGGTCATCTGCAGCATATCTCTTTCTTTTGCATTAGAGTGCCGGGCTGCGTCAGAAAAGCTATTCACTCTCGCGACGGTTAAGCCTATTGCAACCATACTATCAACGGCCTCATCCGTGGTCCGCTTTGAACACCAATCCGCAACTATCTTGTTTAGCTCATCTCTTCGCTGGATACGCTCTGGAGCTAAGCAATATGAAACCTCGCCACACCCAATCAAGTCACAAAGCGCCACCCAATGCGCGTCGAGCAAAACTCCGCCATAGATTTGCCCATCCGAGCACTCATACACGTTAACTGGAGCTGCTATCGCAAATTGATTAGCAAGACGTGGAATTGGCATGTCTAATGCTCCCGCAGTGAGATTTCCGTTACTAGAAAACCAGATACCGTCAACCAAAGCCACGTCAATATGCTGTCCTTCGCCTGTGGCGGTCCGATGATGTAGGGCCGCCAATATACCCATAGCCGCATTCATGCCAGCCAAATCATCTCCAAGAAAAGTAGGCGCTTTAATGGGCCCCCCATCAGGCTCTCCATTAACTGATAGCCAACCCGTGAAAGCTTGGGCGATGGGATCATAACAGGCACGCTCAGAGTTTGGACCAAACTGGCCATATCCGCTGACAGATGCATAAATAATATCTGGCTTAACCTTTACAACGTCAGAATATCCTACCCCCCAATCACTTAGTGTTCCTGGTTTGAAGTTCTCTAGGACTATATCGGCCGTTTCACACAATTTTAAAAACAGGTCTCTACCTTCTGGCTTTCGCAGTTCAATCGTTACATTGTGTTTATTTCTATTCACAGTCTCATGAAGTAACGTCAACTCTGAATCGGGCAGAAAAGGAGGTAAAACGCGAGTCACCTCTCCTTCAGGGTGTTCTACTTTTATAACAGTAGCGCCAAAATCGGCCAATAAACAACCCGCCATGGGTCCTGCCCAAGTAGTCGTCGCCTCCACAACACGCAGGCCATCCAACGGCCCCCGCAAATCGTCGCGCGCATTAGAAAAGAAGTCTTTCTTATCCATCACTGCTCCTCAAAAATTTACTAATGAATACCATAACGCGAAATGAGCCCGAAATATACGCTCAGTTATAGTGTCCTACCTCTTCTTACCGCTTTGTTGTCTTAACCTAAACATTGTTGTACTGGAATTGGTATCATTAAGTGAACTAAACTCGCACGGAACATGGAGTATCTGACGATTGACTAACAACAATGATGAGGCGGGATTTTTAGGTCGCCCCTTCAAAGCACTTAGACCTAACCATGAAACTGTAAATGAAATCGTTGCTCCGCCCTATGATGTAATCACTCGTTCGGAAGCAAAAGAGCTAGCGGCCGAAAAGCCATTCTCATTTTTGCGTGTCTCTCGGGCGGAACTCGAAATGGACGATGATCTGAATCCGTATGACAAAACAGTCTATGAACGCGCACATGAGAATTTGAACAAACTAAAATCATCAGGGAAGCTTTTAGTTGAAGATAAACCCTGCTTCTATGTGTACCAAATACATAATTCGACGCACTGCCAGACCGGCCTAGCCTTGTCCGCATCCGTCAGAGCCTATAAACAAAATAAAATTCGTAAACATGAGCTCACTCGTCACGCCAAAGAAACTGACCGAACAACACAGATTGAGACAGTTAAAGCCATTACAGGCCCCGTGTTATTGGCACATGCGCAGAATCAAGATCTCGACAATCAACTTAAAAAAGTCGCTGCAAGTCGTGCACCAGACTACTCGGGCTCTCTAGACGGATGGATTCATAGTATCTGGATAGTCAGCGAGGATAACCTAATAGAAAGGATGTATTCCGCGATTAATAAGGTAGGGACGCTCTACATAGCCGACGGGCATCATCGTTCTGCCGCTGCGGCAAGAGTAGCCGACTCTCGTATTTCTAAAGACATTGATGCAGCGAGCGATGCAGCAGCTCATAATGGCTTTCTAGCTGTAACTTTTCCTGAAAATGAGATGCTCATTCTGGATTATAATAGAGTGGTAAAAGATTTAAATAGTCTCTCTCTTGAAGAATTCATAGCACGTCTTTCCTTAACCTTCCAGACAGAAATATCGGATTCTCCTGTTAAACCAGAGAACCCAAAATCGTTTGGCATGTACCTAGAAGGAAACTGGTATGCCCTCCATCTTAAAAAGAATCACCATACGACCAATCCTGTAGACGAACTCGATGTGAGCATCCTGCAGAAAACAGTGCTCAGTCCTATCTTAGGTATCTCGGACCCGAGAACCGACGGTCGTATTGATTTCGTTGGAGGTTCAAGAGGCACTAAAGAAATAAGTCGTCTAGTCGATAGTGGTGCGATGAAAGTTGGTTTCACCCTGTTTCCTACGAAAATGACAGAGCTTATGGCCGTAGCTGATGCAGGATTGATTATGCCACCAAAATCGACCTGGTTTGATCCTAAACTTGCGGATGGGCTTTTGTCCATCGCACTAGACTAGCGCTATCCTGCTTAGCGAGTAACGGGCTTGAATTTTATCCTCCGTGGTTTGTCAGCTTCCTCTCCCATCCTCTGTCTGCGATCAGCTTCATAATCAGCATAGTTACCAGGGAACCATTCCACATGACTGTCGCCCTCGAAGGCAAGAATGTGCGTGGCCACTCTATCCAAAAACCATCTATCATGGGAAATAACTATCGCACACCCGGGGAAGTTAAGCAGCGCTTCCTCTAATGCGCGCAATGTCTCCACATCAAGATCGTTCGTGGGCTCATCAAGAAAAAGTACATTCCCTCCTCGAAGTAATACCTTAGCTAAATGCACTCTGTTACGCTCGCCGCCGGATAACTGTCCGATATGCTTTTGTTGATCAGTTCCTTTAAAATTAAATCGACCACAATAGGCTCTAGACTGCAATTCATACTCTCCGATAGCTAATATATCGTGTCCCCCGGAGATCTCTTGCCAGACCGTATTATTATCGTTTAACGTTTCTCGACTCTGATCCACATAAGCAATATCCACCGTCGATCCCACAGTTATCTCTCCAGCATCAGGTTTTTCCACCCCGGTCAGCATATTGAATAGCGTGGTTTTTCCCGCTCCATTAGAACCTATCACGCCTACAATTCCACCTGGAGGCAGGTTGAATGACAGATCATCAATCAAGACCTTCTCTCCAAACGCTTTCACTATGTTCTTTACATCTATAACCACATCGCCCAGTCGTGGCCCAGGAGGAATATATAGTTCATTAGTCTCATTTCGCTGTTGGAATTCTCTCGACTGAAGCTCTTCAAATCGTTGCAGCCGCGCCCTACTTTTTGATTGGCGACCTTTCGCATTTTGCCTTACCCATTCTAACTCTGAAGCAACGGTTTTTCGGTGCGCTGCCTCCTCTCTTTGTTCTTGCTGAAGACGCGCTTCTTTCTGCTCTAACCACGAACTATAGTTACCCTCATATGGAATTCCATGTCCACGGTCCAGTTCCAATATCCATCCGGCAACATTGTCTAAAAAGTAACGGTCATGAGTTACTGCAACCACTGTTCCTGCGTAATTTTCGAGAAACCGTTCCAACCAACCTACTGACTCGGCATCTAAGTGGTTCGTAGGCTCGTCGATCAATAGCATCTCAGGTTCTGAAAGTAATAAGCGGCATAAAGCGACCCTTCGTCTCTCACCGCCCGATAGATTATCTATCTCTGCATCCCAATCAGGAAGCCTCAAGGAATCCGCAGCGATCTCTAACTTTCTCTCAATCTCCCAGCCTCCGACTGTATCTATTTCATTCTGAAGCTCACCCTGCTCCTCTAAAAGGGCAGTCATCTTATCGTCATCCATTGGTTCTGCAAAGGCTAAACTAATCTCATTAAACCGCTCTAGAAGTTTAGTGATTTGTCCTAAGCCAGCTTCAACGTTTCCCCTCACGTTCTTTGAAGGATCCAATTCTGGTTCCTGTGGCAAATAACCGATTTTCAAACCCTTCTGGGGAGTAGCTTCACCTTCAATCTCGGTGTCTACACCGGCCATTATTTTAAGTAACGTAGATTTTCCGGATCCATTCAAACCCAGAACACCAATTTTTGCCCCAGGGAAAAAGCTTAAAGAAATATCACGTAAAATTTTCTTTTGCGGAGGGACTATTTTACCGACTTGCTGCATCTGAAAGACATACTGAGCCATGTTGCTTACGACATCCTTATTAACTACTTCTGATTATATTTGATTGGTTTAAAATCCGGACTTTCTCGACCAAATCATTTAGCCACCCGAACGCAGCGCATTTTACTCGCTCAGGTTACTTAGTGCGAGTAAAAGACGCTAATAAAGCAACTTATCTACTGACAAGAGTTGAGATCACGTGCACATTTACGTATGTAATGATGCAATGCAATTAATCCATCATCTTTAAGATCCCTAAACCTAGGCATTCCATTGCCTAGTAAAGCCCCATCGACAACCACACTTTTGAACGCTTCATGGGACATGGGTATTACCGATTCACGGAGATCAGGGGCCATTCCCCCAGAGACGACACCACCTCCATGACACAAAAAGCACCGCGAAGAATAGATTCCTAACCCTTCCGCGGCCAACGCCTCGTCTATAACAAACCCTTCGACATCTCTAGGCGTAGCAAAAGCTGGTGGCAAAAACTCGGGCAGCCTATAAGACCCGTCGAGGGCGAAAGTTACTAAACGTCTAGGATGCGCCTTATATTTCCAACCGTGCTGCGCACTTAACGAACCAGATATTAAGCCCGCACCACCCCAACCTACTAGTAACGAGACATATTGCTTGCCATCCACTGAATAAGTGATTGGTGGCGCGGAGATCCCAAGCCCCAATTCTTGGGACCACAATATTTCTCCGGTTTCAGCATGATAAGCCACAAAACGGCCGTCGGCTCTTCCTTCAAAGACCAAATTCCCTTTGGTTGTCATTGTCCCAGGATTCCACTGAGGAGGTAATGGCTGTTCCCAAACTTGCTCATGTTTAATCGGATCCCAAGCTTGGAGCGTAGAACTTCCCGCGTCCGGCAAACTATCAGCCGTACCAAAAGCAACACCCACAGCAACGGAGCGATGAGGCGATTCAAAACCTCCTATATCCACGCCGCCATCGGTAAAAACCGCTGACTGCTTAATAGTAGGAATATACACTAGCCCAGTATTAGGGTTGTAGGACATCGCATGCCAGCTATGTGCCCCGAATGGACTCGGCCAAACTTCTTCAGAGCCATCTTCGTAACGCGCACCAGCTATCTCTACAGGACGACCAGTTTTTAAATCGACATGGGAGGCCCAAGTCGTTTTAGAAATTTTTTCTGCCGACAACAGTTCTCCATTCTCTCGATTCAAAATATAGAAGAAACCATTTTTTGGGGCATGCATTAAAGCCTTAATGTTGCGGCCACTTAACTTGAGATCCGCCAAGACTATGTCCATGTTCGAATTGTAGTCCCAAGTTTCCCCGGGAACTGTTTGGTAATGCCACTTGTAATCACCCGTATCGGCGTCCAAAGCCACTATAGAGCAAAGAAAGAGATTATCACCTCCTTGAGGCGATCTAATTTTTTGATTCCAAGGGGAGCCATTGCCAGTACCAACCAGTAATTGATCAAACTCGGGATCATAAGTGATTCCATTCCAAGTATTGCCTCCTCCCCCAAATTTCCACCATTCACCCGTCCAAGTCTTCGCCGCCATTTCCATCGCCGGTGACTCGAAGCCATCCGCGGGATTACCAGGCACTACCCAAAACCGCCAAGCTTGTTCGCCAGTGTCCGGCATCGTACGCAGTAATATAACCTCGTGCGGCATCATGTTCGGTACCACCATTCCCGATAACAACCTTGCCTTTAAAAACCTTAGGCGCCCCAGTAATGTAATAGGCGCGACGTGGGTCAATGGTCATGGTCTCCCAAACCATCTTCCCCGTTTTAGCGTCTATCCCGACAAGCCGTCCATCGATAGTTGAGATTATTACTTTACCATTCCAAAAAGCAGGCCCTTTGTTCTGGTCCCACATATTGACTAATCTATCACCCGCGTGCTCTATAGACTTAGGGTCATATTCCCACAATAATTTTCCTGTCTTTGCGTCAACGGCTCTTGTGACAGAAAAACTCCCGGTAAAATACATGACACCGTCAACAACTAATGGAGTACCAGTCAATTGCTTATCCTTAGGTAACTCCATTACCCATTCAAGACCAAGGCGTTTGACACTTTCCACATTAACCTGCTCCAGTGGGCTATAACGTTGCTCGCTATAGTTACGCCCGTAGGACAACCAATTACTTCCATCACCCAACGATGTAAGTGCCTTATCGTCAACTGATGTGATAGCCCATGAATGTATCGAAAAAAAACCGATCACGGCTCCTAAGAATATCGCCCGCATAATAACCATTACAGTTCCCCCCAGTAGCGTCAACGAACCGGAAAACGTAACCTCTGTCTGCCGGCAAACTTCAGTTTAGCCATGTAATAAACAAATTACTAGGCACAAACGTCGGTTTTTTTGAAGCATAATAGTACTAAAGTCATTTGTTTATCCGGCACCATGCACTAAACTAGGTGAGCGCATATTCGTCCGACTATACCGAGTGTTCTATAAACTATGTCTCAACTGTATCATTCTCTTGAAGAGCTAAAATTTGATAATTCGTTTGTCAATACTTTGCCTGCAGATCCAATCGAAGATAACTACTGTAGACAAGTTTCAAACGCTAGTTTTTCTAACGTAAAGCCTAAGCTCTCCTCCGCTCCAAAACTGATATCCTTCTCTGCAGAAATGGCCGAGGCCCTCAACCTACATGAGAGTGTTTGTAGGAGTAAAACATTCTCTGAAGTTTTCTCTGGCAATAAAATATTATCAAAAATGCATCCACACGCCACAGTTTACGGCGGCCACCAATTTGGCAATTGGGCGGGTCAATTGGGCGATGGGAGAGCGATAAACCTAGGGGAAGTACTCACAAAAGACAATACTCGTTGGGCTCTACAATTGAAGGGAGCGGGACCAACACCATATTCACGAACTGCCGACGGATTGGCGGTACTTAGATCTTCGATCAGAGAGTACATATGCAGTGAGGCAATGCATCATCTCGGAGTACCTACGACTCGAGCACTTAGCATTTGCCTGACTGGCGAAGAAGTAGAAAGAGACATGTTCTATGATGGAAACCCCAAAAAAGAGCTGGGCGCGGTTGTGTGCCGTGTAGCGCCCTCATTCACTCGCTTCGGTCATTTCCAGCTTCCCGCCGCGGCTCAGAACTATGACCTTTTAAGAGAACTAATAAATTACACCATCAGATTTGATTTTCCAGAGATGGAACTTCCAGTGGACAGTACCAATCAATTTTCTAACGAATCAATCCTTGAGTGGTTTCAGGAGGTATGCAAGAGAACTGCCGTGATGGTAGTTGAATGGATGCGGGTAGGATTTGTTCATGGAGTAATGAATACAGACAATATGTCCATATTAGGACTCACAATAGATTACGGGCCTTACGGATGGTTAGAAGATTATGATCCCAACTGGACGCCAAATACTACCGACGCAAATGGAAGACGTTACAGATATGGCAATCAACCACAAGTCGCGCTATGGAATTTAGTGCAGTTAGCAAATGCTTTATACCCGTTGATAAAGGAATCAAGCCCATTGGAAAAAGCCCTCGAAAGTTACCAAACTACATACGATCGATGCAATCAGAGTATGCTTGCTTCAAAGTTGGGATTAAAGGAGTTTTCGTCCAAAACCGACGATAAGTTAACCAAAAATTTGTTTCAGCTTCTAAGTAAAGTAGAAACTGATATGACTATTTTTTTTCGCAAATTAGCTTTAGTACAAAAAACAGAAAATTTTTTCAGTGAAGAAATAGCATATAAAATTCTACTACCCGCGTATTATAAGGCTGAAGAAAACAGTGATCAATATAAGTCTGATTTGAACACGTGGTTAAAATCCTATAACCGAAGACTGCAAGATGAACAATCCAGCGCGGATGAGCGACAAAGAGCAATGAATCAAGTCAACCCTAACTATGTGTTTAGAAACTACTTGGCTCAACTCGCAATTGACGAGGCATCCACCGGTAATTTTCAACCAGTAAACGACTTACTGAGCATTCTCAAAAACCCCTACGCAAGTGACGAAGATAATAACGAGTATGCTCAAAAAAGACCTGAATGGGCCCGACATCGTCCTGGATGCTCCATGCTGTCCTGTAGCTCTTGAAAATTTATCCGTACATAATTATGTTCCTCAAAAGCAGAGCCATCTTAATTAAAACAAAAGTTATTTTTGTTCTGGTCACTATTAGCATTATCAGCGGCTGTTCCCAATTGGGGCCTAAGTTTATCGAGGGCAGCAGGACTCAGTATAATATCGCAATGAGTCGCACAGAGGGCGAGCAAATGCTTCTCAACTTAGTAAGACTTAGATATGGAGATGCGCCTTATTTTCTAGAGGCAACCGCATTGAACACACAATTTTTACTAGCGCCCTCCGCGGAAGCAAGTTCTGTCCTGGATTTTAATGGCAACAATAGCTACGGCATTAAGGGTAAATTCGCGTACGAAGAGAAGCCGACGGTAACATACACACCACTCAGAGGGGAAAACTTTGTCAGAAAAGTCCTATCACAAATTTCACTGGATACTATTGTCCTGCTCGACTCAAGTGGATGGAGTACCGAAAGAGTCCTAAGCTTGAGCGTTGAAAATTTAAACGGGGTTAGATAATGCCAGCCAAGCATCTGGCCCAACGCCGCTAGAGGCACCGAGTTACAAACATTTTCGGGCTGCAGTTACGACGATAGAGCAACTCCAAAACAGCGGTGGGATTCAGTTCAAACTAACGCGGAATGATCACGCCAATCAATACTCTATAGTTACTGATCAGACACCTGAAAATAACCCGCTACTACTGAAACTAGCTGAGCTATTGAAACTAGACCTAACGCAAGATAACTATCCTCTAGTGCAATCAAGTTACCGAGCCAGTGGCGATACCGTTGATATTCGAACTCGTTCATTTATGGGCGTCATGTATTTTCTTTCTCACGCCGTCAAAGTTCCAGAAGATCATATTACTTCTGGTCGAGTAAGAGTCACGCGCGACTCGTCTGGATTACCTTTTGATTGGACTGAAGTGACTGGAAACTTACTCACAATAGAAGCAAGTGAAGAAGAGCCAAGTAATTATGCCGTTGCTGTTGAATATAGAAACAAATGGTTCTACGTAAGTGATGATGACATTCAATCTAAATCAACACTCCAGCTTCTTGGGCAGTTGTTCGCACTCCAATCAAAAAAATCGTCTAACTCAGCTCCAGTATTAACATTGCCTGTTGGGGGTTAATTACTGCCAAAGCCACACGACTGTAGCGATAATCCAAGTCAGCTCGTTCGATATCTCACCGATCGCAATGCCTTTACGATTGCGATCCCAGCCACCCCCTAAAGATGCACACCACAACTGAGTAAGTCGAAGCGAGATTGTGATATGGCCCAATACTACAACGTAGGGTGAGATTCCCTCACCACCAAATTCGATAATCATCCAAGCCAGCGTGAGTTGCGGCACCGCTTTACACAGAACCGCAAATGAAGCTTGAACCATAGGATCTGTAATAGGCACATGCTTGATTCGAGCAATACAAATAGCCGCAATAGAGCCGGAAATAGTAATCGCTGCGGTGACGGTATCTATCTTTGTCCAAGCAGCTCCCTGCCAAAGCAAGAAAGCAAACACAAAGGCCATAGCGATAACCCAAACTAAATACAGAACAAAGGTCTGTTTAGAAATACGATTACGATCGTGGCGCAAAGCTGCAATAGACAAGAACAAATTAATTAATAAAAAAATCAACCACAATCCGAACCACGTTATGCTGACGCCTGATATACTTTGACGCATAACTGATAGTTGAGAAGCCACAAAAATACTCGCAGCCGCTATCTGAAAATAAAACAGAAAGTCAGTGACTCTCTTCGAATCGAGGTAATCCGATGAGGTACTCATATTAGAACGATAGAGGCATTCCCAGAAAGTTTGACTTCACCCGATTGGTCGCAAGCCTCTAAATCAAGATCAATCACCCATTGATTATTCACTAGCGATTTATTTACCACTTCGCCTTTGACAGTGATAATGTCACCGATACGCGTCATCTTCAAAAAAACGAGACTCAAAACTCTTAAGCATCTGCGGTGGCGCCCACGACGTTAACATTCGCCCAAGATATGACATAACTAACATCCCGTGCGCTATCACATCATCGAGTCCAGATTCCTTGGCAAAATCAAATATCTACGTGAATCGGATTATGATCCCCAGAGGCGCCACAGTAAACTGCTAGTGTCTGACGACTTATTGGCGGCAATACCCACATCGGCAAACTCATGCCAATACTTATATCTTCTACATCAATCATCTTCATAACTCATTCCCGCGACTGAACTACGATAGTTTCGGTCAAATTCTGCGGCCAAGACGCCTGTGTCAAAGAACACAAAATTCCTATGTACAATAAAGTGAAGCGCCCCACCTTTCTTATCGTAGGCGTCAACTACCTCTCCACTGAATTTAATCCTATCTCCTGCACAAACCATATCGTGATACTTAAAACTTTGCTCACCATGCAGAACATTACCTAAGGGGATCGATAATTCTTTAAACCAGTCATAGGGATCATCGCGCTCCATTTCTAGGCAGAATAAAAACGTCGGAGGCACAGGGATGGATCTATATCCAGCTCGCTTCGCCTCAACTTCGTTATTATAGATACTTGCGCTCTCGCCTATCGCATGACAAAACTGCCTAAGCCGACCCTTCTCTACTTCAACTTCAAATGTTGGACTTTTGTACCCGACTAGTCCACCTCTGAAATCTTTATTCTCACTCATCTCATGGTCCTGTCGCGCAACTTTCTAAAATCAGCAATCATTTTTCTAGCTAATGGGGCCGCAAGTCGAC
The DNA here is from genome assembly GCA_943787625.1 of uncultured Gammaproteobacteria bacterium. Classification (GTDB taxonomy): domain Bacteria; phylum Pseudomonadota; class Gammaproteobacteria; genus UBA4457. The sequence goes on along the minus strand of CALSND010000003.1, from coordinate 1,142 downwards.
TTGACAGCCGACTTACCCACCATAACAATTTCGCGTAAAACGGAAAAATTATTACCCCATGATTTTTTTTCACTCCGTTCAAAATCTTGAACGCAGCAACATCTGCGTCAATTGCTGTAAATGGGATGCTCTCGTTTAATTTATCTTTGTCGACATTAATCGCATCACTAGAATCGTAGATATCAGTCTTGACGAATCCAGGACAAACAACACTAACTCTGACGCCTAAACCCTCACCTTCCAGACGAAGAGTATTCGATAGCCCCCACTACCGCGTGCTTACTCGCGGAATACGGGGCATTAGTCACGAAAGGAATTAATCCCGCCAAAGACGAGATGTTGATAATATGCCCCAGACCTCTGTGCAACCATCACAGGATATTACCGCATGGCACCCATTTATGACCCCGAATAAATTGACATCTATCACTTTTTTCCAGTGCTCTAGCTCCAAGTCCCGGACTTCACCCGATACGGCAACTCCAGCATTATTGAAAAAGTAATCAACTTTACCGTATTCAGCCACCGCCTCTTTAATAACCCCTTCTATGTCAGCAGCGCACGTCACATCTAGCTGAACCCCCACGAGCAAAACCAGAACCCAGTCCGGTCAGCCTATCGGCCATCTTTTTAACATTGAGCGCATCTATGTCGGCCATTATCACCGCATCGCCGCGTGCAACACACGCCTTAGCTAGTGCATAACCAATCCCAGCGGCAGCGCCGGTAATGATACAAATATTAGGCATACCTATTCACCTTTCATTCGCGTGAAGCCCTTCACGGGACAGCATTTGAAACTAGTCTGACCAACAACAAAGCTATTCCAGTGGACAACAGCAAAAAGAACAGTAGCGTAACCTTATTATTCACTACTCAATAGAACAAAACCACAAATTTTGAGGATTTTGAAAAATCCACTGTATGAGAGTTGCTTAGGGAGTTAAAATATTTTATACAACTAAGACAATATCAATGAGGTAAAAACATGGACTACCTACCTTGCGTTGAAATAGAGCCTCAGGAGCAAGCGCAATCATCTGTAATCTGGTTGCATGGTTTAGGTGCAAATGGGCACGACTTCGAACCCATAGTTCCCGAACTCGGGATAGCGACGAAGGCAGTCAGATTTATTTTTCCAA
>CALSND010000002.1:117500-321664 GCA_943787625.1 uncultured Gammaproteobacteria bacterium | reverse complement strand
TAGAGTGCTTGTCCATCCGAATCCCAAGTGTCTCCACCCCTTGCAATAGTTGGAAAGCACTTGTGGCGCTGAGACACGCTCCAAAGTCGCGCAGTCCTTCACGACGGGCTCGCACGATAAATGCGCTCAAACCAAACTCTTCAGAAAAATTTACTCCCCCAAATCCATCGTAGGAGTCACAAAGAGTAGGGAACTTCCGAGGAGAATTAGCCCAATCGAAATTGCCGCCATCAACAAGAATCCCTCCTAAAGTAGTCCCATGCCCACCAATAAATTTAGTCAATGAGTGCACTACGATATCTGCACCAAATGAAATCGGCTTGAGTAAATGAGGTGTTGACAGAGTGGAGTCAACAACCAGTGGTAATCCGGCACGGTGCGCCACATCCGCGAGTTTCGGAATGTCCGCTATTTCACAACCCGGGTTGGCAATGGTTTCTGTAAATATCAAAACTGTATCGTCTTTGATTGCTGATTCAAATGCGCCAGGGTCTCTCGGATCTACAAATGTCGTTGTAATGCCAAATCTGGGCAGCGTATAGCTCAAAAGGTTATGGGTACCACCGTACAAAGAACTAGAAGCGACCACATGTGATCCTGCGCCAGCTAAAGTTGTAATAGCCAAGTGGATAGCAGCCATGCCACTAGCAGTCGCAACGGCTCCTATACCACCTTCAAGCATAGCCAAGCGTTCCTCTAGCACAGCGACGGTGGGGTTTGCGATTCGCGAATAGACGTAACCAGCACGGGCCATATCAAATCGCGACGCGGCCTCATCATCAGACTCAAAATTAAAAGCTACAGACTGAAATATAGGCACTGCCCGACTGCCCGTATCACTATCGGGTACTTGACCACCGTGCAAAGCCAACGTATCAAAACCTAAGTACTTTGGCCCAGCCATAAACCCACCTCAATTAAAAAATTTACCTTCCGCCAACAAATTATACTAAAAAAATAAGAACATCGTCTTAAATACCTTCAGGCAAAGTTGGCACTTAGCTCACTTTAAATAATCAAGCTCGAAACAACTTAGCACGAACCATACGACGATAAGCGAGAGGAGTCATGGAAAGCTCACGGCTAAAGAGCCGAGAAAAATATCCAGCATCCTGATAACCAACTCTCCAAGCTACCTCACTAATTGTAAGATTTGTCTTCTCAAGGAGCTCCTTCGCTAACGTGACTCGTTTTAATTGCCAATACTTTCGCACACTCAACCCTGTGGCTTGTCGAAAACGACGATTCAAAGTCCGGAGTGCGACCCCAAGACGGTCAGCTAGCTCGTATATGGTTTGCTGCGCAGCAAGGTTGTCTGAAATCCACAGTTGAGCTTCTAAGACAACCTCGTCATCTAATGAGGTATTTCCCCCATCGAGGTATCGATACTCTTCATAGGTACGGCGAATTTCATGCGAAAAATTTTTTTCAACATGACGCGCAATACTTTTATCGACGGCTCTTTCGATCAGGTGTACGGTGACATCGGCCAACGAGTTGATACTGGCTGCGCAATGCAGAAGTCCCGATTGCGTGATAAAAAAATTCTTTTTCAACCGAACGTTGGGAAAGTCTCTCTCAAACTGTTCAAAATAGTACCAATGTGTTGTGGCGGCCTTACCATCTAAAAGACCGGACTCTGCTAAAAGGGCAACGCCCGTCCCCACTGATGCTATTTGAGCGCCACCATCATGCTGTGACCGGAGACTTTCCCAGAATTCTAGCTCCATCCGATTGATAACTGTCCGCGGATTTCTCCACAGGGCGGGTAGATATAAAATATCTAATTGAGGTACAGTGCGGAAAGAACAATCAGATTTGAGCGCAAGTCGCCGTCCCGATAGATTGCTGCACGTTTCAATCAAGTTTAATTTAATAACTTCACGTCGTTTTCTGACTAAGCAAAGGTCTTGAGCAGCCAGCCACATCTCATACGGAAGCGCCGTTCCGGTTGAAAGCATACCTGGAGTCAGCAAAAATCCAATTTGTATCGTAAAATCGCTTTTTGGTCGCATTGCAACCGGTTCTCCTTTCTGGTGGCCTATATGACATAGTATATGGCCCTAATATACATTTTTGTCTATTTTTTCTGTCCTACAATAAACCCGTACCCAGTGGAGCATATAAGATGACAGCGTTACCAGTAATAGTAGGATTCGGCGGAGTGGGCCCTGCCGGCCGTTCATCCTTCCACCATGCCTATCATAGAACTATTTATGAGTCGCTATCTGACGCGTCGCAACGAGAGACAGTAGCTTCTTTAGCATCCATGATGAAACTAGGCTTTCAAATCGATGGTCAACTGGTTACACCTGCGCATAAAGACTTTTCTGCCGCAAACTATTCTCTGCTGGAGCAAGCGGTTCTCAAAGGTACGCTGATTCGCGAACTTGAAAACAATATTTTCGATCCCGACCAAGTGGATGCTCACACTAACTTAGACATCCATAAAGATTCTCAGAAAAAATCAACCGTGTCACTTAAGATTTCAGACCTCCCTGATACCCTTCCAACGGGATGGAATATCGTCGGAAAACAGAACGGAGATAGCTGAGATCGAAATAGGGCACGGCGCAAAAGTACTCGCGCCACATCACCGAAAGCTCCCTGTCAAAACTGGAGGTCAGTTACCTACGGGATTCGATCCTGGTGAATTATACAACTCGCGCTTCCATCCTCGGGGACTACAACTAGCCATAGTAGCAGCGTCTGACGCAATAAAGTCGATGGGAATCAAGTGGCAAACAGTTTTAGAACAAGTTCATGCAGACGAAGTAGCGGTTTACGCGGCTAGCGCAATGGGACAACTAGATAAAACTGGCACTGGCGGCATGTTAAAAGCCAGATTGGCAGGAAACCGTACCAGCGCTAAACAATTACCGCTTGGATTAAACAATATGCCTGCGGACTTTATCAATGCTTATGTTTTAGGGAGCATAGGCGCCACTGGAGCAAATGTTGGCGCATGCGCTTCGTTCCTTTATAACCTACGCGCTGGCGTTGAAGATATCCAAAGTGGTCGCCGCAAGATAGTGGTAGTCGGTAATGCAGAAGCGCCTCTTACACCAGAAATAATAGAGGGCTATGCTGCGATGAGCGCCCTCGCTACCGATGAGAATTTGTGTAAGTTAGATAACGTGAAATTGCCAGATCACCGACGTGCGAGCCGACCCTTCGGCGAAAACTGTGGTTTCACTCTGGGCGAGTCGGGCCAATATTTCGTGCTCATGGATGATCAGTTGGCGCTAGAACTCGGTGCAAATATCCATGGGGCTATTACCGACGTCTTCGTAAATGCTGATGGCTTCAAAAAATCTATCTCTGCCCCTGGACCAGGTAACTACATAACTCTTGGAAAAGCCGTGGCGGCTGCCTCCTCTATGTTTGGCCCTGATGCTGTAAAAGACCGGAGTTTTATTCAAGCCCACGGCTCTAGCACGCCACAAAATCGTATTACCGAAACGCAGGTTTTCGATAAAGTTGCACAGGCCTTTGGCATAAAAAACTGGCCTGTAACAGCCGTAAAAGCATTCCTAGGTCATTCGCTCGCCCCAGCAAGTGCAGATCAACTGGTGAGTACTCTTGGAGTTTTGAAATATGGAGTTCTCCCAGGTATAAAAACATTGGACAAGCTTGCGGACGACCTATTCGATGAAAGACTAAATATAGTTATGACCGATACTGATCTTACAGACCGGGCGGAAGTCGGGTTTCTTAACTCAAAAGGTTTCGGCGGTAATAACGCAACTGGAATTGTAGTTTCACCGACGAAAACTGAGAGCATGCTTACAAAACGATTTGGAAATAAGGCGATGGAGAAATACAAAACTTTACGCGATAAAAATAATGCGGCAGCAGAGGTATATGACAAGGAATGTATGTCGGGACCAATGAAGCCAATTTATAATTTTGGCGAATCTTTAATTGCTGATGACGAGATCACATTTGACAAAAGTAAAATTTCAATCGCAGGTTTTCCAAAAGGGGTAAATTTATATCCTGAAAATAAGTACAAAGATTTAATATGACTAATCAACCAATAGCTTCCCGAACAGATGCTGATCATTGCTTTGTATGCGGCGTTGATAATCCCATAGGTCTAAAAATCAGCTTCAACCTCACTAAAAATGGGTGCGAAGGAGAATACACCCCGCTTAAAGAGCATTCAGGATTTAATGGTGTCACTCACGGAGGGCTCGTCTTCGCAGTACTAGATGACGTAATGGCAAATTGGTTCTACCTTCAGGGCAGATTTGGGTACACCGCGAAGTCAGAAATACGCTATAAAGAGCCGATGCCAATAGGTGCTTTAGTGAAACTCGAGTGCGAGGTGGTCAAAGAAAGAAGACGACTTGTGCAACTCAAATCCTGGGCGATTGATAAAAACACAAATACTGTTTATGCAGAGGCTGATGCTAGCTTCATGTTAACGGAGAATGTTACCTAAATTCGATGCGTGGCTCCGAAAAAAAAAGTGCCAGAAAAAGGTTGCGAATAATAGGCTCCTTTTCATCTTACCTAATTTTCGGTGTATCTTGTCTCGCACTAATTTCATGTGCGTCAACGGATGTTAAAAAACCCCTAAAGGCGGAGACGCCCACTGTCCAAAAAGATGCGAGAGAGTTGGCAAATGAAATCGAGAACAGAGCCAAAAGACCAGCACCCGATTTCAGCCCACCCAAAGAAAATGCCGCGGATGTTGAAATGGAAGAAGTTCCTCTGGAGGTGGTGAAAAGCAAATCCCAACAGGCAAAAAAAACGGAAGTTACTAGCCAGCAAGACTCCAAAAGTCCGAATGGTACAAAAAATAACTCGGCCACATCTGAAAATCGAGCTAATGGAAAAGATGGCGTACTCGTTAACTTAGGTGGACGCGATAAAAGCAGTAAGTCAAAAATACGAAACGGGATTTCAATCGACTTGAACTCTAGTAATCAAAAGCCCTCCACTTCCCTGAGTAAGAGTGATGACGGCGTGAATAGTGCGCTTAGCAGCGACAATAAATACTCTGGCGGTAGAGACGCGGCAATCTCAGAAAACCCGGCAGGCGGCGTGCCTAACAACGGACTAGGAAATGCTCTTAACACAATTGGTACCACTTATGGGAAGGCCAATAAGCAGCAAAACACCCAAGCTTTTCCTGACATAAAAGACGAAGTCGATGAAGATATCGTAGCGCGGCAAATACGCGAAGCTGCCCATCTTGAAACAGACCAAGTGCTTAAGAAAAAGCTTTGGTTAGAATACGAACGATATAGGTCTGGTCTAGCAGACTAACTTTTTACCTGGTTAATCGAACAAGTCACCATTTTTCGCCGCTTCACCAAGCCCCTCAAGGCTGGCTCGTGCACCAGTAGAAACGTCCCTGATAGATTCTGCGCGCGCCTCCTCAAGTTTAATTTCAGCCGATTTTCTTTCTAATTCGACATCAACAAAACGTTGCTCGTTGCCAACTCTTGTTCTTTCCTTCTCCAAGTCGAGTAATCGACTCTCCAACTCCAACCTTTTCAGTTGAAGCTCAACTTTCTTCTGTTCGCGGTCGTAAGTAAAGTCAGTTTCATCAACTATCGTTTTGTCCACCCTAGCTTTCAGACGACGCGCCTCTAAATCTAGCCGTATCAGTTCCGCTTGATACTGCTCTTGCAAAATATCCCAGCGATCTGATCTGTCCAAATCTTTTTCGGCATCTAACAACTTCTGTCTAAATTCGGGTATTTTATTTCTTTCAGCCCTAGACTTAAGATTTTCATTGAAAGTATTTTGCTGAAGCTGCAGTTCATGCATCTTCTGAATCTGCTCATCTAATGGCTCCGCTATGGCCATCAGTGAATAGCCAAGGCCTAAGGTTACAACTAATGCCAACATACTTACTTTAACCATTTCTATCAAACCTCTGAAAGCTCTTTACTCAGCACATGAATTATTAGGTTGAATCCGAGTCTCATCAGCTCGCATAGAGATCATGACAGCTCTTCCTGGTTTAAACTCACAGGCACGTCCAACTTGAGACGAGCTGTAAGTCTTCGAGTCTTGAACAAAAGTTAAGGTGACGCCCTCCACCAAGACAGTATTTTCAGTCGTGCTAGCTACCACAGCACCGGCTGCCCCACCTAAAAGTCCTCCAGCCGCGGTATTATTACCGCCGACCGCATTACCGATCGCCGCACCACCCGCAGCGCCAAGGATCGCACCTAAAATTTGACGCTTCTTTTGAGCCTCAGTATTATCAACTTCCACTTGCGCAGGCAAAATCGCAATTATCTCAATGACTTCAGCGGCCTGCTTTTGGTTCACCTGAGTCGAACGGTAAGAACTTGCTCTATACTTATCTCCAGTGGTGGTACAAGCACTTATGGTAAGACAAAACAAAATCACAGTGCTTAACACTAACTCTCTTTTGTTTATTTTCTTTATTGCTTGCTCGAATTTGGTTGGTAACATGTCAAACCTTCTACTTATTTAATTTAGATCTAATAATAACTAGAAAATTACACGGAATTTAGTTAACTTTTTGTAACGATTCGCAACAAAATTAAAGTGCACTTAAAAATACGGGTTACAAGCTCATCGCAATAAAAGAAACAGCATATTCCAAAAACGAAATTCAAAAAGAGCAACCCCTTGTATCGAAGTGGGCTACGTTACTTTTTGCTGCACTGCTGGTGATCATATTTGGTTGCATAAGCTACCTAAAATTCTTTTCAAATACAGCGCTTGAAATCCAATCCACTAGTATCACACCAGATACGCAGTCATCGGAATCAATCGCGAAAGATAAAACAGCTGTGCAAGATCAAAGGATCAACGCCCAAAAAAATCTTGAAGAGTTATTGCTACATATGAGCAGGATTGAGCCGCTAAATCCACAAGTTTGGGCGACAGACCATTGGAAAGAGATCGAAAATTTGTTAAGCGAAGGGGAAACACTTTATCGCAGGACACGATATCGCGTGGCACAGAAAAAATACCGTCAAGCAATCACCATGATAGAAGCACTTGCTGATAGCGCTGAAAGTATTAAAACTAATAAACTGAGAGAAGGAAATCTAGCGATCAAAAATTGGAACTCCGTCAAAGCAGAGAAAGCTTTCAGAATCGTTTTGAGCATAGAGCCAAAAAACACCGATGGGCTCGATGGATTAAAGCGAACAAAAGTATTAGAAGAGGTTAAAGTTTTATTGATGCAAGGAGAAAAGTACGAAAAAATCAACCAGCTAAATAAAGCGAAAAAGTTGTACGAATCTGCGTTAATTATAGATAAAAACGCTCTAGGTGCGAAAGTGGCGATAGTTCGTATAAACTTCAAACTACGCCCAACCTATTATCGCTCGTACATGTCTTCTGGCCTCAAATTGGTGCAGCAAAACAGGTTGGAGGAGGCTGAAAGCTTTGTTAGAAAGGCGCAAGCTATCGAAAATCGTACCGAAACCCAAGAGCTGCTATCGTTGATTGATTCTAAGCGCTTAACGCGCGATATAAATCAACATTTAAAACAAGCTGATGCTGCTGAAAAAGAAGAGAAATGGGACCTTGCGGTAAAGTCGTTTAATCGCGCTATCCAGCTTGACCCAGCCATGAGTAGCATCATCAAAAAAAAGAAAAAAGCCGAAGCTAGAACCTCGCTAGATCGAAATATTCAAATGTTACTTAGCGAGCAGACTGCTTTTACAAATAGAGCTGATTTCGAAACAGCAAAATCTCTGCTAAAACAAGCCCGACTCTCCGTGCCCAGAGATAAACGTATTAGAGCTCAAATAAAAAAACTGGAAAAAAAGATAGAGACATCAAGAGTACCCGCCTCGGCTACACGCGTCTACGTCAGGGAAAAAAACTGAAGTGAGCTAAGGGTTGTCTAAACAAAAGCTGTACAAACTATACTCGGTATTTATAAACTGAAAGAAGATTGGGCAAGACATGGAACAGTTAGGACCAAAACAAAAGTGTTTCGGTGCGCCATATTCAGACAAACCCTCAGATGAAAATATTTTGATCCCTAAGAGAAAAATGGCCATTAGCCCGTGAAGAAAAAAGTTTGAAACAACAAAATCAGCCCAGCGCAATTTAAGCCTGTAACAAACAAAGCACGATTTGAGACAAATCTTTCGTTCAGTCCGCTGTTTTTATTAGGATTTGCTTCATTTCTTATAATATCAAGTCTTTGGTTCGTATTAACAGCACGCTCAATTAATGTCGTGACGTTCCCGCCTGATGCAGAAGTAGCGCTGGACTCTTGGCTTAAAATAAATCTTGGGAATAACTGGCTTGTTAGACCAGGTAATCACCTATTTTCGATTAACGCGCCAGGTTACAATAATTTGACTTATCCATACCAAGTTACCGATGCTCGAATACAAAAATTGCAGTTGTCTTTGACACCCTTGCCCGGCAATCTAGAAGTGATTTTAACTCCCGAAAAACCTGGCGAAATATTTATCGATGATAAATCTTATGGTGAAGTACCCGGGATGGTAACAAATATCCCCGCTGGATTAAGGCAGGCAAGAATAGAAGTAGATCGGTATCTCGATTACGAAGCCGAGTTAAAAATCCAAGGACAAGGTATCCTAGAAAAACTGGAGATAGCGCTTGTCCCTGCCTGGGCCACACTAACATTAACCTCCTCTCCTGTCGGCGCTGACCTCTACGTTGAAGGAAAACTTGTCGGTAAAACACCGCAATCCTATCAAGTGTTGCAGGGGGTGCGCCAAATCCAATTAAGAAATAAGGGTTATAAAACTTGGGATAAAGAAATTACAGTGACCGCCGGTACCCCAATCAATATAGGCGAGGTTCCGCTAGCGAAAGCTGACGGCACTGTCATTATCAACTCCACTCCACCAGGTGCAACAGTCTCTGTAGGCAACAACTTCTACGGCAGGACGCCTGTAGAGGTAAGTCTGTCGCCCACTATCAAGCATAGAGTGAGCTTGATGAAAGAAGGGTATAAAAATATCGCGCAAGATATTGCTGTAGAATCTGCCAAGACATCTAATTTATCGTTAACACTTGAGCCGGAAATGTCATCTGTAAACATTACAGTCGTGCCTAAGGATGCGCAAATGCTAATAGACGGGCGATTTGAGGGAAATGCTAATAGGAATGTCAGTTTGCCGACGCACGCGCATGAATTCACGATTTTTCGGGAAGGTTTCGCAACCTACCGGACCTTAATAACACCAAGGAAAGGTGTAGAAAAGAGATACACAATAAGGCTCAAAACCGAAGAATTCGCAAATCGGGAGGCGGAACAGAAAAGGCGGAAGGATGCACGCAAGGGCTACATAACTACATATTCTGGCCAAGAGATGAAGCTCTTTAACGTAGGGAAAATCACTCTCGGAACAAAAGAAAATTTGCAAGGCCGAAGGGCAAACGAAGTAGTGCGAGATGTAGTACTAGAGACACCGTTTTACATGTCCACAAAAGAAGTGACAAACAGTCAATTTCGTGAGTTTCTCGGTAACCATGACTCAGGTAAGTTTGGTGGGGAGAGTTTGAATGAAGCCGATCAGCCTGTGGCCAGCGTTAGCTGGTTTGAAAGTGTTCTTTATTGTAACTGGCTTAGTCGGCGTGATGGGCTAGAGAAGTTTTACCTTATTAAACACGGCAAGCTTTTTGGAATCAATGCTGAAGCGAACGGGTACCGGTTACCGACCGAAGCAGAATGGGAGGCTCTGTCACGCCCAAAAAGCAAACAATCTCTGTCAATCTTTCCGTGGGGGAGCGACTATCCTCCGCCGCAAAATACAGGAAACTTTGCCGACAAGAGCAGCAGTAATGATAGAGTTAAAAAATTAGAAGATTATGACGACTCGTTTGCAGTTGCTTCCCCTGTCGGTAGCTTCCAAAAAAATATCAATGACTTATATGATATGGCAGGGAATACTTCCGAGTGGGTTCATGATTTCTACGAGCATCAGCCACCGACCGTTACCTCCTATAACTACTTAGGTCCGGCAAATGGTAAGTCTCGAACAGTTAAAGGCAGTAGCTGGATGAGCAGTTCGTATGAGGAACTGAAAAGTAGCTATAGAACTTATAGCGATGCGCGACGCGTAGATTTGGGATTTAGGATCGCACGGTATGCCAGATAAGAAAAAGTACTTTTTAGTTGGTGCTCTCCTGTTGCCACTTTGTGTTCTAATGGCTAACGGAGATGAAAATATGAATAAAAAAAATGCTGTGAAAGACTTACCAGAACATGAAGTAAGACCCTTACCAAAAGACACATTTCGGCCAAGTGAGAAAGTCTCTGAGGACTTCCCGGTCAACTTCCCTGTTGATATATAGTGAAAAAAATATGAAAGAATTCTTCTCGTCAGAACGTATATTCAGTTGGCTTTCATTGCTGCTAATTATTGTATTCGTCCATATTATTTATAGTGCGCAAATACGCCCTCAGGCAGAAGCACTTATCAGTGAAAATAGGAGTATCGAATCTTCTGATCAAAACTTGCCAGTACCGAGATCGTTTGTGATTATCGTTAAAGACTTCGAACAAGAAGCTTGTTTTATCCTAATGCTTTGGGCTACTGCAATAATAAGTTTTAAAGGCTTTGCGCTCGTTAGACAACGAGTTCAACTTAATCAACATATTATTCCTATTAAAGCCGGAATAAAAATCCTGCCCGAAGACACTTACCGTTATTCGAGAAAAATACAGAGCTTAAAAAATACGCAACGACAATTCCTTTTGCCTCGAGCACTAGAGACTGGGCTGCATCGCTTTGGGACTACACGACGGATACAAGATGTTTCCAACGCAATCGGTGAGGTTTGCGAAACTGAGTCCGAGCGACTAGATTCAGAACTGTCGACAATCAGATATATCGTCTGGGCAATTCCGTCTATAGGATTCATAGGAACCGTGCGTGGAATCAGCCAAGCACTCGGAGAGGCTTACCGAGCGTTAGAAGGCGATATATCGGGAGTCACATCTAATCTTGGTATCGCATTTAATTCTACTTTTGTCGCTTTACTAATAAGTTTATTTGTCATGTTTCTAATGCACCAGTTACAACGGGAACAGGAAAAATTTGTGCTAGATACTCAAAAGTACTGTGATACTCAGTTAATCCCGCATCTCGCGAATTACGACGAACATAATTAAAATGAGCGAAATTTCTATCATTGAAATCAATACTGATAACATCAGTGTCTGGCGAGAAGGACGTCTTATTGACATAAGCCCGCAAGTTGCAGTTTTAACGGCAGATGGAGGATTTATTTCGCACGAGGTGAGCGCGAAGACTATGGCTAGCAGTCAGAAAATCTATCGAGATTATTGGACTTGCCTGAACGAGGACACCTTGAGCCACCCAATCGCAGGGATCCGACATAAGGGCGGACATGGTGTACGTACACCTCAAGAGTATTTCAGAGAGAATTAGTGATTTGGTCGATGTCGTTTATACCGTACCGTCGCACTTGACCAGTTATCAACTCAGCCTGCTATTGGGGATCAGTAATGCCCTCGACCTATCGGTGAGAGGTTTTATAGATGCCAACGTCGCCGCGCTAGCGAATGCGGCAGCGCCGGGTTCCTATACCGTTCTAGATATACAACCAAATCAAACAGTGATCACGGATCTTGATGTAGCTGATCAGGTTACCCGCAAAGGGGCAGAACTTGTCCCAAATATCGGTTCCAATAACATTTATCATGCGTGTGCGAGGCACATTGCAAATAGCTTTGTTCGTCAAACGCGCTTCGATCCATTGCATGATTCGCTCTGTGAGCAGCACCTGATGGATGCTTTACCAAGGTGGGTAGATGAATCAGCTTTCAATAAAGACTTGTATTGTAGTTTAGAATATAACGACGAGGTGATACGTGCCGTAGTCGCTTCCAGCGATATCAAAAAAATAATCGCTCACAATCTAAGCCCCTTAGAAAGTCGGCTAAAAGTTGGGCGAACAGTAGCTTTTTGTCGAGACAGTAAAATATTCGTAAATTCCAGTGGCCTCTTTGCAGAGCATCAAAATATCCCAGTAAATGCCGTATTAGACGGTGTATGTGACAACCTGAGATTCAATCATTGAAGGAGAAAATGCAGAATTCATTAGCGACATTAAACTCAAGCTCGAAACCTTCGATGCAGCTCACGATAAATCCCGTTGTGTTTGAAATTGACCCTGAATCGGCGACGCATATAACTGATGGGAAAAGAGCGGTGACTTTATCTCAAACTCCGATTGGCTTGGATACGAATGGTTTTGTTCTTCGTCCAGAACAAATCTCGAGCGCAGCCGTCCGTTTAGAAAATGGCTTCGCCACAATATACTCAAACAAAATAAAAATTTCAGTAAACGGAATGACAGTCGTAGATAACTGCAACCTAAAAGGTGGTGACCAAATACATATCGACAATAAGGTAGGGCCGTTCACGGCTATTACCGTAATAAATAGTGATGCGTCATAAGAGGAAAGAATTTTCGGCATTTAGCCTGTCGTTTCTAGACATCATGTCATGCGGACTTGGAGCATTCATTCTCTTATTTATTGTCGCTAAAAATAGTCTATCAAGCAGATAGCGTTCCCGATAATGACTATTTGACGACTGAGATCAAGAAATTAGACCGTCAGATCGCTGAAATATCAACTCAAAAAGAGGCCATGGAAGCTCGAAAAGTTGCAGCTGACCAGCAGACTCTAGAGGTTAGATTTGCAATTCAAAAACTAAATCAAGCTTATGAAAAATTAGAGCAAGATGCGCAAATAAAAAAGAAAATGGTTAGTGATGAGACGGCTATAAAAAATCAATAAGGGAACTTAGCGCGCAAAAAAAGACACTCAAAGAACAAGTTGCTATGAGCTCTGTAGGAAGTCGATCGCATATTGGCGATGGGAATAGAGAATATCTTACGGGGATGCGGCTAGGGGGTGAGCACGTATTAATCCTTCTCGATTCGTCTACCAGTATGTTGGACGAGAGTATTGTTAATATAATTCGAAGAAGAAATATGAGTAGTGAGGTGAAAAAACGGTCACCAAAATGGCGTCAGGCCCTCGATACTATCAACTGGATAAGTGCGCGTTTTCCAAGAGCCAGTCAATATCAAATTTATAGTTACTCCGATACGGTTGAGCCTGCCATACGGGGTACTCGCGGTAAATGGTTGTCTGTGAACAATACAAAGCAGCTAAATGAAACGGTAGAAAACTTAAATAATTTAATTCCCGATGGGGGCTCAAGCTTAGAGTCTGCAGTCGATGCTATCAAAGAGCTTCAACCCCAACCCGATAATATTTATCTTATTACCGACGGACTGCCAACACGAGGAGTTCAACCTCCTGAGAAAAGAAATATAAGTGGGCAAGAAAGACAGCAGCTATTCGAACGAGCGGTAGCGAAACTACCTTATGGGATTCCCATCAATGTCATTCTATTACCTACCGAAGGGGATCCAATGGCTCCAGCCGCATACTGGCAGATCGCCAGGGTGACACAGGGATCATTCTTATCCCCAGCGGTAGATTGGCCATGAAAATCAGGCAGAAAGTGGCAGAACCTGTCAATATAGCCTTTCTTAGCGTCATCACCTGTTGCTTTGGCGCGATAATATTATTACTCATCATAACGACGTCTAGGGATACTGAAAATCCAGAAGATCCTACTGACCCACGAATCCCTGAAATTTCTCTAAAACAAAGAGAAATTTTCAGTATGCAGGCAGCTTCGCTTGGTCAAGTAGAGGAGCTAGATAAAAGTTTGCGGAAACTTGAAAAGGTCAATTTAGAAAAAGATGCTATAGCTCAAAAAGTTCAAAAAGCCTCCTCGCAAGATCGATCCGTCACTGAAAATAATGAAGAGCGAAAAGTATCCATTCAAAAACTTCTCGTCGCTCAACAAAAGCTAACCGACGAAATGAAACGTTTGTACCGAGAATTGGACCAAAAGGAAACTAACCTGGTGGGCGGTATCCCGATTGATAGTGAATATATAATTTTTATTATTGACACATCTGGCAGTATGTTTAGATATGCTTGGCCAAAAGTTATCGCCCAAATAGAGGATACACTTCGCGTGTATCCTAAGGTCAAAGGCGTACAAATCATGAACGACATGGGGGTATATATGTTTCCATCATTCCGAAGTAAATGGATACCCGACTCGCCCGCTCGTCGAAGAGCTATAAATGATAGGCTAAAAACATGGAATGCATTTTCCAACTCAAGCCCTGCGGAAGGAATAACTGAAGCCATCCAGACATTCAACGCAGAAGACAAGAAGATCAGCATCTACGTTTACGGTGACGAATTTACCGGCGACTCAATTCGCCGCGTTGTCGACTATGTCGACACAATAAACCGCTCGGACACGTCGGGAGAGAATCTAGTCCGCATCCACGCAATCGGCTTCCCAGTCCAATTTGCACAACCCCCACAACTACAACATACAGGGATCAGATTCGCCACATTAATGCGAGAGCTGACGCGAAAAAACGGAGGCACCTTTGTAGGACTAAACGCTTTTCGTTAAGCAAAAAAGCTCACACAAACTCCGGCATCACATCTTTAGCGAAAATCTCTTGAGACACTGGATTAGCCATGACAAAAATATAGTAGGTAACACCAGTTTCCTCTATCCTCTTACGAAGCTCTGCCCGAGCCTCCTCAGCCGTGCCTAACAAAGTTACAGGAGCACCTTGTGCCGTCGCGTAATCAGGAAATCCCAGATGTGATGCCATATCTCGAAGACTAGGATCATTTTTATCTTCAGATAAGCCCAAAAGTGCCAGTCCCCCAAGCTCAATTTCTTCAGGATCGCGTCCTATATCTTTCATCATCGTGTGAAGAAGAGCAATCCGACTCTTTAAGACATCCATATTAAATTTGACGGTTGCTACAGTGTCATTAATAAAATCCTTACCATTACCGGTCGGTGGAATAATATTTAATATATCTGCTTCTCTGGCCGCGATCTTCAATAACCCGGTACCTGAACCACCTAGCATTAGGGGAATATGCCCTCGGAGGGGACGCGGGTTGTTGTAAGCATCTTTTATCTGAAAATACTTCCCGCTGTAAGTGGGCGCCTCTTGGCTGTTCATGGCTTTTAAAATTTGTATAGTTTCATCTAGCTGCTGCAAACGCTCTTTAAGCGGCGGAAAAGGATAGCCATGATTAATATATTCCTTGTCTTGCCATCCAGCACCTAACCCACAAATTGCACGCTCATTACTTACTGCATCAAGGCTGCTCATAATTTTGGCCAGCAATGGAGGGCTTCGAAAAGACGCAGCAGCTACAGCGGGGGCAAGTTTGATTCGACTCGTAGCCATCGCCATAGCGGTTAAAGTAGTGAAGCACTCCACTTGTGGGGTTTCCGCTTGACCAAGAGGGGAGTAAAAATGGTCGTTCACCGAGGCGGAAAAAAAAACCATCACTTTCCGCCGATATCGCCTGCTCTACTGCCTCGTGGACAGTGCTAGTGTTAATGAAAACTCCAAATTTTGCCAAACTCATTAATCCCCCCCGAGCCAAACGATATTTCTTTTTCAATGGATACGTTTGATTGTTTTTAATTTTAAAGTAATGATTAGTAATGAAATGTTAAAAACATTCCGCCATAATCATAGACATTTTTCAAATATACTTATTTTGGGGAGCAACGCAATGGGTGAAGTAGGTACAACTAAACTTTTCGAAAATGAAAAAGTTATTATTTGGGAGTTCATTTTAGAACCTGGCGAAGAGACACCAATGCACAACCACGAACATGACTATGTCTTCTATGCACTAGAAGGCGCACCGCTGCAGGTGCATGATGCTGACGGAAATGATTTGGGAACATTGCCAGTTGCTACGGGTGATACTTATGCATTCAAAGTAGAAAAAGGTGAGCTTATTTCTACGGATACTAAAAACTTGCGTGTACCCACCCTCCACAAAGCGAAGAATACCGGCACATCCCGCTACCGCGAAATTTTAGTAGAGTCAAAATAAACTGCCTGTGGATCTTGCGAATAAAAATGTATAAAAATTATTTCAGCTATGAATGATCAAAATCGCGTGATCGAGGAACTTTATGCCAGAGATAAAGCAGCACATCAGTTGGGAATTCGTATTTTAAAATCAGCCCCAGGGGAGGCTACTCTTTCGATGCTAGTAGTTGAATGGATGACGCAGGGTCATCACATCTGTCATGGAGGTTTTATTTTCTCACTCGCCGACACCGCCATGGCCTATGCTAGTAACTCCGGTGATCTGGCGCACGTAGCCTTAAATGCTAATATTGACTTCCTAAACCCTGCACGAGAGGGTCAGGAGCTTATTGCACTTGCGACAGAGGCGAATTCCACTCGAAAAACTGGAATGTATAAAGTTAGCGTCACAGTGAAAGATGGTCCATTAATTGCCGAATTTCGCGGCAGAACTTACGGATTATCACGAAAAATCTAGGTAGAAAATCTATGGAAAGCGTCATTTTAAAATTCCTAGGAACAGTACTAATTGGTATTGGAGTCGGCCTGCAGTTTGTTTCGGTATATAAAAGACAAATTGACGCACTTAACGAACGAACATTACTAATCAAAGTATTACAATCTAGGTTTTTTCAATTGATAGGTGGCTTCTTCCTTCTTTTCTATGGGATCAAGCTTTTGCAATTCAACTGATTAATAATTGTTACTAATCTTTTGGAGCTAAAATACCTAAACCTTCCAACGCCAATCCGTAACCCAGTAAATCATGCATTTGCTTTCTGATTGATTGTGTCAAAGCAATACGGCTATAACGGCGTGTCAGTCTACTCTGCCTCAATAAAATTTCGGCAAGATCATAAGCTCGATTCATGAGCTTTTGGGGTGGTAGAATTTCTGCTATTAAACCAAGTTGCTTCGCTTCCGTCGCCGACAAGGTCTGTCCTGTTAGTAAAAAATATCTGCCGCGATTTGGCCCAAGTAGCATGGGCATTACGATATGCATCCCGTCTCCGGGTATCATGTCGTTGGAAAAATGGGCAGAATCTTGGAACACAGCAGTCTCGCTCGCGATCACGATATCAGACAGAAGAGGAATTTCGCAGTGCCTAAGCGCAGGACCGTTAACTGCTGCGATGACGGGAACCTCGATATCCAAAAGATTCATCAATAATGCCTTGCCCTCCCGATAGATATTATCCCACTCAAGCGCGGATGCTTTACCCGGTTTATATCCGGGTGACGGTCTTGGCCCAGAGAAATCTTGACCGCATCCAGTCATGATGACTACTTCCGTCTTTTGATCACGCGCTATATCTAGAAATGCATTTGGTAGCTGGCTATGTACTTCCAAATCCCACTCCAAAGACTGGCCGGCACTATGGAACATAAGCTCCAAAATACCATCAGTCCGCGTCATCTTGATATTTGAAAATTTTTCAGAGTAGTCTTTGAAAATAGTCATGGAAAAGATCCTCTATTAAAGCGGTATAATATCTGGCTAGTTATCGTATTGAAACAGTACTTTTCAATTGAGCTTCTCGTGACAACCGAAGTACACTAAAGCAATTTAATAAAATATAATTTTTATGTAAACACACTACACAAAGCTATGCCGTGTAGGTTGATCTTCATCACAAAGCTTAAGGGGAACACAATGGATCGTCTAAAAGGTAAAGTTGTACTAATTACAGGAGCTACTGGAGGAATTGGCAAGGCATCCGCCAAACTATTCGCAAGCGAGGGAGCAAAGTTAGTACTTCTAGATCTAGATCAACAAAAACTCAATAAACTTACACAAGAGATCGGGAGTCAGATCGCTCTAGGGCTAACAACTGATGTCACTAATGCTGATACGATGACAGCTGCAGTAGAGGAAACTTGTAATAAATTTGGCAGGCTCGATGTAGCATTCCTTAATGCAGGCGTAGAGGGGCCGATTAAATCTATTATCGACTACCCAAACGAAGACTTCGACGCAGTGATGTCTGTAAATGTTAAAGGTGTTTTTAACGGACTAAAAAGTGTTGTACCAGTAATGATAGAAAATAATCGTGGCAGCATAATACTTACATCTTCTTTAGGTGGCTTGCGGGGTATGCAAAAGTTGTCCGCCTATATCGCATCGAAACATGCTGTTGTGGGATTAATGAAATCTGCCGCGCTAGAATATGCTGAAAATAATATTCGAGTAAATACTATTAACCCCTCTCCTATAGCTACTCGTATGATAAAATCTATTGAAAATGGATATGCTCCTGGCGCATCCGATGTAGTCAAAAGAAAAATCGAAAAAGGTATTCCTTTAAGACGATATGGGCGGCCCACCGAGGTCGCTAACCTAGCGTTGTTCCTTGCTAGTGATGACGCTAGTTTTATTACTGGAAATAGCTATCCGGTTGATGGTGGAATGTCGGCATCATAGGCTATAAAGTTTAACCCCACCTTCTGGTGCGCGTTGTAAAGTTCGCCCCATACAAGAGTAAAAGAATTAAGTATGTTTGTAGGTCAACCTGGACAACGTTGGGTAAGTAAAACGGAGCCTGAGCTTGGGCTTGGGCTAGTCGAGCATATGGTGGCTAGACAAGTCGTGATATCTTTCCCTGCAGCTGAAGAGAGTCGCATCTACTCTAACAGCAACCCACCCCTAACCAGAGTAGAGTATTCAGTAGGTGAAGAAATTAAAACAAATACAGGAGACTGGTTCACCGTAACACAAGTCTCATCAACTAATGCCTGTTACACATATATAGGGGTTACCGATACTGGCCACACGGTAAAAATCCATGAACAAGATCTTGATAGTTCAGTTCAATTCAACAAGCCACTAGATAGACTTTTCATTGGACAATTTGATAAATCTTCAAGGTTTCAGCTTCGCATAGAGACTCTTACGCTGAAACACAAGCATCAAACTAGTAATGTACATGGACTTGTAGGCCCACGTGTAAATAGATTACCGCATCAATTTTTTATAGCAAATGAGGTTTCTCGTCGAGAGTATCCTAGAGTATTACTGGCAGACGAAGTTGGTCTAGGAAAAACGATCGAAGCTGGCTTAATTTTGCATCGAATGTTATTAGATGGGAGAGTGGCAACTGCGCTGATCGTAGTCCCAGATAACTTACTTTATCAATGGCTACTAGAAATGCGTCGCCGATTTAATTTACATTTTTCAATAATTGATTCACAGCTTTTTTCTGTAGATGACTCTGAGCAAGACGACCCAAATTATAGACCTCCACAACTTACTTTGATGCCAATAAGTTACATCAAGAATGAGCGAAAACTATCACAAGTTAGCAGTTACGAATGGGATATGTTAATCGTTGATGAAGCGCACCAATTAACATGGGATATTAATAAGAAAAGCACCGAGTTCGCCTCAGTAGAGACACTCGCGTCGAAAATACCCAGTGTAATCCTTTTGACCGCTACGCCGAATCAACACGGAGTAATGGGACATTTTTCGCGCCTGTCTCTATTGGACCCCCATCGCTACAGAGACTTAAAAGCGTTTATAAAGGAGGAAGAAAACTATACTAAAGTTAACGCATTAGTTACCAAGCTACAAAGGGCTTCTCCTTCGGAGATAAAAAAATTGTCGAACGAAATCGAAGCATTTATACCCTTAGAGCGCTTACCTCATATCGATCCGAGTGATTCGGGCAAGTATGTCGAAAAGACTATAAGGTTGCTACAAGAGCATCATGGAACCAGTCGGGTCATTTTCCGTAATACTCGAGACAATGTTGGAGGATTCACGGCTAGAAGTCTCGAACGCCACTCCTTTGACCTACCTAAAGAATACCTCGCTCAGCGCTCGGGTAAAGTAACTGATTTGTACCCTGAGCGAGTACACGATCGGTGGACCGAGGTAGATCCGAGAGTCGTATGGGTCTCCGAATGGCTCAAAAGTCACAAGAAAACTAAAGTCGTGTGTATTTGTGGTACTGCTGATATAGCCATTTCTCTCGAGAAATGGCTACGTCTTAAGAAAGGTATAAAATCGGCTGTCTTTCATGAGAAACTTGACTTACTCCACAGAGACCGAGCCGCAGCCTACTTTGCAGATTTGCAAGATGGCGCCCAAATCCTTGTTTGCTCTGAAATTGGGAGCGAAGGAAGAAACTTTCAATTCTGTCATACCCTAATTCTTTTTGACCTTCCGCTAGATCCAGATCTGATAGAACAACGAATAGGACGACTGGATCGTATTGGCCAGAAAAATACGATTAACATTCATGTACCCATATTTAAACAACATGGTACTGCATTGTTATTAAATTGGTTGCATGAAGGAATTAACGCCATAGAGAGAGCATCCAGCTCGGGAAGGATAATTTACGATAATTTACAAGAGGAGCTGATTAATAATATCACCAACTCTAATCTTGAAGGCGACACTAGTAATTTTATAAAAACAACTATAGAGAAAAGAGAAGAAATTGACTGCGAGCTACGCGAAGGAAAGGATAAACTTCTTCAAATGACTTCGTTCGATAACACAGCGGCAAAGAGACTTGTTAACGAAATAGAGGAATTCACAAACGAAGAACTACTAAAATCTTATATGTCTAAAGTTTTTGACGCATTCGGAATAGAGCAAGAAGTGAATATAAACGGGAGTATAGTCCTGAAACCTGGCAATCATATGTCGATAGAAAATTTTCCCGAAGTTCCTGACGAAGGCGTGGCCGCAACCTATGATCAGTCCGAGGCGCAATCAAGAGACGATAAGCAGTTCTTAACGTGGGAACACCCAATGATTACCGGGGTTATGGACCTCATCCTAAACAGCGAGTTCGGTAATTCCTGCGTAGGAACAGTTAAAAAGCACCAATATGCCTAAAGGGGCTATCTTACTCGAGTGTTGTTATGTCGATCGTCTGTCCGGCCCCGAAACACTTCAGAGTGACGGGCTTCCTACCGCAGTCATTTTTTAGGAGTTCTTTTAAATAACATAGGAGAGGACATTAGCTTCAAGTTTCACGGTCGAATGGCTGAATCAAAACAGTCAGGATATTCCCGAATTGACCGCGCAGAAAATAACCAACAAAATAAAAGAGCAGTTAGATCACTTATCTGCAATAGCGAATCAGCGCGCTAAAGGAGACAAATCGCACCAATCGTAGAGGAGGCCTATCGAAGCTATAAATAGTCATCTGACTAACGAACATGAACGCCTTCTGATGCTTGCGGAAACTAATAAAAATGTTCGTCAAGTCGAGTTGGATGCACTTAATTCTAAAAAAAAGGAGTCATTAGGTCTTATTAGAAACAGTCACGTCAAATTAGACGCGGTCAGGATTTTAATCGCCACCTAAAACATCTGCAACGAATGAGAAAAATTACCAATACTTATGATCCTCAGATACCGGGAGCTCTGGACGGTGTGAATGTGCTCGATTTAACTGGGGTTATAGCCGGCTCCTACTGCACCAGACTAATGGCTGATCTTGGAGCGAACGTGCTCAAGATTGAACCTCCTGATGGAGAAATAATGAGAGATATTGCACCCATGAGGGGAAGCACTAGTACTGTTTTCAGCGCGCTAAATGCGGGCAAAAAATGTATTTCAATAGATCTAAAAAAGTCCGACGCTTGCAGTATCGTCTACCAATTAATAAAAAAATATGACGTCATTGTCGAGAATTTTAGCCCAGGCGTTATGACACGTTTAAATATTGATTATGAAACCCTCAAGAGATATAACCAAAATATTGTAATGTGCAGTATCTCAGGTTACGGGCAGTCTGGTCCAGGTGCTAAACGTCCAGCATATGCGCCAATAGTGCAGGCAATGATTGGTTTTGAGATGGTGACGCTTGACGCTCAAAATGATCGAGGGCGGCCCCTCAACATGGGATTGCCGGTGGGCGATACGACAGCTGCGTTACAAGCATTTGGCGGTCTTACCGCTGCACTCTATTACCGCGAAAAATTTGGAAAGGGACAATACATTGATATCGCAATGTCAGATAGTATTTTAGCTACTATGCACCGCGATTTCCAAACTGCGTTCCATGATGACCCAATTGAAAGACGATATGGGCCCACTAAAACTAAAGATGGGTTTATTATTATTATGCCACTTAGTCAACGACACTATACGAACCTTATGGAGTGTATCGGACAATCGGCGCTTATGACCGATCCTCGCTTCGCTAATACCAGATCTCGACTCGATAATTATAATGAACTATTAAGACTTACTGAGGTCTGGGCAGAAAACCTAATATCAGCTGAAGCCCTTAAGGAACTCGAGCAACTTCATGTGCCATGCGCTCCATACCGCTCGCTAACCGACGCAGCGACCGACCCCCAATTGGAATTCCGAAAAATGATCACCCAAGTGATCGATGAGGCAGGTCCTCTCCACGTAGTCAACAGTCCCTTCTCTTTCTCTGAAACTCAGGCTGCGGTGAGAAGCCGAGTCGCGAAACTAGCCGAGGATACTTACGGCGTTCTAGCAAAGGAATTAGGACTCCCAGACGAAGAAATTCGCGCGTTAGAAAAATCTAAAATCATCTATTGCGGCTCTAGCAAATGAAAGGTTGGATACCCATCTGGATATTTATATTCTCTGTCGCCATGATGATCGCCATCCTGTCCAGCAAAGAAGGAAGGCGAGAGAATATACCAATGATTCTGCTAATGGCAGCATTAATGATAACTTCGTTGCTGCTATTTTATTTTAATTAACACGCACCAACACAAGGTACTCAAACTTCAAGCAGGACTTATAGCCATTCTTCTTCTGTATGTAATCGTGTTAAATATATTTTTTTGAGTTTCCAACCGTCCTGCTGCTTAACATAATCCTCGTGGTAATGCCCCCAACCTTTAAAATTACAAGTAGGTAATCTCACGTAATCATGCATTGACCAAACCGCTTTAGCAGTGGTCGCGTTCACTAACTCGATCTCCGGCATGAACCCTTGGTGAATCGATTGCGCACCTGTCATCAACGACTTAACCCCTTCCACTAATGCAGCGCGGCCTTCACAGCCAATTTCTGTCGGGGCGCTGGCACTCACCCTAGGTGCGCCCTCGTAAAGTGCGGAAATATCCTCAGTAAAGCAAGTGGCCCACCCATCCCATTGTTGAGTATCCATTAGTCGGAAATAACGTGATTTGAGTTGCCGAATATCTTCCAAATCGATTAATTCTTGATCCATTTTCTCCCCCTCATTTGATGTGCACAAATATTAAACATTGAGTCTCGAAATTATTTCAGACAGCCTTTCGTCGTATTCTCGATTGCACCGTAACACATATACCCCTGTGATAACCATACTCAAGATTATAAGCAATATCCCTACTGGTATGCCCCACGTAATAATAGATCTGGTACTAATCGGAACTCCAAGCCAGTGTGGTGAAAATGCTATCACTAAAATAAATGTGTAGTAGCTAAGTAGCATTACTCCTGTAAGTATCCAGCTGAACGCTGTTCTATCCCTTACTAACTTCTGAAAGTTTAAATCTGAAGAAATTTTTTCATAAGTATCTTGAGCCATTACTTCACCTGATTGCTTTTTATGCAAATTAATTATTAAAAAAAGTCACTTTTTTTCTTCAATAGAGCCTACTATTGATTGTACAAATTGATTATCGAACGCCTTAATTTCTGTCGACTTATGAGGACTCCTGTCGTAAATAGAAAATAAGTAAATAGAGATAAATGCAGCACTCATTGAAAAAAGGGCGGGATGTTTATAGGGAAAAATCGGCTCCGCATGTCCTAGTATACTAACCCAAATAGTGGGCCCAGTAATCACGCAGGCCACAGCACTAATCAAACCAACAAACCCACCAATAAATGCTCCTCTTGTAGTTAAGTTTTTCCAATACATAGATAGAAATAAAATTGGAAAATTAACACTAGCTGCTATCGCAAAGGCCAAACCTACCATATATGCTACGTTCTGATTTTCGAATGACAACCCCAAAATCATGGCTGCTAGTCCCAACGCGATGGTGGCAATTCTTGAGACTCGTATTTCGCTTCCATCTTTAGGTTGCTCTTTACAGAAAACGCTCGCATACAGATCGTGCGATATAGCTGACGCGCCAGCAAGCGTAAGACCGGAAACTACGGCTAAAATAGTGGCGAATGCAACTGCTGAAATAAAACCAAGAAATAAATCTCCTCCAACAGCTTGCGAAAGATGGATAGCCGCCATATTGCTGCCCCCAATAATTATCCCATCAGCATCAAGGTAATTAGAGTTCGCCCCAACTAGAAATATTGCCCCAAATCCGATAATGAACAGCAATAAATAAAAGTAACCAACGAACCCTGTAGCAAAAACTACGGACTTTCGAGCTTCCTTTGCATCAGGGACAGTGAAAAATCTCATTAGAATATGGGGTAAGCCTGCTGTTCCAAACATTAATGCCAGTCCCAATGAAATGGCTGAAATTGGATCTGATATCAACTGTCCTGGAGCAAGGATCAAGCTTCCTGATGCGTGACTGTCTGCGGCAGATTGAAAAAGCCGCTCAAAAGAGAAGTCTACCTCCCACAGCACCGCAAAAGCTAGGAAGCTAGCACCTGAAAGTAACAGTATTGCCTTTACAATCTGCACCCAAGTAGTCGCAATCATCCCACCAAAAGTAACATATGAGATCATTAAGACACCCACTACAGCTACTGCAAACTCGTAAGGAAATCCGAACAACACCTCAATAAGTTTTCCAGCCCCAACCATTTGAGCAATTAAATAGAGCAGCACCACAGTAAGTGTGCCACAGGCGGACAAACTTCGAATAGGAGTAGCTTGTAACCGAAAGGAAACCGCATCGGCAAAAGTAAACCGACCTAAATTTCGCAATCTTTCAGCAATTAGAAAGAGAATAATCGGCCAGCCAACTAAAAAGCCAATAGAGTAAATAATCCCATCGAATCCGCTAGCAAAAACTAAACCGGACAGTCCTAAGAATGACGCTGCGGACATGTAGTCACCTGCGATCGCCAGCCCATTTTGAAATCCAGTTATTTTCCCTCCCGCAGCATAAAAATCACTTGCCGTGCGTGTTCTTCGAGCAGCCCACAATGTAATAGCCAGCGTTCCGGAGACAAATACTAAAAACATTGAAACTGCCGGAATATTGAGAGTATCCACACTACCCGCAAAAACAGCGGAAGGAAGCATACTTACAATTACACAACTCAGCCAAAAACTTGGTTTCCGCACAAAACGGTCCTCCTATTAAAATTTAAATGCCACTAGTCAGCATAAGATTACGAAAAAGTACTAGTTAATGAAATTCACCATAACTGTTTACTAGCTAATCTCGCACCTTCTGCTTGCGCCGACAACTTGGCCCAGACTACCGATTGAGCAACCATTTCCCATCCCGCGAACGTACCGAAACCGCAGTCGACTCCAGCGATCACTCTCTCCTTATCTCCCACAGCAGCTACCGCCTCAAGTATCCTATTACAAACTACTTGGGGATGCTCAATATAATTAACGGTCGAATCAATTACCCCAGGTATTAGGATAGCGTCATTAGGAATGGGGTGCTTTTTAATCTCGGTGTATTCATGTTGGTGCCTAGGATTCGCAAACTCTATAAGAAACGCACCGACGTTTGCATCGCAAATTATAGAAATAATATCCTCCAACGGCACATCGCAATCATGTGGCCCATCATAATTTCCCCAGCAAACGTGAAGTCTAATCCTCTCTTTGGGAATATTACGACAGGCATCGTTTATAGCATCAATATGCATACTTATCGCATCTTGAAATTTAGTCTTAGAATCATGCTGAAACTGGCCGTGCCGCTCCATCGCCAAATCAGGACAATCTAACTGCAATAAGTAGCCTCGCTCGTTGATTAATTCGTACTCCTTTTGCATTTCTTTGCCAACGGCTCGCACATAATCTTCATGGGAATCGTAAAATTGATTCCCCATCGTGGTACATATAATGCCAGGTGACGCGGCGGTCATAAATTTTTCCGAAAAGTCTCCACTAACCTCAGCGAGTGCTGAGTCGAACATATCGAACTCTTCCGAAGCCAAGCGCAAATTGGTGTAACGCACTTCAGCATCGGCAGCAGGGGCATCGAACACCTTGGCAGTCTTACCTCTTCGAGCCCAAACCTCGCCGAAATCCGGATAATCAGCAAAATCAGTAAAGGCCTCACGCTGACTGACTCCACCAAACCCTTCTAGTCTTTGTGCCACATAAGTTTGAAACCCTACTCGTGGCTGTTCGCCGTCGTTAATAATATCAACACCGGCCTCCAACTGTTTATGGACACAGTGTTGAACCCCTTCTTTAGCTAAGCCTGCCAATAAGCGTTCATTTATTGGCTCACCTTCTTCTTGGGCAATCAGTATCTTCGATAACTGGTCCTTTCTAGGCAGGCTACCAGTGTGCGTGGTCAAGATTCTAGTCTCACTGTGATTCATCTTTATATCCCCTATTTAAATAATCATTCAAACACCGGTTCAAAAAATAGAACTATCGCAAGAGATAAAATATCAGGGAGAATTAGCGCCCGGTACCCCCACCTGTAATACTTCGACCCGCGCATTCCGCTCACCGGTGGAAAGCCCTTCTAACTCACCCTCATAAGTTAAGGCAAAAAGAGAGCAACCGTCCTTCCCACCTAGATTACAAGCAACAGCTTTTTTACCTGGGACAGTGTGACAATGCGTTACCTCGCCTCCTTCTTTAACCCTAATAAATTCACCCGTAACAAAGCTCGCGACCCAAATTGCACCTTCTTGATCTAAACAAATACCGTCAGGTGTCCGTTCACCCAGTTCCGCCCAAACTCTTCTATTAGACAAAGAGCCATCTTGTTCTAATGTAAAGGCAGTAAGACGATTCGCAAAAGTTTCCGCGCATATTAGAGTAGTGTTATCCGGAGAAATCACTGCCCCATTCGGGAAGTTCATGTCATTTACCACCTCCCGCGATTCCCCTTTTTGGTCAACACAAACTAGATTGGCAAGTACCGGATCTGCGCCATTGAAAAGATCGTAACCAAAATTTCCCACATATATATTATCGTGCGCGTCGACGACCGCGTCATTTATATCGCCGGTGACTAGGCCCGATAAGTTCGCATATTCAGATAGCTCACCTTCACCAGTTAACTCTAGAAGCTTTCGATCCTCCATTGATACAATTACTAGCTTACCACTTGAAAGAAAACATAGCCCAGAAGGTCTGCCAGCTACTTTAACCACACTAGAGCGCATGCCCTGTTCGTCAATAGTAAAGACTTCATGACCCCACATATCCGAAACCCAAAGTTTATCATTCTCCCAACGAGGTCCTTCAAGAAAAACAAAGTCATCAGCGAGTACTTCAAATTTATTGGTCATAACTTACCCTTTTCAAAACAGTTTCCAATTTAGCTCGAGCGAGCATTTCCATATGTCTCATAGTGAATCAACTCCTCCACTCGATATCGGTGTGCACGCACTTCTTCAGCGTTCTTAGGTTTGCCGAGAGTCAGCATCATTACTGGAATAATATTCTCCTCTAAATTTAACCGCAAAGAAACCTTCTTTGGATCGAAACCTATCATAGGCCCAGTGGACCAACCTTCATTTTTGGCGGCATACATAATAGACATCGAAACTAACCCTCCACTCCGCATCACTTCGTCTCTTTGTAGGGTGGGATCTGTTGAATAGATCGCATCAATCATTGGAATGAATTTGTTTTTTACTTCGGAGGGTTGATCCTCATATATTGATTTAGCCTCTAAATGAGCTGACAAATTGCCGCACACAGTAATGACTGCCGAACATTCAACAATTTGCTTTTGGAAGTAGCAATACTCATACAAATCAGACTTCACCGACTCGTCTCGGGTTACAACAAATCGCCAATGCTGTAAGTTGAAAGCGCTTGGAGAATAACTGGCCAATCGGATGATACCCTTCACATCCGCGTCAGAAATATCTATACCTGCGTCATAACTTCTCGCGGTTCGCCTTGCTTTAGCCAAATTTTTAAATTCCAAACATCGCCTCCTAACACGTTTCCGAATCAGACATTTATCAAAATCGTTCTAAAGAGTAGTCCTCGATTTTAATTTCAGGATCCTCATCCATGACTATATCGGCCACAAATTTGCCGGCGCCCGGCGCCATAGTCCACCCTAAATGACCGTGCCCGGTATTAACATAAAGTCCCTTTATGTTTGTAGTGCCCATAACACCAACTCCATCAGGAGTCATTGGCCTGAAGCCACTCCACTTTTTAATTTTCTCTTTATCCATACAGTCAAAAATCCTAGGATAAACCTTACGAATCAACTCAAATAAGTTTTCTATTCTTCTAGGATTGAGTTCCTTATTGAATCCAGCAAATTCAGCAGTCCCCGCAACTCTAAGATGATCTCCCAAGGGGCAGATAGCCGAGTGGTAGTGCTCATCAATTACCGGAATTCTAGGAGATATCGCGCCGCTGGGCGTTGGAATCGTAATTGAATATCCTTTCACGGGCTGAACCGGGACTTTTAAACCAGCAGTTTTTAGCAGGTTTGAACTATAGCTTCCTGCGGCCACAACGCATGCGTCTCCATGATATCTTTCATCATCTGTTTCTAACGAATGGAATGTTTTTTGTTCAATGTTCACTTCGTTTATATGACAGTCATAAATAAAACGTACACCTCTCGAAGCACAGTGAGCAGACAATTCTTTGCAGAAAAGATACGCATTTCCAGACATGTCATTAGGAAAATATATTCCCCCCTCGATTCGCTGCTTCACATCACTGAGAGCCGGTTCTAGCTGTACCACTTTATCGCTATCTAAGACTTCATAAGGAATATTGTCAGCGTTACCTCGAGATGCAATTTTGGATGCACCTCGAACCTCATCTTTTGTCTCGTAGATTTTGAGGATGCCTTTACGGCTGTCCTCAAAATTAAGATTTAACGGACCTAGGTGCTCGTTCATAACTGATAACGAATAATCTGCTAAACGAGTGTTCTTCCCGAGATTTTTCAAGAATAATTCAGGTGAAGAGTTCTGAAAAAACGCGAGAGCCCAAGGAAGCATTCTAAAAAGCGCATTAGGTCTAATTAATAAAGGTGAATCTTCTCTCCCAATCATCCGTAATGCCTTGAGGATTACACCGGGTTCATTCCATGGGCTTGCTTGGCTAGCATGCAACATTCCACCGTTTGCAAAGCTAGTATCAGCTCCTACCTCAAGACCTTCCTCTATAACGGTAACGTCTGCGCCATGTTCATTGAGGAACCACGCAGTCGTTATCCCAAGAAGCCCTCCGCCAACCACCAGAACCTTCATTGAATACACAACCTTTTAAGTAACATCAAATCACGACAATACGCTGATATTTCTTCATAAAAAAAGCCGGCGTCGTAGCCGGCTTTTTTATAATAGTGACGCAACTCTACGCGACTGTATCTTTTATCGCCTTCATGGCAGTAGCTCTGACAGACAAACTTGCAGGCCTCGCTGCAACTTGTATTTCTTCTCCTGTAAAAGGGTTTCGTCCCTTGCCTGCCTTACGTGCTGGTCGCTTAACACGCTTTAACTTAACCCCGATTTCCGGAACAGTAAACTCTCCAGACCCATTTTTTGATAAATGCCTCGCAGCCAACCCCTTCGTAGCCTCAAATACTTCTTTTACTTGCTTTCTACTCATCCCAGTTTCTTCAGCAACAGCCGCTATGATTTGAGTCTTGGTTTGTTTTACTTTAATCGCCGTAGTCTTCGCCATGATAATGTCTCCATAAAATACGCTGCAACAAACAAAAGTTTGTCAAATAAAATTCTCACTATTTGCAACTGTCAAAATAAAAATCATAGTCACAATCTTTCTAATTCAATTTCTTATCACTTCATCCGTTCACTTTCGTCGGAGTCTTCCAAAAAAGTTTGCGCTATCAGTGATACACCTACTATAACTAGCGGGCAGAAAATTGGAAGAGTATTTGGCAGAAAATGTATGATTTTTTGCATATCTGGTCTATTTTTTTCTTTTACTAGCTATTTACACTAACGTAAACAAATTTTGACACTAAAGTTTACTAAAACTTAGACTCTTCTAACTGACTAGTAGCCTCTAACCACTCTTTTTCTGCGCACCTCAATCTTTTAGATTGTATCTTTTGCTCACCTAAGAGCTCTTTAAGTTCACCCTGTCGCCCTCCTATATAAATACTACTATCCGCTAACTTCGCATTAGTTTCAGATACGAGTTTACTTAAAATATTTACGCTTTCTTCTAAGCAGCTAACACGTTTAACGAGCTCACTCTTTCTCGCTCTCGATTTTGCCTCTCTTTTACGTCTGTCTTTTTTGGACTCATGTCTCAAAACCCGTTCTTTCAACAATGCAGTCTTTTGAGAGCGAGTATCTGTTAGCCATTTGGTATAATCGCTTAGATTCCCATCAAATTCCTCTATCTTTCCGTTTGCTACCAACTTAAATTTATCACTAACCGATTCAAGCAAATATCTATCATGCGATACTACTACTAATGCTCCTTCGTAACCCTGAAGCGCAACGCCTAACGCATGCCGCATTTGTAAATCTAAATGGTTAGTTGGCTCATCTAACAGCAATAGGTTTGGTTTCTGCCGAACAATAGCCGCTAAAACCAATCGCGCTTTTTCCCCACCAGATAATGGCCCGATAGCGCGCAGGGCACAGTTGTTAGAGAAACCAAACCCACCTAGGTAAGTCCGTAGGTCTCGTTCAGGTATCGAGCGATCTAATCGTGTTAAAAACTCTAGAGGAGTTTCATCGCTTCGTAATTGTTCCACCTGATGCTGAGCAAAGTATCCGACTGTTAAGCTATTAGCGCGCTCAACCGTTCCGCTGATTATCGATATTTCATTTGCCAAAGCTTTGATGAAGGTTGATTTCCCTGCTCCATTTGCACCCAACAAACCAATCCGGTCACCTGGAGAGATAGTTAACGTTAGTTCTCTCAACACTCGAGTATTTTCATAGCCTATATCACAATCGTTCATAGTTAATAGTTGTGCTGGCATTTTTTCAGGCTCAAAGAAACTAAAAGAAAACGGAGAATCAATGTGTGCCGAACTCACTCTCTTCATCCGTGACAACGCCTTTAGTCTACTCTGCGCCTGCTTAGCCTTACTTGCTTTGGCTTTAAATCTATCAACAAAAGCTTGTATGTGAAGTATGTCTTTTTGCTGCTTGAGATAGGCAGCGTTTTGAGTCGACAACCGCGCGGCTCTTTGCCTTTCGAAATCGGCATAATTACCCATATAAGTATCGATTTTTTTATTCTCAATGTTAATTATGTTAGTCGTAACTGTATTTAAAAAATCCCTATCATGCGAAATAACTATCAGTATCCCTTGGTATCTCACCAACCAATTTTCTAACCACACAATAGCGTCCAGATCGAGATGGTTAGTTGGTTCATCTAACATTAAAATATCTGAAGGAGTCATCAGGGCGCGAGCTAAATTTAAGCGCATACGCCACCCACCTGAGAAAGTATTAAACAACTGACTTTGCTCTTCAATCGAAAAGCCTAGGCCTGCTAGCAATTTAGCCGCTCGAGTCTCCGCAGTATATCCACCGGCCTGCTCGATCTTATCGTATGCTGTTGCTAAAGCCTCATCTTGGTTCTTCACCTCTGCTGCAATCAATTCCTGTTTTGCCATCGCAAGGTCCGTATCCCCTGCCATAACATAATTAATTGCTGATAATTCAGTATCCAAAATTTCTTGAGACACACATGCCAATTTAGCAGATGAAGGCAATGTAATATCACCACTGTCTAGCGGTAATGTAGAATCTAGCAATTTGAATAAACTTGTCTTACCGACACCATTGGCACCTGTCACACCAACACGATGACCGGAATAAATTGAAAAGCTAACATCCTCAAATAGGAGTTCACCGCCCCGCCTTAAGGACACGTCAGTTACCTTAATCATAGACCTCACATCTCATTACACAACGCATCGAAGTAGAAACATACTCAAAAGATGTCAATTAGTCTCGCTGACCTCACGGTACATCGTAACAACGCCACCTATCATACTAACAATTTCTGCATTCAGTTCTTTTGCAATCTCTTCGACTTTAGCTCGCCGCTCCTCGCGCTCGAAGCCCCTAACACGAATCTTTATTAACTCGTGAGAGATTAATGCCATATCTATTTCACTGACGACCGCGGCGGTGACACCATGCTGTCCAATCATCACAATTGGTTTGAGCGAGTGCGCCAATTTACGCAAATTTTTACGATCTCTATTACTTAATTCTTGATTCATATTTTTTTGACTGCGCTAATTTTATTTAATAATACTCTATTTTTTGCCCAAAACTATTCACCATAGCAGTCAAGATCGATAAAAATGTTAATTAATCAAATCTCTCATCCAGTCCATTGGGGCTTATTAATCGCACTCGCTTTGGTAGCCAGCACTATTAAGATATAATAATAAAAATTTTTAACGCGGCTAGACTTGTAAAATTATCTAAAAAGTAAGCCCTCAGGGACGTAGTGATACAAAATGAGCGATCAAAGAAGTATTCGCATAATAGAAGCAAAAAGTGGCGGAGCATACTGTGATGGGGGCGGTGGCGCTCTGGGCCACCCACGGATCTACCTGTCTTTAGAAGGAAAAACCTGGGTGGACTGCTACTACTGCGGGCAACGTTTTGCCACCACAGAATATAATCAAAAAAATTGCTAAACCCAGAAGAGCCTCCGGTATAAAAGGCATGAAATGGTCGCCTGCAACTTTAATAATAGACATTATTAAACTTTACAGAAAATATCTTTCGCCTGTATTACCCAGAAGTTGTCGATTCGCACCGTCCTGTTCTGAATATGCAATTGAATCCATTCAAGTGTACGGTTTCTTTTCTGGCTCCCTACGTTCACTCAGGCGTATTTCCCGATGCCATCCGTGGGGAGGATCTGGCTACGATCCCGTGAAAAAAAAGCAGACTGATAAAATTGCCTAAGTGTTCGTAGTCCCAAATTCTTCTAGATCCCGGTCAATCCCTTTCGTTTTCAACCAGTCGCGCAGAGCTTTACCTGTGCCGGCCGTCCAAGGTTGAACTTCCGTAATAGGAACCCATTTCTGATCAGCTATCTCATGCCGATCCAGATTAACTTCGTGACTTTCAACCGTTACATGATAAGCAATGATCAATTGGTTGCTTCGATAAAATTCGTACATTCCAACGTAAGATTGTAGCGTCGCTTGCAAGCCGATTTCTTCTTCAACTTCTCTAAGCACCGCGTCTGCTGGCATCTCACCAGACTCTAGAAATCCTGTCACTAAACCGAACCAATTATCAGGCCAACCAACATTCTGTATAAGAGCAATATCACCGTCATGCTCAACTATAGCCGCTACTACTGGGATCGGATTATTCCAATGCACAAAACCACACTTCATGTCCGGACAGGCTAGACGCTCTCGTCCTCCAAGGGGCAGCTTGATTAACTGTTGACCGCAAAACGAGCAGTATTTCATATCTTTAC
Organism: uncultured Gammaproteobacteria bacterium; assembly: GCA_943787625.1. GTDB lineage: Bacteria > Pseudomonadota > Gammaproteobacteria > UBA4457. The sequence goes on along the minus strand of CALSND010000002.1, from coordinate 288,239 downwards.
TCCAAATTATTCGGAACTACCAAACATCCACGTAACGTTTCGATTTTCTACTCGTCCTTTGAGCTGTTTTTAATCCACGACTCACCCATGTCCGAGTTTCGGCAGGATCGATCACAGCGTCAATCTCAAATACTGACGCAACTGATACCGCCTTACCCTTCGAATATAACTCGCTAACCAACTTATCAAATAGCGCCTGCCTGGCCGTACTATCAATAGTCGCATCAAGCTCTTTCTTAAAACCTAATTCGACCGCACCTTCAAGCCCCATAGGACCTAACTCAGCAGTCGGCCAGGCAATCGTAAAAAAAGGCTCATGGGTGCTTCCTCCCATCATAGCCTGCCCCCCTAACCCATATCCCTTTCGCGTGACAATAGAAAATAAGGGAACACTCAAGTTGGCGCTGGCCACTATTAGTCGCGATCCCCGTCTTACCGCCGCTGTTTTCTCGCTGTCTGGGCCGACCATAAATCCAGGGGTATCGCAAAGAGAAAGGACTGGGATCCCATAAACATCGCACAATTGCAGAAACCGTCCACCTTTCTCACCCGCATCTCCATCTATCGCTCCTCCCAGGTGACTTGGATCATTTGCAATCACGCCCATTGCTTCGCCCTCGATCCGGATAAAACCTGTAATCAAACCTATACCATAGGACCTTCTAAGCTCAACGAAGGAGTCTTTATCGGCTAAAGAATTTATTATTAGACGCATGTCATAAATACGTAGTCTATTTTCGGGAATAATATGACGTAATATTCGCTGGTCCACACAAGACCAGTCACTCACTTTTCCTTGGAAAAAACTTAAAACATGCTTAGCAACCGTGGTAGCATCGTATTCATTATCTGCCACGAGATCGACGACGCCATTAGTTTCCTGCACTTCGATTGGCCCTATATCTTCCGGCGTAAAGTGGCCTAGCCCTCCGCCTTCTATCATTGCAGGTCCAGCAAGGCCGATATTAGAATTCTTAGTAGCAATCGTAATATCGGCACATCCAAATATTACCGCGTTACCTGCAAAACAGCGTCCTGAATTAATTGCAATCCTCGGAGCGACACCACTTAACTTAGGCCAAGTCGCAAAGGTTTTGAGATCTAGCCAGCTCATGACAAGGTCATCAGTGTCCACATCCCCGGGCCGTCCTCCGCCTCCTTCTGTAAAAAATACTACCGGGGTTTCCCACTCTTGCACCAGTTCAAAAATCCGATCTTTCTTCTTGTGATTATTGTGCCCCTGTGTTCCTGCAAGAACGGTAAAGTCATAAGCTAACACGGCGCATCTAGATTTATCGTCTTCGAATTGAGTTCCATTTACATTACCAAAACCTGCTATCATTCCGTCTGCTGGGGTTTTTAAGCGAAGATCTTCAATAGAGCGTCGTTTTCTCTGAGCCGCAATTGTCAGCGCACCATACTCTATAAAAGTATCCGAGTCACAAAGGTGTTCAATATTCTCGCGAGCAGTCCTAGACTTGCGCCTAACTCTTTTTTCTACCGCATCACCTCTATTCTCATCCAATCCCAAAGAGTGCAACTGTATCACTTCTGATAGATCTTCTCTTTTCGCAGCCAAATCATATTCGATTATTGGCCTAGCATCTTCGGTAACGCTGTCGAGAGGTTTAATGTAAAAAAGATGATCACCTTGATCCGGAATCTCAGAAGCCTCAACTAATATCGCTTGAATAACGCCAGTCATCGGACAAACTATGTCATGATGCATTTTCATCGCTTCTAGGAAGCCCAAGTGCTGACCAGCGCGAACCTCGTCCCCTACACCTACTAAAATACTCACAACACTCCCGCGCATAGGCGCCACAACAGCCTTGAGACCGTCAGGAATATTTTTACTCCGACACTCTAGGGTGCTGTCCTGAGAGACGACTTCTTTTTTTATAAAAAGTTGAGACTCCTGTAACAAACTTTCGTACTGATCATCTAAAAATGTAGTCCAGTAATTAGCGGTTAAAAGCTCTTTTCTGCGCACTAACGCATTGAGGAAAGGTAAATTACTACTCATGCCTTCCAAAACAAACTCTGAAACAGCACATTCCGCTCTATGGAATAACTTACGAATATCATCTGTATTAACATGTATTATCAATTTCGCTATTAGCGAATCAAAAAGAGGATTCATTTGGTATCCAGAAAAGGCACAGCTATCAATTCGGATGCCGAGCCCCGATGGCGGCTCGTAACTATTTAGCGTACCCGCCGCGGAAATAAGATCGCCATTGGCGGTCAACTCTTCTGCGTTGATTCTCAGCTGAAGAGCAGTTCCACGCAACTCTGGCGGCTTTTCTAAGCCTAGCTGTTTAAGTGTCTTACCCAGCGCAATATCAAACTGCAAGCTCACTAAGTCCATATCTAGCACTTCTTCGGTTACGGTATGCTCTACCTGTAATCTTGCATTAGCTTCAATAAAAAAGAATTTGTGTTCATCTACGTCAACTAAAAATTCTATCGTCCCCAGCCCCTTATAGTTAAGAGCGGAGGCTAAAACGGTGGCCGCGTCTAAAATTTTCTGGCGCAACTTGTCACGTAAACCAGGCGCGGGCGTGATTTCAATTATTTTCTGATGGCGCCTTTGTAACGAACAATCCCTTTCCCAGAGATGGCACACGTGTTGACCATCACCGATGATCTGAACTTCGATATGTCGCACATCTGATAGATAATCCTCTGCGTATAGCCTGCTATCACCGAATGCTAGCTTCGCCTCGGCACTGGCCTGTTCAAACAGCAGTTCACCATCTTTTTTTGATTGGACAATCCTAAGCCCACGACCTCCTCCCCCAGAGACCGCTTTTAATATTACAGGGCGATCTGCAACTCCATTTTCGCGGAATGCCGCCAAATCAGAACTATCTGCCAAAACTCCAGAAGATAACAACGTGGGCACTCCCAGTTTTCTGGCAAACGAGCAAGCTTTTTCCTTATCACCTAATAAAGCAAGTTGTTCTTGCGTAGGCCCTATAAATAGTAAACCCGACCTCTCCACTAAATCCAAAAATGATACTTGCTCGGACAGAAATCCGTACCCAGGATGGATAGCAAAACAGTTGCTATCAACCGCAGCTTGAACAATTTGCTCCGCATTAAGGTACGCAGATGGGCCGTTTCCTTTTAACAATATTGCTTCATCTGCACGCGACACATGAAGACTGTTGGCATCATCCTGGGAATAAATTGTGACAGCTACAAAGCCGTACTCCTTCGCTGCCCGAATGATCCGTAAGGCAATCTCTCCCCTATTAGCGACGAGAACACGCTTCAAATCACCCATTCCAATAACCTCCCCATGTAATTGATCTGAATTTAACCCTCAATAGTTGAGAAAAGTGATGCCACCCGACTTGAATTGCGCACATTTAAATGGCGCGCCCGGAGAGATTCGAACTCCCGACCACCTGGTTCGAAGCCAGGTACTCTATCCAGCTGAGCTACGGGCGCATGCATTGCACTGATACTTGATGTTCTATAATAACCGAAGATCGGGGGACTTAATCAATACCTATGTATTTGTGGGTCTGAATTGACAGCCGCCAGCGCGGATGCTTCAAGCAATACTCAATCGATTTGCTCAGATTTTCATTAAAATTTTCATCATCCTTCGGTTGCAAGAAAAAATGACGGAAGTCGAGGGTCTCAAATAGCTCAGGCTTAATATGCTGCTGCGGATACACTAGCTTTAGCTCGTCTCCCGCAAAAACTTCTAATTTTTGACTAGTTTTGGGAGAAACTGTTATCCAATCCAATTCAGCTTTAATGGGGAGGGTGCCGTTTGTTTCTATTGCACATTGGAAGCCAAGGCTCCTCAAGGTTCTCGTGAGCTCGCCGGTAAGCTGAAGAGCGGGTTCCCCGCCAGTAAAGACTACCAGACGGCCAGAATTCGACTCCACATTTTTCGCCCACTCTAGCTCTATAGCACCTGCGAGAGATTCAACATCAGAATATTTGGCCCCTCCAGTGCCGTCAGTCCCAACAAAATCTGTATCACAAAAATTACACGCAGCAGTGCTGCGATCTATTTCCTTGCCGCTCCATAGATTACAACCAGCAAACCTGCAAAAAACTGCCGCCCTCCCTTGCTGTGCGCCCTCTCCCTGCAGAGTGAGATAGATCTCTTTTACTGAATAACTCAAACGGCGTCTCCCGCCTTATATTGACCATAACCTGCTTTACGGAGCTCGCAAGCAGGGCACTTGTTACAACCATAGCCCCACTCATAACGGCTATCACGCACACCTCGATAACAGCTGTGGGTCTCTTCAACAATAATATCTATCAATTCCGATCCACCAAGATTTTCTGCGACTAGCCATGATTGAGCTTTATTTAGAAACATCAAGGGCGTATGCATTCTGAACTTCATATCCATACCGAGACCGATAGCTCTCTCGAGACTTTTGATAAACTCATCTCGACAATCTGGGTAACCTGAGTAATCTGCCTCGCACATCCCTCCTACTAAATTCAAAATCCCAGATCTATAAGCCAGAGAAGCCGCAGCCGATAGAAAGAAAATATTACGCCCAGGCACAAAGGTATTAGGTAATCCCGAATTCGTCATTTCTATTTCCATCTCTGACGTCAAAGCTGAACTGGCGATAGTAGGAATAAAATCTAAATTTATTACGTGTTGCTCAGATAGCCTTTTCGACCATTGCGGGACTATTTTTCTAACTTCCTCTAAGATTCTTTTACAACAATCCAACTCAATTTGATGCCTTTGCCCATAGCTAAAACTTACGGTACTGACCGAGTCAAAATTTGCCAGAGCCCACGCCAGACAAATAGTCGAATCTTGACCGCCCGAAAAAAGGACCAGCGCAGACCGGTGTCCCGTCGACTTCAAGTTCTCACGCATAACAACCTACTGTAAAAATATAATTTATTATGCAAATTTCCATCCTTAAGTTGCTTGGGTTCTATGAGGAAAATCTGCTCAGATTACATACTATACCAATCGTGGTAAAAAATGATGGCGCGCCCGGAAGGATTCGAACCTCCGACCCCCTGGTTCGTAGCCAGGTACTCTATCCAGCTGAGCTACGGGCGCTAAGTGGGAGCGCGATTATCAAATGACAAATACCTACTGTCAAATAATGATGACAAATAAATATTTTGGAGTGAGCGTGTAAACAGCTAGAAGCTTCGATGTCTATGTGATGGACAAGCGCTTATACTTATCAAATTGTCGCTACTGCTACATGGTGATTTAAGAATAGAGTACGTCTTAAAGTAGAAATTTATGAAACATCGACTAAGACCTTTTTTGCCTCATTTAAACTCTAATTTTAAAATAATCTAAATAATTCGAATTAAATTTTAAATAGCGTATATGAATATAAATATAATTCCATTATGTCGGTTTAATTAGGCTAGTTTTAGGGCATAATACTTCTATAAATTAAGTATTATAGGCCGCATCAAAGCCGAAAGGAGTCAACTATGATTACATCAATGGACATCAATTGTGACATGGGCGAGAGCTTTGGAAATTGGGTCATGGGTAATGACGAAGGTATGATGAGCTTGATTACTACGGCGAATGTCGCCTGTGGCTTTCATGCAGGCGATCCGCTCACAATGCTCGATACGATCAAAATGGCAAAGGAAAATAATGTTGTCGTGGGTTCTCACCCAGGTCTACCGGATTTACTTGGTTTCGGGCGAAGGACAATGAACATTACCCCAGAAGACGCGTTTGCATATACTGTTTATCAAACTGGGGCGCTGCAAGCGGCCCTGAAAACAGCGGGAATGAAACTGCATCATGTCAAACCCCATGGTGCCCTTTATTCCGTACTTCGCACAGACGAGGCGCTAGCCTCAGCGGTCGCCGATGCAATAAGCCTCTTAACCGATAACCCGATGTTATATTGGCCTGCTCCCACTGATGCGGCAATGCCAGTAGCGGCAAGAAAAAAAGGTATCCGAGTCGTTGGAGAGATATATCCAGACCTCCAATATGCAGCCGATGGCACACTTGTGATACAACGCGAAAAACACGAAACGGACGTTGATTTTGCTGTGTCCCAAGTGAAACGATATGTTGAAACCGGAAAAGTAGAGGCGATCGACGGAAGTTTGGTGACCCTGGATGCGGAGGCATTATGTATCCACGGTGATGGCCCGAATGCTACAGACGTAGGCACCGCGATCCAATTAGCCTTAGGAGAAATCGGGTGCGAAATAGTCCCGGTAACGGAATAAAATAATTTCAGCGAGGATTAAAACTATGGATTTTGGCTTAATCTTTTCTCTTCAAGTTCCGCCTGGCAGCGGTATTCCATGGCAAGAACCCTATCAAGATATGCTGACCTGCTTGCCGAGAGCGGAAGAACTAGGGTACACCTCAAGTTTCCAAGTATCTCATCATGCACAAAAAGATGGTCTTTGTCCTGGTCCCCTTGTTGCCTGCGCCGGCGCTGCTGCTGTTACGAACACGATGCGAATCGGAACCGGTGTTCTCCTCGTACCTCTGTACGCTCCACTCAAGCTAGCAGAAGACGTTGTGGTATTAGATAACTTATCGAATGGCCGATTTATATTTGGGGTTGCCCCAGGCTACGTTGCATCCGAATTTGAAGCACACGGTATTCCTAGAGAAGAACGGATTGGTAGATTTGAAGAGGCGCTTGATCTGATAACTCTTGCTTGGACTGAAGAAACCTTTTCTTTTAATGGGAAATATTTCAACGTACCGGAGACTAGGCTTACCCCGAGGCCCGTGCAGAATCCACACCCTCCAATTTGGTATGGAGTCTCCGCTCCAGGATCTTTGAGACGAGCTGCACGCAGAAATGCGATCCAGATAATGTCTCCCAGACACGGGCCGGAAGAGCTGATCGAGCACTTTGCTCCTTACGAAGCTGAAGCCAACAGGATCGGATGGGAAATCCCCGAAAGACCGGTAATGCGATCTGTATTTATAGCTGAGACAAAACAAAAAGCTGAAGCTATTGCGGCTCCGGCTTTAAACTACCTGTTTACTGAACTATATGGAGCAGCCTCGGCAGCCGGAGACAGAGTATTAAAGTCAGCTGACGGCAGTGTTATTACCGCTAAGGATCAAGTCGGCTTCGACACGTTTAAGAACCGTTATATAATTGGGGATCCAGATTTCGCAATCGAACAGTTATCTCTATATGAAAAGGCAGTAAATCCATCGGAGGTTTCTTGTTGGATGCATCTACCGGGAATCAAAGGCAGTGACGCGATGTCCTCAGTAGAGCTTTTCGCCAAGGAGGTAATGCCTCATTTTAAAAAAAATGAGGCCTAGAACTGGCCTCTTTAATAAACGATAACCCCACGAGCATTTTTACCACTTTCGAGATCGGCGAACGCCTCCGGAGCTTCGTCGATACTGTAGGTCCGGGTCACAAGGCTATCGAGATCGAGCTTTTTCTGTCGATATAAATCAAGATACATAGGAAAATCAACTTTGAAATTGGCGCTTCCGTACATGCATCCCTTTATGGTTTTGCTGGAAAATGGCACGATCATGGCGTTAATTGAAAACCTATCGTCAGCTCGCCCAACTCCAACTAATACCGTAGTACCGCCAAAGCGCGTTGCTTTAAAACAAGCTTCCACTAACTTCCCACTACCAACTACTTCAAAGCAATAATCCGCTCCAATGCCACCCGTAATATCTTGTACTTGCTTCACGGAGTCAGCTTTCGGATTAATCACATCGGTAGCGCCAAAAGATCGGGCGAGCTCCATCCTTTCGGCAGAGAGATCGACAGCTATGATACGAGCAGCACCCGCAATTCTTGCACCTTGTATTACATTCAAACCAACGCCACCACAACCAAAAACAGCCACCGTAGAACCTGGCTTCACTTCTGCAGTTTTTATAGCCGCACCGACTCCAGTCGTTACACCGCAGCCAACAAGCGCAGCCGCCTTAAAATCATGCTCTTTATCAACTGACACCACGCAGGCCTCTGGAACCACACAGTACTCGGCCATATTTCCAAGCATCGACATAACCGCTATTTCTTGGCCATCCATTTTTACACGACTGGTACCATCAAGAAGGCCACCGTGCGGCTTACTCATCTGACACAAATGCGGCTCAGCTCTTTGGCAGTTATAACAGTCCCCACAATTCGGAACGAACGACAATACAACGTGATCTCCCTCCTTCACATTTGATACACCCTCTCCAACCTGCTCTATAACCCCGGCACCTTCATGTCCGAGAACAGATGGCAACTTCCACCGAATTGTGCCATTGATAATTGATAAATCAGAATGACATATTCCAGTGGCCTTCATTTTTACTAGGACCTCACCAACTTTGGGTGCGTCCAAGTCAACGTTAACCACCGAAAAATCATCAATATCGTGCGCCACAACTGCTTTCATATCTATACCCCTTTACGTTATAACCGGTAATGCTGATAGACATATACTACCACTTCGAAGGACCAATGATCAGCTATTTATCACCTAAACCCATCTAAATTTAGTCGGCCTGTTCACGAAACTGCCTCAGCCAATTGTCCGCCCACCAATTCGCATTAGCCTCGGTGTTCTTTTCCTTCACCTGTTGAGAGCCACTCAAAAAATGGAAACATTCATGGGCTAAAGTATGTACCGCACATTCTTCGAGATCATTGAATCTAAAAATTTGCTCGCCTGATAACCACCCTTGCTTACTTTTATCGGAGGGTATCCGACCCCAATGGGTATAACTGAATGGGGGACACATCTCAATGTTAACGCTCGCACGGATCCTGAACCCATGTGGCTTCATACGACTACCCGACTTTGGTTTAAAAGGAAAATGACAAGCGCCATGTAATAAATGATTCTGCTCCAAAGGCAACAGTTTGATCCAATCGACCTCGGATGTGCAGTACGCCTCGAGTTGGCTTAAAAAAAACGATATCACTCGTGGCATACCAACCTTATCTATGATTTTGTAAGACGCATTGTTTGCCATTATTTATAAAAATTTGAGAATACTATTGGAGCCAAATTGTAACACTGAAAAAACAATTAGTGACGGGTTAGGGTTGGCATTTATCTGAGCTCCCATGTAGCGCATCAGATCGGGATCTGATACCGTGGTAACAACTGTAAATTAATTTTTTTCGTATTTTTTGGCCTACATCGCGTATAAAGCGCTTCAAATCTTGGTCTAACTCAGTAGAGAGACTTTAATTTTAGGGAAGATACCTCATGAAAAGAAGAGACTTTAATAAATATTTAGCAATGTTCGCCGTTCCCGGGACAGCCGGACTGTCCTCAAATGCTATGGCTGGAACTAAATGGAATCTCACCGCGGACATAACTGAGGCCTGCAGTTGCTCGATACCTTGCCCCTGTAACTTTGGCTTTCCTACAGACCAAAAATGCGAAGGATCGCGGCTAATTCAAATTCTGTCGGGAGAATTTAATCAGATTGACCTAACTGGTATTACATTTCTTGCCACATTTGAGATGAGGAAATGGGCTTATATTTATGTAGATGACAAATTGAACGAACGACAAAACAAAGGCTTTGATCTGATCTTTCCGGTGGCATTCGCTGGGTTCAAAAAACTATCAAGAAAAATCGAACGAGTGCCTATGTCTTACGAGAAAACTTCTGAGACAATCAAATATTCAGTGCCCGATTCGACAGTAGAGATTAAAAAATTGCGAGGATTAGAGGGTGCGGAAATAAATATTACCGGATTACCGTCGACAAACTATCGAAATTATATTCAATATCAATCTGTAATCCATACCCATAAAAGTTCATCCTCGAGTTGGAGCCATAAAGAAACTAATGGATTTACATCGCGTATGATAGTCAGCGGTACTGCTTAGGCATCCCTATTCAATAATTTAGAAGGAAGAAATTGTGTCAAAAATCGCTCGCTTTAGCCGTATAGGCGGTCCAGATGTTATAGAACTCAATGAAGAAGAGTTAGCCTCGCCTAAAAATAACGAGGTGCTCGTAGATGTTAAAGCAGCTGGGCTCAACCGCGCAGAGTATTTATATATGCAAGGACTTTATCTTGTTGAACCAAAATTGCCTTCTCGTGTAGGTGTCGAAGGTTCAGGCGTGATAGAGGCAGTAGGACCGAATGTAACTAACTTCAAAGTCGGACAAGAAGTTTCCATTACCCCAAACATGTCTCCCGCTGAGTATGGAGTTATTGGAGAAAAAGCTATTATCCCTGTTCAAGCATTAGCACCTAAATCTCCAGATATAAGTTTTGAGGAGGCCGCTGCAATTTGGATGGCCTTTCCAACAGCTTACGGTGGCTTGGTTGAGGTTGGTGGTTTAAAGCAAAACAAAGAGCAACACGTAGTAATATCAGCGGCGAGCTCTAGCGTTGGGATTCCCGCAATACAGATAGCTAAAAACCACGGAGCGAAGGTAATAGCAACCTCCAGAGACTTTTCTAAAAAAGACTCGTTATTAGATGCCGGTGCAGATCACGTCATTGCTACCGGTGAAGAAGACTTCGCAGCTCGAATTATGGAAATCACAGAAGGTAATGGTTTCGACATTGCCTTTGATCCTATTGGTGGGCCTTTTCTCGAAACTCTTGCCGATGGTGCGGCTGTGGAAGCTACTATAGTTGTATACGGGGCTCTTGCAATGTCTGACACACCTTTTCCCTTATTCCCCGCTATTGGCAAAGGTCTGCGGGTATGTGGCTTTCATCTGGTATACAACTTATTTGATCACGTTGACCGGACCGAACGAGCCATGGCGCACTTAGGAGAGAATCTCGCTAACGGTACCTATAAGCCGGTTATCGACAGAGTCTTCCCGCTGAGTCAAGTCACACAGGCCTACGAGCATATGGCCGCTGGACAGCAAATAGGAAAGATTATCGTAAGTGGCAGTTAAAAACGCTGTCGATTAAACGCTACCCAGTTTCGACGCAAGCAATGTCTCAAGCTTTCTTATATCAGCTTCACATGTCACCAACTCTTCAGGACTGACAATCACAGAGTAAGAATCTCCAATTCTCTGTGCGATGCAAGGGATACTATCGCCAGTGATTTTGGCAAGATCGCTTGGTTGCTCATTGCGATGCAAAAGCCTAAATTCTAATTCACTGCGATTAGCAAAACCAATCCACTCCTTCTTCCCTCTTAATGACCAACCATGGGTCATATCACATAAAGTACAATGGGCTAAACCACTTATTTTGCCTAGAATATATTTAATCTCGCCCCATAAGCCACCATCGGCATCATATACGCCATATAAGATCTTTACTTGAGATCCAGATATCCCCACAAGCCCAGCTATCTCAAAATCGCCATAGGTTTTACCGGAGCATCAGAAAGATCCAGTTGATTCACATGATCTCTGAACCCGAAATAAAACGTGTCGCTCCTCACTGCCCACCAATTTTCGAATAAGTCAGTTTGGACCACTGCTTTGATGAAATGCTCGTAACCGGACCATATTTCTTGACTTACATGCCCAGTCTCCTGCTGCCTATACAAAACCTCAAACGCTCTAAAAATACCTGTAAGTATCATAAACATACGAGCCTTTTCGGCAGGTTTCAGAGCAGAAAAATCTTCAGTTGCCTGCAAATAAAGTAGGCTGAGCTCTTCAGACGCACCGATAGACATCATCGTCTGATTTATTAATTTTGCGCTTTCTTGCTCTATAGTTGCGCGGACCGCATTCGAGTTTTGCTTAATTTGTGCCGCAAGATAGATAAGCGAAGCGACTACCGCGATGGCACCAATCGTCTCAGATATCGACCCAAGCGCCGACCAATTAAAAATCGCAGACCAATTCATACGTGCTCCTTATAACTCATATTATATTTTTTTATCTCAAAAATTCTTCGACAATTGGCTTTTTGTCAAATACTAAGATCGAGTAAATTATAGTCCTTCAACTTTGTCAGGGTGTTTTCATCCCATCGATGATCATCAGCGCAACTAGCTAAAGGTTGATAACAAAAACTTTCCTCGTGAGGAAACCTTTGCTTTCGAGCATTAATCGCCAAAGAAATCACTTGCGAGCGTTTCAAAATCCTAGCTTCATCATAAATAGCCTCGGCATTATGGACCCCACCTGCCTTAACCCCTAATACCGACTTTCTTCTATGAAAACCAAAATTCACGGTCACTCGCTCCTTTTTACTGGTGTTCGCGAATGATCCATGAACTAACTGCCTATTAGAGATCACTACATCACCAGCCCCACAAACCATTGGGACAGCATCTGGGAGATACTCTGTACCAGCCACATTAACCATTCCTTTTATATCCATTTTACCTAATCGATGAGTTCCAGGAACGACCCATACACCGTTTCGAGCGGTACTTCCGTATAGTTGTGCCATAAAATTAAATCCATGAGTACCTTCGTCAAAGTCCTCACTATCCCAATGAGTCAGACCATCTTGATGCCAGGCAACCGATGCCCCTACTCCAGGCTTCTTGATAAATAAGGCTTCATTAAACGGTGTGAAATCACTACCGTTGACAGCCTCTGCCACTTTTAAAAGTTCCGGATGTCCATATGCGCGTAAACACGCATTGGAAAATTGCAGAGAACCTAATATAAGAAATATCGCTTCGTCAGGGACCCCTTTCTCGGCCTTAGGCTCAGGCATTTTTACAGGATGTCGGCCTCCGGCTGCATCCGTCGCTCCAAAAGGATCGGAGAGAGGCGGCGCCCAGAAAAAAGTCGGAGCTTTGCACCCAAAACCTAGCGGTCTATTGCCACTCAGATCGTTCTCTGCATCTTTTTTAATCGGAGCTCTATTCAAGATATGTTCCACATCAGCTTTGATGTCAACAAGCTCATCACTAGCTAACACAGACTCAAATATATAAAAACCATATTCGGAATATGCATCCGAGATATCTCTACCTAAGGTGCCATCACTCTCGAACCTGATCGGACCACGATTATTCAAGGCTTTAGCACGAGTGTGACCATCATCAAAATATTTTTCCATCATCTCCTCCCCACTACCCACCATTCATTTGCTTGCCCCTATTAATCAAATTAGCGAAAAATTTAATCGCCCTCACTCAAAATATTTATAATCTCACTGCAAGCAATTCGAGACCGCGTACTATGGTCGTTAGCAGATGCGCTCGATATTGGGTGAGTAATAGTCACAAACTCTAATTGGCTCGCACCAAGCACCCGTCCCATCAATGCTGCCGCACTTCCGAAGGGCTCAGTCATGATGCCAACCGAAGGTATGCCTAATCGCTCACAAATAATCGCATCATGCAGACTGCACGAAGAACAACTGCCTCAGTCGCCAATGCCTGAAATCATGGCATTCCAACGTTCAGCATCATTCAGTAATAGGCTGCCTACAGGGGTGCTATAATTAGATTTAATTATACGAACCACCTCTGCTACTTGGTGGCGCTCCTTTAGTTCGGTCTCTAAGCAGTCAAAAAACGGAACGGTTCCGCGTTTTCCATTAGAAATAATCGCTACCACAGAATCCTTGAAAGACTCCAATCTTGGAGCATACGTGAAGTCCGTAATGCTACGTTTATAAGTCGGATCTAAAAACTTTATTGACATACATCAGTCTCCTATATCTCGCAGTCCACGCACGCTCCGATTGCCATTGTAGTCGCACGACTAGTCTTACCAAACCATGGAGGTATTACCGCCCCGAATCCACCCGCGGGTCCGCCAGCTGCGATGACTAAAAGATCATCAATACTTTTCAAGGCGAAATACTTGCGTTCCCCTTGATTAGCGATAACGGCCGTCTTACCACATGACGCCCAGTCCTTTCGCATCACCCAAGCATTTTTTTTAACATATTCGCGGATCTGGCGCTTGTCCCATCCAGCGCGCTCAAAATGCGCCCGCAATTGCGGAGGAACCACTATAACCCAGTCGCCCGCATGAATAGAGTAATTGAGCATGGAAGCCTTAATTTCAGAGACATAAGTATCCAATATTTCCTCAGGATTAGTGGTCCATTCATTCATGATCTGACGCGGTGAACCTGCTGCAAACACCGTGATCGCAGAAGTATCTGAGGGTATGCCTCTATCCTGTGCTAGCGACAGCCACGAAGTATCGCCCTCGTCCTCTCCCATGCAAAAACTTATTTTACCAGGGTGACCCAAAGTCGACCTATCGGCCTCCCCCGGGCGCACCTCTAAAATATTCTGTAATGACAAACGAATTGCGCGACCGATACATGTAGTGGCCCGATCAGTCGACCCGAGCACGTTAAAGGTCGCGTCGATACCCAGAAACTTAACAGCCGGACCATTGATGACAATCAAAATCGCGCAGCCCCCCGTACTGGAAGTGGCTCCATGCAAAACAAATTTATCTCGTAACATCGCCGTGAATGCTGCTACTACAACGGGAAAGTGTCGCGCTACACAGCCAGCCATGACTGCATTGATAGCAAGTTGCTCAGCTGTAATAGCTCGTTCTCTCACCGGTTCTACGCCAACAAGATGATCTGGTGGCACGAGTGCCTCGGCAAGAAACTTTCGCACTATATCAGGGGTCGGTGGAATGATAGGTAAACCGTCAGTCCAACGACTAGTATGAAAGTGCTCTTGTACCGCATCATAACTATCTACTTCATAGATCTGTGCAGCGAAAAGGTTGCCATTATCTTCGTCCATGCTTCAGCAAACTCCCTTTTCTATTAGTCTTTTGTAATCGTTAGGGTCGTAACCAACTTGTTGGAGTACTTGCTGCGTGTCCTCCCCGACTGTCGACAACTTATCCGACGGCGCACCTGGCTCATTTAGAAAGCGCACTGGAGTCCCTACTCTCTCGACGCCGTCCATTCCTTTACTTATGGTTCCTCTCTCTCTTAAAAATTTTTGCTCCCATGCCTCATGCAATTCTAGTACCGGCGCCCAGCACACACTACGATCGCTGAACCATTCGCCCCACTGGGATAATGTCTTACTCAGAAACGTCTTGCGTAAAAATTCCTTTACAGGTTTTTGGGCGTCTCCCCAAGGCTTCTCACACAACGGTATTAAATCGGGACGCTCCAACGCGTTTAACAAGTTTTCAGCAAAAGTCATCTCAGATCCTGATAACACCAGCCTACGCCCGTCCAATGTCTCATAGATATTATAAAATGCTGCGCCTCCATAAAGCCGTTCGCGGCTTAAGTTCGGCGCCGCATTATTAGTGATCACCTCGCTCAAAATATGAGGCGTCCACGAAATTAAACTATCGGTCATAGACATATCCAAATAGTCACCCTGGCCACTCTTCTCTCTTCTGTAAAGAGCCATCATAATACCGACCAGTGCCAGAGATCCTAAGGCCACGTCTGCAGTTGGGGAAGCTGGTAATGCTGTATCATCTGCTCCTCGCGAGCCCAAACTTAGCACGCCGGTAATTGCCTGAGCACCAAGATCATGTGAAGGTCGCATAGACATATCTCCAGTTTGACCGAACGCAGATAGGGAGCAAAAGATAATGCCTGGATTTCGTTTTGCAACCGCTTCATAACCTATTCCGAGTCGATCAACGACCCCAGGTCGAAAAGAATCTATGATAATATCAGTCTGCTCAGCCAGTTTTAGGAAGATGCGAACCCCTTCATCCTCTTTTAAATTTAACTTTACGCTTAGTTTTCCTCTCTGCGTGTTGCGAAAGTAAGTAGTAAAACCCTCTACTTCGGGACCCAAATAGCGAGTCGGCTCGCCAGAGCCATGCTCGATTTTTATCACTTCCGCTCCGTGATCGGCTAATAGCATACCCATATAAGGACCAGGCAAAAACTGAGACAAATCTAATACTCTTACGCCATCTAACTTCACATTTAGCTCCTAAAGATACTAATATCCGGTTTTACCGTGGCTCGTCAATTGGCTGCAGGAAAACGCTTAATTCACTGTCCAAAATAATCACTATATATTTTTCTCGCTCCTTTCCAAGTAAAATAAAATAATGGACCTCCTAAAAATTAATAGTAATGACTTCTGAACAAAGTAATCTATTTCGGCGTGCGACAAAAAACTTTGGCAAAGTACTCAGTGGCAAAGCGGTAGGCGCCGCAATTTCTCTTATCTATCTGGCCCTCGCTGCGCGCGGTCTGGGGACAAATGGGTTCGGCATCGTCATACTGATCCACTCGTACATGTTAATGTGCACAAGGATCGTCTCCTTTAAGTCCTACGACATCATAGTCAAGTACGGCGCTGAGTTTTTGACTGCCAATCGAAAAAAGGATTTCCAAGACCTAATAAAGTTCACATTTTTACTAGACTTTTTCGCCGCGTTTTTTGGAATTTTGCTCGGTACGCTCGTTGTATACCTTTGGGGCCATAATTTTGGAATCCCGTCAGACGCAATCCCCCTCGCAGTGATTTATTGCGTCCTGATTATCTCCAATGTCACTGATACCACGACGGGTATTCTCCGAATTTGCGATCGATTTGATATAGTGGCATTCCTTGCAATTGTTGAACCTACGGTCAGGCTTGTAGGGGTGACCATAGCCTTCTTTTCCGACTCGCCGTGGCAAGCATACTTAATGTCATGGTTCGCCGCGCGGATCTCATACTTTTTTATATCATTAGTAGTGGCAGCCTATGAGTTGTCGAGAAGCAATCTCCTTCAATCTTTTTCTTGGAAGATACCTCAACCCACTCTGCAAAATCCTAAGATCTGGAGGTTCTCATGGTCCTCAAACTTTTATGGCTCCACAAACTCGATTGGGATTCAATTTACGACTTTGGCGGTTGGAAGCTTAATTGGCGCTTCTGGCGCAGCGCTTTTCAAAGTAGCTCAAGAACTTGCCGAAGCAAGTGCAAAGGCAGCCATCGTTTTCAGTAGTGCGCTCTATCCTGAATTAGCCCGGCTTGCAACATCTCCTCAAGGAAATGTTCAAATACGAAGGGTTGTCTATAAAGCTACCAAATCATCCGTGTTTATAGGCTTCATCTTCACAGGATTACTAGTACTTACTGGCGAATTGATATTACCGAACTTTTTTGGACAACAATTCAGTGATGCCTACGGTACGATGGTAATTTTAAGTATCGCCACATCAATTTTATTAATATCATATCCCTATGAAGCTGCACTATATTCAATAGGTAAACCACATATTGCTCTTTTTATTAAATTTTCTGTAACCCTGGCCCAACTAATAGCTCTGCTAATAATGCTACAATCAGTTGGGATCGTAGGTGCGGGATATGCTGCCGTTCTATCAAGTGTATTGAGTGCTATCGCGCTTGTTTACATGACAAACCGACAGATAAGTTAAATGAAGGCTGAAGAGTAATCATGAAAATCGGGTTTCTCCTGAATCACTATGACTCCCATCAGGTACCTCACATAGTGCCTTATGCCTTCAAATTGTCCGAGCTATATCCTGATGTTGAAGTCGTTATCATCTCCTCTACCCAAGAGCAAAAAACCTTTGCCCAGGAAATTTCTTCCACTTACAAAAATCAAAAATGTAAATTTGTCGATGTGAAAGCATCTCTAATTATTGAGCTAATCGATCCCGTCTTGTCCAAACTAGTCTTTGCTCGGAAAAGCGCAGTCATAAGAAAAAATATTGCGCTCTTTTCAAGTTTTGATGCATTGGTAGTTCCAGAGGTAACAAGCCTTTCGTTGAAAAAATACCCTTCTTTCAAGGGCGTCAAATTAATCTTTACCGGTCATGGATCTGGGGACAACGAGAATCTCGGCTCCTACGACAAGCGCCTTTCAGAATTCGATCTCTGTCTTCTTCCTGGGCAAAAATATGCTGACGGTCTGACTAAGCACGGCTTTCTAAAGCATAACAACTTTGCCATCTCAGGTTATCCTAAATTTGAAGCCATCCGCGCGCTCCCGCACAAGCCGATGAAGTTGTTCAAGAACTCTAAGCCGACTATTGTCTACAATCCGCACCACCATCCATCCTACTCTTCTTGGCCGTTACTCGGTGAAGCAATCCTTGAATTCTTTTATAATAACCAAAATTTTAATCTCATATTCGCGCCACATGTCCTGCTCTTTAAACGTAAATGGGGCAAAGGGTTCAAACTGAAGAGCAAATACCAAACGACCGACAATATTATTATTGACCCTGGAAGTCGGCGCTCAGTTGACATGACTTACATGCGAGCCGCCGATCTCTATCTTGGCGACTGTAGCAGCCAAATATATGAATTTCTTGAGCATCCAAGACCCTGCGTGTTTTTAAATACACTCGGGATAAAAACTAATGGGTCAACTCTCCCCTATTACTGCTGGAACTTCGGGCCTATAGTAAGCCATGTGGAAAATCTAGGGATGACAATAAATACAGCACTTGCGGATCAATCAACTTACATCGACATTCAGAAGCGAGCGTTTACTCATACTTTTAAAATCGATGATATCTCCTCAGCTGAGCGGGGTGCACGGATTATTGAAGAGTTCACTCGAACTGGGAAAGTGGATGAAAAGTGGGTTTAATTAAGTCACTCTACAAATTGAGAATAAAAAGTGTCATGGAGCTGGAATCCTCTCAATGAAATTACTGATAGTAGGCGGCGCAGGATACATTGGATCACATATGGTGAAACATCTAATGCAATGCGGACATGATCCAATTGTTTTCGACAACCTATCTACCGGACATCGAGATGCGGTCCGTGATGCACAATTGATCGAAGGTGATTTAGCGGACTCTCGTACTCTTAAAAAACTATTCAACACTCATGAATTTGATGCTGTAATGCATTTTGCGTCATTCAGTCAGGTTGCCGAATCAGTTAAAAAACCTGATGTTTACTATCTAAACAATGTGGCGTGCACGATCAACCTGTTACACGCAATGATGAATGCCAATATCAAGCAGTTCGTCTTTTCTTCAACCGCGGCTATTTTTGGCGAGCCACAGCGCATTCCCATAGACGAATCACACCCGAAATTACCGATTAATGCTTACGGTCGGAGTAAACTCATGGTCGAGCACATTTTACAGGATCTTGATCAAGCCTTCGAACTTAAATCGGTAAGCCTCCGCTATTTTAACGCCGCGGGCGCAGATGAATCCGGCGATATTGGAGAGCGGCATCTCCCAGAGACACACCTGATCCCCATATTATTACAAGCTGCATCAGGTGTCAGAGAAAAGGCGGTTGTTTTTGGGTCCGACTATCCGACCAAAGATGGCACTTGTATTAGAGATTATGTTCATGTTTCAGACCTATGCGAAGCGCACATGGCTGCTCTTAACTACCTAATTAAAAAACAAGCTTCAAATTATTTTAATCTAGGTAACGGCGAAGGGTTTTCTGTGGAGGAAGTAATAGACGCAGTAAAAAAAGTAACTGGTAAAAACTTTGATGTCGTCTATGAAAATCGACGCGAAGGTGATCCTGCTATCCTAGTCGCAGACTCCAAGTTAGCGAGACAAGCATTAGATTGGCAACCGCGCTACACAGATCTTGAAACAATTATCCAACACGCCTGGCAATTCGAGCAAAAAAAATAATAAGAGGCTAGTTTGTTCTAGAGATAAACAACCTCTGATTTCAAGCTGTATAAAATAAACAGAACTTCTTCTTTTTCTCTTTGCCCAATACCATTCATATCTAAGGCCTGCATTACATCATCAAGAACAGCCATAAACTCATCATTATCGATATTCATTCCGCGATGTGCGGCTATCATATCCTTACCCGAGTAATTATCTGGACCACCCGTACCCGCAATAAAAAAAGCAGACACCTGTTTTTTCACTAAAACCGGATCTGAATTAGCATATCTAGTGGCGATCCTAGGATTCACAATATGAAGATCCGTCAGATCACTTGCTATTTGGGCAATATTTTCGCTGCCACCAAGCCTCTCATACAAAGATTGTTTCATTTCATCGAGCCCCTTTATAACTTAACTTAACTTAACTTAACTTAACTTGTGCTTGCGTCACGACGCAACTATATTTAACTTACAAAGTAATACAATTTCTCGGGGAGTAATTAGTATGTTGGGAGTAATGCTTCTTTACGTTGGTTGTGTGCTGTTAATAAATGGCGTCGGAGGCTTGGGTAAAATAGAGCCTAGGTCGACAGCGGTTCTGAATTTCATGGTTGGTGGCCTAGGGTTGTTTGTAAGTCTACTGATGCTAGTCCGCGCAGAAACGCTCGGAGATTTTTTCGCAGTAGCCACGTTTTTCTTATTTACTTTCACCTATTTGTACGTGGCAATTTCGATGTGGTTCGATTTAGATATGCGTGGATTCGGTTGGTTCTGCTTTTTTGTTGCCATCACAGCAATCCCTTGTTCAATTGTTGCGTTCAGCGGAGGCGACTATAGATTCGGATCCTTCTGGATTATATGGGGCGCGCTCTGGTTCGGCTTTTATTTATCTAGCGCACATCAAAAAGATTTTGGAACTTTTCTACCATACGCCACGATATGCGTAGGAGTTTTCACATGTTGGATACCAGGCCTATTAGTCTTAACAGGGAACTGGTGAAGATTCTAGGACAAAATATGAGGACGAACCTCCTCTACGAATCGGCGCATAGTATCTAAAGCGACTCCACAGGTTTCCGTTAATATATCAAAACAGAATTCTGTTGCACCGGCATCTTGATAACATCTTAAACTATCAATAACCTCCTGCGAACCTTTTTTGCTTCTCGTGGACGCACCATCTGGAAAAACTAATGGAATCTTCACCGCTATTGGGAAGTCAATCACACTTCTTCCCTGTTTTTTTAGTTCCACGTCTAAAGTGACCCTTGAATCTGACAATTGCTTCGGGCTGATCTTAAAAGGATGCCATACATCGCCGTAGCGAGCTAACCGGCAAAGAGCTTGAGGCGTATTTCCGCCAATATAGATCGGCAATCGAGTTTGCTGTGGCTTAGGACCCATTCGAGCATCAGTAAATCTATAAAATGGGCCGTCAACCGAAACATGTTGCTCCGTCCACAACCTGCGTATTATTTCTAAACCGTCGTCAGTTCTCCGACCTCTATTTGTAAAGTCGAAGCCTAATGCCTCAAACTCCTCTCTGTACCAACCAACACCAACACCAAAATTGACTCGCCCAGAGCTGAGCCGATCCATTTCCGCAACTTGCGCTGCTACCTCCAAAGGATTTCGCATGGGTAATATCAGAACACTCATCCCTAACCGGACCGTCGAAGTAATACTTGCTAGAAAATTGAGGACGCTAAAAGGCTGATAGTAAGTATTTTTCCAAGGTCCTGGAAGTTGTCCATCCTCTCTTCCCGGATAGCGCGACGTCTTCATAGCCGGCATGATTAGATGGTCGCTCGCCCAAAGACAATCCCAATTATCTCGCTCAGCTGACTCAGCCATTTTCTGCAACGTATCCGGATTTGCATCGTCTCCTCTTACAATCAGAGAGATCCCAAACTTCATACTATTGCACCTCGAATCAAGTTAGATGGCATAGCTCCGCCTTTATTAAACCTTGTAAATCAGACGTCCTGATTTCAATATCGAGACCACGTCTGCCAGCGCTAACAAAAATTGTTTTAAATAATTCCGACGATCTATCCATAAACACCGACAGCTCCCTCTTCTGCCCTAAAGGACTTATACCTCCCACTACATACCCCGTAACTCGCTCAACTCGTTTCGGATCTGCCATGGCCAATCTTTTTTTTCCAAAAGCCTTAGCAAGCCGCTTTAAGTTCAATTGACCACTTACTGGTATTATTCCAACACACATATATCCGTCGGCCTCGGCGATCAAGGTTTTAAATACTCTCTCTGGGCCAACCTTTAACTTAGTCGCCGCCTCCAAACCGAAAGATTGATTAGCGCGATCATGGCTGTAGGAGTGCAACTTGTAGTCGACACCAGCCTCCGTTAACACATCGATGGCAGGCGTCACGGAACGAAATCGACTCCTTTCCAAAAAGCGAAATATCCTTTTATCTCACTAGCAGCTTCTTTCGGTGTCTGATAAGACCATACTGCATCAGTATTTATTTTTCCTCCAACGTTCAAGCTCCAATAGCTTGCAGTACCTTTCCAGCCACACACACTGGTCGTTTCACTAGCTACTACGACAGACTTATCGATCGATTGAGGCGGAAAATAATGATTCCCCTCAATAACTATCGTTTCAGTTGACTCAGCAAGTGTTTTTCCATTCCATACAGCCTTCATAGCCACACCCCATCCTAGATTACTAATTACATTCGGACTTTATCATTCTAGTTCAACGAAATATATACAATTGCACTCATTGAAGTTAAAGTATTAGCGTACGTTGAAGTGCACAGATAAGTTAGTTTGTGTTATTAAAATCACAAAATGTAGTAATGCGATCAACCGCATGGGCAAAAATTGGGAGCAATCTAAAATGGGCCAGGCTTGGGATAACGACAAAACAATTCACGTAGATATGAGTACGCTGAAAGTAACCATTAAAGACTTTCGCGAAGAATGGAAATTATTAGGCGGTCGAGCGCTATCCGCTAAAGTAATGCTAGAGGAGTGTAACCCGAAATGTGACCCATTGGGCCCCGAGAATGTCTTGGTTTTTGCCCCAGGAACCATGAGTGGTACATCTGCTCCCACCTCTGGTCGGATCTCGATGGGATGTAAAAGTCCACTAACTGGAGGAATTAAAGAAGCGAATGCTGGGGGAAATCCTGGGCAAGATCTCATGAAAATAGGATATCGCGCGGTCATTGTCACGGGGCAACCTGCTGATCGTGATAAACTCTGGGGACTTAGGGTTTCTGACGGCAGTGCTGAATTAGTTGATGCGACCGAGTATAAAGGAATGTGGAATTATGCCTGCTGCGAAAAATTACTGGATGGGGAGTCTGACAAAGCCTCTGTGATCTCAATTGGCCCGGCAGGGGAAATGATGCTCAAAGGTGCGTCTATCGCCTGCACGGACAGTGATAAAGATCGGCGACCTGCTCGCCAAGCAGCGCGTGGAGGAGTAGGCGCTGTTATGGGGTCTAAATGCCTTAAATGGGTGTTGGTCGACCCTGGAAAGAAAGCTACGCGCAAACCCGTCGACCGAAAAGCCTATGCTCAGTACAATAAAGATTTCAGTAAAGACTACCTTTCTAGCAGACACAGTAATTTTAAATATGGCACAAGCGCGGTAGTTCCTGCGGCTAACATGCTCCATACTTTTCCTTACAAAAATCGAGTTGAAGGAAGAAACCCAGAATTTGAAAAACTCGATGGTGCAAGAATTCGCGAGTCCTTCGAATCAAGAGGTGGCG
The DNA here is from genome assembly GCA_943787625.1 of uncultured Gammaproteobacteria bacterium. Classification (GTDB taxonomy): domain Bacteria; phylum Pseudomonadota; class Gammaproteobacteria; genus UBA4457. Next base: position 265,049 of record CALSND010000002.1, on the reverse strand, counting down.
AAATGCATAACTGTATGACTGGTTGTATAGTTCAATGCTCCAACGTAGTACATGATGCCGATGGGAATTATTTAACATCCGCTTTAGAGTTTGAGACCCTCACCCTTCTGGGCTCCTGTTGCGCGATTAATAATTGGGAAGATGTGGCAGACCTCGACAGATTGTGTGATGAGTTAGGGCTCGACACCATCGAGACTGGAGCAGCTATCGCTGTTTATATGGACTCAGGCGGTATGTCCTGGGGAGATGCGGAAGGTGCTAAAGACTTGCTTAGAAAAGAACTCGCATCAGGGAGCGAGCTTGGAAAAAATATAGGTCATGGTGCGCTCGCAATTGGAACAGAAAGAAAACATCACCGCATACCAGTAGCGAAAGGACAAGCCATGCCTGCTTGGGACCCTCGCCCCTTAAAGGCTACCGGCATAACTTATGCTAGTAGTGCTATGGGTGCGGATCATACGGCCGGATTAGTCATCGACCCCAAAATTAGTGGTGATGAGGCAGTAATCGCTTCCCAGGAAATTCAAATAGTTAATGCAATTTGTGACTCGACCGGGTTCTGCATGTTCCTCGGACCTACAATTGATGAAACTCGACAATTCTTTACCCCATTTTTTGGTGAGGAAATAACATCGGAACAAATTGCGGACATTGGTTGGCAATGCCTAGAGGATGAGTGGGCATTTAACGATGCGGCTGGCTTCACCGTAGCCGATGATGATATGGCTGATTGCCTTAAGGATGAAGGTATAGGTCCTGATCAAATGTATAAGTTTGATGTGAGCGATGATCTCATCGCAAAGGCTAAAATTCGCCAACCTAATACTGAAGGCTTTTATTCCAAGTCACCGGCTGGGTAATCTGAAATATAATGAGCGTTTCGCCTGATGAAGCATCAATAGTCACCCTGATTCGAACATACTTTGACAGTATGTTCGAATCCTCGAAAAACAAAGTTGATGCTGCATTCCATCCCAACGCAGTTATTGCCGGAATTTTTGATGGAAAATTCGTTGAAATGAGCCGCGAGGAGTTCGGTCAGTTTGTTGAAAGGAACCAACCCTCTGCGAAGGAAAATGGCGATATCGCTAGGCTAGATATTATTAGTATTGATATTGCGGGAAATACCGCAGTCGCTCTGGTACGAGACGATTATCTGGGCTCTACTTTTTTAGACACGTTGTCATTAATTAAACTGCATGATCAATGGTCTATATACAACAAACTATTTCACATCGAAGGTGTCGCATAACTCTAACTAAGCGGCTGTGAACCTATTGATTCCATCACGGTGCGTTACACTGACCTTGCTGCCAATGGGGTTATCGCTAAATAAAACACTCAAAGCCTTCGCGTCGCTAGGCAATGCAACCGCCAAAAACCGGAGATCGGTCTCGATCAAACGACCTATAATATAACCCCCATACCGCTTGTTCTTTTGGTAAATTGCCGAATAACTCTCTACGACTCCCACGCCATTTGGCGACTCAGTTAATGAGACTTTTGCATTTTTTCCTCGATCTGGTCGAAAATCACTGGGGAGCCAATGACCCTTTATCGTTTTGGAGTAAGCCCCAACAGAGTGCTTTGATAAATATCCTCCATTAGCCACAATTAAAGCATCTCCCGTAGCTTTACCTCTTAACCGCCAAACTACTTCTGCTATTGCATGCAAACTATAATTATTTCCCGGCCCACCAAAAAACGGCAAGCCTCCCGTCAGCGTAAGTGGTCGAGTTCCCGGAGTAATGCCGAGATGTCCGCAGGTACTGGTAACGGCAATAGGAAAACAACTGTAAAGATCCATCAAGTCGACTTTTTCAGGTTGTAAATTTGATCTGTCCACCACGTAACTTAGAGCATCACCCTGAGCTTGAGACGCACTCAAATTAGGTCTTTCGGATACCGTAAGATCATCGGCGTCCGCATATGCTGTCAAATAAATCCAATTACTCTCAGGTATCGACAACTCCTGTGCCATACCAACTGACGTCATGACTATTGCCGCACCTTGATTAACTGCATCCTGCGCTACCATCCACTTAGTATACGGCTCCGTCAAAAGGAAATTGTCACTCGACACAGTAGAGATTTCGTCAGCCGAACGCCTAGTCGGAAATTGCGCGTACGGATTACCTTCTGCCACTTCTGAAAAAGCGGTAAATAACTTACCCACTGATTCCCGATATTCCTTCGTACTGTATCCTAATTCATTCCTTCGAACCTGCTCAAATAACGCGTAAACCTGAATAGGGACATTAACTCCATGCCTATTTTCATAATCAGAGCTCATCGGCTTATCAGGCCAAAGATCCTCAAAATCCTCAGCGACCTCCTCGTCCCAATCGAATTCAATACCTGCACGCGTCGCATTCTTAATGGTAGCTAATGCTTCTGCTCCCGTAATGAGAGCACCACGAATGTCGTTCCGATAAATTGCTTCGGCCATTTGGTTAACTAATCGTTGGGGTGTCTCGCCACCCACTTCCGAGTATATTAATCGACCTGGTTTTATTCCCAACCTTTGTGCTACCGAACCTGGCATATTTTCGGAGCAACCGAACGGGTTAGGCCACATCACACTATCTTTCAACGAGTGTTCGAACAAGCGGGCGACAGCTAAAACATCAATTATGTCACCGACACTCCGCGCCGCGTTACAGTCCTTCAGTGCTGCATCAGCAACAAAGGCTGCAATATCAGCAGGGGACAAACTTTTGTCAGGTACGGGGCCACCGCGGTCAACGTATTGTCCGGCTCCAACTAGAATTGGGGTCGTATCAAACATAAAGCTCAACTGTCCTCCCTGAGAGAATATGTCGTATCAAATTTTTAAATTCAGGCGCCACTTTCAGACGATCATCACTTTGACACACCGACTTAACCTAATACAAGAAATTCTTTTGCGGCAGTCTAATTCTTGTTAGCACCTAGCGAATCTCGAGAAGACTAGAATTTCTTAAACAATAAGTCATAATTGACTAACTTGAATCAAAACATGCACCTTACGCACTAAAACCATGGCGCACGCGAACGACCATATGAGCAAACTTCGAAGGGGATAAATAATGTCAGCAAGTACACCAAAAGCGATACAAGTTGCGAGTAACGACGAAATTAAAGCACTCGGATTTGACGACAATAGACTTCAACGAGTGAGAGAAAAAATTGTAAGTGATATAGAGCACGGAGCTTGTCATGGAGTTTCCATGATTGCCGCGAGAAAGGGAAAGGTAGTTCTAGATATAGTGGAAGGCTATGCCCATAAAGAGAATGGCGAAATGCTAACCTCTGACTCAGTTTTCGTTACTATGTCCGTTGCCAAGCAGTTCACTAATGTTCTTGCCCTATCTCTCGTCGAAAAAGGGCTTTTAAAACTGCATGCGCCGGTTGCCGAACTCATACCCGAATTTGCAACTTTAGGTAAAGAAAAAGTAAATTTATATCATCTCCTTACCCATACCAGTGGGATCATGTCAGCGGTACCCCCAGTTGCCCCTGAAGTACTTGCAAATATCGAAAAACTCTTGGAATTTGCATGCGGCTTGCCGTTAGAAAACCAACCGGGCGAGCGCGTGAACTACGCTATCCTATTAGGTCACAGCATTATTGCGGCTTTATGCTTGCGGGCTGCCGGCAATGGTCGTAGCTATGCTCAAATGTTATCTGATGAAATCTTTCAGCCACTGGGTATGATAAACACGAGCTTAGGCCCAAGGGATGACCTGATGGAAAGAGTGTGTCCTGTAAAAGTATCTTATAAAGATATTCCCGCCCTGCTTCCTCCAGAAGCGGTAGAAGGAATAGGTGCACTTTTAGCGTCACCGGGTTGCGAACTGCCAGGTGCAGGTTGCTTTACAACTGCGCACGACGTGCACCGTTTTTCGGAAATGTTACGGCGTGGCGGTGAGTTAGATGGAGTCCGTGTATTATCTCCCGCGATGTTGGATTTTTGTACTCGCAACCATACTGGAGAAATGAGAAATATACTTTTTGACATGTGGGGAGGAACTCGAAATTGGCTACTGTATCCCGCCAGCCTTGGGGTAGGTTTTTTTATGAGAGGCGAAGGCAACCTACCAGGTCTATTTAGCGTGATGAACTCCGCTAGAACTTTCGGAGGCTTTGGTGCAGGCTCGACCGGGTTTACCGTCGATCCCGAACGAGAACTCACGCTCTCTTTTTTATCTACTGGGCTCATGGAAGATAGCTATCATTTCGAGCGAATAGGAGTAATTGCCAGCCTACTATTGGCAGCGATGACAGAATAATTTTGACCACTGAGATAGAGGAATCGAACGTAAGTCTGGGGGCAACAATCCGCGGAATAAAATTAAACGCGCTATCTGAAAAAGATTGGATTGAAGTACATGAAGCGTTTCTGAAATACGCCGTCTTGATTTTTCCAGAGCAACACCTAACACAAGAAGAGCAGGAAGAGTTCTCTACTCGGTTCGGAAAAATTGAAAACCTAGTGGACAACCTTAAAACAATACCCTTAACCAATAAGGCACCGAGTGGTGAGATCTACGAGCCAGACTCAGAATGGATGAGGCTACTTAAAGGAAACGAAGGTTGGCATACAGATAGCTCTTATATGCCACTAACAGCCAAAGCATCTATTTTGTCCGCAAGAATTGTACCTATCACAGGTGGGGAGACAGAATGGGCTGATATGCGTGCAGGATATGCAGCCTTGAACGCTTCCACACAAAAGAAAATCAAGCATCTCAGTGCATATCACTCCTACTTCCACTCGCAGGCAAAAATAGGACACACTGTTAAACTGGGAGCGGGATATGGCTTCAATGACAGTGACGCTCCGCTACACCCGCTTATAAAAATCCATCCCGAAACTAAAATACCTGCACTATTCATTGGGCGCCACGTTCACATTATTCAGGGCCTGTCCGAAAAGAAAACAGCAGAGTGCATGGCGAAGTTAATAGATATAACTTGTAAAAAAGGTACAACGTTACGCCACACATGGAAACCAGGCGACCTAGTAGTTTGGGACAACCGATGTGTCCTACATCGGGCTTTGCCTTATCCTTCACAAGAGGAGAGGCTCATGCTACATACTCGGGTGGCTGGTGACCCACGTTCTGAACGTGCAATTAATCACGCGATAATAGTAAAGGAGGCGTCCCTCAAACCCTGCGCTGAAAAGTTCAGCGATTAGCGACGCACATTTTCTAAACTGATATACTACACACTTAATTTTTCTGGAGAGGTGGCCGAGTGGCTGAAGGCGCTCCCCTGCTAAGGGAGTATGGGTTTTATCGCCCATCGAGGGTTCGAATCCCTCTCTCTCCGCCATTTCACTGAAAATCAAATCTATAGAATACAAGTGGCGGTTGAATTCTGAATCGGAAAATCATCTCAGATCGCATAGTGACTCATAAATTATCACAGCTTTGAGCTCATTATCAGAATAATACGTATCAGATATTGGGTTTTAAACGATTAGTCAGCATTTTAAAAAATTATAATACTGGCTACTTGAAATAACGCAGGAGTAAGTTGTGATATTGATTTTGGGTGCGCTATTGGGATTCGTCTCGGTTGCGTTTGGAGCGTATGCCGAACACGGGTTGCGTGAGGTAGTTAGTGACGAGAATTTTCGCTTTCTAATGACTGCTGTGCGTTACAACCAAGTTCATTCGGCTGTGATCATCACTCTAGGCTTTGTTATGCTGCAAAAAGGGACGCTCGCAACTGTGCCAACGCTTCGATGGAGCGGTATTTTATTTATCATCGGCACCATGTTGTTTAGTTTTAGTATCTATCTAGCCGTATCGTTTGATATCCCCAGACTTCTATATGCAACCCCTGTAGGCGGTGTGACCATCATGGTATCTTGGCTGCTTCTAGCAATAACCGCTATCGTAGTAAGGAATAAAAATCGTCTCAACAGTGGTGAGTCCGGTCACTAATAATAACTGTAAAAACAACAAGCGTTGTCGTCAAAGCGGATGAAATATGAAAGGTAGACGAAAAATTCTCATTTTGATTGTTGGAATAATACTTATTGGAGCACTCGCTGCGGGACCAATCATGAGCAATGTAGAAACGCCTAGTTATAAAGTTATTCAGTCTAAGGGGAAAATTGAAATTAGAGAGTTCAGCCCTATGATCATTGCAGAAGTAGAAGTGGTCGGCAAACGTAAAAACGCTATCAGCGATGGATTTCAACTGCTGGCTGATTATATTTTCGGTAACAATATCACACGGGACAATATCGATACGACCGCGACCATTCAACGGCCGATGGGTAAGAAAATCGCGATGACAGCTCCCGTCCAACAGCAACTAGGTAGCAACTCCTGGCTGGTCAGTTTCGTGATGCCTTCAGAACACAGCATGGAAGAGCTTCCCAAACCTAAAAACATCGAGATTAAACTCAAAAAGGTTCCAACTAAACGATTCATAACCATCCAATTTCCTGGAACAAGCTCCGATGAGAATTTAGCTAAGCATGAAAAATTACTTTTAGAATTCATTAAGACTAACAACATATCAGTAACAGACACGGCCAAATATGCTTTTTACAATCCGCCGTGGACATTGCCTCTGATGCGACGAAATGAAGTTATGTTTGAAATTCAGTAGAACCTGATTTCTGCTATACAGTGACTTATACTGTCCATAAGATTTGCCCTATTCAGCGTAGTTACCAGCTTGTTAGTAAAACAGCGATTTTCTTCTAGATACTGATCCCAGCCACTAATAAATTGACTCCTCTACCAGCTTATGTCATTTTCGTTAATAGGAGATATACGTCATTGTTAAAACAAAAACCATTCTCGTAAACTAATATGTCACTTCAGTACTTCAAATCTAACGCTGCATTAAAAGACGTCCTCTACGCTATCAAAAAAGACGGGGGTGCGATACTCGTTGATGCCGCATCAAGAAATAATCTAGATAATTTTGTTACGGAGCTCGAGCCGTATCTAGCCACTACTCCCTATGGCAGAGATGATTTCACTGGCCATAAAACAAGACGAACAGGAGCCCTGATCGCGCGTATGCCCAGTAGCCATAGTTTTGTGATGGACGACCGAGTCTTAGGGCTCGCAAAAGCGTTTCTTAGCCCTTACACTGAAAAAATTACTCTACACCTATCTCAGGCGACCACTATTTATCCCGATGAAGAGGCGCAATTAATGCACCGCGATCGATTTGCTTGGGGTACTCATATCCCAAAAGCAATCGAACCCCAATTCAACACGCTATGGGCTATCACAGACTTTACTGCTGAAAATGGCGCCACGAGAATCGTACCAGGCTCTCAAAATTGGCCATGGGATGAGGAAGCTAAATCAGGTCAAATCGCGCAGGCGGAAATGTCGCGAGGCTCAGTCCTACTTTACACTGGTACAGTTCTCCATGGCGGGGGCCAAAACAAATCGAAAGATCCTCGGGTAGGTTTGAACCTTACATACTGCCTCGCATGGCTCCGCCAACAAGAAAACCAGTACCTATCTTGCCCGCCTCACATAGCGAAAAACTTAGATGAGGAATTGCAAGAACTAGTTGGTTATACCCAAGGAACTTATGGTTTAGGTTACTTTTCTGACCCTGAAAAACCCGCTGAAAAATTCGATCTCATGGTGCCAGAACTGGCGCTCGGTCGTGGACCGAGGCATCGTGTAAAATTCAATACTGATCAATTATCAAAAGTAGAGGACAAATAAACATCTGCACTCCTAACTTCTGTTCGATTTTAAAAATTAACAATTCCCATGATCATGCACCAAAAATATTTAAGTAACGACTGTTTTTTATTGCTCTTAATAGCCTTCTGGTCGTTATCTGTTTCGAGTCTACGTGAAACGAAATCCCTCATACTCTCGCTCCGCAATATCGTTACATAGTTTCCGATAGGTCCCAAAGCCTCCAGCGTAAGGAAGAAATACTTTTGGTTTGCCGGGAATGTTCGATCCCATGTACCACGAATTAGTAGAAGGGAATAACGTTTTTTCCGATAGCTCTTTAATGTGGTCGGACCAATGCGCCTCAGCCTGAGTTTCAGCCTCAATCGAAATTAGTCGGTTAGCTCTCATATACCCTATACAATCGCAGATCCAATCAACGTGCTGCTCAATTGAAGTAGGCATATTACCCAGGACTGATGGACTGCCGGGCCCAGTGATCATGAACATATTTGGAAACCCTGGTACTCCAACTCCCAGATAAGTACGTGGCCCAGTCTTCCATTTATCTTTAAGCAGTAATCCGCTTTTACCTCTTATACCTATTCGAGTTAACGGACCCGTCAATGCGTCAAACCCAGTAGCAAACACCAAACTATCTAACTCGTATAACTTATCTGATGTTCTGACACCAGCCGGCGTTATGGACTCTATCGGGGTATCTTTTAAATCGACCAGGCTAACGTTATCACGATTAAAAGTCTCAAAATACCCAATATCCAAGGGTAAGCGTTTTGTTCCAATGGCATGGTCCTGCGGCACTAACTTCTCAGATAAAAAAGGGTTTTTAACAGTCTCGCGTATTTTCTTTTTAACAAAGCTGGACGCCAACTCGTTCGCCTTTTTATTGAAAACCAGATCAGAGTAACTGCCAAACATCCACTGGAATCCCCCTTTTTCCCAATCTATCTCAAACTGTCTTTCTAGTTGCTCTTTCGGAAGCTCTAGAGCCTCTCCTTCTCTAAAATCATAATTTTGCCCAATCGTCGACCAGCGACAGAATTCTCTTATTTCCTTTATATCTTTTTTAATCGACCTAGCCTGATCATCCGAGAGATCATAGTTACGAGCAGGCACACTATAGTTTGCTGTCCTCTGAAATACGGTCAAATGAGCGGCTTCTTTCGCTATGACAGGAATAGCCTGAATACCAGATGACCCGGTCCCAATAACACCTACTTTTTGACCTTTAAACTTCACTTTCTCGTGAGGCCATTGACCAGTATGGTATGCATTACCCTCGAAAGTATCCCGACCAGTAATTTGTGGCAGTTGGGCTGCCGACAAACAACCTACCGCTGTTATTAAATACCTAGCTCGCGATAGCTTGCCACTATCAGTCTCTACTATCCAGAAGTTCTCTGTTTCATCATACTCAGCCTTTTGTACACGGGTATTAAATTGGAAGCACGATCTAAGATCAAAGCGCTCAGCCACATGTTGGAGATAACTTAATATTTCCGGTTGCCGAGGAAAGCGTGAACTCCACTTCCAATCCTGTTCCAGTTCATCAGAGAAACTAAAAGAATAAACCCAAGACTCTGAGTCAGAGCCAGCACCGGGATAACGATTCCAATACCAAGTACCCCCTACATCATCGCCTTGCTCAAAAGCACAAAACCGAAGTCCCATCTCTCGCAATTTGAAGGCTGTGTAAAGTCCTGCAAAACCGGCACCTATTACGATCGCATCCAGGGTATCTTCGCCCGCATTCATGATCTACCCAAAAACTTCTTAATTATCTGACTTTTCAATTCTAAACCGCCTCTGCCGTTTTGAACGCGTCCCGAGATTCGAGACGATCAGCATATGCTGTCAAATTCGGACGTTCGCTGAAATCAGCGCCCAGACGGCGCGACATTACAACCGCATGGCCAGTAATTGTATCAGCGACGGTAAAACTGCCTGCTATATACTCTTTATCCTCCATGTGTCCCTCAACTGCACTCAGCGTTCTATTTAAGAGTTTTAACGATCGTTCAGCAATTTCTTCATTTCGTCTTTCTGGAGGGAGAAGAATCGTCTCTACGACATAGTTATTTATCGGAGGCATAATCATACCTTCAGCGTAATTAAGCCATTGCAAATATGTAGCAAAATTATCCGCATCCGAATCAGGCGTAAGCTCGGGAGCGTATTTCGCTCCCAAGTATTGGGCAATGGCGGTACTTTCAGTAATAGTAACATCACCGTCAACTACCGTTGGTACGCGCCCATTAGGGTTAACTCTTGTGTACTCTGGACTACGCATCTCTTTTTGTCCGAGTGAGAACCTTACTAGCTCGTAAGTCATTCCGATTTCTTCTAACAACCAAACTGTTCGAACTGCGCGCGACTGCGGTGCAAAATATACTTTCATAACACTGCCTTTTTATCCTTAAAACCTACGTCGAATAAACCGAATCCAATAAATAGTAACTAGAAAACCATGTTTTGGATAGATTCAGTTGACAAAATGCTCTCTTTTTAGGTGTTTTTATGTCTGATAATATGTCTATAAGTTTTTAATGTCTTAGGTACATAACATGGCTATCTATCGTGATAAAAATACCTCAATTTACTACGAAGACTCAGGTGAAGACCTTCCTGCGGTTCTTCTTATCGCCCCTGGTGGCATGAAGTCTGCGCTAAGCTTTTGGAAAGGTACACCTTGGGACCCTCGTGAGCAACTCAGAGGTCGTTATCGAATAATAGCGATGGATCAGCGTAACGCTGGCTCTTCGACTGCGGAGGTTTCTAGCACAGACAGTTGGCATACTTACACCGCAGATCAGCTTGGTTTAATGGACTATTTAAGGATTCCGCGCTTCCACGTTGCAGGAATGTGCATAGGTGGTCCATATTGTTTAGGTCTAATCGAAGTGGCGCCAGATAGAGTGCTATCTGCGACTTTGTTTCAGTCTATAGGCCTAGATAACAATAGAGACGCATTTTACAACATGTTTGACGACTGGGCTAACGAACTGAAGCCTAAGATGCCTAATGTAAGCAGAGAGTCGTGGATAAGTTTTCGTGAAAACATGTATGGCGGAAATAAGATTCTTTTTAATGTGGGCGAGTCTTTTATCAGCAAATGTAAAACGCCTCTACTGGTGCTGATGGGAGACGACCTATATCACCCTCGTTCCACGTCACTAATGCTTCATGAAACGGCCCAAAATGCTACGCTAATCGAATCTTGGAAAGAAGGAAAATTTCGGGACGACGCCATAGCTCAGTGTCACGAATTTCTTCAACGCAACGACTAGCGTCAGTACCTCATATGCAGAATCAAGGGTCGCTTTGATGGTGGGAAAGTTGTTATGACACGCTTACTAGAACTTGATAACTACGATTTAATCCAAAGCGAGTTTTCTAGCGATCTGCTGTGGGACTTATTTGACGGGACAAGAGACCATATGAATTTAGCCCATGAATGCTTAGATAGGCACTCTGGAAAAGGTCGCGCGATCAGCGTAAAACACGACAGCGGTGATATCGAGCACCTCGATTACGATGAGCTTATAATAAGTACCAGTCAATTCGCTCATCAATTAGAAAAATCCGGCATCAAACGCGGAGAACGAGTTGCCATAATTCTAGAGCCAGGGAAAGCGTTTTATACTTCACTTTTCGGCGCCATTAAGCGTGGGGCAATCGCGGTTCCAATGTTTACACTTTTTGGTCCAGATGCTCTCGCCTTAAGAATAAGAGACTGTACGCCATCGATCATCGTGGCCGACAAACATCTTGGTTCGATTAAAGCACAGTTTCCTAATATTCCCGTGCTCCGCGCAGATAGATTTTTTCTAGAATCTTTGAAAACTCATCCTGAAGAATACTTGTCCAGCACTAAAGCGAGCGACTTATCCGTATTCCAATATACCTCCGGTACTACTAGAGAACTTCCCGAGGCGGTCAAACATACGCAACGCTCAGTTGTGACGCTTATGATAGCCGCCCTATACGGGACAGGGCTGGTACCAGGGGATACTTATTTCTGCCCTTCTTCTCCAGCTTGGGGGCACGGCTTGTGGCATGGAACAATCGCGCCATTAGCATTAGGTGTTCATATCGTATCGTACGCGGGCCAATTTGATCCTAAAATGGTGTATGCAGCTCTAGAGCAATTGAAAGTGAATAACTTTGCTGCTGCCGCTACCGTTTACAGGATGTTGCGTAATTCTGGCTATCGAGATGACTACACGATAAATCTTAGCAAGTGTTCGTTCACTGGAGAACCACTTGATACCAACACCTTCGACTGGATCAAACGTTCCTTCGGCACGGCACCCGCCAGCATGTATGGTACAACCGAAGTGGGCGTCATAATAGTCGATTATCCTGGCATTAAAGGGCATACAGTGAAACCAGGTGCATTGGGCAAACCGGCGCCAGGAAATGAGGTCGCTATATTAAATGGTAAAAATTCTTTGGCTAAAATAGATGAAATTGGAGAAATATCTGTAAAACGAAAGAATTCGTGGTTCAGAGTAAAAGATTTTGGGTATAAAGATAATGAGGGCTATTTTTTTCACGCAGGCCGCTCGGACGACGTCATCATATCTGCAGGTTGGACAATGAGTGCGGTGGAAATTGAAAATACTTTGCTTACCCATCCCTCTGTAGGAGAGGCTGCGGTGATTGGTGTTGCGGATAGCGTACGAGGTCAGGTGGCGCGGGCTTATCTCGTTTTAAACGCTGATGCCCCAACGCAAAAAGATACAATTAAGGCGTACATGAAAGAAAAATTATCTAAACACGAATATCCGAGAGAAATACATTTCATAAAAACACTTCCGAAAACTCCTGCAGGGAAAGTCAATAGGAAGGCCTTGCGAGATCTAGCTAAATTGGATGGGTAACAGCTGAAGAATGTTACTTGTATAAAATTTTTTACTAATAGAAATAGGCAACGTAAATTATGAGCGAACAATTCACACGAGAGTTTCTAGGGATTACCGAGTCCGCGTTAGATGACCTTCGAAAAAGAATAGGCGTAAAAATAGAAAGAACTTTAGAGCCATGGTGCTATGAGGCTACTAGAGATAATATTCGACACTATGCACATGGAATTGGCGACGACAACCCTTTGTGGTGCGATCCCGATTACGCTCAAACAACAATTTATGGCGATATTATAGCCCCGCCATCCTTTGTATTCGCTTGTAGTAGAATTATTAGCGGCTACGTTGGAGGCTTACCAGGTATTCACGCCATGTGGGCTGGGGCCGATTTCAATTGGCTGAAACCAATTGCACGAAATACGGAAATCTCTACCGAAGCGTATCTGAAGGATCTTGTGGAGCATGAGACTACTTTCGCCGGAAGATCTATTCAGCAAATCTATCATGTCGATTTTTTCAATCAAAACGGCGATAAACTGGCCGATGGAGACTCATGGTGTTTTCGAACTGACCGCGATTTAGCGAGAGAAACAGGCACTAAATACGATAAGCTTAAAGGACGAGAAGTTCGAAAGTACTCCGAAGAAGAACTACAACGTCATGCGAGCCTATACGAAGCTGAACGCATACGTGGTGCTGAACCAAGATATTTTGAGGATATTAAAATCGGAGAAGAACTTCCAGTGTTAGCTAAAGGTCCTATGACTGTTACAGGATTTATATGTTACGCCCAAGGCTGGGGTGGACTTTATATTCGTGCGAATAAATTAGCTTGGGAGATGCAAATGCGTCATCCTGCGACGGGAATCAAGAACAAATTTGGAATACCAGATTGCCCTGAAAGAGTTCACTGGGAAGAGGAATTCGCAAAAAAGGTTGGAGCACCTGGTGCCTATGACTATGGCCCCGAAAGATGCTCTTGGTTGTCACACGCGATCACTAATTGGATAGGAGACAACGCAACTCTTACTCACCTTTACTCCGAAATAAGACGCCATAATCCCGAAGGTGATCTACTCACAATTGAGGGTAAAGTCGTTCACAAAAGGGAAGAGAAAGGCGAATTCCTTGTAGACTTCGAACTAGAGGCCAAAAACCAGGACGGGGAACTATCAGCTTCCGGAAAAGCAACTGCGTCCATGCCCTCAAGATAGTAGAGAGTCTGAACCACTTTCAATCGGTAGAGACATGTCTCCCGCCCATTCATTCATAGATCCGTCGTAGACGGATACTCCGTCGTACCCCAGTCGCGCAAGCAAAAGAGCTGTGCTACAAGCGGCTATCCCACCTCCACAATAGCAAATCACTTCTTCTGCTGCAGAAGCGCCCGCTTGTTCGAATACAGACCTCGCATTTTTATCGTCAATATACACTTGCGAGTCTAGATCAACTGTTTCGTTGAAAGGGACACTTACACTTGATGGGATCCTTCCCAGGCGCTTATACCTTTGCGGTGGCTTTCCTTCGAATTCATCCGAAAGTAACGCGTTAATGAGGCAGGAGCCTTCCTTCTCAATAGCGCCTAAAACTTGATCACGATCGGCTACCAAACCCGATTGGAATTTAGCAATGAAATTAGCGGGACTGCGCCTGACAATTTCCCTATTAGTCGGCCGACCCTCTTGTACCCATTTCGTATAACCTCCATCAAGTACAGCCGCATTGTTGAATCCAAAAACACGTAGCATCCACCAAAGGCGAGCCGCCCACATATTCATAGAACGATCATAAATGACTACCGCGCTATCGACGCCGATACCATTTTGCGACATAACCTCAGAAAAACGTGTTGCCGAAGGTAACCCATACATAAACCGACCACCTTGAGGATCAGAGATCTCCTCTAAAATACCTATGTAAGTACTCCCCGGGATATGGTCTTGGTCAAACGCTTCCCTACCACTCTCTGTTTTAATTCCCTCAGTAGCTACCGACTCTTCAAAATAATTTGGAAGTAGTGACGTCGCCTCTACTACGACTAAACGCTCATCGTTTAGATGCTGCGCTAACCAATCAGTATCAACTAAATATCTATGACCTGATAAATTCATTTTCTTTTCTTCCTCGACAGAGCTTGATGTGTAATTTACGAACCTATTAAATATAATCCTGATTTCAGACTGGCTAATCACCCTCAACTGAAAAGTCTGATACCTCCATAAAAACTCCTCGAGTGAGCAAAGTCAACCAAAAATGTTGAAGCATCATATTTTCGCAGTCGTGTAGAATAGACGAGGCTGAATGCTCAAAAGTAGATCATACCGAAAGGTAAGCGCAATGACGCAGAAAAAATCTCTCTGGCATCCCTATACAATTACTGAAAAGATGAAACTCACACCAAGGACGTGTATCTTTACGCCATCATGAAAATTGACTCACCCAATGCGACTCTGGCCGTTGCTGATTTCTATCATAGCTGGCTCACAGGATTAGTCTTAAGTTTGATCACGCATAAAGGAAACGAAATCGCCGCAAATTTTATATTTAAACTTTTCCGGTATCAACATCATAAAAATTTTCTGCCCGGCTTAGAAAAACTAAATCTCACTGGCTTACCAGATGCAGTTGCTGCAGCTCAGTATCATTATTTTTCCAACCAACTTGGCGGCGTAAAAGTAGAATACCTCAAAGTGTCCGATAAAAAAGCGTGGATACGCTACCCTCCTCCACGATGGATTTGGGCAGGAACTGCTATCTGCGCGATACCCAGCATAGTTAATGAACAAATGATGAGAGGATGGCATGCTCATAATGGCGTGTCTTTAGAAAATCCAAACCTCGGCTTTGTCTGTACTAAAACTACCGTTGGGGGTCAACCTGGCTTAGAAGGCTACTATTTAGAATATGATAAGGTCCTGGCCGAGGACGAACGCCTCCGATTTTCATCAGACGAATCATGCCCGTATATTGATCCGCAAGCATTACCAGTTCTTGATCAAGACTCATGGCCAGAGATCAGACGGTCTAAGGCGTATAGGAATTATGCAATGGAATATATTCGAAATGCATTGCCTATATTCATAGAACTTTTGGGCGAAAAGGAGGCTTTGAGACTTGGAGAGTTATGTGCTCTACAAATCGGGATGCAATGTTACGACGATGTTGCAACAGGCGCTGGTTTAAAAGGTGACGATGAAGAGAGCTTTATGCAATTGCTCGAGTTCTTCTTTTCTGGATCAGGCGATCAATGGAGTAGAGACAAAACAAGTATTTGCGTTAAAAAACCGATCAGAATTTCACAGAATCTTGATATGTGCCTTGCCGTTAAAAGACTCCTAAATGCACCTCTAGAAGGTCTTTTAGCAGCACATAATCGATTCTTAAAGCTAAAATTTGATAGCGACAATACTTTTAGTGTGGTGAAGCGCTAATAATGAAGTCTTAAGTTATTGTTTTTCGCACAGTGAATACTAATTTAGAATGCTTGAAACTAGAAACGCACTTTGGGTAAGATAAATTACGCCATAAAAATTACAGAAAAAAAATATAATTACTAACAAGGGGATTAAAGCGTGAATGAAGCATCTGCTAATTTCGAAGTGGTCGTAGTCGGTGCAGGATTTTCGGGATTACTGTGTACCAACTATCTTAAAAAATCTGGAATAGATAGTATAAGAGTTTTCGAAATGACTCCCTCCGTGGGCGGAGTCTGGGCTAACGGGGGAGTCGGTTCATATCCTGGCGCTGCATGCGATGTTCCTTCTTATGCATATCTGCCGCTACTAGATCAAACGGGGTTTATTCCAACAAAAAAATATGTCAGCCAACCTGAAATATCTGCGTACGCAGAACTTCTAACAGATCATGTGGGTATCAGGGACTGTATTCGGTTTTCCAGGAAAGTAATCGAGGCCAGACATTTAGATGACGATAAAAGAATCTGGCAAATAACAACTGTGGATACTGAATCCGGAGAAGATATTGAGGTTGTCACGTGTAAGCACTTCGTTAGTGCTAATGGACCACTTTCGAGTCCACGTTTACCAGAATTTGGAGGTATGGAATCCTTTAATGGAGAGAGTTTCCACACCGCTCAGTGGGATAAAAGTGCAGACCTGTCAGGAAAAAGAGTCGGTATTATCGGAACAGGTGCATCGGCTGCACAAGTCATTACATCCATAGCTGATCAAGTAGAAAGTCTGCATGTTTTCCAGAGGACACCAACTTGGGCTCTTCCACGAGAAGATGAACTGACTCCCGATGATGTTAGAAGTCAGTTCCAAGCAGGTGGTTACGGGGAGCTACTCCGTAAGGCGATGGGCAAGGGCGAATATCCACCGGGAGAACAATTCATCGATTTCGACGTATTGCACGATGAAAAACAAAATCAAGCCGTGTGTAAAGAACTTGCTGAAGGCATTCGCAACGATGTTAATGATTCGGACGTCGCTAAGTTACTCACGCCAAACTATCCTTTTTGGTGTAAGCGAGTCCTCTTCATTGACGATTACTATACCTCGTTTAATAAGGCTAACGTGACACTGGTGCACGATGATGGAGGTGTAGTTAGCGTCGATGAAACTGGTTTGAAAATTGCACGAGGCGAACACTTTGAGTTCGATGTCATTATTTATGCCACTGGGTTTGACAGCAATTTTATTCCGTTTCCCATTGTTGGGCGCAACAATAGTACACTAGCGACTAAATTTGGAGCCAACGAAAATAATCGGTTCCAAATGACCAGACCCAATTCACTATGGGGCATCCATGTTGATGAAATGCCCAACTTTTACATGATGGTAGGTCCGCAAAGTCTGAACCCAGTAACGAACGTTACGTTGTTATGCGAACAGCAAGCAAAATATATTGCCGAATTAGTCGTTGGAATGCGTGAAAATGGCTATTCTTGTGTAGAACCCCGAAAAGACGCTGTTATGGAATGGACTAATCTCTGTAATTCCTCATCTGAAGGAAAAGTTTGGTTACGCTGTAATAACTGGTATATGAAAACCACGAAGACAGATGTCGCCAAAGATAGAGAAAAAGGTGCAGGAATGTGGATGGATACTTACGAAGAGTATCTCAGCCATGTTCTTGACGGAAAAGCAGGAACACAACACGAACTGTTAGAATTTTCGAGATGAAGACTCAGCGACAAAGTCAAACAAATAAAAAGCCACGATATTTTTAACAGCTGATAGCGATAGTTTGTGTCTTAAAAAAACATGCGCGTGGAACAATGAGGACTTTAATTCGTCTTGTCGGGTAGTTTTTGCGAACCGAAACTTAGCGTCATCAAGGCCATTGAAATAAAAAACATACCGAACCACTCAGCAACATTCGGTTGCTCCTGAAAATATAACGCCGAGCTTATCATCGCGATAGGAGGGGCGGCTAAAGTTGCCAAGCCTGCGGTCCCAGCTTTTAAATTGCTCAGCGCATACATCCATAGCATTGAACCGAGCCCTGTTACTCCTATGGCAATAAAAATAAGGTTCCCTACGAAACGTGTTGACCAAACGATCGCCTCTTCTGGCACAAGAAATGACAAACCAATAAGTGGGATACAGCCCAATGTCATCTGCCAAGCAGTCATAGACAGTAAGTCCATAGGCTCCCGTTCCTGAAGACGCTTCACCATTATCGCGCCGAGTGCCCATACTATCCCTGCTCCTACCGACAATGCACTGCTCAAATGGTTCCCATAAAATCCCCAAGGTTGCACTATCAATACTAAACCGATCGCCGCAGCAACGATAGCTACCCATTGAAGTCTTTCGATCATCTCGCTAAGGAATATTCGTGCAAAAAGTATTGTGAAAAAAGGCATTGTATAAACTATGAATGCTACTCGTCCCGCACTCCCCTCTGAAACAGCCCATGTCGATAAGCAAAACAATAGTGATGTGTGTACAAAACCTAATAAAAACAACTCTTTTAGTCGGGACGGTATAAATGAACGTCCGGTAAGCGATAATAATAAAAGTAGAAACATGGCACTAAATGTGAGTCGTAAGGCAGTCAGCCGAAATGGTGGCGCGTCGATCAAACCAACTTTAAGAGAGGTCCAACCGTAGCCCCATAGGATAGACATTATTATTATCGCTAATATCGGTTTTTTAATTAATTCCAATTTCCTTCTCCCATCCGACAAAGCATGACCTAGACATAAATCTCTTGCCTGAATTTATCGCATTCAATTAGTATGGATAGTGTAATTGCGGTAAAAATCTGGGGAGAATTTTAGAATGTTAGATTATACAGAATTAAAAGAGGAAGGTGGGCTTGTCCTCTGGCCGGCTATGGAAGAACTGCCATTCATAACTGTGCTAGAAGGCGATCCGATCCACTCAGGAAGATTCGATGTTGGAAATTTCGGTATGAGAACAATGATAGGCGTTTGGGAATGTACACCAGGAAAATTTGAATACACTTATCCGGGCGACGAGATTTGCACGCTGTTACACGGGAAAATCGAACTAATCTGCGAGGATGGTAAAGTACACAACTATGTCGCTGGAGATACCTTTTACACGCGGAAAGGCGAAGTGGCAACTTGGACTGTTATCGAGACGGTAAAAAAGATATTTTCAATACACGATCCGGATTCCACAGAGTTATCTCACTAAGCCAGTTATCCGAATAGTGGTGAGTTCTGACCACTAGAGTCCGCGCGTTCTTCATAATAGAATTTATACGGACTAAAAAACATTTTGGGACTCGAGCCCAAGTGATATCCGACCTAATTGCTCAGTGATCCTATCAGTGTGACCGTTTATATGAAGCGGAAACGCTTGGAAATCACGATAGCGACGCTCGAAATCTGTACCTTCGCGAAGTCCATTGCCACCTGAAACTCTAAGAATCAGCTTCATAGCTTCCTCGCAGAGCAATACCGCCTGCATTCCAGAGGAAGTCTGCCGAAAGTAATCGCCTTCCTTAGGAAAAATATTTTCAGTTATACGAGTATCGGTTTCAATCATAGCGGCGTATACGGTGTCTGTAGCTGCATTTACTAAAGCACGTGCTCGACCAAGATTAGTATGTATCGTAGGCTTATCGACCATCTTGGTCCCAAAGATTGCAATCTTCTCTTTGATGCTGGCTGCAACCTCGTTAAGAGAAACTTCAACTAACCCGGTCGCCATTGCTCCGAGCCAAACAACTGACAAACCAACCCAATCTTCACGATACCTATCATTAATCACCGGATATTCAGGATCTCTAAGATTCTCGCGATGCCTAAGCGGCCACGGGACTACACGGTCTTCAGGAATCAACGTCGCATCGTAGTAAATATGATCAGTCGAAGAAGCCCTGACACTCATTGCCTCACATGTATGCTCCACCCGCACAGATGACTTTCGCAAGTCTACCATTGAAAAGCAAGGCGTCTGATCCTCAGACCAATCTTCATTAAAAACAACTCCCGCCCAATCAGAATATCGAGAACCTGAGCCAAACGCAGCTACTCCTTTTAACCTAATACCTTTATCAGTTTTAGAGCCAATAATTTTAGACGATGCACCTGCGGGAAAACATACCCACTCTTTGTTCGTAACAATCTGCCTGAGAAAATTTTTATTTTTAGGACCAAATAAGCCTGCAAAATGATGAAAAGTACACAAATGATTCCACATACACCAAGCAGTAGAGGTACATCTTGGAGCGATAGCTCGCAGCTCATTCGCTATACTAACAACCGATTCGCCTAAACCTCCAAGTTCCACACTAGCAGAAATACGCATAATATCATTGTCTTTTAGTTCCCTAATCAGCGACTCGTCAATCGACCGAGTCCGGTCTGCAAGAGATGACTGGGAGGAAATTTTTTCCAATAGAGGGTTAACAAAAACTGAGCTCTGAAACCCTCGACCGGAGTCAGTAAACAATTCGCTATCATCCAACATTTAATTACTCTCCCCAAGTAAAATATTTAAATAGCTGACGAAACCTACCGATGAAATCGTTTTTAACTATAAATCAATCAAGCATAGTTTTGTTATTCCACCAAGCCATATCTGAGTAAGCTCTGAGATCTAGTTCGTGAGTCCAAGCCGAACGATGTTGCTGGGCTAAATGGAAATAAGTATCAGAAATTTTTTCTGGTAAAAGTAAACCATCGTGCTCTAAACCCTGGGTCTGCCTTAGATTCTGAAATTCTTCAGGTCCTAACATCTTACCTAGAGTATCCGGAGCGTCTACAGCTCCATCAATTAAAATATGCACGACGTGAATCCCTTTAGGTGAAAATTCTGCATTCAATGTTTGGCATAGCATTCTTCTACCACCCATAGCAGCAGCATGCGAATGTTGTCCACTGTTACCTCGAACAGCAGCAGTAGCTGACGTCACCAACAGAGTGCCCTTCCCCCTTGCTTCCATCAACGGGAATAAAGTCGATGCCAAACGAAATAGTCCAAAAGTGCCTAATTTCCAACCCATCTCAAACTGTTTATAGCTGAGATTTGACAATGGCACACTACCAATTTGCGCACCCAGGTTATAAATAACTGTATCAATTGGACCGATATTCGACTCAATATGAGCTACCCGGTCTTCAATACTGTTGGGTTCTACTGCGTTTAATATAAAACCAGTCGCCAATCCACCATTATCTCGTATAGAGGTCACCATCTCTTCAAGACCTTGTACATCACTTCTGCGGCAAAGACACGCGTGATAGCCTTCTCTCGCAAATCGTTTCGCCACATTGCCGCCGATTCCGGCACCGGCTCCAATCACTAAACACACAGGCTTCATATTCGTGCCCCTCAGATATTTATTTGTTTGTTGGTTTATTAAAGGACTATTTCATAACGTACTATTTCAGACAAACATATTTCAAAATTTCTACTACTTTAACCGGTGTCGAGGCCCAAGCCATAGACGCGGCGTCTACTTCTTTTAATGGATGAATTATGCTTTCTTCATGCAATGTAATATAACTCTTACCTAATGCTGCGCAATAACCTGCTTCAAACGCAGCATTCCACTGTTTATATTTATCACCAAAACGGATGACTGCGATATCACACTCTTCTAGTAATTTTCTTGTACGTATTCCGTTTACTCGAGATGATTTATGGTCTCTCCAAAACTGATCTACTTCTTCCCCTAAGACATCGCCCGCTGAATCACTAGCCTCGTGATCGGTAACAGCACTTGTGAAAAATATCGGCAAACCCAAACCTTCTGACTCAGTAATAATTTGAGTTCTCCAATCAGTATGGATCTCCCCCGCCAAATAAACATTCCACTGCATTTCGATTCCCCTGTGCTCATATGTTAGATTTCTGTGCCGACATAGCCCTTCTATATTAACCTATAGCGTTAAAAAACCTTAATTACAAATCAATTTTTTTAGTAATCGAATGACTTACTGATTGGAATCGTTTCACCGATTTTTAAGACACGAGCCATAGAACCCGCCGCCGACACAAAGCGGTCACGCGGTTCGTAAAAAGGTTCGAAAGAAAGCTTGAAGGTACCCCAGTGCATCGGAATCATTTTCTTACAACCAACCTGTTTACCGACTTCAAAACCTTCTTCAGGATCCATGTGAGCACCTCTCATAAACTCCCTCGGATCGTAAGCACCTATGCTCATTAAGCCAATGTCACAACCGCCATATTTTTTTAACATATGGGACCCTATATCTTTGAATACCTGGTCGTGAACTCCCGTATCACCTGTATGAAAAATAGATACGCCTCCTAGGCTGAACCCATATGACATCCATAAAGATTTGTTTACGTCAAATGGTGTCCTATTAGACCAATGGATCGCTGGATAAGCAGTAACACTCAACTCTCCAACCTGGACATTATCATACCAATCAACTTCGTAGACTTTCCCATAATCACGTTTAGTGAAATACTTCCCTAGACCAAGCGGCACGATCACTGTAATACCACTTTTATTTGGCAGTAGGTCTAACGTCTTTGTGTCAAGGTGGTCATAGTGTGCATGGGACACGATCACTACATCTATACTGGGTAAGTCAGAAATTTCTAGTCCCAGCGAAACTTTTCTGCGAGGTCCTAGAAATGAGAAAGGTGAAACCCGCTGCGAGAAGACGGGATCTGTCAGTATATTCACACCACCCAGCCTAACTAAGAACGTTGAATGCCCAACCCACGAGATGGAATCTCTATCATCAAAAGAATTCAACAATTGTGAAGCTACGGCATTATCTATTACGTGACCTGAAAGATCTTTAGGCACCCGATCAATTAATCCTCTCCATAAGAATTTACGAAAAAAATTCATCCTTTGAAAGGTCGAGACGCTTCGTTTATAACTATTTTCTGGATTTATAAATCCGTTATCTACATGGTGATAGGGGCTTAAGCTATTAGCTTCATTATTTGCAAAGATTAAGCCCGAGAATAAAAGTAATACTAAAAGTAAGGCGGACCTTAACGTAGCACTCCGACGCACTCGAACGATTGAAAACATGAGGATGACAGATTCGAACCTAACTACGCTCGGCCACTATACTTCAGTCAAGTTTGGCTGGGCCAACTCAAACTCACTATGCAGCGTGCGCAAACCCAGTTCGGAATATTTCTGGTCAACAACAATAGAAATTTTTATTTCAGATGTAGATATCATCAAGATATTTATGTTTTCCGCAGAAAGCGCGCGAAACATTCGGCTAGCTATTCCAGCATGCGAGCGCATACCCACACCAACGATTGAGATCTTAACAATATTTCGGTCACCTCGGACATCTCGGGCGCTCAAACCCTCTGCAACCTCGCGCAAAATTTTTAAAGTTATATCAAAATCTTCGCGATTAACTGTAAACGTGAAATCGGTGGCGCCATCCGCAGCACTATTCTGCACAATCATATCGACTTCAATATTTGCGTCGGCAACTGGCCCAAGGATGGCGCCTGCCACACCAGGCCTATCTGGCACACCAACTACCATAACTTGAGCCTCATCTCTATTCAGTGTTACGCCTGAAATAACGGCCTGCTCCATGATATTCTCCTCTGTTGTAATTAGAGTCCCGGTTCCCTCCTCAAAAGAAGAAAGTACTCGCAACCTGACATCATACTTGCTCGCAAACTCGACCGCCCTTATCTGAAGTACCTTCGCACCTAGACTTGCCATCTCTAACATCTCTTCGTACGTGACCTCGGGCAGCCGTCGAGCCTCAGGAACGATTCTTGGATCAGTCGTATACACGCCATTCACGTCGGTAAAAATTTGGCATTCGTCTGCCTCTAAAACCGCAGCTAAAGCGACCGCAGTTGTATCAGAACCTCCTCGACCAAGTGTAGTTATCTGATTTTCAGAATCCACACCCTGGAAGCCCGCGACTACGGCGACCTTCCCAGCTTCTAAACTTTCATTCAGACGCTTCTTATCAATGTCTATAATCCGAGCCTTATTATATGCGCTATCGGTTAATATTTTTATTTGAGCACCCGTATAAGAGATCGCGCTGACACCGAGAGCTTCTAAGGCCATACACATTAGGGATATAGTAACTTGCTCTCCGGTGGAAAGAAGAACATCTAACTCCCGTCCTCTTGGATGATCTTCGACTGATCTAGCTAGATCCAATAGACGATCAGTCTCTCCGCCCATAGCGGAAAGTACAACAACTATTCGTTCCCCTGCTTTGTGAGCTAAGGCCACTTTCTCAGCTACTTTCTGAATACAGTCAACATTAGCTACCGATGATCCACCAAATTTTTTAACTATTGTCTTCATTAATTTTTATCTATTCTATATATCAAAAGTTTAGTATCGACACTAAATGCATCAAAACCTGACCCCATTATGTTTTAAGTAGTTTTATTCTCTACCCACGCTAAAACTGAAGATAAAGCTTCTGGCAATTTCTCAATATTAGTGCCGCCGGCTTGGGCCATATCAGGACGTCCACCGCCTTTGCCGTCAACTTGCTGAGCAACAAAGTTGATTAGTTCTCCAGCCTTTAGCGCTTTAGTCAGACTTTTACTAACACCAGCAATTAATTTTATATTGTCTCCCTCTACGGAGCCTAACACAATAACCGCATCAGTTAGGCGACTTTTCAAGTCATCACACGCCGCACGCAACGCATCAATATCAGCGTCTTCAAGAATTTCTGATACTACTGTGACTCCGTTCAAAGTCACCGCATTTTGTTTCAGATCGTGTCCAGACTTACTTGAAAGCTTATGTTTCAACTCTTGCATCTCTTTTTCTAAAGATCGGTTGCGTGATATGATCTGCTCTACTTTTTTTTCTAGGTCACTCTCGTTACTTTTTAACAACGTGGACAGTTGATTGATCCTGCGATCTAGCTGAGTTAAATGCTCTATAGCTAGATCGCCAGTCACTGCCTCTATTCGGCGCACCCCTGAAGCTACTCCGCTTTCAGAAATTATTTTAAAAACACCAATGTCTCCAGTACGTGACGCGTGAGTACCACCACACAACTCTATCGAAAATTCTGACATTGACAGCACTCGCACCTCATCTCCATACTTTTCACCAAATAGCGCAACGGCCCCAGACTCAATCGCGGCATCATAGGTCATTAGATTAGAACTAATCTCAAAATTACCTCTGATCTTTTCATTCACTAGTACTTCGACATCACGCACGTCAGCACCGTCTAAGCCTTGACCATGAGAGAAATCAAATCGCAACTTATTTTCGTCAACAAGTGAGCCTTTTTGCTCAACATGTTTTCCTAATAACTCGCGTAGTGCTGCATGTAGTAAATGCGTAGCTGAGTGATTTAAGCGAATCGCTTGACGTCTCTCAATGTCAATCGAGGCATCAACCGTGTCTCCCACAGACAGACTCCCTTTCCGCATAGACCCGTAATGTAAAAACAAGCCACCCCTCTTTCGCGTTTCTACAACTTCGAAAATGGCATCCCGCAACACGATTAGACCGGTGTCTCCTACTTGGCCGCCAGACTCCGCATAAAACGGTGTTGAATCTAATATGAGAACACCGTGTTCACCGGCTTCCAACATGCCTACTGAAGTAGCTCCGGTAAATAATCCTTTTACCTTCGAGCGAACCACATTCTTCTCGTAACCCAAGAAGTCCTGTGAGGCGCCGATTTTATTTAGCGACTCAAGTGCCAATTCAGTATCACCCCCGCTAGCAGAGAATTGGGACCCCTCCCGTGCTCGCATCCTTTGAGCATCCATCGCTTCCTCAAAACCAGCAACATCTAGTGTGAGTCCACGTTCCCGAGCGATATCCGCTGTGAGATCATATGGAAAACCGTAAGTATCGTATAACTTAAAAACAGTTGCCCCGTTCAGCACATCTCCCGTTAAACTGGAAATAGCACTTTCTAAAATATGCATCCCTTGCTCTAAGGTAGTCGCGAAACGCTCCTCTTCAAGTCTTAACATCTCGGTAATCATAGGCTGTTTTTTCTGTAGTAACGGGTAGGCGCTCCCCATTTCCTTTACTAAGCCACCCACTAATTTGTGGAAAAAAAGCTTATTTATATTCAATTTATGTCCATGACGTAGTGCCCGACGGATAATGCGACGCAATACGTAACCGCGACCTTCGTTAGACGGGATTACGCCATCCGCACAAAGAAAAACGCTAGAGCGAATATGATCAGCTATCACTCGCAGAGAAGCCAGATCAGGCTTGGACTCAGGACAGTGCTCTCGTATATCTCGGATCAAATTTTCAAATAGATCGATATCATAGTTGTTGTGGACACCTTGCATCACTGCCGCTATACGCTCTAAACCCATCCCAGTATCTACCGATGGCATAGGGATAGATTTTAGATCTCCATTTGCCGAACGTTCGTACTGCATAAATACCAAATTCCAAATTTCAACATAGCGGTCGCCGTCTTCGTCCGGACTACCCGGCGGACCTCCAGATATATCAGGGCCGTGATCATAAAAAATTTCGGAACAAGGCCCACAAGGGCCAGTATCACCCATCATCCAGAAGTTATCTTTCTCGCCACATCTAGAAAAATTATCAGGCGAAATTCCGATTTCCTCCAACCAGATCTTCTCCGCTTCCAAATCATCCTCGTATACCGTCACCCACAACTTATCACTGGGTATTCCTAACCTCTCGGTTAGAAACAACCAAGCAAACTGAATGGCATCTCGCTTAAAGTAGTCCCCAAAACTAAAATTTCCGAGCATTTCGAAAAACGTGTGATGCCGCGCCGTATAGCCCACATTATCTAAATCATTATGTTTACCACCTGCTCGAACACAACGCTGAGACGAAACAGCACGATTAATCCCTAGGTCATTCGACCCCAGAAAAACATCTTTAAACTGGACCATACCAGCATTAGTAAAAAGTAGGCTCGGATCTTCTACTGGGACTAGAGAACTACTTGCGACTGTTTTATGGCCGTTCTCCACAAAAAACTGAAGGAATGCTTCTCTTATTTCAGATGTTTTCATCTTCTATACCATTACCGAGAGCGTATTTAACATGCTCAGAAAAAAAACCTCTATATTCCATAAAACGCTGCTGACGAGCTTTTTCGGCTAAGCTTTTTGCTTTAGCAGAAAATTTTTTATTAAAAGCGGAGACAGCGGTTTCATAGAAATCTACCTCAGCTACTGAAAACGCATCACTAATTATCGAACTACTCACGCCTCGTTTCTCTAAATCAAGTGAGATACGCCTAGGCCCAAACCCACGACGCCCGCGGTATCTTATATAACCTTCGGAAAACCTATAATCACTCTGAAGACCTTCGTCCCTAAGTTTCCCCAAGATAATACTGACGCAATCAGTCTCAAAGCCCTTTTCCAACAATTTGGATACCAACTCGGCAAAACTATGCTCGCGTCGCGCTAAGCAATCAAGCGCGAATTTTCTGGCTGACTTCGCCTGTTCGTCGATCAGCTTTCAGCCGTTTCTTCCGGTGGACTTTCCGAACCACCAGACTTACTCTCTGGAATTAACTTAGCACGAACGGAAGCTTCTAAGGCTTCTTTTATCTCAGTATTTTCCTTGAGATATTGTCGCACATTCTCTTTGCCCTGACCCAACCGTTCACCATTATAACTGTACCACGCTCCAGTTTTTTCCATAAAACCATGCGCAACTCCCAATTCAATAAGTTCACTTTCCAACGAAATCCCCTCATTGTATAAAATATCGAATTGTGCCTGCTTAAAGGGTGGCGCTACCTTATTTTTGACGACCTTTACACGCGTTTCATTCCCAACAATCTCGTCACCTCTTTTCAACGCACCTATTCTTCTTATATCCAAACGGACCGACGAATAGAACTTCAGTGCGTTACCACCTGTGGTTGTTTCCGGACTACCAAACATCACTCCTATCTTCATCCTTATTTGATTAATGAAAATTACTAAGGTGTTCGACCGTTTGATATTTGATGTCAACTTCCTGAGAGCTTGAGACATCAGCCGCGCCTGCAACCCAACATGATGATCGCCCATTTCACCTTCAATTTCTGCTTTCGGGGTTAAAGCCGCGACAGAGTCAACCACGACCACGTCAACTGCTCCCGATCTTACAAGCATATCGGTAATTTCTAGGGCTTGCTCGCCTGTATCAGGCTGAGAAACTAGTAGGTCATCGACATTCACGCCCAGCCGACCGGCATACTGTGGATCTAACGCATGCTCAGCATCAATAAAAGCAGCAGTTCCTCCTACTTTTTGCATCTCCGCCACGACATGTAATGTAAGTGTGGTCTTACCAGACGATTCTGGCCCGTATATTTCAACTACTCGACCTCTTGGAAGGCCACCCACACCCAGCGCAGTATCCAATGCCAAAGAGCCGGTTGAGACAGCCTCTACGTCAGGAAGAGAACCTTCATCACCCATTCTCATAATAGAGCCTGTTCCAAATTGTTTCTCAATTTGAGAAAGGGCGGCACCCAGTGCTTTTTGTTTGTTATCATCCATCAGCTCTGCCTCTTAAATCACACGATTAATTTTAGTCATGCTCTATATTATGCCGTAAAACGAATATTGTCGCAGTCAATTATGTCTACGATGAACGGACATGTTCAACCTGACAAAACCTAGGTTAACAGGCGAATCATTTCGCACAGGGCGTAATCTACTGCTTGTAACCTAACAGCTTGCCGATCGCCTGAGAATACCATTGAGGTAGAGTACGTTCTCTGACCGGATATCCCGAACCCAAACCACACTAAACCTATTGGTTTTTGATTGCTCCCACCCGATGGTCCAGCAATACCAGTGACAGCTACACCAATCTCAACGCCAGTATTCTTCAGTAGACCAGTAACCATTTGTTCGGCAGTTTCTCCACTCACTGCCCCGTGACGCTCAATCGTCATAGGATCGACGCCCAATAAATTTATTTTTGCGGTATTTGAATAAGTTACAATACCGCTTTCAAACCAAGACGAGCTACCAGCGGCGGCTGTTAGCATCTGAGCGATCCACCCTCCGGTGCATGACTCGGCCGTACCTACGAACCAACCCCTGTGTTTTAAACAATCTGATAGTTCTGCCACCGAGTGCTCTACTCGATTAGTTAATTCTGCTAGCTCACTCATCTGTCTCCTCTCCTACTATCGTCGTGATTGAAAAAAGTCTTTTAATAACTGAGAGCATTGATCCTCTTCGACACCCCCTAAAAACTCGGCTCGATGATTGAGTAAAGGGTTTTGTAACACGTCGACTCCACTAACAACAGCTCCTCCACGGGTATCTTTCGCACCGAAAACGACCCGCTTCAACCTAGCTTGCACAATCGCTCCAGCACACATGGCACACGGTTCTAATGTGACATAGAGTGTTGCATCAACCATGCGATAATTCCCTAGAATCTTTGCCGCATCGCGAAGAGCTAGCATCTCTGCATGCGCCGTTGGATCAGTGTGGTGGATAGTACAATTATGAGCGCGACTCACCACTCGTTCATCAACCACTAAAATTGCACCAACCGGTACCTCTCCGATGTCACCTGCTTTTCTAGCCAACGAAATTGCCTCTCTCATCCAAGCAATATCTGCATCCACTGAC
This sequence comes from uncultured Gammaproteobacteria bacterium, assembly GCA_943787625.1. Taxonomy (GTDB): domain Bacteria; phylum Pseudomonadota; class Gammaproteobacteria; genus UBA4457. The sequence goes on along the minus strand of CALSND010000002.1, from coordinate 235,502 downwards.
CAATCACCTCATGTTTAAACTCTGCCTCAAACTCTCTAGAACTATCTACATCCTTAATCAGGATTTAACATACAATGTTGACGTTGGAATAACCTACTAAGGTACTGAGAGAGTGCATTGTAATCTCCTAACAAATCAGAGCGCCTCGCCCAGTTAATGGTCCAGCCGACAATAATATCCGTAACACTAAAATTCTTTCCCACAAGATATTCCGATTCACTTAAGACGACATCCATCACTTTAAGCCCTGCATGTATCTCTTTAGTATTTTGCTTAATTACTTCTGTTACTCGCCTTTCTTCTGGGTAAAGGCTCTTATGCTTGATATTGCTCCATAGGTATCCTTCAACTTCAGATTGTGCAAAGGACACCCATTGGTCATGCAGAGCACGATCAGAGGAGCCTGGCGAGGCTATCAAACCAGCGTTCATGTTCAGATCGCACAGATAACTGCAAATAGCACTCGACTCAAACACTGTGACACCATTTATCACCGCTGCAGGAATTTTTGACTGAGGATGAAATTTACGCAGTCTATCACTGCCGATTAGTCCAGACTCGTCTATATATTTGTACTCCAACTCTAGTTCGCTTAAGACCCAACGGCATCTCAAAGAGCGAGCTCCACCAGTTCCATAGAGAGTAATAGCATTTTCCATAACAAAATGTTTCCTATCTTTTTAATTAAAACACAGAACTGATATTGACTTAAGTCAGTATCACGACCATTCCTTCAAAAATTAACCCATCGGATCTACCCGATATCTAATCTCAAAAGTTCCAAGATATGTTATGTCTAGAAGGTTATTGGGTAAATGGCAGTATTGCGTTATTCTTTTATGTTCATATTATCAGGTTACAACAATATGTTTGCACGAGAAAAATACATAAATTTGCGGACATTTAAAAAAGATTGCGGAGCTGTCGATACCCCTCTCTGGTTCGTAACGTTCCCCGAAAGACCTGACAAATTCTTTGCCTTCACAAACTGTACGAGCGGGAAAATTAAGCGAATAAAAAATAATAATGCGGCGGAGATCTGCGCCTGCGACTATAAAGGAAAGCCGAAAACTCCATGGAAGTCTGCGACTGTCTACCAATCCGAAAAGATCTCAGACTACTCCATGGTTATTGGCACTTGCAAAAAAAAATATGGCTGGCAGATGCATCTACTCGAATTTTTTAGCGCTGCATTTAAGCGAAGAAAAAATCGCGCCATAATTGAGATACAAGTAAGACCATAAAATCACACCAGTCTACTAATTGCCGAATAAATTTATGATCTCGCTATATTTAGAGCTCTTTCAATATCTTTCCATGCCCCAGAACTGCGTCAAAGGTCCCAGAGTAGCATCCTACAACTTCTTTAACAGGAAGCTTGTACCACGGATCTATAGCAGATGGTGCGTCAAAACAGACTGAGCCAGGCCCTGACCAGAGATCTGGTATACCGTTGCTCCCCACATGGGGTACTAGCTCTAAGTTACTGCCTATCAACTGCGCCAATGCGGGCCGCTTTGAGTCAGTAGCGCAAGGAATCACTTTCAGCGACACATTTGTCGTCAGTATGAAGTCCTGAGGATCAACCGGCGATACATTGCGCATAGTAGCAGTCAACAAACGATTACCAACCGGGCGCTCTATTATCCCCATCATCACTTCGCTTTGATCACTTATCGAAATTTTCGCCAGCTTTTTCGGCCAGCCCCAAATTTCTCTACCTCCAGCTAACGGCGCCTCATTGTCCGTGAAAAGTGCTGGATAATACGTTACTAACTCGCCATCTAACCTCGCCCGTATAGACATCATAGCTTCATTATAGGGACCAAATGTAGAAAAACCGTAGTGGGCAACGATTATGGTTACTAAAGCAGGCTCGTCAAGTTCTAGCGCATCAGGCAACCATAGGGCTGCTGCGTCTTCATCAGTTCGATATGTCACGAACATCATTCTCATATTCCGGTAATAATAAGGAGGCTTCTGCGCGAGCTCATTTGTAACCGGCATAGTTGCTTGGTAGTTGTCTAAATTTAATTTCCCTTTTATCCCCATCCCAAAATTCCCCCATATACCAAATTAACCGATAGCTTGTCGGCGAGTATCTAACCTAATGTAACGATGATACTACCCTACGGAAAAGTTTCCATGATTTATTTGGCAAGCGCTTGAAGACCGAATACTCTATTGCCTACAACACAAATTTAATAACTTGGGATCCGAAAAAATGAGAAAAACTATACTTTTAATAACTATTTTTTTTTCAATCTTGAGCAATCTAGCGAGCGCCGGAGAACCCATTGACAAAAAGGAAATATATGCATTCTTTGAAGACCTAGTGCTTAAATTCAATAAGCAAGACATTAAAGGGTACGAAGCTATTTTCATGATCCCACATGCAAGACACATAGCAGGCCAGGTTACATTCGTTAGCGACAAATCGACATCATTAGTCAATTTCGATCAATTGCGTAAATTGGGCTGGGAAAAGTCATTGCTCCGAAAAACTCACATTTTTTTCGCAAGTGAGGCTAAAGCTTTTGTTAACGTGCACTGGACCAGAATGGGCACTAACGGAAAAGTCCTGCAAGATTTCACTGCTTTTTATGAGTTAACAAAGTTAGGTGACAGTCTGAAAATTACCTACATATCAGCGGCAGATACCCCGTTGACTATAGGTATTGATGAGAGCTAAACGACTGCTTCAAAATCTATCTCTGCGCTATTAATTCCACAGGAGCGATACTACCTTCTTTTATAGATGTCAGCACGTTAGCAACTTTAGTCTTAGCATCCCTACCCATCAACACGTGCAAACCGAGTAAAGGCTCCTCAGTCATCTCCATCATTCTACGCTTTATATTTTCAAAGAATTCAACGGCAAAATCACCACGCTCGCGAGTCGCTAAAATATTAAAACCAGCTTCTTTAAGTCCAGTCCGGTAATCCTGCGGACTTGCCAGCGCACTAGTGTTTTCAGACGCCGCCCAAGGAGCCGGATATTCCATCTCACCCGACCCTACTTGCATAACATCATATATCCCAAATATACCACCAGGCTTCAAAACTTTAAAAACCTCCGAAAATAAGCTTTTCTTATCGGCGATGTTCATTCCGACATGCATCATATACGCCGCATCAAACTGACCATCAGGGAAAGGGAGCGCCATTGCGCTTCCCTGCTGAAGAATAACTTTCTTGTCCAACCCAACCCAATTGGAAAGAACATTTCCAGTATCTACGTACTCTTGCGTTAAGTCGATCCCCGAGACCAAGCACCCAAACCGTGATGCAACAAAACGTGCCGGGCCGCCTAAACCACAACCTACATCAAGTACTAGTGACCTTTCCTCCAGCTGCAATTGGTCTAGAAATTCTTCGCTTGCCTGTCGACCTCCAATGTGAAACTCATCAATCACTGACATGTCGTCTAAAGTAATATCAGAAGGAGCCTTTCCCTCACGATTGAAACCGTCCTCAATCACTTTGATTAAGGAACCGTGCTCATAATGAGTCGATACTTCTAGCTCTTTATTCATTACTTCGCTGCCTGATTTTTTTCTATTGATTTATACGCTTCCTGTATCGCGATGAATTTGTCCTGCGCTTTCTGAAGTAGTTCATCCGGCAGTCCTTTTGCTACAAGCGAGTCTGGATGAAACTCTCTTCTTTTTCTTTGGTAAACCTTTTTAATTTCTGAGAATGGCATTGACTTATCAACCCCGAGGACGATATATGGATTTGGGTTGTTGTCCGAAAATTGGCGCTTAAACCCGTCAAAAAGTCCATCGTCTATTCCGAAAATTGACGTGGTCCTCCGTAATAATTTTTCCTCATTGCCATCAAGTACACCGTCGGCCATGGCCAATTCAAATAATAATTCGTAAAACATCACTAACGAGTTTCGATTTGAACCGAGCAACGACGCCAACTGCCCCGCATACGCCTCGTAAGTCTCTGAGTCATTCTTGGCATGATTAAACACTTTAATCGCGAAATCTCTTTGTTCCCCACTAAACTTAAAACGCTCGCGCATATAGAAATCGATCTTCTCGATTTCTTCTTCGCTGATATGACCGTCAGCCTTAGCAAGTTTAGCTAAACAAGCAAAAAGCGCAGCAAAAAAAGCAGTTTGCTGCTGCTCATTTGAAGAAAACCCTCTTTGTGTCCGGCCTCGCCCGCCTGTCACATGAGAACCGACAATAGCGGCCAATAATCCGCCAATAGGACCACCTATAGCAGAACCTACCATATAGAAAAGTGCAGTTTTTAAAAAAGACACGTAAGTGACTCCTAAATGGCAGCGAGCATTAGTCGCCTAAAAAAGAATAGTGCCACCTAATGTGGTCATCCATAAAAGTAGAAATGAAATTGTAGGAATGGTCGTATCCATCCTGCATACGTAGCTCAAGCGGTATGCCTGCTTTATCACATTCATCCTGTAGCAGCCAAGGCCGTAGACCATCCTCAAGAAAATCATCCGCCCCTCCTTGATCCACTAAAAAGGAGCCAAAACGGGAGCCATTTGCAATAAGCCGCACTGCGTCATATTCGGTCCAATTTGACTCACCCACACCTAGATATTTAACAAAGGCATTCTTAGACCATTCAGCAGTTGAAGGTGACACGATAGGCGCAAACGCTGAGCAGCTGAGATACCTTTCAGGATTTTTCAAAGCGATAGTAAGCGCTCCGTGCCCTCCCATCGAGTGTCCCATAATACCCTGTCTACTCATATTACAGTTAAAATTCTTCCCCACAACTTCGGGCAACTCATTCGTGATGTACGAGTACATTCGATAATGTTCGTCAAAAGGAGCTTGGGTCGCATCTAGGTAAAAGCCAGCTCCCGCTCCGAACTGCCAGTTATCAGCTTCATCCGGCACGTGATCACCTCTCGGGCTAGTATCCGGACAAATAACCGCGATACCCAATTTCGCGGCGAGCCGGCGGTACTCACCTTTCTCCATTACATTTGCATGGCTACAAGTTAAACCGGATAAATACCATAGCACCGGAACAGGAGCTTTCTCAGCCTGCGGCGGAGTGAATACTGCGAAGGTCATATCACAATTTGTCGACTCTGCAGAGTGCTTATAAACGCCTTGAATTCCTTCAAAGGATTTTGCTAGCGATACCGTTTCCATGGTTAATAAATGACGACTGATCGGATGCTTTCTCCAGCATGCATCAAGTCGAATCCTTTGTTAATGTCTTCCAACGAGAGCGTATGAGTGATCATAGAATCTATATCTATCTTTCCTTCCATGTACCAATTGACAATCTCCGGAACATCAGTTCGACCGCTGGCGCCACCGAATGCCGTGCCTCGCCAGCTACGCCCTGTAACTAACTGAAAAGGTCTGGTACTAATTTCTTGCCCAGCTCCGGCAACACCTATAATAATACTCTCACCCCAGCCTTTGTGCGCGCACTCTAGCGCTTGTCGCATAACAGTCGTATTACCAATACATTCAAAAGAGTAATCTGCGCCACCTCCGGTTAACTCAACCAAATGTCCAACTAAATCACCATCAATCTTTCCTGGATTGACAAAATGAGTCATCCCAAATTTTTCACCCCACTCCTTTTTAGTATCGTTCATATCAACACCGACAATCATGTTGGCACCAATCATTCTAAGGCCCTGAATAACGTTAAGACCAATACCACCGAGACCAAATACCACAGCATTACAGCCCGCCTCAGCCTTTGCCGTATTAATGACAGCACCGATTCCAGTTGTTACACCACAGCCGATGTAACAAATTTTATCAAACGGCGCGTCTTTATTTACCTTGGCAAGAGCAATCTCTGGCACTACGGTATAATTTGAGAAAGTCGACGTACCCATATAGTGCAAAACAGGCTTGCCATCTATCGAGAACCGGCTGGTACCGTCCGGCATCACTCCCTGCCCTTGCGTGACCCGAATAGCCTGGCACAGGTTGGTTTTGGGATTTAAGCAGTATTCGCACTGTCCGCACTCGGGCGTATACAAAGGAATGACATGATCTCCTTCGCTTAAACTAGTCACTCCCGATCCGACTTCTTTCACTATACCAGCGCCTTCATGGCCTAAGATAGCCGGAAACATGCCTTCCGGGTCCGCCCCAGAAAGTGTAAATTCGTCCGTATGACAAATACCCGTTGCCTTAATCTCAACTAAAACTTCTCCAGTTCTAGGACCTTGAAGATCGACTTCCATAATTTCCAGCGGTTTACCTGCTTCAACCGCCACTGCAGCTTTAGTTTTGATCTCATCTACCCCACGATTATTTTTAATTATGTCTAATACTATCTCAAAAATCAGTTCAAATAAGAATCTTTTCTAACGATCCTAACTCGCAGCTTATTTATCTAAAGCGAAGGTTTTTCCTCGATAGATCAGCAACAGAACTAACTCCCATTAAGCGCATGTCTCTTTCTATTTCGAGTCGCATTAATTCTAAAGCTCTCTCTACCCCAGCTTGTCCCGCAGCCGCGAGCGCATATAGATAAAAACGCCCACCACCAACGGCTTTCGCTCCCAAGGACAACGCTTTAAGGACATGACTCCCGCGTTGAACCCCACTATCCATGATAACATCGATTTGGTCACCCACCGCATCTACTACCTCCGCCAACTGATCAAACGGTGCACGTCCGCCATCAAGTTGTCTTCCCCCATGGTTCGACAAAATGATTCCAGTACAACCTATGTCAACGGCTTTTCTAGCATCCTCGACACTCATTACGCCCTTCAAACAGAATTGCCCGTCCCAAATTTTCACCATCTCCGCCACGTCGTCCCAACGCATTGTTGGATCTAACATGTCAGTAAAATAACGACCTACTGAAATAGCGCCGTCAGACATGTCAACAAAGTCATCCAACTGAGGCATGGAGTACTTAGGATGAATCAAATAATTGAGGGCCCATAGGGGTTTAATCGCGAACTGGTAGAGACCACGAAACGTTAAGTTGAATGGTATGGCAAAACCAGTTTTTAAATCGCGTTCCCTGTTTCCACCAGTAATAGTATCTACTGTCAACATCATGACATCCACACCTGCTTGCTTAGCATTTTCAAGCATTACTTTGTTCAGACCACGATCTTTGTGAAAGTAAAACTGATAGCATTGTGGTCCATTATACTTAGCGCGTATTTCCGTAAGACTTGCAGTACCTAGCGAAGATACGCCAAACAGTGTGCCATACTTATTCGCCGCCGCAGCGACGGCATTTTCCCCCTCATGATGGAATATTCGCTGAAGCGCAGTGGGCGAACAGTAAATTGGCATTGCCAACTCTTGCTCCATGACCGTTACCGACATGTCTATATTCTCGACACCCCGCAAAATATTTGGAACGAGATCACAACTTTCGAAACTTTGAGTATTTCTTTGATAAGTCAATTCATCGTCAGCGGCACCGTCAATATAATTGAAAATCGGATCAGGTAATCTGCGTCTTGCTAACTCCCGAAAATCCTTAAAATTGTGACAATCTTTTAAGCGCATAGTAGCGATGACCCCGCCATACAATAGTTTCTCCTGACATACAAACAAATGGCTCTTAACTGACTTATTTAAAATTCAGTTTAACCTACAGTATTTGAGTCAAAAAAAATAGATGAAATCAGAGCCAACCTAGAATTTTACTCTTTTTTAATAGATGCAAATGCCTCAAGTGCTCTAGCTCTGGATTGTTTTAAATCGATAATCGGATAAGGATAGTCCTTACCTAGTTCAATACCCGCCTCCTCCAAAACATTTTGAGGCGCCTCCCATGGGGTAAATAGGAATTTGTTTGGTAACTTTTCTAACTCCGGTACAAATTTTCTGGTGTACTCACCGTCCTTATCAAACTTCGTCCCTTGAGTCACAGGATTAAATATACGGAAATAAGGAGCGGCATCCGCCCCCGAGCCTGCCACCCATTGCCAGCTAGCTGCATTATTCGCTAGATCAGCATCAACCAAACAGTCCCAAAACCAGCGCTCTCCTTCACGCCAATCAATCAGTAAGTTTTTCACTAAGAAAGATCCTACCACCATTCTGACACGATTGTGCATGTAACCAGTCTGCCAAAGCTCTCGCATACCTGCGTCCACGATAGGATAACCTGTGTTTCCTTTTTGCCATCGCTCTAAAAGATCAGAGTCGTCTTTCCAAGGAAAGTCATCAAACTTTTTTTGAAAATTCGTACCAATAAGATCTGGGAAATGAAAAAGCAAATTGTAGGAAAACTCTCTCCAGCCTAACTCACTAAGGAAATGCTCAAGATCCTTGATTCTACCCGAACTCGACTCCATCTGCTGAGACTGATACCACACCTGATGTGGTGATACTTCTCCAAAATGAATATGTGGCGATAAACGTGACACATTATTCCTTGCCGGAAAGTTTCTTCCTTCCTTGTATCCCGATAGCCCAGTCACTCAGAAATACCTTGAGCGCTTTATGAGCGCCGTCTTCACCCGGCGTCCACAAGCTATCCATGGTTTCGTACCAAAATATTTTTGGAAGCAATTCCAAGCTTTTTAAACTCTGCGAACCACTCGAATCACCGAGTAACACCAACTCTCTAGGCACAGGGAGTAGTGACCTTGGCTGTGGGGCACACAGACACCCTTTTCTATAAAATGGCGTAAAGACCTTATAAGGCGTACCGTCCGCTTTCACTATATCCCAAGGCTCCCAAAGTAGAGAGCCATTGAACGTTTTCACCTGAATATTGTTTTTTTCAAACTGCTTCTTTAGCCTAGCATCTCGAGAAGTTCTCCAAGGCTCATAGCATCGGTTCCAATAGATCGCTGTGACATTAAATTTAACTATAATTTCTTGTAAAATAGCCCCCGCGGATCCATGATACAGCGATAAATTTCCCCCTAACTTTTCGTCTAAATTTTCTAACGAACGATGCAACCACCAGCGACTTGCTTGCCCCATCTTAAAGTTTGCAATATTTTCTTCATCTAAAATGTAAATAGGCAAAACGTTTTTATGTTGTGACGCGGCTGTTAAAGCTGGATTGTCTTCCAAACGGAGATCTTGCCTAAACCACATAATTACCACATCAAGCTTCTGCATTAGAACCCCTTACTTAATAACTTCTTCAGGCAACATTAAACGTGAGCAAAGGCTGTCATAAAGTTCTTCTATCTCATTGAAACGACTGAAGTCTCTTTCAATTAACTCCATCATAATATCAGATGCATCTCCAATTCTTCGCATGACAGCTTCCGAATCGAGTGAAGCTCGAGCCCGATCAGCTGACTTCACCCCAAGTTGGAAGAGTTTTTCATAGTCTTTTGCGGGAGACACCTTAGTAGCATTAAAAAAATACGCTGCACAAGTAGTAGAATCTACTCCCTGAGAAGAAACTGCTAAGGAATTACTACCCCGCACCAAGAGGAAAGTCAGTAAGAGAAAAAAAGGGAAAACAATTTGGTGTGCCTGCCTTTTATCGCTAATAGAGTCTGACACTGGAGAAACAACTCTTATATTTTAAAACTCAAAGAACTTTCTAGTCCCCCTTCAAGGAGTTCAACGTGTTCTTTGAAATTAAGCATGTCAGTAAGGCACTCGCCTTCTCGTATCTTTTCAACTATAGCTTCCTCGTCTTTTTGAATTTGGATGGCCACGGGTATTAGGTCTATGAGTTGCTCAACGGAAGCTACTATAATTCCATCCTCATCCCCAAATACAACTTCCTCAGGGGCTACAGTTATCCCGCCGCATTGAATTTCAGTCTGAGTCTCCATTATTTTTTGTGTTGTCCCAGAGCACGGGCAATAAGACTTGGCAAAAACAGGAATCTGCAGCTGTCGCAACATTTCTATATCACGGACCGGTCCATCCACTATTATACCTGATAACCCTCTGCGCTGTGCTTCAGTGCTAAATAGCTCGCCGACGAGTGCTCTTGTACTTTCTTGCGAATCGACTACAAGAACGTCCCCTGCCTTAGACTGACTGAGCGCAGCAATAATAGTTAAAAAATCATTATAGCAACTCACTGTGCGCGCAAAACCTAGGATTTTTTTTTCAGTACCAACCGGTCTTATTGCAGAAGACATTACTCTAATAGTTTTATCGGCATCAGCTATTGACGCTACCGACAATACAGATAGAGATTGTAATAACTCAATCTTATTCACACCTGCTCTCCTTCTCGCAACCTAACTAATGTATCCTGCGCTCCGCTCGTCATGAATGAAATATCCAAGCCACTGCAAAGCAAAGTGAACCCTTCAGCAGCTTTCGCTGACACATCGGCAGCATCAATACCAAAAAATCCAAGCGGCATTTTTTTAGCCACACATACGTCTCGTACATGCTCAATCGCTGAAACTACCTCTTTATCGTCAAGTAATCCCGCCTTATTTAGACTAGCAGAAAGATCATAGGGACCTACAAAAACTCCATCTATGCCCTCTACAGAACAAATCGTCTCGATATTGTTTACGGCGTCGATATGCTCTACCTGAATTACTACCGCAAGTTCTTCGTTCGCCTTCTCTAAGTACTCATAAAATCTCAGCCCATAAGTGTTTGCTCGACTTAAACCAATCCCCCGACTTCCGTTAGGAGGGTATTTGACGCAATCCACTATATACTGAGCTTCCTCAGCAGTATTTACAGAAGGTACGATTATTCCCGCTGCGCCGGCATCTAATGCTTGTTGGATCTGTACTTTTTCTTTCGACGCAATTCTTACTAGGCATGGAATACTACCAGCTGTCTGGATAATATCACGCACCGCTATGGGAGAGAGCGGAGAATGCTCTGCATCTACAAAAAGCCAGTCAAAGCCAATGTGCGCAAGGGCCTCCACTACCTCAGAAGAAGCCAAAGTGACCATCGTCCCACAAAGGATATCACCACTACTCAAAAGTTCTCGAAAATTAATCATACCTTTTCTCTCTGCTAATTATTGCCAGTCTACTAAACGCAACTACCACCAATATCTCAAAAATGTTTGTAGCCTTTCGCCTTTAAGATAATGTCTTGATTCTCACCCGACAAACACCGTACATGACTTCCTTCGGTTACCATACCAATTTTTGTGAGTTTTATTCCCTCTTTAGCGGCCATCGCGTACGCCTCAACCAGACCATCTTGAGGAACGGTATACATAAGTTCGTAATCATCTCCTCCACTCAGCGCGAATTCTAACGCTTCTTTTTCAGTATAAACACTCGATAACGACGATGAGATGGGTATAGAGCTAGCTAGAAGGTCGATACCCACGTCACTAGCCGCGGCGATATGACCAGCATCTGCTAGCAGCCCATCTGATATATCAATGGCCGAATTAGCTATGCCAAGCAAATTAATGGACAGGCTAATTCTGGCCAAAGGTCTCTCATATCGCCCTACGAGAAATTTCTCTTCTGCGTCACGAGGAGCCTTGTTCAGAATGCCTAGCGCCCCGCTAGCATCACCTAAAGTACCTGACACCAGAATAGTATCGCCTATCTTTGCTCCAGCTCGCGTAAGCGGAGACCCCGAAACATGCCCGATCATGGTAAGACTTATCGCCAAGGGTCCGCGCGAAGTATCCCCACCTATTAGCGAACAATTATACTTATCGAGACATTCCCCCAAGCCCAACGAAAAATTTTTCAACCATACTTCATCGTTGTTTGGAATTACGAGTGATAATAGGCCATAACATGGCTGAGCCCCCATTGCCGCCATGTCACTTAAATTTACTGCCGCCGATCGAAAACCAATAACTTCGGGATTGGTATCAGGTAAAAAATGGATCCCTTCAACCAACGTATCTACCGAGAGAGCGATATTTTTCCGTTCCGGCACACTAATAACGGCAGCATCATCGCCATTTCGAACTATTGTTGAATTGTCTAACTTTTCTAATGGAGAAAAATATTTTTTAATGAGCTCAAATTCATCCACTGATAAAGACTCGACAATTTTGGACTATGCACTTACTCTTGATTTTGCTGGGCGCATGTTCTTTGCTAGTTGATCTAATGTCCCGTTCACAAATCGGAAACCCTCAACCGTACCGAACATTTTGCAAAGTTCCACCCCTTCATTGATCACAACCTGATAGGGAATATCTTGGCAAAATCTCATTTCATACGCGCTAAGTAACAGCACACTTCTTTCAACGAGATCTAACCGCTCCCAGTCCATATCTAAACACACGAGCAAGGATTGTTTCAGTTCTTCGAAATTTGCTGCGACTTCGCATACCAACTTAGAAAAATAAATTAGGTCAACTTTAATTAATTCTCTACACTCTTCAAATTCGTTCACAATTTTTTCGGCACTTTCTTGCTGCATTTGCCATTGATACAGAGCCTGCACGGCGCATCTTCTCGCTCGTACGCGTCCTTCACGCACCCGTGATACTTTCGGCATCTAAACTTGACGCATCAGATTGATCATTTCTATCGCGGTAGCCGCCGCTTCAGCACCTTTATTCCCGGCTTTTGTTCCAGCTCGCTCAATAGCTTGCTCGATGGTATCAACAGTAAGCACTCCAAAAATCACTGGTACTCCAGAGTCTGTTGCTACTCTAGATAGACCATTGGAGCAGGCACCGGCAACTTGTTCAAAATGAGGGGTAGCCCCTCTAATAACAGCACCCAAAGCAATGATTGCATCGTACGAATTAGAGACGACCATTTTTTTTGCTACAACGGGCAATTCATAAGCGCCGGGCACCTTCAAGATATCAACGTCAATTTCAGCACTCGATGACCGTTGTAACATATCGATGCAACCTGTCTCTAAATGATCGACTATAAAGCTGTTAAACCGAGTACAAATCACGCCTATTTTCGCGCTACAATCAAGCAATAACCCACCCGATATATTGTTAGTTTTCAACATAATTAATTATCCCTCACGTTACATATTCCACCACTTCGAGCCCGAAGCCAGATAGTGCGTGATATTTTCTCGGATTACTCATCACCCGCATCTTGCGAACTCCAACATCTGCCAAAATTTGCGCACCCAGTCCAATCTGTCTCCATTTCATAGGCTTACCTTCTTTCCCAAGGGAATGAGGAGACACATCATTTTTGTCACTGTACCTTACAACTTCATCAATTAAATCAGCAGTCTCCACCTGATTATTTAAAATCACAACAACACCTTCGCCAGCTTCAGATACTCGACGCAAAGCATCACGCAAGGGCCAACCGGCCTCAGCACGAATACTCGCGGTCAAGTCATCTAGTGGGTTCGCGATATGTACCCGAACCAATGTCGGTCTGTCTTTACTAATATCTCCTTTAACCATGGCCATATGCATATCGCCTTGCAGCGCATCCTTAAAGGCGTACAGCGTAAACTCTCCAAATTCGGTTGGAAGAACGCTCGTAGCCGAACGATAAACTGTCTTCTCATTTTGCACACGATATTTTATTAGATCAGCAATAGTCCCAATTTTGAGACCAAAGCTAGCCGCAATTTTCTCAAGGTCTGGGCGCCTAGCCATTGTTCCGTCATCATTTAATATTTCAACAATAACAGCGGCTGGTTCTAACCCAGCACATCGAGCAAAATCACAACCCGCTTCCGTATGTCCAGCCCGAGTGAGTACTCCGCCCGACTGAGCCATTAGCGGAAAAAATATGTCCTGGCTGAGTAATATCATCTGCTGTTGCGTCTTTTGATACTGCTGCTTCTATAGTTCGCGCCCTATCACTGGCCGAAATACCTGTAGTGACTCCTGTGGCAGCTTCGATAGACAAGGTAAAGTTCGTACTGTGCGTGGCCTGTGTATCTCGGACCATTAAGCCCAAATTAAGCTTTTTACATCTGTCGCCCGTCAGCGTTAGACAAATAAGTCCTCGACCATGCTTAGACATAAAATTTATTGTCTCGGCAGTACAATGCTCCGCAGCGATTATGAAGTCTCCCTCATTCTCACGATCTTCATCATCCATGATGATGATCATCTTCCCTTCCCTAATGTCGGCAACAAGTTCTTCAGTGGAATTTAATTTCATAGTCAAGTACAACCCGTTCAATCTTATCTATTATAAGCCCTAGCTATGGATTTTATCTGAAAAAGGTAGGGAACTTAGTAACATACTGTATTATATCGTAAATATCCTATTTTTCCTCATTCTAGTAATCCTGCGCGCTCTAGGGTTGATAACGAAATAGTAGAATCCACATTGTCTGCGCTTGATTCAATCAGTCGGTCAAGGTAACGAGCTACTAAATCTACTTCTACGTTTATTGTGGAACCGGTCTCACTTTCGCCCAAAGTTGTATTATCAAGTGTGTGAGGAATCGTTAGAACTTCAAACTCATCTTTGCCAGCGTCGTTGACGGTTAAGCTCACACCATCCAAAGAAACTGAACCTTTGAAAGCTAAATATTTGGAAAGTTCACTTGGTATATGGACTACGAAACGAATATATTCATCAAGTACTTCTCGCGATTTTATCTTTCCCACGCCATCTATATGTCCGCTGACCAAATGGCCGCCGAGGCGATCATTGAATCTAAGTGCTTTTTCCAAATTAACCTTGTCACCTATCTTGCGCTCCCCTAATGTCGTTCTGGCAAGAGTTTCAGCAGATACATCCACCTCAAATTGTCCAGATTCGAACCCAGTGACGGTGAGACATGGGCCCGAAACAGCAATAGAGTCTCCTAAGATCACGTCCGTAAAGTCTAGCTGAGGTGCAAGAATCCTCATCCGCATGGACGATTTAACCGGCTCTATCTCAGCTATTTTTCCTACTTCTTGCACAATTCCTGTAAACATCTGTCAAGTTCTCCATCTATCAAATATTAGGCACTAACGTCGCTACCATATCGTTACCTAAGGATAACCATGATTTTAACTTCAAGTCTTGCACCTCGCTCAGCCTGTCAGGTGAGGGTACTTGGAATGCACGTCTGCCTTCGGTACCGACAATTTTTGGCGCTATATATAGCGTCAACTCATCAAATAGTTTTCTCTGTATGAATTGACGAGTCAAAACAGGTCCGGCCTCAATCAATATATTATTTAGTCCATGAGAGGCACACCTATCAAGAACAAGTTCAAGATCCATCGCTCCTGACAACTCGTCCACACTTTCAATTTCAGCTAACCTAGCTAATTTATTATTACGTTTCGACTCAAAGGACTTGCCGCAAAAAATTAACACTTTCCCGCCGACTGTGAATAAGCTAGCCGTACTAGGGCAACGTAACTGGGTATCCAAAATAATTCTAGTCACTTCTCGTCCACGCATTTGTGACTTTTTTTCGCGGACATTCAATAATGGATCATCCGCCAGAATGGTACCTATCCCTGTCATCACACCGCACGACAAAGCCCTCAACCTTTGACCATCAGATCTCGCGGCTTCGCCTGTGATCCACTTACTCTCGCCACTAGCCATCGCCATCGCGCCATCTAAGCTCATAGCCATCTTCAACCTCACATAAGGCTTCCCCTTTGCCATACGTTTAATGAAGCCTTGGTTTAACTCCAATGCCTCCCTCTCACAGACCCCGCTTAGAACATCTATACCAGCGCCGCAAAGGATACGATGCCCAGTTCCAGAGACCTTGGGATTTGGATCCTTGCAAGCGTACACTACTCTAGAAATACCAGCTGAAATAAGTGCTTCGACACATGGTCCAGTGCGGCCTTTATGACTGCACGGCTCCAACGTGACATAAGCCGTCGCCATTTCAGCCATTTCGCCAGCGTCTCTTATAGCTTCTATCTCGGCGTGGTTCTTACCAGCAAGATGATGGAAGCCCCTTCCAATGATTTGATCATTTTTCACAATTACACAACCAACAGCAGGATTCGGGCTAGTCGAATACTCACCCTTTCTAGCCAAGTCTAGTGCTTCGCGCATATACTCAACATCTCGTGTTTCAGCACTCATTCACGCACCTACCCATACAAGAATCACACACTAAAACTTGCATTATTTCGATCTCTTTGACCCATCTTGCCTCAACAAGTCGAGTTGTTTCTCTCTGAGCTTAAGTGGTAGCTCATTTTCTAACCCCTCTATCTCCTCTAAAAATGCCTGAACATCTTCGAAGCTTCTGTAGACTGAAGCAAAACGCACGTAAGCCACTTTATCTAGCTTGCGCAGTTCATCCATTAGATATTCACCGACGACATCTGCAGCAATTTCGCGATCACCTAGGGCACGTATAGACTTTTTGACATTATTTAATGAAGCCTCAATAAGTTCAGACGACACAGGCCGCTTTTCTAACGCCTTTAGCATTCCGTGCTGCAGCTTTTCTTCACTAAAGGGTTCTCGAGCGCCATCGCTTTTGATTACACGAGGGAAATTAAGCTCGGGTTTCTCGTGAGTAGTAAATCGCACTTCACACTGCTGACAAACCCTACGGCGCCTCACCTGCTCCCCATCTCCTATTAGACGCGAGTCAATGACACGAGTATCGTTATTACCACAAAATGGACAAATCATTAATCCACCCCTTTATGAAACCGGTGGGAATACCTGTTCCGAGTTTTACCTCACATATACAGGAAAGCTAGTACAAAGTTCTTCCACCTTCTTTCTTACATCCAAGACCACCTTCTCGGAAGCAGGATTATCTAGAATATCACACATCCAGCCGGCAATAATTCTAGCTTCACTCTCCTTGAATCCTCGGGTGGTGATTGCCGGTGTACCAATTCTAATACCACTTGTCACAAATGGAGATAAGGGGTCGTTGGGAACCGAATTTTTATTAACAGTAAGGTGCGCTTCTCCTAACAACGCGTCAGCCATTTTGCCTGTGATTTCCTTGTCAACTAAATCTACTAGAAAAAGGTGATTGTCTGTTCCTCCCGAAACAACTTTATAACTCCTATCAATAAAAGTTTGAGCCATTACCTGTGCGTTGACTAAGACCTGTTGTTGATACTCTTTAAAGTCAGCCATCATAGCCTCTTTAAACGCTACCGCTTTCGCCGCAATGACATGCATCAAAGGCCCTCCCTGCGTACCTGGGAAAACAGCTGAGTTCAGTTTCTTTTCAATTTTCGGGTTAGACCGCGCCATAATTAACCCAGATCTAGGCCCACGAAGCGTTTTATGCGTGGTGGTTGTAGTAACGTCTGCCACTCCGACCGGGCTTGGGTACAAACCCACCGCTACCAGGCCTGCAACGTGCGCCATATCTGACAACATGAAAGCGCCCACCTCATCCGCAATTTCTCTAAAAAACTCCCAATCAATAACTCTCGAATACGCCGAAAACCCAGTTACAATAAGCTTAGGCTTATGCTTGCGAGCGAGCCTCGCGACTTCGCTATAATCGATAAGTCCCGTCTTGGCATCTAATCCATACTGGACAGAGTTGTAAATTCTACCTGAAAAATTAACGCTGGCGCCGTGAGTTAAGTGCCCTCCATCTGCAAGGCTCATGCCTAAGATAGTATCTCCCGGTTCAAGTAAAGCAAGATATGCAGCTGAATTTGCTTGAGACCCAGAATGTGCTTGGACATTCGCGTAATCCGCACCAAATAGCGAGCACGCCCTATTTATTGCTAGTGCTTCAGTCCTGTCGACATGCTCGCATCCACCATAGTATCTCTTACCCGGATATCCTTCCGCATACTTATTGGTTAAGACGCTCCCACAAGCTGCCAAAACCCTACTGCTCGCATAGTTTTCTGACGCTATCAATTCTATGTGCGTTTCCTGACGAGTTTCTTCCGCATCCATTGTCTCCCATAAATCAGGGTCAAAATCTTTTATGTCAGATCTATTACAGGACATAGGCAAACTCCTAATTAAAAAATATTTGTACTCGGGAAATATTAACTTATTACCAAGATACTACTGCGACGATTAATCTATTGATATTATCTTCCATCAGGCTTTAAGACACAATTGGCTATGAAGAGCAATACAAACTAAAATTGCCTAATATCTAAACATTGTACGTTTTAACCGTTCATTAAGGTTTAGCGGGAAAAGTAATTTTTAAGGAAAGAAATTTGAAGACGGCAGAAGAGTTTTTTACTAGGGCGGAAAAAATTTTAAGGGCTCTTGAACTTCTTCTGCCACGAAAACGAGATCAAGAGTTAAAAAGTGCGCTTGCGTGGAAGTGGAGAAAAGGCAAGCACTTTTCCGAGCTTGAGGCAATCTCGGACTTAAATAAAATAGATCTTGACGATCTCCTACATATAGATCGGCAAAAAAACACTCTAGTACAAAATACTAAGCAATTTTTAGAAGATCTTCCCGCAAATAATGTATTACTTTGGGGACCAAGAGGTACTGGCAAATCTTCTCTGGTCAGAGCTCTTTTAAACGGATATGTCAACAGAGGACTAAGACTTATTGAAGTGGATAGGCACGATCTAATTGATCTTCCTGAGATCATAGAACGGATTAAATCCGAGAAATTTAAATTTATAATTTACTGCGATGACCTGTCATTTAATGAAGATGATGAAACGTATCGAGCGCTGAAAACAGTCTTAGATGGCTCCGTGCGAGCTACCCCTAAAAACGTGCTAATCTACGCTACCTCCAATCGGCGTCATCTGCTTCCAGAAAATCAGCAAGACAATCAAAAATCTCAAGTCATTAATGGAGAGCTTCATTTGGATGAAGCGATAGAGGAAAAAATCTCGCTATCCGAACGCTTTGGTTTGTGGTTATCCTTTCATCCTCTCGATCAAAATCGATATCTGGATATAGTTAACCACTGGTTGACAGCTTTTGGCGCTAACGAAAATCAGATACAGGATGCGAAAAAAGAGGCCTTACAATGGGCACTTTCACGCGGCTCACGAAGCGGCCGATCGGCGAATCAATTTGCCCGAGACTGGCTAGGGCGATCTAAATTAAAAGACATAGAAAGTTGCTGATATTCTATTGTTACCTAACCAAACCATCTTCCAAAAATTGTAAAAGAAAGTCAGCTTCATCAATACGAGAAGCCGCTTCTGGTAACGCCTTGCTCAACCGTAATTTCTCACTCCCATCTAATCGGTAGCTTGTATGCTCAGTTATCAGACTAATTACTCGCTCGGGCGATACTGGGCAATGATTATAGAACTCGACTTTACCTCCTTTAGAGCCAAAGTCCATTCGCTTCATTCCCAAATTTCTTGCCCGCAGTTTCAAACTAGCAACACTAAATAAATTAGCAACCGGTTGTTCAAACATACCGAGTCTATCAATTATCTCACTTTTCAAGTCTTCTAACTCGGTACTGCTTTCGGCGCCAGCTATACGTTTATAGAAAACCAAACGTGAATGAACATCAGGAAGATAGGCCTCAGGAAATAAGGTGGGTATATTCAAGTTCACTTCGACTCCCACTTCTGACGCATTAATTAGTGAGGAGTCTTTACCCGATTTCAATGCGTCGACGGTTCTCATCAATAGATCGCTGTAAAGACCGAAGCCAATTTCCTGAATATGACCGCTTTGCTCATCCCCCAAGATTTCCCCAGCGCCCCTAATTTCCAAATCATGCGTAGCTAAGGTAAATCCCACGCCAAGCTCCTCCAACGACTCAATAACTTCTAGCCTCTTAGCCGCATCGTGGGATATTACTTTGGGATGGGGCGCAATTAAATACGCATATGCTCTATGGTGCGAACGACCGATCCGGCCACGTAATTGATAGAGCTGAGCCAGACCAAACTTATCAGCACGATTAATCAGCATTGTATTAGCGTTCGGAATGTCTAGCCCTGTTTCAATTATAGTAGAACAAACTAAAACATTGGTTCTGCCGTGGGAGAAATCTAACATCACTTGCTCTAACTGCTGCTCTCGCATCTGACCATGAGCGATATCTATACGAGCCTCTGGCACTATACGCTCCAACGTTTTAACTTCTTTTTCGATACTTTCCACCTGATTATGTACGTAATATACTTGACCACCTCTGCTAATTTCTCGAAGAATAGCCTCTCTGATAATCGTTTTAGACCATTCTCGAACAAACGTTTTCACGGCTAATCTTTTCGAAGGCGGGGTGGCAATAACCGATAGCTCACGGGTACCTGATAACGCTAAATTAAGAGTGCGCGGAATAGGCGTCGCGGTCAGAGTAAGAATATCCACATCTGCTCGTAGCGATTTAATCTTTTCTTTTTGGACCACTCCGAATCGATGCTCTTCGTCAACAACTAAAAGCCCTAAACGTTTAAACTTGATTTCCTTGCTAAGAAGTTTATGTGTGCCGATGACAATATCGACTGCCCCAGACTCCAGCGCTCCTATCACCTCTCTTGTTTGCTTAATGTTCCTAAATCTAGACAGTAACTCTACTCTTACAGGTAGCTCCGCAAACCGATCTCGAAAGGTCTCATAGTGTTGAGTGGCAAGTAGCGTGGTCGGCACAAGTATCGCCACTTGAAAACCATCATTTACCGCCACGCACGCAGCCCTTAAAGCAACCTCAGTTTTACCAAAACCAACGTCCCCGCAGATCAGACGATCCATCGGCTGTGGATTTTGCATGTCTTTTAAAACCTCGTCGACAGCATTTGCTTGGTCTACAGTCTCTTCAAAGGGGAAACCATGTACAAACGAGTTATACGCATCCTCATCTATCGAAAAGGAATGTCCTCTTCTCAAAGCTCTCTTCGCATGAATTTCTAGCAACTCAGCAGCTACATCTCTAATTTTTTTACTTGCTTTTCTTCGCGCCTTGTCCCATTGGTCAGTTCCTAGTTTATGAAGTGGCGCATGCTCGGGATCCGAGCCTGAATAGCGACTAATTAAGTCCAGCGAACTAACTGGAATATATAGCTTATCTCCATCACGATATTCGATTTTTATGAACTCATTTTGAATACCACCTACGGTTAAAACCTCCAACCCTAAATAGCGTCCCACTCCATAGTTTTCATGGACGACGGGGGAGTCGATATTAAGCTCAGTGAGATTTCGAATAATAGACTCATGGCTAACACTGGACTTTTTGCGCCTTCGCCTCTGCTTCGTTTGCCGACCGAATAACTGGCTCTCGGTCAAAACACTTACCCTAGGTTCGACCAACTCAGCTCCATTTTCTAGAGAAGCAACAGCGATACCGTAACGGTCATCCGCTCGCAAAAACTCTCGCCATCCATCAAACACCACCGGTCTAAAGGTTTGCTCTCGGAACAGATCCAATAAAGCTTCTCTCCGACCGAGGGAGTCCGCTAGAAAAAGAAGTCGCCCATTCGTTCTCGATAAGTGATGTTTTATAGCAACAAAGGGATCTTCTGAGCGCGCATCTACAGGAACATTCACCGGCACGTATGTGTTAAACTTAGTGGGGCTATCACCAGTAGATGTGCCGCTTAAATAAACACACGCTAGAGTCTGAAAAGAGTTTTCTAACTCTTCAAATTCGGTAAATATATCCTTTGTGGGTAGAATTGGCCGCATAGTATCGTGTCGTAACGCCTCGTACCGTTCATCTACTGATAGTCTAAATTTATCAGCTGCTATTTCGATAGATTCATCAAACACGACCACACTGTTAGATGGGATATAGTCGGCCAAAATATTGGTTTCTTCATGAAAAAGTGGTAAGTAGTATTCGATACCAGCTGGGGCTAATCCTTCGGAAACATCTTGGTAAATTGTACTGCCTTGATACTCACTCGAGAACTGCTCTCTCCAAGATCGACGAAACTCCATAATACCCTTCTGTTCAGTAGGGAATTCTCTTGCTGGCAGTATGGTTATATTCTCTACTTCACCTGTAGTTCTTTGAGTTTCAGAATCAAACACTCTTAGGGTATCGATTTCGTCGCCAAACAAGTCTATTCTTAACGGTAATCTTGCTCCGACCGGAAACACATCTATTAAAGAACCTCGCACAGCAAATTCACCCGGTGCCGAAACCTGAGATGTAGAGATGTAACCACTTTCTGTGAGTCTTGTCCTAAAAGCTTCGCGCTGTATCTGCTGGCCACACGATAAAGAAAACGTTGTCTTTGTCAGCCAGTCCTTAGGCAATAATCGATGCAATGCAGTCTGAATTGAGGTGATGATAATTCCATCGTTCAGATGAGGCATTTTGCTAAGAGTGTACAATCTCTCCGAAACAATGTCTTGGTACGGACTGAATCTATCGTAGGCTAACGTTTCCCAATCAGGAAATATGTGCAATTTTAAATTTTTGGCAAAAAAACTTAGGTCCTGAGAAACCGCCTCTACACTTCTAACATCTGGCAATAAAAGCACGAAGGGCTTTTTCGAATTCTGCGCAGCCTCGGCAAGAGCAATCCATTTCGACGCACCATATAAACCGTCCCAGCAAACCACCTCACCTTGCTTTGGCAGATCTGGTAGAACGATGGAACTCAAATTAGGTAAGCTAGTCATTTAGATGAAAGACAAAATTAAATCAGTAGCATAGTCAATCTAAATAGGAGAAATACAGTTAGAGTGAATCTCGGTTAATGCTGTATGAGAGTCTCTAGCCTCGGTAATCGGCCGACCTATCACCAGATAGTCCGCTCCTTTTTTAATCGCCTCGCTCGGAGTTGCAACGCGCGCTTGGTCATCTAGAGCAGCACCCAATGGTCTCACTCCTGGAGTCACGATCAAAAAATTATTATTGACCTCATTCCGGATACTGGTAATCTCGTGCGGCGAACATACAACACCATCTAATCCGCATGAATTAGCTAATTTCGCTAACCTTGTTGTATGCAGCAAGGCGCCATCCCCTACTCCAATTTCAGCGAGCAAGTTATCATTTAGGCTGGTTAACACAGTAACGGCAGTTAATAATGGCGCGGTAGAAAGTTTCGCCATAACATTAGCCGCAGTTTCCATCATAGCTCTCCCACCAGAGGCGTGCAGATTAACCATCCAACACCCCAAGTCGGCAGCAGCTTCACAGGCTCTTGCCACAGTATTAGGGATATCATGAAATTTCAGGTCTAAAAAAACGTCGAACCCCAGTTTACGCAAACTTACCACACTGTCTGGTCCAACTTTTGTGAACAACTCCTTACCCACCTTAACTTTGCATAAATCAGGGTCGAGTTGTTCAGCCTTCTTCAACGCACACGATAAAGAGGAAAAATCTAGCGCAACGATAATAGGATCACTTGGTAATTTCATTTCGCTTGACCCAGCAATAGGACTGTATTCATGCAGACTAGGCGAATTCCGCCTAAAGGGGTTGCCTTATCATTATAGGCGGCTTGTATCTTTATCTGCATCCCTATCTCTCTTAAAGTCGTTAAATTCTCGACTGATTTTTTTTTCACTTTGAATCTGCAATTTTAGTTTGCGCTTGATTTTTAAGATCTCAATACCTATAAAGATTGAACACAGAACTAGTCCAGAAAGGAAACTCGCGATTACTAACCAGGCGGTTTCAACCAACACCTCAGAGAAAAAGTAATTAATTAGAATTTCTTGCTGATTAAGATCTCGAAAAATCAAACTAATGAAAACAAATATTGCCAGTGAAATAATATAAAAAACTTTCAGCATTCGCATTTCCCCAGCTATTACTTTATGGCCACGGAAAAATACACTTTACTCGGGCACGAACGCTCTATAGCTGACTGTATTACTCCGAGCGGTTTCCATGAACCGCATCATTAACCCGATCTCTAAGCTCTTTTCCAGGTTTAAAATGCGGTACGAATTTCGCAGGCAGCGTTACCGAAACCCCAGATTTTGGGTTTCTTCCAGTACGTGGCGGTCTGTAATGCAAAGAGAAGCTTCCAAACCCTCTTATTTCGATACGGTCACCTGCTGCCAGGGTTTGTACCATTTGCTCTAGAATCGTTTTCACAGCCAACTCAATATCCCTATAACCAAGCTGCCCTTGCGAATTAACTAACGATTCTATTAATTCAGACTTTGTCATTGTTTCCGCACCAATTTAAATGTCTTCAAATCAAGTATAAATTAACCCTTATTTGGTATCCATCTGTTCTTTTAGCAAATCGCCCAAGGTGGTTCGTTGAACCTCAGTATCAGCACTGTATTCATCTAATACTGCCGCTTCTTCCTTATTCTCCTTAGCCTTTATTGATAACCCGACCACTCTGTTTTTTCTATCTACTCCCACAACCAAAGCCTCAATAGATTCACCTTCTTTGAGGAATTTTCTCGCATCATCTACGGAATCAATCGATATGTCAGAAGCCCTAAGGAACCCTTCTACCCCATCATCAAGATTTATTCTCGCCTCGGTAGCATTAACTGCAGTTATTTCACCGGTGACTTTCGAACCTCTTGGGTTTCGCTCAATATAGTCGGAAAACGGGTCGCCCGCGAGTTGCTTCACGCCAAGGGAAATACGCTCTCTTTCGGCATCGACCGCTAGAACTACAGTCTCAAGCTCATCGCCCTTCTTATAGTTCCTCACGAGCTCTTCTCCGTTTTCATCCCATGACAAATCACTCAGATGAACAAGACCGTCTATTCCACCTTCAAGCCCGATAAAAATACCAAAGTCCGTAATAGATTTAATTACGCCTTTAACCCTGTCATTCTTACCTTTGTTGGACGCAAATTCGTCCCATGGATTCGATCGGCACTGCTTCATTCCTAACGAAATACGCCGACGCTCTTCATCTATATCTAAAACCATCACTTCCACTTCTTCTCCGAGGTGGACTACCTTAGAGGGATGCACATTTTTGTTGGTCCAATCCATTTCGGAAACGTGTACAAGTCCCTCTACACCAACCTCTAATTCGACAAAGCATCCGTAGTCTGCGATGTTCGAAACCTTCCCCGACAACCGAGAATTCTCAGGATATTTTGCGGCTAAATCCACCCACGGATCACTACCCATCTGTTTAAGGCCCAAAGACACTCGCTGCCGGTCCTTGTCAAACCTAAGCACTCGAACATCTATTTCATCACCTATATTAACTACCTCAGAAGGATGTTTTACTCGTCTCCAAGCCATATCGGTAATATGCAGCAACCCGTCAATACCTCCGAGGTCAATAAAAGCCCCGTAATCAGTCAAATTTTTCACGAGCCCCTTAACGTTAGCTCCCTCAGTCAAGCTCTCTAATAAAGCCTCACGTTCGACAGAATTCTCACTCTCAACAACAGCTCGTCTCGAAACTACGACATTATTACGTTTGCGATCAACTTTAATTATCTTAAATTCTAAAGGTTTCCCCTCTAAGTAGCTTGTATCTCTTACGGGTCTGACATCAACTAGTGAGCCTGGCAAGAATGCCCTGATTGTATCAACGTCTACTGTGAAGCCGCCTTTAACTTTATCACTTATAATTCCAGTAATTGTGACATTATCCTCACATGCTTTTTCTAAATCTTCCCAAGCTTTAGCTCGCTTCGCCTTCTCCCTCGATAACTTGGTTTCACCGTGCCCATCCTCTACCGCCTCTAAGGCAACATCGACGGCATCGCCGATCTTGACATCTACCACACCCTCAGCATTACGAAACTGCTCTACCGGAATGCTGCCTTCAGATTTTAGCCCGGCATTAACCATCACAAAGTCGCTGCCGACTTCAACAACGATACCCGTTACAAGTGTACCAGGACGCATTTTGTTGGCGACCTGACTTTCTTCAAATAATTCCGCAAATGTTTGACTCATGGATTTTAATGTTCTGCGTACCCAACCGATTCATCAAAGTGGCTTAAAACAGCACACACTCGTCAGATACACGCACTCCTCTTCGATTTAAAATATTAAAAGTTCAGCTCAACTGAGGCATATCCCTCACATCAAACCATGTTTCCTTACAAGGATTTTCACCTTATCCGTTACCTCTTCTACCGACATTACAGTCGTATCTAAAATTACAGCAGTTTGAGAAGGTTTAAGTGGGGATTGTTCCCTCGTCACGTCCCTCTCATCACGCTCCTTAATATCCCTAGAAAGGTCGGCGAGGCTAGCACATATTTCTTTTTCTTTCAACTGGTTATGACGTCTTCGCGCCCTTTCTTCGACACTCGCAGTCATGAATATCTGCAAATCAGCGTCTGGAAAAACTACTGTGCCCATATCTCTACCATCTGCGACCAGTCCGGGACTTAAACGAAAAGCGTGTTGTTTACTTAGTAACGCTTTTCGGATCGCTGGCGAAACCGCGATTCTGGAAGCGACGATTCCGCACTCCTCGGTCCTTATAGCTAAAGTGCAGTCCAATCCATTGTGATAGACCTTTGTTCTGTCCTCCATTCCAACAAATGAGACATCGAGATTGGAAGCGACCGAAACAAGATGGTCCTCATCGCTTATATCTAACCTTTCTCTTGTGACAACCAATCCAAGGACTCTGTAAAGTGCGCCCGAATCTAAGAAATGCCACCCTAGCCAATTAGAGATTGCTCGCGCGATGGTGCCTTTCCCCGTACCAGATGGCCCATCGATCGTGATAACAGCTGGCGCGGACTGACCTTCTGACTCGACGTTGGTCATTTAATTCTTAAACCTGCCGACTTAGCTACTTCAAAAAAAGTCGGAAAAGACGTACTAATGCCTTCAGCATTTTTTATTGAGACAGTTCCCGAAGCTTTTAATGCCGCCATTGCAAACGCCATCGCAACCCTATGATCTCCGTGGGCATCTATTAAGCCACCAGACATATTACCGCCTGTAATACTAATGCCATCGGTATAAGTCTCTACTTTAACACCAAGATTACGCAGACCATCCGCCATAACCGATATCCGATCACTCTCCTTATGTCTCAATTCCTCAGCACCGCGCAAAACAGTAACTCCCTTTGCACAAGCAGCCGCTATAAAAATAGCCGGAAATTCGTCTATTGCTGAAGGAATAAGTTCTTGCGGTATGTTTACCCCTGATAGATTTGACGTCCTCACTATTATGTCCGCCACGGGTTCTCCACTACTGACATTCTGGTCCCTAACCTCAATATCAGCGTTCATAAGCCGGAATATTTCAACTACCCCATTTCTAGTCTCATTGAACCCCACTTGAGGCAAAAGTATCTCAGATTCCGAGGATATAGCGGCACCTAACATAAAGAATGCTGCCGACGAGATATCAGCGGGCACAGTAATATCGCATCCCGTCAAACTCTGACCACCATCAAGGCTAACTTCATTTCCATTAATATCTAATTTCACTCCAAATTTTGTTAACAGCCGTTCTGAATGATCTCGACTCCGACCTTTCTCAGAAATTCTCGTCACACCCTCCGCATAGAGGCCTGCAAGTAGTAGGCCGGATTTCACTTGTGCACTAATTACTGGCACCAGGTAGGAAATTCCATTTAGCGTACGCGCAGACTTTACTCTGAGAGGAGACGTCTCGTTTCCACTCATCTGAATATTGGAGCCCATTTGACGCAGAGGATAAACGATTCTTCCCATGGGTCTAACTGACAAGCTCGAATCGCCCTCCAGAGTAGCGTCTATATTTGCTCCGGACAAAATACCTGCCAATAAGCGCATTGATGTCCCAGAATTTCCCAGATTAATGGAACTAGTAGGGCTTCTCAAACCTCGTAAACCGACACCGCTAATTTTCACGCAGTCCGAGTTACGAGTATCAATTTTCACACCCAAGGACCGAAATGCTTCGATAGTAGCGAGAACATCCTCACCCATCAGACAACCGCGCACTCGAGTCAACCCATCCGCAATGGCGCCAAACATGACGGCGCGATGAGAGATCGATTTATCGCCAGGTATTCCTACGACCCCATTTAATGAACCACCGCGCGAGACTACTAAATCTTTCATTATCTCTTTTTATCGACAATTAATTGAGAGTCTCTAGCCTTTTTAGCGCTAGAAAAAGTTTCGATTATTCGTTGTCTATCACTAGCTTCAAGAGCTAGCGTTAGTGAATTAAGACTATTTTTATATTCACCACAAAACTTCACTATATTCTCTTTATTCATCAGAAGGATATCCGCCCATAATTCTGGATTACTAGACGCAATTCGAGTGAAATCACGAAAGCCGCCAGCCGAAAATTCCAACAATAACTGTGAATCATCTTGACGGAGCAAAGTATTCATAACGTTATAAGCAAGCAAATGCGGTAGATGAGAGGTCATAGCTAAAGCGCGATCGTGAGATTCGACGCTCATTTTAAAAACCTCAGAACCTAATTCAGTCCATAGCTTCTCTATTTGATTCACAGCTTCTATCCGAGTATCGGAAGTTGGAGTCAAAATAACCTTATGATCCTTGAAAAGATCTGGAATAGCGGCCTCAGCACCGCTTTTCTCGTTTCCTGCAATAGGATGTCCAGGCACAAATATGTCGAACTTGGCTCCTAATATCAGACGAGCATCACGCACCACCGAGCCTTTGACGCTGCCCACATCAGTTATAATAGAGCCATCAGTAACGTAAGCTCCAACCTCTCTGAGTATACTAGCAGTAGCACCCAATGATGCCGCAATCACCACAATTTCAGCACCGACACATGCTTCGCGGATTGTAGCCTCGAACCTATCAATCGCGCCTATTTCGACGGCTTTCTCCAAGTTTTGAGAACTTCGGCCAAACCCAATAACTTCGCTGGCGAGGCCATTTCTCCTCAGCGCCATCCCCAGGGATGCTCCTATGAGTCCAACTCCAATTATCGCGATTTTTTTCATTCTTATTAATTGAATTTACTAAACATCGCACCTAGGATAACTACCCAGAAGCTTAAAAATAGAAGAATTCTCCTTAATCTCTGCTAGCGCATCAACCATAGATGGATCGTTTGCATGACCTAGTAGATCTGCAAAAAACAAATAGTCCCAAACACCGTTCTTAGAGGGTCGAGACTCGATCTTAGACATATTAATACTGTTTTCAGCTAAGACGCCAAGTGCAGCGTGTAAGGCACCCGCCTTATTGTTAGGTAACCCAAACATTACCATCGATTTATCGTCTCCTGATCTAGTAGGATAATTCCGCCCCAAAACTATGAAACGGGTCGTATTGGATGCACTATCTTCGATGTTTCGCGCAACTACCGGTAGTGCATATATTTTCCCTGCTTCATTGCTTGCTATAGCGACACAATCTTTACCATCAGACTGGCTCACTATTTCAGCCGCAACTGCGTTACTGCTAACAGCTATCTGCTCAGCTCCATTTAAATTTCTTTCTAACCAGCCAGCGCACTGCTGCAAGGCTTGTTCATGACCATATACTCGTTTAGCTGATTCTAGTTCGCACGCACCCAGCAGTTGATGGTGTATCGCAAGAACTATCTCCCCGCAAACAAACGCTGACGTTTCTTTAAGGGCATCTAACGATTGATAAATCGTCCCGCCTACAGAATTCTCTATGGGCACGACACCATAATCAACCCCACAACTTTCAACTTCTCGAAAAATCTCATCAATCGACTTACTCGCCCGAAGTGTGACCGCGCCTCCAAACTGTTTTAAAGTAGCTGCATGCGTATAAGTTCCGAGAGGTCCGAGATACGACACTTTAAGTTTTTGTTCTAGCGCCAGACACTCCGATATGATTTCTTTCATTAATCGAACCAAGACATCATTAGTTAAAGGACCGCTATTATCAGAAACTAAACGCCGAAGAATTTCAGCTTCTCTTTCTGGCCGATAAAACTCCACATCTTCAGACTCGGCTCGCTTAACTATACCCACCTCGTTAGTCAAACTGGCTCTTCGGTTCAAAAGGCTTAGTAGCTGATCATCAATTTCATCAATTTTGTGCCTAAGGGCGCTTAGATCATTATGCTTAGACATTGTTCTATTAGCCTCCTCTCGATCCCCCATCAAATGAAGTGTTATCCCGCTATTTCATCCTCGGCTATTTCTGGGATTACCTCTAAGCCAACTAGAGCCTCGCTCTCCCCTAATGCAATCAATCTGAGCCCCTGAGTATTGCGGCCGATAATCGATATTCCCGAAACGGACGTCCTAACCAAAACTCCCTGCCCGGTTATCAGCATGATATCCTCCCCATCGGTTGCAGCAGAAGCCCCTACGACTTCACCGTTTCTTTCGTTGGCCTGAATCGCTATCACCCCCTGGCCCCCTCTTCCTTTTACAGGAAAATCGCTAAAGTCAGTACGTTTACCGAAACCGTTAGCCGTAGCCAATATCACCGTACCCTCACCCAGAATTGGGATAAGCGCAATCACTTCGTGGCGCTCTTTCAACCGCATCCCTCGAACGCCTCTGGCCGTCCTGCCCATCGATCTCAGTGCACTCTCTTTAAATCTAATCGCCTTTCCGCCTGAGCTGACTAGCATCACGTCACTATCGCCTCTGGTAAGCACCGCTCCTACAAGCACATCACCCTCTGTTAGGCCCGCCGCAATGATGCCAGAAGGCCGCGGCCGAGAGAAATTCTCTAAAGGTGTTTTCTTCACGATACCAGAGGCAGTTGCCATAACAACAAAAGAATCAGCATCAAACTCTTTTATGGGAAGAATCGCTGTTACCCGCTCTGAATCAGATAACGGCAATAAATTCACTAGAGGTCGACCGCGCGCCGTCCTACTAGCTCTTGGTACCTGATAAACTTTGAGCCAATAAACTTTTCCAAAATTAGTGAAGCACAGCAAAAGATCATGACTATTTGCCACAAACACTTTGTCCACAAAATCTTCATCACGAGTTGTAGTAGCCGTTTTCCCTCTGCCACCGCGTCTCTGCGATCGATAGACATCCAAAGCTTGAGACTTCGCATAACCAGCATGCGACAAAGTAACTACAACTTCTTCTTGAGGAATCAAATCCTCTAATGAAAGATTCTCCTCAGAGTCTACAATCTCCGTCCTTCGGTCATCACCGTATTGCTCAACAACCGCTATCAGCTCTTCGCGAATGACTTGCATCAATCGCTCGCTTCTTGAAAGAATGTCGAGTAGATCGGCTATCGTCAAAAGTACGTCTCCGTATTCGGAGACTATCTTATCTTGCTCAAGCGCGGTCAAACGCTGCAACCGCATTTCTAAAATCTCTTTAGCTTGCTTTTCCGATAAAAAATATTGATCCCCTTGCATACCTGAATCAGTCAGACTGTCGTAAGCTTCTGAAGTTTCGATATTAGCGTTCTTCAACATCTGTTCGACCATACCGGTAGACCACCCCTGACCCAACAGTTTTTGCCTCGCTTCATTAGGAGTTGGAGATTCTTTAATCAATTTAATAATAGGATCTATATTGGCTAGCGCGACCGCTAGACCTTCCAGCAGATGGGCTCGAGCACGGGCTTTTTTCAGTTGAAAAATCGTCCGTCTAGTCACAACATCTCTTCGATGCTTAATAAAACAATCCAGAAGCTCGCGCAAATTAAGGGTTTGAGGTCGTCCATCTACAAGTGCAACCGCATTGACTCCGAAAACTGTCTGCATCTGAGTCTGTTTATATAAATTATTCAGCAACACTTCGGCACTCTCGCCCTTCTTTAGCTCGATAACGATTCGCAATCCGTCTTTATCGCTCTCATCTCTCAAGCCATCTGAACGTATACCATCAATTTTCTTGTCCTTAACAAGCTCTGCAATTTTTTCAATCAAACGTGCTTTGTTAACTTGATAAGGAAGTTCAGAGACAATAATTGCTGCACTTTCTCCATCGGAGCGTTCTATTACGGCTCTCGCCCGAAGCGACAAACGACCTCTTCCCGTGCGATATGCGTCCCTTATCCCAGCAGACCCATTAATAATTCCAGCGGTCGGAAAATCAGGGCCAGGAATATGCGCCAGAAGTGCATCGTCATCTAGAGCGGGATTATCTACCAGTGCTACACACGCATTGATTACCTCTGTTAGATTATGCGGTGGAATGTTAGTTGCCATACCCACAGCAATTCCGCTCGAGCCATTAACGAGCAAGTTCGGAATTCTCGACGGCAACACGGTCGGCTCGTTTTCCTTTCCATCGTAATTCGGGGCGAAATCTACAGTCTCCATATCGATATCAGCCAACAGATCACTCGCGATACGTCCTAACCTACACTCCGTATATCTCATCGCAGCGGGGGAATCCCCATCAACAGAGCCAAAATTTCCTTGCCCATCTATCAACATATACCGCAACGAAAAATCTTGAGCCATTCTCACCAGAGTGTCATAGATGGCATTATCTCCGTGTGGATGGTACTTCCCCATGACATCGCCAACAACACGCGCGCACTTAACGTAAGGCCTGTTCCAAAGGCTATTGGATTCTTGCATGGCGTACAACACGCGCCGATGGACTGGCTTTAAGCCATCCCTGGCATCTGGGAGAGCTCGGCCTACGATTACACTCATCGCATAATCCATATAAGACTGTTTCATCTCGTCTTCGATAACGCGAATTTTCTGCCGTTCTAATTGGGCCATCGTATTAAAAACAACTCTTTGATTAATATAGACAATTTAACACTAGATATCATTTAAAATCATAACACACCTTGCCCCTAAACACACCTTAATTACGAGTTTCGAAAGAGGCCAAATATAATTATGTTTTTAAACTTTCAAGACACTTAAGTACCGATTGTGATAACTTTGTTTTTCCAATAGATTTATTAAAAAATTATGCTACAGGTAATACACGCTGGCTGGATAATTCCAATCCGCCCTAAAAAAACAATCCTTACAAACTATAGTTTAATTATTCAAGATTCTCGTATAGTTGCGTTAATACCAACAACCGAGTGGATCGAACCGAGTGAAAAATATGAGAGTATTGATTGCAAAAACGATGTATTACTCCCTGGGCTAGTCAATACTCAAGCCGGAGCGTCACTTTCACTTTTAAGGGGAATTGACCATACCGATAATAGATACTCTTGGCTAAAAAAGGGGTTTTTACCCCAAGATTTTGAAGGACAAACTGACCAATTTATCAAAGACAGCGTTCTCATCGCCGGCGCTGAAATGCTGTTAAGTGGTACAACCTGCTTCAGTGAGTTGTGTGTTTCAGGCGAATATGTGGCCGCATCTACTATTTCACTCGGTATGAGGAGCGTACCGGGCATTTTAATAAGTAATGAGTCTAACATTTGGTCGACCAATCTTGATGACTCCCTAGCAAAAGCACAAAGCCTGTATGACAAATACCGCTCTCATCCACTTATAAATTGGACCTTTGCTACCCAAATATCGGATATCACTCAGAGGGACACCCTGAGCAGGCTAGGAACGATCGGAGACGAATTAGATTTATCTTTACGACTAAACATTAGTACTAATTTGAGCCAAGCATCGAACTTAATGGAACTCGAACCAGCCAACCTGGTCGGAAGGAAACTAATAGTAAGTCACGTCCCTCCATTGCACGAATCAGATATCGAACTAATTAAAAAATGCGGAATAAGTATATGCCATACACCTAGTAACTCTATTAATAAAAGCAATCAAGAATGTGAAATCAGTGTGCTGAATAATAGCGGATGCGACTTCGGGCTAGGCACTGATAGTTCCTTAAACAACTCGATGTTTGATTTGTTTAAAGAAATGAGAGTGGCATCACTCCAACTATCGCCTAATGATAAAGAGGACATACTCAACGCTTTCGATATCATAGAATTAGCAACTCTAGGTGGCGCTTCGGTACTGGGAATGGAAGATGATATAGGTAGCCTTGAATCAGGTAAAAGCGCGGACATCGTTTCTATTAATCTAAAGGACGGAGTTAGTAGCCCACTCTACAATATAGAACAACTCATCGTAAACCGCGGAGATTCATCTCAAGTACGGCAAGTATGGGTGCGCGGTAAGCGGGTTGTAAAAGATGGTGCACTGACTACAATCGATTCAAAAAACCTAAGTAACGCATCTCAAGCATGGAATCTGTCCCCGTAATCACTCGACACCTCCGTTATACTGATCCCACTTATTTACTATTGTACAAAAGAGATCTGCAGTTTTTTGAGCATCATAAATAGCTGAGTGCGCTTCAGTTTGATCCCATTGATGACCAGCTGATACCACAGCTCGCGCTAATACGGTCTGCCCAAAAGCGACTCCCGACAGCGCCGCCGTGTCAAAGGTACTAAAGTGATGGAAGGGAAATTTTTTGTAACGTACCCGAGATGAAGCTGCTTTCACAAATGCCAAATCAAAAGTCGGATTATGTCCTACTAGAATCGCGCGAGTACAATTAAATCTCTCCAGCTCATCATGTACTATTTGAAAAATATCAGTTATCGCTACCTTTTCCTCTACCGCTCTCCGAAAAGGATGAAACGGATCTATATTGTTAAAATCCAACGCGCTTTGCTCTATATTAGAGCCTAAAAAGGGTACAACATGATGAGCAACAGAATGGTTCGTGCGCCAGCCGGTTTCGGACGAGTAGTCCAGAAATATAGCAGCGATTTCTAGAAGAGCATCTGTCTCGGAGTTGAAGCCAGCTGTCTCTACATCTATAACTACTGGTAAAAAACCACGAAACCTTTTACAAACTAACTTACTAGCCATCGCTTAAAAACCTTCTAAAAATCTAATGACACTTAAAACATGTCGCACTTATCGTTTTGTTATATTATTAGTCTAGCACTATGGAAACACGTAAACTCGGAAAAACTGATATATCCGTCTCAAAATGCTCCATAGGGACCATGAACTTTGGAACACCAAGCTCATACCAGGAAAATCCCGCGCCACTTTTAGACCTTGCACTTGATGCTGGCATCAACTTTATAGATACAGCGGAAATGTATCCCTCACCAGCTTCTTCCGAAACATATGGTATATCGGAAGAAATCTTGGGGAAATGGCTAAAAAGTAAAACTAGACATGACGTCGTGTTGGCAACAAAAGCTTCCGGACCGGGTGAGTTTGTTCCTTGGATACGAGACGGAAAATCTAATCATGATATAAAAAATCTCACGGATGCCGTTGACGGTAGCCTAAAAAGACTTCAAACAGATTACATCGACCTTTATCAACTGCATTGGCCCGACCGTGTAACCAATTTTTTTGGTCAGCTAGGCTATAAAAAGCCAAAAATCGAGCTATGTTTTGACATCGAAAAAACGCTGGAAGCGTTATCAGAACTACAAAAAAGTGGAAAGATCAGGGCTATTGGCCTATGCAATGAAACAGCCTGGGGAGCCATGCAATTCAGAAAAATAGCAGAAATACGCAACTTACCGGTGATTTCGTCGATTCAGAACCCGTATAATCTACTCAATCGTACCTTTGAAATTAACCTTGCAGAGTTCTCTCTAAGGGAAGACTGCGGCCTAATAAGCTATTCGCCACTCGCATTCGGTATGCTCACCGGGAAATATATAAAAGAGTCAGCTAGCCCCGAAGCTCGCTTGAATCGCTATTCCCATTACAAAAGATATAAAAACTCGATGGCATTCAATGCCACTAAAGAATATATTGCGCTGGCTGAAAAATGGCAGATTGACCCTATCCACATGGCGATAAGTTGGATTATGTCGAAACCTTTTCTTACCAGCGTTATTATAGGTTTCTCGAATGAACAACAATTGAGACATAACCTAAAATCCGTAGACGTACATATTAGCGGCGAATTACATAAGTCGATAGAAAAAATACATCTAAAAATACCGAACCCTTGCCCTTAAAATGAAACTGAGGAAGTCAAATGGAAAATGGCAAATTAACTGCTCTATCGCCACTCGATGGAAGGTACTCTGATAAAACCTCAGAACTGAAAAGCTATATGAGTGAGTATGGTCTTATACGCTACAGACTATTGGTGGAAGTCGAATGGCTAAAACTATTGTCAAGAGAGGACAGTTTTACTCTAATAACCGAGTTTTCGGCCGAAACGTACACAAAGCTTGATGCTATTTTGGAAAACTTCAATGTCGACGAAGCGCAAAAAGTTAAAAACATCGAAGCCGTCACAAACCATGATGTTAAAGCCGTAGAATATTATCTAAACGAAAAATTTTCCTCAGACCCAGAATTAAAAGGCGCGATACCTTTCATCCACTTTGCTTGCACCTCGGAAGATATAAACAATCTCGCCTATAGTCTGATGCTGGATGAGGCTCGTTCTCAAGTTATGGTGCCAAAACTTATTGAAGTTATAAAAATTCTGCGGGACCAATCCCATCAATTGAGTGCGCAACCGATGTTGTCTCGAACACATGGCCAAACGGCAAGCCCTACTACAATGGGGAAAGAGCTAAGCAACTTTGTCGCAAGACTAGAAAAACATTTGTCTAAATGGTTGCATGTCGAACTTAAAGGCAAGATAAATGGAGCAGTCGGAAATTATAATGCACACCTAGTGGCGGCACCTGAAGTAAACTGGCAAGAGGTAGCCAAGCAATTAGTAGCAAAAATTGGATTGGGTTTTAATGCTTATACAACGCAAATCGAGCCCCATGACTGTATTGCCGAGTACTGTTACGCGTTGTGTCAAATCAATACTATTTTATTAGATTTAAGTCGAGATGTTTGGAGCTACGTTTCTGTCGGATACTTCAATCAAAAAAAAATCGATAATGAGGTAGGTTCTTCTACAATGCCTCACAAAATTAATCCCATTGATTTTGAAAACGCTGAAGGAAATTTAGGAGTATCATGTGCCTTACTGCAGCACTTCGCACAAAAACTACCCGTTTCCCGCTTGCAACGGGATCTGACTGATTCGACAGTTCTGCGAAATATGGGGAGTGGATTAGGCTACTGTCTAATCGCCCTTCAATCACTTATAAAAGGTCTAAATAAGTTAGAAATAAATGCTTCTAATTTAGAGCGTGATCTAGAAAATGCATGGGAAGTACTTGCTGAACCGATACAAACTGCGATGAGGGGCTTTGGCATAGAAAATGCCTATGAACAGTTAAAGGAATTCTCTCGAGGCCAAAAAATAGATAAACAGATGCTGCACGAATTTATCGGAACCTTACCCATACCAATAGAGAAAAAAGAGAAACTTAAAAGTCTTAAGCCTTCAACATACCTAGGTTTGGCTGAATTTTTGGCAAAAAAAGTTTAAATAGAGAGTCGTTAGTAAATGCTACTTCTACAAGGCAACCAAGCACATTCCGATTTTGCGTTGGAAAAGCTTCTGAAAACTATTGATATTTCGGAAAATGAGCGAAGAAAAGTTCGGAGTACCTTTGCGTACCTAGTCGAAACAGACAACGAAAGTACAATGACTGGTAGTGAGCTTTCGCGACTAAGTCAACTGACGGATTCAGTCGATATCATCAGTGCGGAAAAATTAAATAAAATGACTTTCGCGGTCAGACCACGAATCGGTACTATTTCACCATGGTCCAGCAAAGCTCTAGACATATGCAAGAATTGTGGCCTTGATAAAGTATTGCATATAGAACGTTTAACCGTTTGGTATTTAGGTGAACTTAACAATGTTGAGATAGAGCAAATTGCTAGCGTCTTTTACGATAAAATGACAGAGTCTCTCTCATTCTCTGTGGACGAACTAACAAAACCTCGAGTTCGCGAAAGACCACGAAAATTGCAATCGATTCGTAGTTCTGATGATAACCAGCTTCTTCATGAAGCCAATCGAACTATGGGTCTAGCGCTCAACGACGAAGAAATTACCTACCTCATCGACGCATATAGTAGCCTCAATCGTGATCCAACAGATGTCGAGCTCATGATGTTTGCCCAAGCAAACTCCGAACACTGTAGACATAAAATTTTTAATGCCAGCTGGATAGGAGAAGACGCGATCGACGATCTTAGTTTGTTTGATATGATACGCAATACTCATAAAAAGCATCCTAATGGGGTCCTATCTGCCTACAGCGATAACGCTGCCGTAACTAGAGGTTACAGCGGGGATCGTATGCTAATCAACTCGACGAATAAATGTTACGAGAAGATAGAAGAAGAGGTACACATTGTCCTCAAAGTAGAAACGCATAATCACCCCACCGCAATTTCACCCTTCCCAGGTGCCGCCACTGGTTCTGGAGGCGAAATTCGTGACGAAGGTGCGACCGGTCGTGGCGCGAGACCAAAAGCAGGACTTACAGGATTTTCCGTTTCCCATCTAC
The DNA here is from genome assembly GCA_943787625.1 of uncultured Gammaproteobacteria bacterium. Classification (GTDB taxonomy): domain Bacteria; phylum Pseudomonadota; class Gammaproteobacteria; genus UBA4457. The sequence goes on along the minus strand of CALSND010000002.1, from coordinate 197,659 downwards.
GCATACCCAATTTTGATGCACCCTGGGAAACTAAGAGGCCTTTAAATCCGCGTTTAGCAAGCGCGCTAGATATTATGCTTGAAGGACCAATTGGAGCAGCAACATTTAATAATGAATTCGGCCGACCAGCATTATGCGGCTACTTTCGAAGCTTCGAGCAAAATATCAGTGACAGCCTAACAAGGGGGTTTGATAAACCCATAATGCTTGCAGGAGGCTTAGGAAGCATCAGAGAAAAAGATATTCAAAAATTAAAAATAAAAATCGGGAGCAAAGTAATAGTTCTAGGTGGACCGGCCATGCTCATCGGTCTAGGAGGTGGAGCTGCTTCGTCCGTCGATGCTGGCGCCATCGATCAACAATTAGAGTTTGCTTCCGTACAAAGGGGTAATGCAGAAATGCAACGGAGGTGCCAGCAAGTCATCGACGTCTGTTATTCCAACAACGAACAAAACCCAATACAAATGATTCACGATGTTGGAGCAGGCGGGCTATCTAACGCGGTACCCGAACTATTAAATGATAGTGATCGGGGTGGGGTAATTGAACTAAGGAAAATACCGAGCGCGGAGAGTGGCCTATCGCCGTTGGAGCTATGGTGTAACGAGTCGCAGGAACGCTATGTATTAGCGATTTCAGACGATGAATTGGAAAGCTTTGAAAATATTTGTCTGCGAGAAAGATGTCCATTCGCGGTCATAGGACTGGTAACAGAAGAAAGACAATTGATTTTGAAGGACTCTCTACTGGGTACTAACCCAATCGATATACCTATGGAACTTTTATTTGGCAGTCCTCCAAAATTGATTAGAGATTTTGAACCCAAGATACCATCAAAGTGGTCTAAAACTTTTACGAATGATTTTGATCTAGAAGAATCGTTACACGAAGTTTTACGCTTTCCGAGTGTGGGTGATAAACGCTTTCTTATAACTATAGGTGACCGAACGGTAGGCGGTCTGACGGTGCGAGATCAAATGGTAGGTCCGTGGCAAGTCCCTGTAGCAGACTGTGCGGTCACGGCAGCTGGTTTCAATAATATCGTGGGCGAAGCCATGGCTATAGGAGAGCGGGCACCGGTCGCCATTCTGAGCGCTGGGTCGTCTGCCCGTATGGCAGTTGGCGAGTCGATAACTAATATTGCAGCTTCCCGTATTATGAATCTCTCTGACGTTGTACTTTCTGCAAACTGGATGTGTGCCGAAGGCAGTTTGGATGAGACCAATAATCTTTACGAGGCCGTTCAGTCAGTAGGAATGGAGTTCTGTCCCGCGTTAGGGATTAATATACCAGTAGGTAAAGACTCCATGGCAATGAAGTCTAATTGGCAAGATCGGAAAACTAATCACGAGAATATTTCACCATTGTCGTTGATAGTTTCGGCCTTCGCGCCCGTAATCGATGTAAATAAAAGTTTAACCCCCAAACTAGACACTGAAAGTGAATCACTACTTATTTTGATTGACCTAGGTAAAGGTAAGGACCGTCTCGGAGCTTCAATCCTTGCTCAAACTAAAAACCAAGATTTTGGCGAGTGTCCTGATGCAGACGATCCGCAAGCTATTAAAGATTTTTTTACAGCGATACAACTTTTAAACGAAAATGGCTATTTACAAGCTTATCATGACAGATCGGACGGCGGGCTCATTATAACGCTTCTAGAAATGGCATTCGCAAGCCGTTGTGGTCTTGATATCAATCTTTCGAAAATAGAAAACCCCATGAGATGTCTGTTCTCAGAGGAACTAGGCGCAGTTATACAAATAAAAAAAGCTAATAAACATTTTGTCCTAGACTATTTCTCGCAATATGCAAGTCTAAACGAGCATATCCATGTTGTTGCTACTCAGAGTAAGAAGAATGACATCACAATATTTTCTGACGGAAAAGTAATTCTCAAAAATTCACTACAAAGTCTATTACGCTCATTCAGCTTAACTACGCATGCAATTCAATCCATACGAGATAATCCAAGAACCGCAAACGAAGAGTTGCAAAGTATACTTGACCTCACCGATCCCGGCATAAGTGTCAAAAAAAGTATCGATCTCATCTCAACGAAGAAAATAAATAATAAACGATCAGGGAAACGGCCACGTGTCGCAATCCTCAGAGAACAAGGGGTAAACGGATTCACTGAAATGGCGGCCGCTTTTAAATTTGCGGGCTTTGAAGCCCAAGATGTCCATATGTCAGATATAATCCGTGGGTCCATATCTCTTGACAACATAGTTGGCCTTGCTGTCTGCGGTGGCTTTTCTTACGGTGATGTCTTGGGGGCAGGGAGAGGCTGGGCTAGCGCAGTTCGGTACAATAGGTCTGTAGCCGAAAAGTTTTCAGAGTTTTTTTCGAGATCGGATACATTTACTCTCGGAGTTTGTAATGGATGCCAAATGCTTTCAAGCTTGAGAGACATCGTACCAGGAGCCGCACACTGGCCTAATTTTAAAAAGAATCATTCTGAGCAATTCGAAGCCCGACTAAGTATGGTAAAAATTTCCGAATCCCCATCGATTTTTTTTAAAGATTTAGAGGGGTTAATAGCCCCTATATCAATCGCTCACGGCGAAGGCAGAGCTGATTATCCCGAACTAACTCAGAAGACCAAATTCTGTATGCAATATGTCAACAACCATGGGAGAGTCACTCAAAAGTATCCGGCCAACCCAAATGGATCTGCCGAAGGAGTCGCGGGTGTTACTTCGGATGACGGCAGAGTAACGCTGATGATGCCACATCCTGAGCGAGTGTTTCTCAACCAACAATTATCTTGGGAAAGCGCTCTGAATAGGCCTACTGAAAGTGTCTGGATGGAAATCTTCCATAACGCAAGACAATGGGTTCAAAACTAGCTTCGACTTCCATATGAGCAAGAATAATAAAATAACGTATCATCAAATGGGAGGGGACGAAACCTTTGAGGAGCTCATCGAAGGAGTAGTGCCATATAAAAAACTTATTAATCAAACTCCAATAAAAAAAGTCAAACAACCTAAAATAAAAAGAGCTTCACTTGAAACAGTAGCAGTCAGTTGGCATGATCATCTACCGGCAGTCGAGCTGTTGCACTATAGAAAGCCCGGAGTCCAAGATAGAGTTACTAGGCGACTGAAGCGAGGTACATATCCAGTAGATCAGGAGTTAGACTTGCACGGATTGCGACTATCAGAGGCACGAACATACCTCTATCACTTTATTAACACAGCGCAACAACAAAGAACTATTTGTGTCCTTATTATTCACGGGAAAGGTCTGAACTCCCATGGTACTAACTCAGTACTTAGACCAAACGTACGAAACTGGCTTAGCCAAGACGAAAGAGTCCTGGCATTCACTCAGGCTCCCAGAAACCTTGGTGCTGAGGGAGCTACATATGTTTTATTAAGAGGGGCGAGGGCTTCCTAAACTTTTACTCATCTAAAAGACAAACTGCAACTGCGGCGATTCCTTCACCTCGCCCCAAAAATCCTAATCGCTCCGTGGTAGTCCCTTTTATATTTATCTTAGTACCATCAATCTTCAAATCATTCGCAATGTTCTCAATCATCTCAGCGCAAAAAGGGGAAATTTTTGGGGCCTCGCAAATAACCGTCGCATCAATATTTGATATTGAAAATCCTTTCGAGCCGACTAGCTCGCCCACTTGTGCTAGGAGCAGTCGGCTACTAATTCCAGCATACTGCGGATCGGTATCCGAAAAATGTCTGCCGATATCCCCTAACCCAGCTGCACCTAAAATAGCATCACATATCGAATGTAAAAGTACATCACCATCAGAATGAGCAATCAAACTTTTATCAAAGGAAATCTTTACCCCTCCTAGGAAAACATGGTCTCCCGTTTGTAATTTATGCACGTCATATCCATGCCCTACTCTCATTATTCTAATTTCCCCTCTAGATTTTTATGGTGAGAAAGAATAGCCTCGGCTAACCAGAGATCTTCTGGGCGCGTTATCTTTATATTTTGGCCACTCCCTTCAACTATCTTGGAACTAAACCCAGCCTCTTCAATAGCCTGTGACTCATCCGTAACTATCGTGCCATTATCAATAGACATAGATAACGCTTTTTGTAGAACAGTCAGCCTAAACATTTGTGGAGTTAAAGCACGCCACAAATTCGACCTATCAACTGTTTTTTCAACAGTACGTGACTTTGTGCACTCTTTTAAAGTATCTAATACAGGTGTCGCTAGTAAACCCCCAACTGGGTGCCCTTTAACGGTTTCAATTAAATTATCAATATCACGATGTTGCACGCACGGCCTCGCAGCATCGTGAACAAGAACCCACGAGCAATCCGGCTCAAATTTTTTTAGATAATTCAGACCCGCCATTACCGAGTCACGTCGCTCAGCGCCGCCAGTGATAACTGTACACTTCTCTATGACTGACGAAGGTAAACTGAAAAATAATTGATCGTTCTCAGCTACTGCTACGATAGGTCGCTCTATTTTACTATTGTTTACGAACAAAGTGAGGGTATGCTCTAATATCGTCTTTCCCAGAACCGACAAATATTGCTTAGGCACCTGTCCACCCATTCGAGTTCCAGCGCCTGCGGCCGGAATTAGGGCAAAAATAGCTCCGTCATTTTTGGCTATCATTATTTAGCTCTCGGTCTAGCGACCTTTATCTATTTTAATTCTGTGCCTAGAGAATAACTCGAACTGGTATTAGTCGAATTTACTCGAAGAAAAATCTCATCCTCTTTTATCATACCGATCAAACTTCTTGCTCTCTCTTCCACCGCGTCTAGTCCATCCTCTAAATCTCTAACTTCCGCGATAAGACGCCGGTTACCTACCTTTATACTATTAATTTCCTCCTCCTTCTCTTCAATCTTTAGCATCAAGATCTTAGCATCTGCGACACCAGCACTCTTAAACCAAAATGCGTATTGCAAATAAGAGAGGACGACAATAAGAAATATAGCGAAAAATTTCAAAATCGTACTACTAGATATTCTCAAGACTCGAAAATGCCTTGAGCCCCGGATATACGGCACTAGCTTGAAGCTCGTTTTCAATAAGCAATAACCGGTTATATTTTGCTATCCTATCTGAGCGAGACATGGAACCAGTTTTAATTTGGCCCGCGTTATAAGCCACAGCAATATCAGCAATAGTAGTGTCCTCAGTTTCTCCAGATCTATGTGAGACAACAGCAGTATAGTTATTCTCCTGAGCCAACTCGATTGCGGCAAAAGTTTCAGTTAGCGTACCGATTTGATTTACTTTTATTAATATCGAGTTACCCAGGTTACTATCTATACCTTTTTGCAAAATATTAGCATCGGTAACAAATAGGTCGTCTCCGACAAGCTGAACTTTTTCACCAAGCTTTTCTGTTAAAATCTTCCAACCGTCCCAGTCGTTTTGGTCCATTCCATCTTCTATCGTTATAATCGGGTAGCGATCGCACCAAGAGACCAGTAGGTCAGTCATCTCCCCAGGACTTAAACTTTTATTTTCAGATTGCAAGCAATATTCGCCGTCATGATAAAACTCGGAGCTCGCTACATCTAGTCCAAGGAAAATATCCTCGCCAACTTTATAACCCGCAGATTCAATAGCTTCGACGATTAATTTTAATGCTGCTTCGTTAGACTCGAGACTAGGTGCAAACCCTCCTTCATCCCCTACTGCAGTGCTAAAACCTCGCTTTTCTAACAAAGCCTTCAAAGTATGAAATACCTCCGTTCCATACCTCACTGCCTCTCCGAAAGTAGGTGCTCCTGCGGGTACTATCATAAACTCTTGAAAATCAATGTTGTTATTAGCATGCATCCCGCCATTAATAACATTCATTAATGGTACTGGCATTAGATACTCATTCCTCTCTCGTAGGCACCGGAACAGGAACTCACTCTTATCAGCCGACGCGGCATGCGCGGTTGCCATTGAGACAGCAAGCATCGCGTTTGCTCCTAACTCAGACTTATTAGGTGTCCCGTCAATATCGATCATCATTTGATCAATATTTTCTTGTTCACTTACCTCCTGCCCGATGAGTTTTTTAGCTATACGGTCTTTAATATTACCTACCGCGTTTCGGACTCCTCTTCCTAAGTATCGCTGTCGGTCGCCGTCCCGCATTTCCAGAGCTTCCCGTTCTCCAGTTGAAGCTCCAGACGGAACAATAGCAGAGCCAATGTGTCCTTTATCAGTTAGAATTTCCGCCCTGATCGTAGGGTTTCCCCTAGAATCTAGCACTTCCAATGCATTTACGTTTTTAATTTTCGCCATTATTTAAAAAGCCCTACACTAATCATAAATTTACCTATTTACTTAATTGTAGTATCAATATTTTTCAATGTTTCTAACAACGTCCTCATATCTCCTAAAGGTAGCGAATTTGGACCATCACTAAGCGCTTGTTCTGGTTCAGGATGGGTTTCCATAAAAACTCCAGAAACTCCGGCAGCAACTGCGGACCGAGCTAAGGTGGGTACGAACTGACTTTGCCCGCCTGAAACTGCGCCACCACCTCCGGGCAGTTGAACCGAATGAGTAGCATCAAAGATCACCGGACATTTCGTCTCTCGCATTATGACTAAACTGCGCATGTCTGAAACCAAGTAATTATAACCAAAAGACGTTCCACGCTCGCAAACCATGATCTGGTTATTGCCAGTCGCCTGAGCTTTTTCTACAACGTTAATCATGTCCCACGGTGCAAGAAATTGAGCTTTTTTTATATTTACCGGCTTTTTCTGGCAAGCAACTTTCTGGATGAAATTAGTTTGCCTACACAGGAACGCTGGAGTTTGAAGAACATCCACCACAGAGCTCACTTCATCTAAAGGAGTATCTTCATGGACATCGGTTAGAATTTTTAAGCCAAAATCAGTTTTAACTCTTTCTAGAACTCTTAGCCCTTCGTCTATTCCAGGTCCCCTGTAACTACCAAGTGAAGTTCGATTCGCTTTATCAAAAGAAGCTTTAAAAATGAGTAGGATATCGAGGTCATCAGTAATATCTTTAAGTTTTTCAGCGACAGAGAGTACTAACTTCTCGCTTTCAATCACGCAAGGACCGCTAATCAGAAAGAAAGGACTGTTAAGCCCTATTGTTTGGTCAAATAACTTCACAAAAAAATATTCATAGCTCACTGCCTCGACTGGCAGCCCACCATCGCCTGTAAAAATGCTGAAAACAAAGGATGTCCCTCTTTCGGAGTAGAAGTAAATTCTGGATGAAATTGACAACCCACAAACCAAGGGTGATCCTCTACTTCAACTATTTCCACTAAATTTCCATCTTTTGATCGGCCGGTAATATGCAATCCGGCCTCTTCTAACTCCATCATGTATGTGTTATTAAATTCGTACCTGTGTCTATGTCTCTCGACAATAGAGTCTCTCCCGTAGGCTTCAGCAACAAGGCTACCGACTGCTAGCTTACAGGGTTGCCCACCCAGTCGCATCGTGCCACCCACATCGCTATCTTCAGAGCGTATCTCGAGATTACCCTCCGGAGTCATCCATTCAGTAATTAACGCGATGACAGGGTGCGGCGTATCACGAGAAAATTCGGTGCTATGAGCTTCCGAATAGTTTAATACATTCCGCGAGAATTCAATGACCGCCGCTTGCATCCCTAAACAAATACCAAAAAATGGCTTTTGATTTTCTCTCGCAAACTGTGCCGCTATTATTTTCCCCTCAATTCCTCTTTCGCCAAAACCTCCCGGTATCAAAATACCATCAACATCACTCAAACACGACACCCCATCGCTCTGTATTTGTTCCGAATCTATATACTTAATATTGACTTTAGTCTCAGTATGTATCCCCGCATGTATTAGCGCTTCAGAGAGAGACTTATAGGATTCGGTCAGGTCAACGTACTTACCTACCATTGCTATTTCAACAGCACGTTTAGGATTTTCGAGAGCGTAAACCACGTCACTCCAAGGTTTCAAGTCAGCCTTAGGCAAATCCAAACCAAATTTCTCACAAACTATTTCGTCTAAACCTTCATCCCTTAGCAAATTAGGAATTTTATAAATAGATGATGCATCCCGTGCGGTAATAACGGCTCTCTGTTCAACGTTGGTGAAAAGAGCAATTTTCTTTCTCTCAACGCTGGGGATATCTCGATCAGAGCGACATAGCAAAATATCAGGCTGAATACCTATCGACCTCAATTCTTTGACAGAATGTTGTGTAGGCTTTGTTTTTATTTCGCCGGCAGAGGAAATAAAAGGAACTAAAGTCAAATGAATAAACAGAGTATTAGAATTACCCAATTCGACTCTTATTTGACGTATCGCCTCCAGGAAAGGCAATGACTCAATGTCACCCACGGTGCCGCCTATTTCTATCATCGCTATATCAGCATCACCCGCTCCATCTTTAATATTCCTAATAATCTCATCTGTAATATGCGGAATTACCTGCACTGTGGCTCCCAGGTAGTCTCCGCGCCTCTCTTTTCGAATAACACTCGCATAGATACGACCGGTTGTATAATTACTTTTTGATGAAGTACCGCACTTGACGAATCTTTCGTAATGTCCTAGATCAAGATCTGTCTCCGCCCCATCATCAGTTACGAAAACTTCTCCGTGTTGAAATGGACTCATGGTTCCAGGGTCGACATTAATATAAGGATCTAACTTGACCATGGCGATACTTAATCCACGGGCTTCTAAAATAGCTCCCAGAGAGGCAGCCGCGATACCTTTCCCTAGAGAAGAAACAACGCCACCAGTAACAAATATAAAACGCGTCATTCAGAACCCACTATCAAGTTAAAGTCATCGGATAAAACGTGCCTGATGCGAAGGCCGCTTTTCCAACAGAATTATACTTATGAAGCTAACAGAACGCCTGCTTTTTCTCAATTAAAATCTAAAAAAGACCATGCTCAATAAGGCGAAACTAACTAGCGATAAGCCTGTCAAATATCTTCTTTAGTACCTAGAAACATATTTTAAGACTTGGTATAGGATGAACAAGAATATACACTACATATTGCAAAACAACCTCATTTACACTTTGCGATCCGAGTAACTTGTCATAATAAAGGTCCTACCTCATGTCAGATATAGAAATAGCCCAGTCTGCTAATAAAATTCCGATTTTAGAACTCGCAAAAAAAAGACTTCATGTGACTGAGGAGCAACTCATACCTTATGGGCGATTTAAGGCCAAGCTATCCTTAACTTCTTTACAGAAAAAACCAAAAGATGAACACGGAAAACTAATTTTAGTAAGTGCGATGAGTCCGACCCCGGCGGGGGAAGGAAAAACTACAACAACCGTAGGCCTAGGAGATGCCTTAAATAGACTAGGTCATAACACCATAATTTGTCTCAGAGAGCCCTCATTGGGCCCATGCTTTGGAATTAAAGGAGGAGCAGCAGGGGGAGGATATTCACAAGTTGTTCCAATGGAAGATATAAACCTGCACTTTACAGGAGATTTCCATGCGATCACTAGCGCCAATAATTTGCTATCAGCCTTAATTGATAACCACATAAATCATGGCAACATGTTAGACATTGATCCCCGTTCAATTACTTTCAAAAGAGTAGTCGATATGAACGATAGGGCGGTCAGAAACATAGTTTTAGGCTTGGGTGGTAAAGCTAACGGCTTTCCGCGGGAAGAAGGCTTCGATATCACTGTAGCTTCGGAAATTATGGCCATCTTTTGTCTCGCGACTTCGATTAAGGACTTAAAAAAAAGACTTGGTAAAATTATAGTGGCTTACTCTAGAAAAGAAAATCGACCTATTACCGCGTCTCACTTAAACGCGGAAGGAGCTATGGCGGCTTTGCTAAAGGATGCAATAAATCCAAACGTAGTCCAAACGCTAGAAAACAATATAGCATTTGTCCATGGAGGCCCTTTCGCAAATATTGCGCACGGCTGCAATTCGGTAACGGCAACTGAAACTGCTTTGGGAATGGCCGACTATGTAGTAACCGAAGCAGGCTTTGGGGCAGATTTAGGAGCTGAGAAATTTATTGACATAAAATGTCGTGCAGCTGATTTAAAACCTCAATTAGTTGTACTTGTAGCTACTATACGAGCATTAAAATTCCATGGTGGCGTAAATAAAGATCACCTAGACAAAGAAAACTTAGAAGCTATCAATCGAGGATTTGTAAATCTAAGCCAGCACTATGAAAATATCACTAATCAATATCAATTGCCGTGTGTGGTTTGTATCAATCACTTTAGCGAAGATACGGATGCCGAAGTGGTTTGTTTAGAGAAACTAGTCCAATCTATCGGTGGAGTTCCTATACTGTCAAAGCACTGGGAGTTAGGAGGCTTAGGAGCCGAGAAATTAGCCGACAAGGTAAAAAATATCTTAGATGAAGGTCCCTATCAGCACTCCTATGTTTATCCTACGAAAGCGCATCTCTGGGAAAAGATTAAAGCGATTGCGACAAAGATCTATGGCGCTTCAAGTATAGAGGCGCCCATCAAAATCCGGAGAAAACTGGAGGAGTTTGGAGAACAATTTCCTGATTTTCCAGTCTGTATCGCAAAGACTCAAATGTCTTTTTCCAGTAATCCTGAAGTCAGGGGAGCACCGAAAAATCATGTGCTAGAGATTAGTGACGTAAAAGTCTCCGCTGGGGCAGGTTTCATCGTGGTGATTGCTGGCAATATGATGACCATGCCAGGCCTACCTAAAGTTCCGGCAGCGGAAAAGATAGATATTGACGATGAAGGCAATATAGTAGGACTGTTTTAATTTTAGATACGCGATTATTTCATCCAATAGGTAACTGCTTGCGAAAACAAAGGAACGCTACCCTTGTAGCGTTCCTAACACAGAAACTACAGATTATTCAGTATGTTTTCCGCCGAGCTGGCCTTAACATCCGACGCAGCAGCCTCTCTGTGTAGCTGAGTAACTACGCCATCTTCAACCACTACTGCGAAACGCTCCCCACGGGTTCCCATACCAAACCCACTTGCATCTAGTTGCAAACCTAAAGCCGTTACATAATCCGCATTACCATCGGCAAGTAATGTGACTTTACCTTCAGCACCTTGATCTTTACTCCAAGCCGCCATAACAAAGACATCATTCACGGATAAACATGCAATATTGTCGACACCCTTAGCTTTTAACTCATCAGATTTTTCGATAAAACCTGGCAAATGTTTTGCCGAACAAGCAGGTGTGAATGCTCCCGGTACTGCAAAAATTACGGTCTTCTTTCCCGCAAATAATTCTTCACTTGTTACTTGCCCTGGCCCTTCAGCAGTCATTACACCGAAAGCACCCTCAGGCATCTTATCTCCAACTTGTATAGTCACAATTACCTCCACGTTTAAAAATCAAAGCACAAGCTTAATATCATAACACAGCCTCTCCGACTTAAGCTCGCTGTATCGCAGCGCCCTAATATATTTATGAGGAGCTTCTAAGAAGCGCTGCCGCGGCACCAACCCCGCTACCCAACGTTACCTCAATACCGGAGTCACACAAAGCCATTTCAGTTCCAGCTAGAGCGCTTAGTATCATCAATTCGTTCATATCACCAAGATGACCAATCCGAAAAACCTTTCCAGCTACTTCTGTTAAGCCTCCACCCAAGGACAAGTTGTAACGATTATAAGCATTTCTCACCACGTCATTACTATCCATACCCTCAGGTACACAAATGGCAGTCACAGTATCGGAATATAAAATCTCATCCTTAGCGCATAGCTCTAGTCCCCACGCACTTGCTGCCGCTCGAACCGAATTAGCGTAGCGCGCGTGCCGCTTATAGACATTCTCCATTCCCTCCTCCAACAGCATATCTACAGACTCTCTCAGACCTCGAAGCAATGTCATCGCTGGAGTGTAGGGGAACCATCCGCCCGCATTTGAAGCACTCATTTGAGAAAAATCAAAATAGTATCTGAACGATTGGGCCGTCTTACTTTTTTCCAGCGCTTTTTCACTTACGCATACCACACTCAGACCGGTAGGAAGCATCAGACCCTTCTGAGAGCCGCTAACGGCGAGATCAACGCCCCATTCATCCATCCTAAAATCTAGACTTCCTATTGAACTAATTCCATCAACAGCTAGAAGCGCGGGATGCTGTAAGTCATCTAGTAATCGACGTACGGCTACCAAATCACTTGTAACACCAGTCGCTGTCTCATTGTGCGTAACTAGAACCATTTTAATCAGATGAGTCGAATCGTTAGTCAAAACCCGCCGGTACTCTTCAAGAGGTACACCCTCGCCCCAAGGCGTTTCTATCAACTCAACCGCCATCCCTAGTTTTCGACATGACTCGGCCCAAAGATGCGAAAATTGACCAAATCTACTTTGTAAAACTCTATCCCCGGGCGAAAGTGTATTTGTGATCGCGGCCTCCCATCCACCAGTTCCTGATGATGGGAAAACAAAAACCTGACCTTGTTCAGTCCTGAATATCTTTTTCAGATCTTCAAATAATGGTAACGCAAATTCAGGAAAATCTGCGGCCCTATGATCTTCCAACGGTATGTCCATAGCACGTCGAATTCGATCTGGGATATTGGTAGGTCCTGGTACGAACAAAAAATTTTTTCCGGGCACGAGAATTTAAGCCTCCTAAAATAAAATATCTTCTATAAAAATTTGGGTTCCTAGTTATGCACAGGCGCGTGCAAGTCATTAAGCGAGACCTCATCTTCCTCGCGAGCCAATTTGGCTTTATCAGAACGCAAGTTGCTCACACTATGCAAATAATCGGAACTAACATCACCTGTGATATAAGTACCGGTAAAGCACGACTGTTCAAATTCTATAGGGCCTTTATCCCCATGACCAACCGCGCTCACTAGATCTTCATTATCTTGATAAATTAAAGCGTCAGCGCCAATCAAGCGTTGTACTTCACTTACGTCTCGATCGCAGGCTATCAATTCAGCGCTAGTCGGCATATCTATACCATAGACATTAGGATACTTTACCGGCGGCGCTGCTGACGCGAAATAAACTTTACGAGCTCCAGCATCTCTAGCCATGTCAATTATTTGACTCGACGTTGTCCCACGCACTATAGAATCATCTACCAACAGTACGTTTTTCCCTTTAAATTCTAGCTCAATCGCATTCAGCTTTTGCTTAACAGATTTTTTACGCATCGCCTGACCAGGCATAATAAAAGTACGAGGAATATAACGATTCTTAATGAACCCCTCTCGATATTTAGAATTAAGGACAATTGCAATTTCCATTGCGGCAGTTCGCGCTGTATCTGGCACAGGAATCACCACATCAATATCTAGACCGGCCCATTCGCGAGCTATCTTAGCCGCGATAGATTCCCCCATCCGCATACGCGCCTTATGAACCGAAATTCCGTCTATTATCGAGTCAGGCCTAGCAAAATAAACATGCTCAAATATGCACGGATAATGAAAAGTTTTCTCCGCACATATCTCTGATTTCAAATCTCCATCACTACTAATAAATACGGCTTCGCCTGGCGCGATATCACGTATAAAATTGAAGCCTAAGGAATCTACCGCCACACTTTCCGACGAAACAATAAACTCCGATCCCAAATCCGTTTCACGCACACCAAAACAAATAGGACGAATACCATAGGGATCGCGAAAAGCAACAAGTCCGACATTAGCGATCATCGCTACTGCTGCATAAGCACCTTTGCACCTCTCATGTACTCTGCGTATGGCACTGAATATATCTTTCGCATCAATAGAAAGCTTACCTATACGCTGTAGCTCATGCGCAAAGACGTTTAACAAAACCTCTGAGTCAGATTCAGTATTAATATGTCTCAAGTCATCTTCAAAGAGTTCCTGCTTTATATTTTCCGCATTAGTTAAATTTCCATTATGTGCGAGGGTTATACCGTAAGGAGAGTTTACATAAAATGGTTGCGCCTCAGCATTTGAAGAGACACCAGCAGTTGGGTATCGAACATGACCAACCCCCATATCACCTCGTAAATTCATCATGTGTCGGGTCTGAAAAACATCTCTTACTAATCCATTCGATTTTCGCAACAAAATACGACCGTCGTTGTTAGTGGCAATACCCGCGGCATCCTGTCCACGGTGTTGAAGCATTGTTAAGCCGTCATAGATAAGCTGATTCGCTGGCGATTTTGCTACTACTCCAATAATTCCGCACACAAACTTTCTCCAAGCTTAGAAGTCGTGATCTGTTTCAAACTTTGAGGGCGACCACATCAAAATAATTTTCACTGCACTTTCTAGCGGATCCGAAAACTTGGCTTGACGCCACCAAGACTCTTCGGATAGCGCCCCGAGTGTACCTAAAAATACGAGGAAGCAGATAAAAATAAACCCTCGTGCGATTCCAAAAAAAAGACCAAAAAGTCGATCTGCAAAGCCGACACCTCCTCTGGAAATAATGTCTGATAAGAATCGCTTAATCACAGCGGACACAATAAAAACGCCAATGAAGATCAAGAAAAAACAAATTATATTTCTCAAGCTATCGATAGTTACATAAGACTCTATAAAGACTCCCAGCGCTGTAGCATACTTAAACCCGAAAAATATTCCGAAAAACCAAGTTAATAGCGATAGAGTTTCGCGCACTATCCCTCGGAACAACCCAATAGTGCCCGAGAATAAAACGATGGCTAGTAAGATTATGTCTGTCCAGTTCATAATGGAACCGAAATTCATTTAAGTTTTAATTGTAACAGAGTCATCTATTCTATAACAGCAGTCATAGGCACATGCTTAATCAGTATACTCCGCAGCTGGTTACTGTTGCGCAGTTTCGATCGTATCTCTTCAGCCTGACGCAAATCCATGTGTGGGCCAACTAGCACCTTAAAAGCCCTGATCCCATTATTCTTAGCAGCGCGCACATATGCTGCGAAACCTTGCTCCCTCAGAAACCTGACTTGACTATCGGCGTTAGCACGCCTCTCAAAGCTACCTACCTGTAAGTCCCAAGAGTCTACTTCATAAAGTTGAGGCTCAGTCCGACGAGCAGTATTATCTAACTTTTCGATCAAAGAGGCGATCTCATCTTTCAGGATCGGAGCAACAACTTCGCTACTTAAGTCGGGTGATCTGGGGTCTATCTGAAGTTGGAGCTCATAATCACTTACATTAGGCGATAAAAACATGGGCAACAAAATAAGAGCTGTCGAAATTAGGATTAAGAAGCCAACCAGTCTTTTTTTCAAAATCTCACTCATCAAGCTGTCTTCTCCTGAATGAATTTCATCGCCTCACCGACTGTGATAAACGATCCGGTAATTATTAGCCTATCCACCAAGTACTTGTTCTCGAAAATTTCACTCAATATCTGATCACATGAAGAATGACAACTGGTCTTAAGCTTTTTGTCAAGATTCTTCGCTGTTTCCATTGCCTCCTCTGCAGATAAAGCACCTGCGTTGTCTAGTTCAACTAAATACAAGTGATCAACCACCGGAGTTAAATGCGTCAAAAATCCTGCAACATCTTTTGTAGACAACATCCCGAAAATACACGCTGTCTTCTGGACTTTTCTCATGCCCATTATTTCCCTAGATAAAATTTCTGCTGCTGGCTCATTATGCGCCACATCAACAAAAATCTCGAAACCCAAATCGTTAGATATTGACTGCATCCTGCCTGGGATAGTGAGGCTATGACAGACCTTTCGCACTGAGGACTCAAGGAGTTGTTCGTCTATATTTAAAAGTTCAAGTACTTTCAGCACCCCTGATATATTGCGAAGCTGATGAGCTCCGAACGTTACTGGATAGGGAAGCTTCGTAAGACTTTTGGCGTTACTAAACCACTCCCAATAGCTATCTTCAATCTCCATGAAATAGTCGACGCCCAATATCGAGAGTTCCGCTTCTATTAGTTCAGCATGAGAATAGATAGCGCGCGGCACTTCCTTATCAGAGCACACGACTGGTTTCCCCGGTCGCATAATACCGGCTTTTTCTAGGGCAATTTCCTCCCGAGTTTCTCCGAGCCATTCGACATGATCGAGCCCAATCGAAGTGATTAATGCTACATCAGACTCAACAATATTAACCGCATCAAGCCTCCCGCCTAAGCCAACCTCTAAAATAACGAAGTCTAAGTTGTAAGCATCGAAAATATTTAGCGAAGCTATGGTTATAAATTCGAAATAAGTCAAGGCAGCAGAGCCAGAGGTTTTACTAAGCGTGTAGAACGCATTGCATATCTCTGTAGAAGACACATTATGTCCATTAACTCTTATACGTTCGTTAAAATGAGTGATATGTGGAGAAGTATATGTACCTACCTTGTAACCCAATTCTAATATAATGGCTTCAAGATAATGACAACACGAGCCCTTTCCGTTCGTGCCGGCGACGGTAATAACCTTGGGCGACAAGTTAACCAACCCGAGCTTGGTTCCGATATCCAAGCAGTTCCCTAAGTCGAGTTTTATCTCGTCGCCCTCTACATTTTCTAACCAGGCCAACCACATAGCCATACTAGCTTCCGCTTTTGGCGGAGCATCCGCTCTAATAGCTTTACGAACTGGCTCTGGCACCATCATAAATTGGAGAAGTTCGTCACTGAGGCGTGTTTTCCCTGCGGCGCGTTTGCGTAAATGTGGAAAGAATAGACACTATTGTACTTTTTAGTTCACGACGGTCGACAATCATATCAACGGCGCCATGATCTAATAAAAATTCGCTGCGCTGAAAGCCATCCGGAAGTACTTGCCCCACGGTCTGCTCTATAACCCGAGGTCCAGCAAACCCAATCAATGCGTTCGGTTCTGCAATAGTGACATCACCAAGCATAGCTAAACTAGCAGAAACACCTCCAGTAGTTGGATCCGTTAAAACTACTATGTAAGGTAGGCTATTTTCTCTCATTTCAGCTATCGCTGCGCTGGTTTTGGCCATTTGCATAAGTGATATCAGTGCTTCTTGCATGCGCGCACCACCGCTTGTACAAAAACACACCAAAGGTATCTTGGCTTGTAAACAGCGCCTAACTGCTCTCACAAATCGTTCACCCACGACAGAACCCATGGAACCTCCCATGAATGAAAAATCGAACGCTGCAACAACAATAGGCATGTTATCAATCGTACCTTCCATGGCTATGAGTGCATCACTTTCACCCGTATTTTTCTGTGCCAAAGTTATACGGTCTCGGTACTTTTTATTGTCTTTAAATTTAAGGAAATCGAATGGACGTAACTTACTCCCAATTTCTCGTCCACTATTTAGATCCAAGAATGTCATTAGTCTCCGACGCCCAAACAGGCGCATATGCGCATTGCATTTAATACAAACCTGAAGGTTTCTCTCAACTTCAGCTCGATAAAGTACTGCCCCGCACTCAGGACAACTTGTCCACAATCCTTCAGGAACCGAGCTCTGTCCATTACCTTCGGTACGGATCCTTTTTGGCAGTAATTTTTTAAACCAGCTCAATTACATATTCCCTCAAAAGTTCGGCCTTTACTTGATTTAGATCGATTGATTAATACTAGTTCTGAGTTCCCGCACAAAATGGGTGACATTTTCGGCTATCTCAGACACAGTCTCACCTTTTTCAATAATTTCTACGATAGCACTACCGACAACCACACCATCTGATATCGCGGCCGCATCCACAGCTGCTTGTGAATTACGAATGCCAAACCCCAGTCCTACCGGGATACCCGCAATACTTTTCGTCCTATCAATATTATCCTTAATTTCATTTCCGTCGAATTGTTTATCCCCAGTCACTCCTTTTACAGCGACGAAATAAACAAACCCAGAAGCATATTCGCAAATTTTCCTAATCCTCTCCTCTGGAGAGTTGGGTGCGACCAAGAATATCTGGGCGATGCCCAACGGTTCAAACGAACTCTTGAAAGGAGCGGCCTCTTCTGGGGGTAAGTCAACCACCAAAACTCCATCGGCACCAACTTCATTGCATCGAGCCGCTAGAGTCCCAAGACCCATACGTTGAAACGGATTGCAGTAACCCATAAGGACCACTGGCGTATCTAAATCTTTTTGTCGGAATACGTCTACACAATCTAATACATCACTTAAACTCGTACCAAGACTCAACGCTCTTTCGCTCGCTCTTTGGATAACTTCCCCATCAGCCATAGGATCAGAGAATGGCACTCCAAGCTCAATAATATCAGCCCCGCCTGCAACTAAAGCATGCATGATATCAGGGGTCGCCTCCAAAGTAGGATCCCCCGCGGTGACAAAAGCGATCAGTCCCTTCATCCTGTCTGAGTTTAATTTTTCAAAACAAGCATTAATTCGATTCATAGTATTATCCAATAAAACAATACCAACGCTACATTACAATGTAATCGAGTTAAGCGTCGCTATAGTTTGTATATCCTTATCTCCTCGTCCTGATAAATTCACTACGATGGTCTTTCCTTGTCCCATAACAGTGGCTAATTTTTCAGCATAAGCCAGCGCGTGACTAGTCTCGAGAGCAGGAATAATTCCTTCTAATGTAGTCAGCCTATCAAACGCCTCTAAAGCCTCACCATCGTTTACAGTCTCATATTGCGCCCTACCAATATCCTTTAACCATGAATGCTCTGGCCCCACTCCGGGGTAGTCGAGTCCAGCACTTATAGAGTGAGTCGATTCAATTTGACCGCACTCGTCTTGCATTAGATAGGTTCGATTCCCGTGTAAAACCCCAGGGATACCTGCACTTAAAGGAGCGGAATGTCTCCCACTAGCCAAGCCTTCTCCGCCGGCTTCTACTCCGACCATCGCAACATCCGAATCATTTATAAATGGGTGAAATAGACCAATTGCGTTTGATCCACCACCAACACATGCGACTAAAGCATCTGGCAGAGAACCTATCTGTTCAAGACATTGACAGCGAGTTTCTCGGCCGATAATCGATTGAAAATCTCGCACAATAACCGGATAAGGATGCGGTCCAGCAACCGTCCCTATAATATAAAACGTAGTGTCTACATTTGTAACCCAATCACGAAGAGCTTCATTTAGAGCATCTTTAAGTGTGCGAGAGCCCGACGTGACTGGGACTACTTGCGCACCCAGTAACTTCATTCGAAAAACGTTAGTTGACTGCCTTTTTATATCGTCCTCTCCCATATACACACAACACTCTAAGCCGAGTCTAGCTGCGATTGTCGCGGTTGCGACGCCGTGTTGGCCCGCACCAGTTTCCGCAATAACTCTAGGCTTCCCCATTCTTTTGGCCAACAAAGCCTGTCCGACGGTATTGTTTACCTTGTGAGCACCGGTATGATTTAAGTCTTCGCGCTTGAGGAAAATTTTCGCACCACCTATTTCTTCAGACCATCTTTTGGCGAAATAAAGTGGACTGGGACGACCTACATAATACTTGAGATCATCATCTAATTCCGCCAAGAATTCTTCGTCAGACATATATTTTTTATACGCATTTTCTAAATCTAGCAAAGGCTGCATTAACGTTTCAGCAACAAAGCGACCGCCATAATCACCAAAATATCCGTTCTCATTGGGCAAAGGAACGTCAGATTGCTCATCAGTACCAACAATATTCGCTTCATTATTTTTCAATCGACCGCACCCGCTTTATGAATTCTTCCATTTTAGCGTGATCCTTCACGCCTTTCTTCAACTCTACCCCGCCACTGACATCAACTGCATAAGGCGATGTCACATTTATCGCACCGATCACATTTTCCTGGTCCAAGCCTCCGGCTAAAATAATCGGCTTATCAATATTCTTAGGCACTAATGACCAATCGAACGTCTTACCAGTTCCACCATAAGACCCCCGTACCATAGTATCCAAAAGTAATGAATTAGCTCCATTGTAACGCTTTGCCTCAGCAGCTAAATCAGTTTCTTCACCAACTCTAATAGCTTTTATCCATGGTTTTGAAGACAATCCACATTCGTACTCGGATTCATCACCATGAAATTGTACCAAGTCTACCCCAGTGTCGCTTACCGTTTTTTTTAGCATTTCATGTTCAGCATTAACGAATAAACCAACACACGTTACGAATGGCGGTAGCGTATGGATTATAGCCGCGGCATCGGAGGGATGAATATATCGCGGACTAGATGGGTAGAAAACAAATCCTAGCGCATCAGCACCGAAGTCTACTGCCGCCTGAGCATCCTGTATTGAAGTTATACCGCAAATTTTTGTGCGCACATATGGCAAAATATTCTTCCTAAGAACCACCTTTCCGAATTATCACATTTAAAGGCACCAACATATAGTCGCAAATTACTTAACTGCGCTTAACCCACCTCAGACAAGTTCTCTATAAGACGGAGCTGGTATCTCAAACTCTTCCGGATAATGAACATCCGAAAGATACAATCCATCAGGAAGCGCCGTGACTCCACCTAATGACCTATCTTTATAAGATAAAACTTCACCTGCCCAACTGGGATCTCTGCGACCACTGCCTATTTCCATCAAAACACCAGCTAGATTTCTCACCATATGTTGCAAAAATGCATTTGCAGTCACCTTGAACAACAAAATCTCAGATTGTTTTTTAACTTCACAACAGGATACTCGTCTAACCGCATTTTTAGCTTGACAACCTTTTGCTTGAAACGTGGAAAAATCATGCCTTCCCAACCAATGACTGCAGGCTTCATTCATTGATGTAATATTCAATGGACGATAGTCCCATGTCGCTTTTTTATTCCATACGGCTGAACGGATCGGTCGATTGTAGATAAGATAATTGTAAGTGCGTTCGATCGCGCTAAATCGGGCATGAAAGCTCGCCGGTACTATTTTAGCCCAAATCACCGAAATTGAATCGGGTAAGTTGGCGTTGCACCCATGCGTCCAGGAGCGCGGGGCTCTGTCGATTTCAGTATCAAAATGGATTACCTGAAATAACGCATGGACACCAGCGTCAGTCCGGCCTGCACAGGTCGTAAAAATTGGTTCATTAGCCACTATACCGAGCGCAGTCTCTATCGCGCTTTGGACAGTTTTCTGCCCCCGCTGAGACTGCCATCCTTTGAAAGTAGAGCCATCGTACTCTATCCCTAGCGCAATTCTCACAGTAGACAGCTCATAATTGGTGTAACAACAGGAAATGAAGTTTGAGCCATTAACTGGCTAGAGAATCTAACATTGACGCGGCCTCATTTCGATGATCGCTGGAGGCGGAGATCATCACACCCTCTAGAATTCTACGCGCACCATCAGAATCTCCCACATCCATTAACGCCCTAGCTAAATCTAACTTAGACTCAAAGTCTAGGGGCGTATCTAACTCGCCTGTTCCTGCCTCGCTCATACTTGAATAATCAGGCCTCTGCCCAGCTTCAATAGCATGCGTAGGCTTTGATTGGGGGCGGAATATCAACCACAAAAAAAGCACACCACTGACTAATGTCCATAGATTGATATCGAAATTTGCAAGGCCTTTGTACCAGAGGAGGTCGGGAAGTCTTTCA
The DNA here is from genome assembly GCA_943787625.1 of uncultured Gammaproteobacteria bacterium. Lineage (GTDB taxonomy): Bacteria > Pseudomonadota > Gammaproteobacteria > UBA4457. The sequence goes on along the minus strand of CALSND010000002.1, from coordinate 176,274 downwards.
CTCGTAACTCTTTCCCCATTGACACTTGGGGTTCTTGAAGAAATCTCTTTCTCATTTAAATCATAACCTATTTGAGCTCTCAATAACGCGATTTCTCTGTTTTTAATTATGAGTTTATTGTAGAGATCAGCATAAATATCGGATTGGGCAAAGGTCCGCAAACTATCGTCAGAGATAGCCTCTAGCTGGGAACCCACGTCTGAAGTTTCGACCATCGCTGCAATAGGAAATGAAGTATTAGCACAAAATAGGCAAATCGCACTAATTATAATTGCTTGGAGGCTTTTAATGACGCGCCCCAACGGGCTTTGGATGCAAACCACCTTCGACTAACTTTTCTGCAATTTGTACACTATTTAAAGCAGCACCTTTTCTTACGTTATCGGAAACAATCCACATATCTAATCCTTTCGGACAAGAAATATCTTCGCGAATCCTTCCTACGAGACAGTCATCATTATTTGCCGCATCAGTCACGGCGGTAGGGTATCCTCCATCTATCATGTTGTCGATCACTCTCACGCCAGCCGCATTTTTAAGTAATTCACGCGCCTCATCAGCCGTGATTTTTTCCCTAGTCTCAATATGTACTGCCTCCGAATGTCCATAAAAAACAGGAACCCTTACTGCTGTCGGATTAACTAACAAGGCGCTATCATTCATGATTTTCTGAGTTTCCCACACCATTTTCATTTCTTCTTTTGTGTAACCATTTTCCTGAAAAACGTCTATCTGCGGTAAACAATTAAACGCTATTTGTTTAGGGTAAACCTGCGATGAGATCTCTTTAGAGTTAAGAATATTAGCTGTTTGAACCGCCAATTCCTCAATACCGTCTTTACCAGTTCCCGAAACCGCCTGATAAGTACAGACATTAATTCTGTCTATTCCAACTGCATCGTATATTGGCTTCAGTGCTACTACCATCTGTATGGTAGAACAATTTGGATTAGCTATTATATTTCGCTTGGTATATCCAGAGATGGCATCAAGATTTACCTCGGGAACTATCAAGGGTATATCGTCGTCATATCGAAATTCCGAGGTATTATCGATGACTATACATCCTTTTGCCGCTGCCTTAGGGGCAAAGATCTTTGAGATAGCGCTCCCAGGTGAAAACAAGCAAATATCAACTGGACTAAAATCGAACGTATCCAGATCTTGAACTACGAGCATTTTTTTTCCAAATGACACTCTAGTTCCTGCTGAACGATTGCTCGCTACAGCATGAATGTCGCTAATCGGGAAATTTCTTTCATCAAGTAGCTCTAAAATCGTCTCACCAACAGCACCAGTCGCACCTACAACCGCTATATCATACTCTGGTCTCATCTTAGTTCCCGTCTAAATTTTATCAAATTATTTCAGAGCATCAATGATAGCAGTTGTCATTTCATCTGTACCAACTGTTGGTTCATCAACGAGGCTAATATCTGCGGTTCTCAAACCAGCGTCCAAAACAGTGCTGATTGCCTGCTCAATTTTTTTCGCTAAATCAGGCTCTTTCAATGAATACTTTAACATCATGCTAAGGGATAAAATTGTTGCAATAGGGTTAGCTAGATTCTGCCCGGCGATATCGGGTGCCGAACCATGAACGGGCTCAAACAGTCCCTTGGCGGCATCATCTAGAGACGCGGATGGTAACATACCGATAGAGCCGGTTAGCATAGCCGCCAAATCTGACAGAATATCGCCGAACATATTCGAGGTGACCAGTACATCAAATTGTTTAGGGTCGCGAACTAACTGCATCGCCGCATTGTCTACATACATATGTTCTAAAGAAATCGCGGGATAGTCCTTTGATACCTCCGTGACAATATCTCGCCAAAGCTCGGTGACTTCTAATACATTAGCTTTATCTACTGAACAAAGACGTCCACTGCGCTTGGAAGCTATCTCAAAAGCCGATCGCACAATACGCTCTATTTCTGTCTCAGTATAAGTTAACGTATTATACCCGTATCGCTCGCCATCCTCGCGAATTTCAACCCCCCTAGGCTGACCAAAATATATTCCACTCGTCAGCTCTCTAATGATCATTAAATCAAGTCCAGAAACAATCTCAGATTTTAAAGAAGACGAATTAACTAAGGCAGGGAATAATACAGCAGGACGAAGATTGCAGTACAAATCTAACTCCGCACGTAACCTCAGAAGCCCGCGTTCCGGTCTAATGGCTCTTTCGACTTTATCCCAACGCGGCCCTCCAACCGCGCCTAGTAGTATTGCATCCGCCTCTTTTGCAAGCTCCAACGTCTTTTGCGGTAGAGAATCTCCGTCCGCATCAATTGCGCATCCGCCCAAGAGAGAGCGTTCTAAATCGTAGCTGTACCCGTACTTGTGTCCCAGTGCGTGGATAACACTTTCAGTAGCGCCAACTATCTCAGGTCCGATACCGTCACCGGATAACAACAAAATTTTGTCAGTCATAATTATTCACGATTTTTAAACACTTTATTTTACAGTAAAGTAGGAGAATGTGGCACTGTAAAAAATTATCGCAAAGTTAGAGTTATGATCGTAGAACAAATGACTGTAAAATAGTTTTACAATGAATCCAGGCCTAAAAAAATTACATCCTTACCCTTTCGAAAAAATGGCGGAAATGAGAAAAGAGCTAACACCGCCTAGCGATAAGAAATTGATCAATTTGTCCATAGGGGAACCAAAACTTCAAACGCCCAAAATTGTTCTAGAAAGCCTCGCCAAACAATTAACAACTACTAGCAAGTATCCTACCACGAGGGGAATGATTGAGCTTAGAAACACTATTAGTGAGTGGGCTACCCGTCGATTCAACTTAGACGCCAGCCAACTTAACCCTGCCACACAGATACTCCCAGTTAATGGGACGCGGGAAGCGCTATTTTCAATCGCAAATACAATATTAGATAAAACAAGCGCCAAAAATATTGTAGGTTTACCTAATCCATTTTACCAAATATATGAAGGCGCAGCTCTGCTAGCTGGTGGAGTTCCGTATTACTTCGATTGTCCTGAAAGTAAATCTTTTCTGCCTCAACTTGAGGACGTACCAACTACCGTATGGGAGAAAATGGCTTTTGTGTATGTTTGTTCGCCTGGAAATCCGTCCGGAAGTGTGATGAGGGCAAATGATTACGAAAGGCTACTGGAACTGGCCGAAAAATTTAACTTTTATATTATTGCTGATGAATGTTACAGCGAGCTGTATGACTTTACTAAAGAGCCTCCATTAGGGTTACTCGACTGGTGCAATAGATACGGCAATAACTCTTTTAAACGTTGCCTAGTAATGCACAGTCTGTCGAAACGTTCGAGTTGTCCCGGGCTACGATCTGGATTTGTGGCGGGTGACTCGCACTTGATGGCTGACTACTATCAATATCGAACCTATCACGGCGGAGCGATGCCTATCCACATTCAATACGCAAGTATTGCGGCATGGTCGGACGAAGAACATGTCATTATTGCTAGAGAATTTTATAGAAATAATTTTAAGAGCGTATACCAAGTACTTAATCAGCATATCGAAATAACTATTCCAGAGGCAGGCTTCTACCTATGGATTAAGCTCCCAATCGACGATATTTCTATGTGTAAAAGTTTGTTCGCAGAAAAAGGAGTGCTTCTACTTCCGGGACAATATCTAGGTCGCACGTTGGATGGTCGTAACCCTGGAAAAAATATGGTTCGGATGGCTCTCATAGAGTCTGAGGAACGCTGCCTATACGCCGCTGAAAGCATGCTAAGTATTATCTAATTCCAAATAGGAGAAAATTTATGACAGCCCTTCCTGTAGTCATTGAAAAAGCATATGAAGAAATTGGTCAACTTAATACCAACACCGCCAGTAGCGAGCTCTTAGATGCGGTCGCCGAATCACTCAATCAACTAGATTCTGGTGAAATTCGAGTAGCTCAGCCTTCTGAAGATGGTTGGAAAGTGAACGAATGGGTAAAAAAAGCGGTACTTCTATCCTTTAAACTTGCAGATAACACAATGATTCAGGGCGGCTTCACAAACTATTTCGATAAAGTTAAATCAAAATTTGAAAATAAAACGCATACTCAGTTTGAAGAAATTGGAGCTAGAGTCGTCCCTCCCGCTGTTGTGCGGCACGGATGTTTTATTGGAAAAAGCGCAGTCTTAATGCCTAGCTATGTAAATATCGGAGCGTACGTTGATTCTGGAACAATGGTGGATACTTGGGCAACGGTGGGCTCTTGCGCACAAATTGGTAAAAATGTGCACTTATCTGGAGGAGTTGGGATTGGGGGAGTACTAGAACCATTACAGGCATCACCAACCATTATTGAAGACGGTTGCTTTATCGGTGCACGCTCAGAGATAGTGGAAGGTGTTATTGTTGGCGCCGGGGCAGTAATTTCTATGGGAGTTTATATAGGTCAAAGTACCAAAATATTTGATCGAGAAACTCAGGAAATCTCTTATGGAAAAATTCCCGCCGGAGCAGTAGTAGTCCCTGGAAACCTTCCGTCAGAGGACGGAACATATAGCTTATACTGCGCCGTCATCGTTAAAAAAGTCGATCAAAAAACACGAGCCAAAACAGGCATCAACGAATTGCTTCGGGATGTCTAACCCTTGGTCGCTTCGACTAGGATAGCTAAATCATTGGCTAGTAACGTAATATCTTGCTTGTCTGGTCCTTCAACCATGATACGTACCACCGGCTCAGTGCCAGATGCTCGCAATAAAACTCGGCCTGATTTTCCTAGAGTACCTGAAATTCTGTTTAATTCACTGTGAATTTTTGGAAATTTAGCCAGAGAAAATTCACCACTAACTGGGACATTTAACAATACCTGAGGAATCTTTTTAACTGGCTTTCTCAGCTCGGAAAGACTTAATCCCGAGTCAACCATAGCCTGCAAGACTTGTAACGAGGAGACTAAGCCGTCTCCTGTCGTCGTGAGGTCGTGACAAATAATATGACCTGACGGTTCTCCTCCTAAACTCCAGCCTCCTTCTCTTAACTTTTCTAAAACGCACCGATCTCCGACGCCGCTTCTTTCGAAGCCTAAACCTATACCCAGAATAGCCTCCTCTAATCCCAAATTACTCATAGTTGTTCCAACGACGGAGCCTCGCAATCTGCCAAGTTTTTGTCTGAAATGGGCAATTACGAATATTATATCGTCACCGTCAACAACCGCACCACTCTCATCAACCATGATAACGCGATCGCCGTCACCATCGAGAGCTATGCCTATATCAGCACCCTCCATGAGAACTGTGCGTCTTAATGCATCGGGATTTGTGGAGCCGAACCCGTCGTTAATATTAAATCCATTCGGTTCATTACCGATGGAGACAACATTACATCCTAGATCGGATAGCAAATTAGGACCGACCAAGTAGCCGGCACCATGGGCACAATCGACAACAACTTTTAAATCTCTAAAACTATATTTGGCAATAACTGTTTGTTTACAAAATTTAATGTAATCATCACTAGCTGAAACAACTCGGCTAGCTTTCCCCAGTAAGTGCGGCTCCACGACTTTCTGGATTTCCCCCAATTCAGTTTCTATTTCTAACTCAACTTCATCCGACAGTTTTGTCCCATCATAAGAAAAAAACTTTATTCCGTTATCTTGAAACATGTTATGCGACGCGCTGATAACTATACCCGCCCGAGCATTAAGCTTCCGCGTAAGATAAGCTATGGCCGGAGTTGGAAGTGGTCCAAGTAAGTGCACGTTTACCCCGGCAGAAGACAGTCCAGCTTCCAGAGCAGATTCAAACATATAGCCAGACACTCGCGTATCCTTGCCAACTAAAATTTTATTTTCGCCGCTACCACGAGTACCGAGCACCCTCCCAACTGCCCAACCTAATTTTAAAATAAACTCCGGTGTGATGGGGTGGTTACCTACTCGACCCCGAATTCCGTCAGTACCAAAGTATTTCTTCAAGGCCATGTAGAATTATCGGAGATCATTTAAATAATCAGATTAATGCGAGTTGGCCGGACCACCAATACCGTCTTTTCGGTCCGTTGTGTGGTCCTGCTCAGAAACATCACTATTTTCGTCCGCGGGACTGTTGTCATCGTCATTTTCGCTAGTATCCCAGCTTGCCGGGGGTCTAGGTGGTTTCCCATCCATGATATCGTCAATTTGATCAGTATCTAGAGTCTCAAACTCGATTAATGCATCCGCCATAGCATGTAATTTCTCGATATTCTCTTCTAGTATTATTTTGGCACGCGAGTAATTACTGCTTACTATGGTTCGAACTTCCTCATCAATAACATGAGCCGTCTCGTCTGATACGGTCTTGTGCTGAGTAACTGATCGTCCAAGAAAAACCTCCCCATCATCATCACTAAAAGTCATCGGACCAAGCTTTTCTGAAAGCCCCCAACGAGTTACCATATTTCGTGCTATGTCAGTAACTCTTTCGATATCATTCGATGCGCCGGTCGTGACCGCGTCTAAGCCAAAGATTAGCTCTTCAGCAATCCGTCCCCCGAAGAGACTGCAGATTTGACTCTCGAGCCTAGCTTTGCTGTAGCTCAATCGATCCTGCTCGGGAAGAAACATAGTAACTCCCAACGCACGACCTCTCGGTATAACTGTTACCTTGTAAACAGGATCATGTAATGGAACCAGTCGTCCCACAATCGCGTGGCCAGCTTCATGGTATGCCGTAAGCTTCTTTTCATCTTCACTCATCACCATGGAACGTCTTTCGGCGCCCATCATGATCTTATCTTTTGCTTTCTCAAACTCCTCCATTTCTACCAGTCTTTTCTCGGTCCTCGCCGCAAAAAGTGCCGCCTCATTAACTAAATTAGCTAAATCAGCGCCAGAAAAACCCGGGGTCCCTCTGGCCAAAATATCTGCCTCGACGTTATTTGAAATAGGAACTTTACGCATATGGACTTTTAAAATTTGCTCCCTACCTCTAATGTCCGGAAGCGGCACGACAACCTGCCTATCAAACCGGCCGGGACGCAATAATGCCGGATCAAGAACATCAGGTCTGTTCGTAGCAGCAATAACTATAACTCCATCATTGCCTTCAAAACCATCCATTTCAACTAAAAGTTGATTTAGAGTCTGTTCCCTTTCATCGTGTCCTCCACCCAGACCTGCGCCACGATGCCTTCCAACTGCATCAATTTCATCTATAAAAATAATACACGGCGCTCGTTTCTTAGCTTGCTCGAACATGTCCCGCACTCTGGATGCCCCCACACCTACAAACATTTCTACAAAGTCTGAGCCAGAAATTGTAAAAAACGGTACTTGCGCTTCACCAGCGATCGCTTTAGCTAGCATCGTTTTCCCTGTTCCAGGAGAGCCTACCATAAGAACACCACGAGGTATTTTCCCACCCAACTTTTGAAACTTAGAGGGATCTTTAAGAAAGTCCACTAATTCTTTGACTTCTTCTTTAGCTTCTTCTACACCGGCGACGTCTGAAAACGTTATTTTTATATCATCTTCACCAAGAAGCTTAGCTTTACTCTTACCGAAAGACATTGCACCCCGCCCTCCGGCTCCGCCCTGCATCTGACGCATAAGATATATCCATACACCAATAAGTAATATAAATGGGAACCAAGAAATAAAAATCTGAGTAAGCAAGCTTTGTCTTTCTGGCTTTTTAGCCTCTATTCGGACATTGTTTTCGAGCAACATCCCGATCATAGGCGCATTGTCAGTTTCAGGGCTATAGGTAGAGGACCAGGAGCCGTCATGCAATTGATACTCCACCTTTGATCCGTCTATCACAACCTTAGCAATTCGCCCGCTTTTAGCTTCAGATACGAAATCTGAGTAATCCAGACTACGAGACGCGTTATTCTGTGGTGAAAAGTTCTGAAACACCATCATCAGAACAAGAGCTATAACAGCCCAAAGTAAAAAATTCCTAGCCATAACTTCCTTTAAATTAAACCTGTATATTTAATACATAAGGCTTTTTTTGTAATATTCAACAAAACTATATACCAAATCCTCGCGCGACGACATAAAACTCTCGCGATTCTAAGCGCGATGCTGCCGGCTTAGTCCGAATAACTTCGTAAAACATCGTTTTCACTTTTTTTATGAATTGTATAGTATCAGGGTACTCAAACAATTTAAGAACTAGCGTGCCGCCTTTCTTCAGATAATCCCCAGAGAAATCTACCGCGGTTTCAGCCAGCTGGATAGATGCTGCCTCATCTCTCAAGGCAATTCCAGATATGTTTGGCGCCATGTCGGACAAAACCACGTCCACTCTAGCACTACCTAGCTTTTCGAATAACTGTTCTTTAACAGAATGCGAATTACAGTCTCCTCTAATAAACTGCACCGAGTTCAATGGTTTACACTCTAGAAGATCCAACGCAATTAAACGCCCCTGCCTCCCTATAACTTCTGCTACTACCTGACTCCAACCACCGGGAGCGGCACCTAACTCAATCACTTTGTGCCCGCCACGTATTATTTTATATTTTGAATTCAAGTCTTTGAGCTTATATGCGGATCTTGCGCGATAGTTATCCTGTCTACTTTTCCTGACGAAAACGTCCTTCGCTTGTCGATCTAACCAACGACCACTTGACCCACGATTCGCCACTTTTAAACGTAACTAACAGACAAAATTTCGTACTCAATTTCACCGCCAGGGGCATCACAGCTAGCGACATCATCTTCTGACTTACCGATTAAAGCCCGCGCGATAGGCGAGTTTATGGATATCAATCCAGACTTGATATCTGCCTCATCTTCACCAACAATGCGATACACAAATGTCTCTTCACTGTTAACATTATATATTTTTACAGTCGCTCCAAACACCACCTTACCTGCGGCGTCGACGTTCGTTACATCAATCACAGTAGCATTCGATAGCTTAGCCTCAATATCTCGTATACGACCCTCATTGAAGCTCTGCTGCTCACGCGCAGCATGATATTCCGCGTTTTCTTTTAAATCTCCGTGTGCGCGGGCCTCAGCTATAGCTTGAACTATTTGGGGGCGTAGCTTGGTTTTTCTTTCCTGAAGCTCTTCTTTGAGTTTATCTGAGCCTTGTATTGTCATGGGCGTCTTAGTCATTGTAAAAGTCCCTCATGTAATTCTTGCAATCGTCTAACCGCGATTGAAGCTCCTTCAGACATAGCTAAAACAATGGCGTTTGCGCCTGCCACTGTCGTCGTATAGGCAACTCGATGCATCAAAGCACTTGCTCTTATTGAAGATGAATCAAAAATAGACTGTTTGTCTTGAGTCGTATTAATTATTAAATCGATACCACTATTTTTTATCATATCAACAACATGTGGCCGACCCTCGGTGACCTTGTTCACAGTACTACAATCAATGCCCCTCGTCTGCAGATAACCTGCGGTACCACTAGTGGCTAATACGTCAAAACCAGAACCCTGCAGACTTTTGACGATATCTATTATGTATGGTTTGTCTTCATCCTTTACACTAACGAAAACGTTGCCATTAGACGGTAAAACCATCGACGCGGCCTCTTGTGCTTTACCAAAAGCCTCACCAAAACTTTCTCCTATTCCCATTACTTCACCAGTCGATTTCATCTCGGGACCAAGGAGGGGATCCACTCCTCGAAATTTAATAAAAGGAAAGACGGCCTCTTTCACCGAGTAATATCGGGGGATTTTGTAATTATAATCTATGCCTTGCTCTACCAATGTCTCACCGACCATACAGCGCGCAGCAATGTAAGGTAGAGACAAGCCGACTGCCTTCGATACAAACGGAGCTGTTCTAGAAGCCCTCGGGTTAACTTCCAACACATAAATATCATCTCCCTGAATTGCAAATTGGACATTCATGAGTCCTTTCACATTCAAACCCAGAGCCATTTTTTTTACCTGTTCGATTAAGCTGTCCTGAACGGATTCAGTCAAGGTATAAGGGGGCAGCGCGCAGGCAGAGTCTCCGGAGTGCACACCTGCCTGCTCTATGTGTTCCATAATACCTCCGACGAAAACGTGTTCTCCATCACATATCGCATCTACGTCAACTTCAATCGCTCTATCCAGAAAATGATCTAACAGAACTGGAGCCTCATTCGAGACTGATACCGCGACCTCCATATACTTCATTAAATCAATTTCGCCATGTACTACTTCCATCGCTCGCCCACCAAGTACGTAAGACGGTCTGACAACCAACGGGTATCCGATTTCTGAAGCCAGCCTAGCGGCATCTTTCGATTCTTTAACAATACGGTTTGGCGGCTGTTTAAGTCCGATTTGAGAAATGAATTCTTTAAAACGCTCCCTGTCCTCGGCAAGGTCTATGGAGTCTGGAGAGGTCCCAATGATTGGTACTCCTTCTTCGTACAATGCGCGCGCCAATTTCAGAGGTGTTTGCCCCCCATACTGCACTATTACACCCGACGGCTTTTCTACCTCTACTATTTCGAGCACGTCTTCCAAAGTAACAGACTCAAAGTATAATCTATCAGACGTGTCATAATCTGTAGATACAGTTTCTGGGTTGCAGTTGATCATAATAGATTCAAATCCCGCATCATGCGCAGCGATAGAGGCTTGGACACAGCAATAATCAAACTCTATCCCTTGTCCAATTCTATTCGGCCCTCCGCCCAAAACTATAATCTTTTTTCTGTTCGTAGGAGCCGCTTCGCACTCATCCTCATAAGTTGAGTACATGTACGCTGTCTCTGAATCAAATTCACCCGCACAAGAATCGACACGCTTATAAACTGGGACTACACCTAGTGCTCGACGGTGCACGCGTACCTCTTTCTCTACTGTACCCAAAATAGCCGCAAGTCTCGAATCACCAAAACCTTTTCTCTTAAGCTCGCGCATACACTCAAGATTGATATCAGATAGATGTTTAGATCTCAGTTTTTCTTCTTCTTTTACAAGATCCTCGATCTGCACTAGGAACCAAACATCTATAGAGGTAAGTCGGCACACTTCATCCAGGCTGAACCCAGCCCTGAAAGCATCAGCAACATGCCAGATCCTTTGCGCTCCGGCTATACTTAGCTCTTTCGAAATCTCTCCTTCTACGACTTCCGTAGCTACAGGATCGAGGCCTCCTACTCCAGTTTCCAGTCCCCTTAACGCCTTCTGAAAAGATTCCTGAAAACTGCGCCCCATGGCCATTACTTCTCCTACAGACTTCATCTGCGTACTCAATCGATCTTCCGCCTGTGGAAATTTTTCAAACGTAAAACGTGGGATTTTAGTAACTACATAGTCAATTGTTGGTTCAAACGACGCAGGCATGGTGTTTCCAGTTATTTCGTTACGTAACTCGTCTAATGTATATCCAACCGCGAGTTTTGCAGCCACCTTAGCTATTGGGAATCCGGTTGCCTTAGATGCTAACGCCGACGATCTAGATACACGAGGATTCATTTCTATAACTACCAAACGTCCATTATCCGGCCTAACAGCAAACTGTACATTTGATCCGCCGGTATCTACCCCGATCTCCCTTAAAATATCGATCGATGCATTTCGCATTAATTGATATTCCTTATCGGTTAGTGTCTGGGCGGGTGCAACGGTTATGGAGTCACCAGTATGAATCCCCATCGGATCAAGATTCTCAATAGAACATATGATTATGCAGTTATCCGCACTGTCTCGAACGACTTCCATTTCAAACTCTTTCCATCCAAGCAGCGATTCTTCTAAAAGAATTTCTGAAGTCGGGGAAGCTTCAAGGCCACCAGAACAAATATCTAAATACTCTTCTTCATTAAAAGCAATCCCGCCACCGCTGCCGCCCATTGTAAAAGAAGGCCTAACGATAATAGGGAAACCCAATTCTTTTTGCGCCTCTTCCGCTTCGTTCATATCATGGGCTATAAATGATCTCGCCGTATCGAGACCTATTCGCGCCATGGCGTCTTTGAACTTAGCTCTATCTTCTGCTTTATCGATAGCGGTTTCAGATGCTCCGATCAATTCAACATCATATTTTTTCAGGAGTCCGTCACGTGATAGCGACAAGGCACAGTTCAGCGCAGTTTGTCCGCCCATAGTCGGCAAAAGGGCATCAGGTCGTTCTTTCTCAATAATTTTAGCAACAGTCTCAGGGGTAATCGGCTCTATATAAGTCGCATCTGCCATACCAGGATCGGTCATTATTGTCGCCGGGTTGGAGTTCACTAAAATGACTCTATATCCCTCGTCTCGCATAGCTTTACAAGCCTGAGAACCAGAGTAGTCAAACTCACATGCTTGCCCAATAACTATAGGGCCTGCCCCTATGATCAGCACCGAATTAATATCCGTTCTTTTACCCACCTCTAAGGAGCCTCACTCATTAACATCTCGAATTTATCGAATAATGCATGAATATCATGCGGACCTGGGCTACCTTCCGGATGGCCTTGAAATCCAAAAGCAGGGAGTTTCGTATGTTTAATACCCTGTATTGTGCCGTCAAAAAGGGATTTGTGCGTCACCACAAGGTCATCCCCAACATGCGCCTCATCTACCGAAAAACCATGATTTTGACTCGTAATCATTACCCTTCCACTAGTTAAATCCTTAACAGGATGATTTGCCCCATGGTGACCGAATTTCATCTTCATAGTTCGCGCCCCAAAGGCTAATGCCAAGATCTGATATCCTAGGCAGATCCCAAATATCGGAGTCCCGCTAGCCGCTATTTTTGCAACTTCCTCGACCGCATAATCGCACGCTTTAGGATCACCGGGGCCATTAGACAGGAAAACGCCATTTGGACTTTTGGCTAGTATATCGTCGGCTGTGGTACTCGCGGGCACAACCTCAACTTCACACCCGCGGTTAGAAAGTAGCCTCAAAATATTGCTTTTTATTCCAAAGTCAATCGCCACTACTTGATGCTTGGCGCGTCCATCGGTATCAAACTCGTTCTTAGCAGCAGACCAAACTCCTTCTGCCCATTTGTAAGAATTCGTGCAGGTGACCTCCGTAGCTAAATCTAAATTTTCCAAACCAGAAAATTTCTTCGCATTAGCAATAGCGACGTCAACGCTGAGATTTTTACCAGAACATATACAACCTGACAGGCTGCCCTTCTGCCTCAGAATCCGAGTTAACTTTCTAGTATCAATGTCTGCTATAGCTATAACGCCGCGTTCCTCGAGAAAGTCACTCAGTTTTTGGGTCGCTCTCCAATTACTGCATGGAGAGGAGTTTCTTATGACCAAGCCTGCAAGAAACCCTAACCTAGACTCATCATCTAACTCATTTATTCCCACGCTACCAATATGTGGATAGGTCAAGGTAACAATCTGTTTCGCATATGAGGGATCAGTAATGATTTCTTGGTAGCCAGTCATTGAAGTATTAAAAACCACTTCGCCGTTACTAATACCATCGGCACCTATAGCCGTCCCATAAAAAACGCTTCCGTCTGATAACGCAAGAATAGCTGATCGATCCAAAATTACACCCGTAAATGAGGGGCAGAAATCACCTTCAAAACTGATACCTGCCGTTTTGGTTTATTGTACTTGACCACAGACAGACATGGAATAATTTATACTAATAAAATTCTTACGCCGTGGTGTTCAGAATTTTTTCAGCATTATGGCCGCCAGATAAGGACTCAAAAGTCTAATTTCTAGCGATATGCCTTGAAATATTGATGGCTACTTCTAGCGCTTTTTTGCCATCTTCACCGGATACGGCGGGAGCTTCTCCTGTCAAAACCGAGTCCACAAATGAAATAATTTCGCTTTGCAAAATATCAGTGCCCGCGGGAGTACTATCAAAAGTCAAAGCACTCGTATCCCTGATCTCGTTGCCATTTTCCATACGCCCTATTTCCAATCGATGATTTATGTAGTCCAGGCATAGATACCGATTTGGCTCACAAACGCGCATACTCCTTTCCTGAGTTTTCGCAACTCTGCTCGCACTCAAATCAGCCCTCAATCCATTTTGAAAAAGAACGCTAGCGGTCGCGACATCCAACTTATCGCTTTTAATTGCAGATCCACTTGCCTCGATAGATTCAATGTCGCATTCGGTGAGACTTAAGACAATATCGATATCGTGGATCATTAAGTCGAGCACTACGTCTACTTCCGTACCCCGTTCTTGATATGTAGCGGTCCGCGTCGTTTCGATAATTAGCGGATTACGAACTTGATCGCGAAGCATCTGTATAGCAGGATTGAATCTCTCTAAGTGACCGACCTGCAACACAAGTGAAGACGTATTAGCGATTTGAATTAACAATTCGGCCTGTTCTACTGTTTCTGTGACGGGCTTTTCGACCAAAGTATGAATACCATTTTCTAGGAAGTCTCTAGCGATGAGGTAGTGCTGAGCTGGAGGAACGACGATAGACACGATATCTACTTTATCAAATAAATCTCGATAGTCTGCATATGCGCCAACTTGATATTTGCTTGCAACTTCTAGCGCGCGTTGATAGTTAGTATCAACTACCCCATAAAGCTCAACACCGGGACAATGCCTGTACTTCTGGGCGTGAAAGTTCCCTAAGTACCCCACACCAATCACTCCGGCACGCAATGTTTCCATTTACAAACCTAATTATATGTTTTTTTACAAAGTTATTCGAACGAAGCTCTCGGGGCCCAAGACAAAACAAAAATCTTATCTCAAACCGAGGACATCGATCATGTCATAGAGCCCATTCTCTTTTCCCATCAACCAACTGGCGGCGCGTAACGCTCCGTTAGCAAAATTTGCTCTATCTGAAGCTCGATGAGTGATTTCAATACGTTCTCCGGTTCCCGCAAAAAGAGCGGTATGCTCACCTACGATATCGCCGGCCCGTATAGTCTCAAACCCGATAGTCTTATTTTCCCTCGGTCCTGTTATGCCTTCCCTACCGTAGATAGCGCAATCATTCAAATCGCGCCCCAAAGCGTCAGCTATAATTTCGCCCATTTTCAAAGCGGTACCAGATGGCGCATCAACCTTCCCGCGATGGTGAGATTCTATTATTTCAATATCATAGTCATCACCAAGTGCTTTAGCGACCATATTTAATACTTGGAAGCATATATTTACCCCTATGCTCATATTGGGAGCAAACATTATCGGAATGTCTGATGATGCTTCTTCAAGAAAGCCACTATAGTCGCTTAGACCAGTGGTACCAACAACAACCCGTTTCTTTACCGCGCGACAGGCAGCAACATTCTGCAAAGTGGATTCGACATTGGTAAAATCTATCAACACATCAAAAGAATCTAGAACGGTTTCGATATCTGAGACAACTAAAAACCCCAATTCGCCTATCCCACCAAGAGTACCCGGATCAAGTCCCACTAGTGGAGAATCTTCGCACTCAATCGCCGCAGTCAACTCTAGATTCGGGTAATCAATAACTCGATTGATTAGCATTTTCCCCATTCGTCCGCCTGCACCAGCTATTCCAATACGCGTCATCTGGTCCACCTGTTTATTATTTTGCCCTACATTATTTCATCAAAAAAGCTTTTTACACCGTCAAGCCAAGTTTTTGCTCGCGGGCTATGTTTTGTATTGCTTGATAGTGATTCAGTTAACTCCTGCAGTAAAGCTTTTTGTTTTTTTGTTAAGCCAACTGGAGTTTCAATCGCCACCTTGCAAATTAGATCACCGACCCCGCCGCCCCTCACCGATCTAACTCCCTTGCCCCTCAATCTAAATGAAGCGCCACTTTGGGTCTCTGAGGGAATTTTTAAGGATACACGTCCTTCTAAAGTTGGCACCTCGAGGTGCCCTCCAAGAGTCGCTATACCGAAGTCAATAGGAACTTCGCAGTGCAAATTAGTATTATCACGCTCGAATATCGCGTGCTTTTTTACAACAACATTCACGTAAAGATCGCCTGATGGCCCATTATTTTGGCCTCTCTCACCTTCTCCGGATAATCGGATCCTATCGCCGTTGTCAACGCCCGCGGGGACTTTCACGGAAATAGTCTTACTCCCGCGCACGGTGCCGGACCCGTTACAGCTTCTGCACGGATCAGCGATGGTCTTCCCCGCCCCTCTACAATGTGGACAGGTCTGCTGAACAGAAAAAAATCCCTGCTGCGCTCTAACCTGTCCCACGCCACCACATGTCTGACATTGTACTGGCGGTTGTTTGGAGCGGGAACCGGTCCCCTCACAGGAACCACACTCCACGAGGTTAGGAATCTTAATTTTTACTTCTTTCCCAGATACCGCATCTTCGAGCGACAAGTCTAAATCGTAACTTAAATCTGACCCTCGATAGACGCGACTTCCGCCTCGGGATCCGCCTCCGAAAATATCTCCGAAAACACTGTCAAAAATATCTCCCATACCACCAGGCGAACCGCCACCACGAGTCTGATCTAGACCAGCATGACCGTATTGATCATAAGTTGCTTTGGTTTGCGGATCACTTAATACGTCATATGCTTCTTTGGCTTCCTTGAATTTTTCCTCTGCTGCCGCATCATCCGGATTCCGATCCGGATGATATTTCATTGCAAGTCGCCGGTACGCTTTTTTTAAATCAGCACTCCCACTGCCCTGATTCACTCCCAGCACTTCGTAATAATCTCGTTTTGACATAATAATTTAATGGGTACCTATCACATAAGCGCAAGAAACCCAGAGAAAACTAATCTTATCTGGGCTCTTACAAAGCATGACATTAACGACGCTACTTCTCTTTAGAAGAATCTTTATCGTCTTTCACTTCCTCAAAGTCAGCATCTACGACATTATCTTCAGTAGGCTCTTGCTCCCCACTACTAGTCGGCTGGTCACCCTGAGCGCCCTCTGCTTGAGCAGCCTCGTAAGCTTTCTGGGCAAGAGAACTTGCCAGCTCAGTAAGTTTCTCTGAAGAGGTATTAATTGCCTCTAGTGACCCTTCTTTGAGGGCTTCCTCAACTTCCGAACAAGCGGCCTCAATTGGAGCCCTTTCTTCAGCGGTAACCTTGTCACCCAAATCGTCCATAGATTTTCTAGCACTGTGAACCAAAGCCTCAGCCTGATTACGCGCATTCACGAGCTCCTGAAATTGCTTATCCTCCTCGGCATGGAGTTCCGCATCTTTTACCATTTTTTCAATATCATCATCAGATAAACCGCTAGAAGCTTTGATAACTATAGATTGCTCTTTACCTGTCGCCTTGTCCTTGGCAGAAACATTCAGAATTCCGTTTGAGTCAATATCAAAAGCAACCTCAATTTGAGGCATCCCCCTCTGGGCTGGAGGGATATCAGCCAAGTTAAACTGACCAAGCGACTTGTTACCATCGGCTCTTTCTCTCTCTCCCTGCAGAACATGCACCGTAACCGCAGTCTGGTTATCTTCAGCAGTGGAAAAAACCTGCTGTGCTTTAGTAGGAATAGTTGTGTTCTTTTCTATCAACTTAGTCATCACCCCACCTAGAGTCTCAATACCCAAAGACAGTGGTGTTACATCGAGTAGCAACACATCCGTGACGTCGCCACCTAATACGCCTGCTTGAATGGCTGCACCGGAAGCTACAGATTCATCCGGATTAACATCTTTTCTGGGCTCTTTCCCAAAAAATGCTTTCACCTGCTCCTGAACCTTAGGCATTCTTGTTTGTCCACCAACTAATATCACGTCATTGATCTCAGACGCAGACAATCCGGCATCAGACAAAGCTGTCTGACACGGAGGAATTGTCCTCTCAAGAAGGTCTTCCACTAATGACTCTAACTTAGATCTCGTCAGCTTGACGTTCAAATGTTTTGGCCCGCTTGCATCAGCAGTAATGTATGGCAAATTGACGTCGGTCTGTTGGCTCGAAGATAGTTCTATTTTGGCCTTTTCAGCCGCCTCTTTAAGTCTTTGCAGAGCAAGCGGATCATTTTTCAAATCCACACCTTGTTCTTTTTGAAACTCGTCAGACAAGAAATCTATTAACCTCAAGTCAAAATCTTCACCACCTAAAAATGTGTCACCATTAGTCGCTAGCACCTCAAATTGATGCTCACCATCAACTTCCGCCACCTCAATAATAGAAACGTCAAAGGTGCCACCACCCAGGTCATAAACAGCGATTCTTGCATCACCTTGGTTTTTATCTAATCCGTACGCCAGCGCTGCAGCCGTCGGCTCGTTAATAATACGTTTTACATCTAGTCCGGCGATACGGCCTGCATCTTTAGTTGCTTGTCTCTGAGAGTCGTTAAAATAGGCTGGAACGGTAATCACAGCTTCTTTTATTTCTTCACCTAGATAATCTTCTGCGGTTTTCTTCATCTTCATCAAAACTCTGGCGGAAACCTCCGGGGGCGCCATTTTTTTGCCCTTGGCCTCCACCCAAGCATCGCCATTATCTGCTCTCACAATGCCGTAAGGCACCATATCTTTGTCACGTTTAACCACCTCGTCATCATACTTCCTTCCTATGAGGCGTTTTACCGCAAATAATGTATCAGCCGGGTTAGTAACGGCTTGACGCTTCGCAGACTGCCCTACTAATACTTCTTCGTTATCAGCAAAAGCCACAATAGAAGGGGTTGTGCGACCACCTTCGCTGTTTTCAATCACCTTTGTCTCACCGCCATCTAAAACAGCCACACAAGAATTTGTCGTACCCAAGTCAATACCAATTATTTTGCTCATAATTAACCTCTGTTAATCCTCTTTAAACGTTATATCTTGTTCCATACATAAGGACGAATTTTACAATTTCAATCCTCAGCGCTAACTTCTTCTTCAGCAACAACAACTAAAGCTGGTCGAACTAGCCGATCGTTTAATAGATATCCCCTCTGCATAACTTTAGTTACAGTTCCTTTCTCCACATCACTAGAAGGCTCGGTCATCATCGCTTGATGAAATTCCGGATCAAACATTTCACCCACCGGATTGATTGCCTTGACATTGAGTTTCTCGAAGAAGTCGCCAAACATTTTGGATGTCAACTCCATTCCTTCCCTAAACGGATCGGATAAGTCGGAGTCTACTGGTATCTCGAGTCCCATATCCATACTATCCTTGACTGGTAAAATGTCTTGCACAAGACGCTCTACGCCATATTTATGGGCTGCAGCTATGTCTTTTTCCGCTCTTTTTCGGGTGTTATCTATTTCGGCTCTGCTGCGCAATAGTTCTTCTTTTAACGCCTTTACCTCAAGATTCAGAGAATCTATTTCAGTTACATTTGAATCAATTTCAACGCCGGAAAGATCATTTTCACTAGGCTTATTTCCACCAATCTCGGATAAATTGTCCTCTACTAGCTCATCGGCATCTTCTTTTGATCCCTCACCATCCAGCACTACGTCTTCTTTGTGTTCATCCACTTTCTTCATTTCTGATATTCTTCCGCATAAATTTTTTTTGTAAAAACTAAAGCAAAGGCGTTACAACTCTCTACGGAATTCGCTGAGAATTGGAAAACACCAATTATTGCTGTAAATAGGGGCTAATTTTTATAATTCAAGGCAGAACTGAACATTTTTGCGGTTAAATCTACTATCGGGATAACCCGCTCGTACTGCATTCGAGTAGGCCCGATAACACCGAGAACGCCTAATGTCTTGTGTTCGTCGGCATAAGTCGAAGTAACTATGCTGCATTGATCAAACGCTTTATATCCAGACTCTTCACCTATAAAAATCTGAACTCCCGACGCGTTAACCGCTTGATCAAGCAAATGAAGTATGTCGCCTTTTTGAGTAAAGGCATCAAACAACGTCCGGAGTCGTTCTAGATCAGACAGCTCATCAATCTCCATTAAATTTGTTTGACCAGCCAAAACATAGTCATTTCCAGGAGTTGATCCAACAAATGCCTTTTCTGAGATTTCGACAACTAACCCCATTAGTTGGTCTAATTCGGCGCGGGTTGCATCCATTTCTCCGATTAATCTTTTCTTCACGGCGTCAATATCTCTGCCGGCGAAAGCTGAGCTCAAATAATTGGCCGCTTGCGTAAGCTCGGATTGACCGTAAACTCTGTTAGTTTTAATGATCCGATTCTCTACTTCGCGATCGTTGGTGACTAAGATCACTAACACACGGTTATCGTTCAATGATAGAAATTCTACTTGCCTGAGTGCTCTTTTTTTCTTCACCGGAACCATTACTAAGCCAGCCAACTTAGTCAGTTCAGAAAGCATTTGCGAAGTTTTATTCATCAAGATCTCGATATCATCTTCTTTTTCGATATCTTTCCCTATTTTATCAACTTCCATTGACGACAAATCTCGATAGGTTACCACTTGGTCAACAAAAAATCGGTATCCTAATTCAGTAGGTATCCTCCCAGCAGATGTGTGCGGTGATTCAATCAGGCCGAGGTCTTCTAGATCTGCCATCACATTCCTTATCGTAGCCGAACTAATGTCCAACTTAGCATCACGCGCAAGGGTGCGGGAACCAACCGGCTGCCCGTCAGAAATATACCTCTCGACCAGCGTCTTAAAGAGGTGATGCGACCTGTCGTTAAGGCTTATATCCACATTCAATCAACATCGTGTTTCAAAAAGATTTTACAATACGCAAATAAATTAACAAAAATCTTGCTAAAAACCAATACTCAGTGTCATCGAATCTCGCAATGGCGATTGCGCAATGATTGGGCAAAATGTTAATTTAATCCAATTGATATTAGAGGTTTCGCGTTTATGTTCTCCCAGATTGGAATAGTTTCCGCAGTAAACAGCAAGCTTGTCGAAGATACTATTCAGGAGGTTATACAGACTATCAACACAACCGCCGCTGCAGCTCTCATAGACGATAGGATACGGGCAGTTAATCTAGACGGAGAATTTAACGTCTGCCCCCTAAAAACCTTACCGGAGACATGCGACTTAATAATATCTATAGGGGGTGACGGTACTCTACTACAGTGCGCGAAGCTTATTTTCCCGAACCAAGTGGCACTTTTAGGGGTCAACCTCGGCCGATTGGGATTTCTGGCTGATTTATCGGCCAAAAATGTGAATAAAGATCTTACGGCGATTATTCAGGGCGATTGTGCAATGGAGAAGCGAGTCGTACTCGGGTGTGAGGTTATTAGAGATGAAAAAATAATAAGCACCTGTGACGGTCTAAACGACATAATCGTGCAAAAATGGAATTCAGCCCGTCTTATAACGCTAAACACTTACGTAGATGGGAAGTTTCTCCATTCTCAGCGGGGAGACGGGCTAATCGTCGCTACTCCGACCGGCTCTACGGCTTATGCCATGTCTGGTGGTGGCCCGATACTCGATCCCAGAATAGATGCGTTAGCACTAGTGCCAATTTGTCCCCATACGCTTACCAACAGACCTATAGTAGTTCCCGATAGTTCCGCAATCGAAATAAGAGTGGCAACTGAAAGAAATGATCAATCCCGAGTAACTTGCGACGGCAATTCAGTACAAGAAGTAATGCAAGGCGATAAAATTAGAATATTCAGACACCAAGTGTCAATTAACCTTGCCCACCCGGCAAAACACGACCATTACGCTACTTTAAGAGCTAAGCTCAATTGGGCCCTAGATCCTTGATAAAGAACTTACAGATTAAAAATTTTATTCTAATAGACGATCTCAATATAGATTTCTCAAGTGGACTCACAGCTCTAACTGGTGAAACCGGTTCGGGTAAATCCATTATAATAAATGCGCTAAGCGCGGTATTAGGTCAAAAAATCGACAAGAAAATGATTCGAATAGGCGAGAATCGAGCTGCGGTCACCGCCTCTTTTTTTGTTCAGGCAAATTCGGAAGTAGCGGCTATACTTCAAGAATTAGAGCTAGAGGAAAAAAATAAAGATGGTGAAAACGAATGTATTCTTAGACGCGTTATCTCTGAGAACGGGAGATCGTCGGCTTATTGCAACTCGATGGCAATTACGATTAGTACGATGCAACGACTCGGGAATGCTCTGACAGATATTCACGCCCAACATCAAAACTCCAGAATGCTTAATCCACAGTACCAAAGAGGAATACTGGACGCGTACGGCAAATATACACAAACATTAAGTAAGGTCAGAGAGCTGTACCAAGATTGGAAAACTGCCCAAAATTCTCTGGATGAAATGCGACGCCAGTTAACAGATGACGGGAAAATAGAGCTAATACGATATCAGATCGAAGAATTTGAGAGCGCTGACATCTCTCCTGAAGAGATAGAAAATATCGAGAACGATCACAAGCTTCTGGCGAACTCCGATACGATCCAAAAAACGTGCGGAGAGATGGTATCTATTCTTGGGGATGATTACTCGGAACTGCCAAAACTTTTGAAAAACTTAAGTTCGAGTGCCGACACCCTTCCACCTGACCTACCAGCAGTGAGAAATCTACGCTCCTTGCTAGAGCAAGTAGACATGTCTCTTTCCGAGGCGCAACAAGAAGTAGGATATATCGCCAAATCGATGGCAAGCGATCCCGAAAGACTGAAATATTTAGATAGCCGACTCAGCGAACTGCACAATTTGGCTAGGAAGCACCAAGTTTCGGATACCTGAACTTTTGGTAAAATACCAGTCATTATGCGATGACCTAGAAAGTTTAACGACTAGGGATGCTCAAATAGCTCTAACCGAAGAAAAAATTAGGGAAACTCGTGCGAGATTTGGTCAGACCGCTAGAAAACTTACTTCTGAGCGACTGAAATCTGCGAAGAAACTAAGTCAAATTATCAGCACCTCAATGCAGCAATTAGACATGCCTCATGGAAAGTTTAAAGTACACTTAAATACCTCCGAGGACGACACCCCAAAACCCAATGGATTGGACCAAATTACCTTTAATGTGAGTATAAATCCCGACTTACCTCTCGAGAACATGAGTAAAGTTGTTTCTGGCGGTGAATTATCTCGTATCAGTCTTGCTATACAGGCGAATACTGCAGCACATACGGCGGTCCCAACTGTTATTTACGATGAAGTTGACTCAGGCATTGGGGGAGATACTGCCAATATTGTTGGGCAAAATCTTTTAGCAATCTCGAAATACTGTCAACTGATATGTATTACACACTCACCGCAGGTAGCAAGCTTTTGCGACTACCAGATACTTGTTACCAAAGAATTATGTGGGAAACGAACAGTGACTACGGCGTGTCTGCTCGATGCTACTGAACGTGAAGCTGAAATCTCAAGAATGCTGGGCGCGAAATCGCTAACTGCGTCCAGCTTAGCACACGCTAAAGATCTACTAAAAAGATCCGTGCACTGACAACTACCCTATTTTGGTCTCACGTATAAAACCAAACTGTGCTCTTCGAGCACGTAGCCGTGCCGATCGACGATTTCTCGCTGCAATCGCTCAATTTCGTCGTCAAAAAACTCAATCACCTCACCTGTGTCAACCCTCACCATATGGTCATGATGTTCTTCTTTCGCCATCTCAAAAACTGCATGGCCACTATCAAAATTGTGTCTTTGAACTATCCCGGCAGTTTCAAATTGAGTTAATACCCTGTAGATAGTTGCCAATCCTACATCTTCCCCGACCGCTATCAGTGCGCGATATACATCCTCTGCACTCATATGCTTCTCCGAAGAAGTTTCTAATATTTCTAAAATTCTTAGACGCGGTAGGGTAGCTTTCAAACCAGCTTTTTTGAGCTCTTTTGTATCCATCAGTACCTATCATCCTAATTTGTTAGCGGTTAATTTTTGTATATTTATTATACCATTTTCTCACCTAACAGATCTGTTATACTAAACTTAATAAAAAAAAAAGATATATCTGTGAGCTGTCCTAATTAAGCTTGGCTATTCTTCATGCCTAACAATTAATGTCTATAGTGCAAAAAAATTATGTTAAATAACATCCCAAAGCAAGCAGCTGTAATAGCAGCATTGATGTCTATAAATACAGGTTGCTCAAACCAAGCGCTGCCGGAATTGCCAAATCCAGAAACATTGAGTTTCGTACATAAAATAGACGTACAACAAGGTAATGTAATAACCCAAGATATGCTCGCCAAGCTGAAGCCAGGGATGGATAAAAAGAAAGTGCAATTCATAATGGGTACTCCCATCATTAAGGACACGTTCAATGATCATCGCTGGGACTATGTTTTCACTTTTAATCATGCGCGAAAGTTCTATCACAAGAGAGTGATTACTTTGAATTTTGAAGATGATGTCCTCAAGAATATTGAAGGTGATATCACGCCGGCTACCAAACCTATTGAATACAATATTCATAACGATACAAAAATCAGTGTTCCTAGGTTCAGGAAGCGAACACTAGGGGAGCGGATAGCCAACAAAATCCCGTTTATGGGAGAGAAAGAAAAAACTAAATTCCTAGATGTTGAAGAGCCTGGGGCAGGAGTAGAGCCGAAGAAAGACATCCAGTACCACGAAGACAAAATAGTTAAAGCAGAGGAGAAAGACCCTTACCGCGACATTCAGGCCGGCCCGGGCATGGGCGTTGCAACCAATCCTGACAAAAAAACTATCAACTCCGATTCGGAAAAAAAATCTACTTTATTTAGTCGGATTTTTGACTAGCGCGCTGCCGGCGGCGAACTTTTGGGTCGACTTCTAGTTGTCTATAAATCTCAACTCTATCGCCGTCTGAGAGCAACGCGTCCAAACCGCACTGTTCCCCAAAAACGCCATAGCTTAGCATACGAGTCGACAACTTGAAGTTATCTAAGATACAAGACCGTTCTATAGCATTTCGAACGGAGGTACCGACTGGCACATCTAACTTCACAGTGTAGCTCTGTCGAGGGAAAGCGGCCACGACTTCTATCGACAATCTATCGACCTTCATAAATTTTATACGCCCTTTTTTTGAACGCATCTACAAGGGTATCTACCACTACCTCTGATGCTAAGGATAACGCCGCACCCAGAATCAAGCCATCGAACTCAAACTCTAACTCAAGCTCAACAACGGAACCCGAATCAACGGCAGTGAATCGCCAACCACCTGAAAACTCTCTAAAAGGGCCGGTCAGTAAATTAATCGTTATGTATTCATTTTCTTTTAGAGTGTTAATCGTAGAAAAATCATGTTTGAAGCCCCCCTTACTGATACTGAGCATCGCTTTCATGTGCGTTGTATCTGATACAAGTACTTTTGCAGCAGAGCACCAGGGCAAAAACTTAGGATATTGCTCAACGTCGTTCACCAAACAGTACATCTCATTAACAGAAAAAGGAACGAAAAGTGAGCGTTGAAGAGACGTCATAACCTACCTAAGCAATCAGGCTAACGAAAAAGCAAATCTAAACCAGAACTGTTTAAAAAGACTATCGCCACAGCTATCGGCGCACAGTATTTCAACAAAAAAAGCCAACTACTAAATAGCTTGGCGCCGTCGGCACCAAATTCACTAGCGATTGTCATACGACTTACCCGCCACCCGACAAATACGGCAACCAAAAACCCACCCAGAGGCAATAAAACGTTTGCGCTTATGTACTCAGACCAATCAAAAATAGTTCTCCCTCCTGGAGTAAAGCCTTTTAACTCATTAAATGACAAAAGACAAAGGATACCTATAAGCCAAATTAGGCATCCCGCAAGCCAACTAGAGCTATTTCTAGACCAGCCTTTGGATTCTACTGACCAAGCGACGACGGGTTCAAGCAAAGAAATTGCAGACGTCCAAGCCGCCACTGTCAGCAATAGAAAAAAAGTGAAACCAAATACCTGTCCAAAAGGCATATCAGCGAATGCTACCGTCAGAGTAACAAATACTAATCCAGGACCTTGACTTGGCTCTAGGCCGTAAGCAAAAACAATTGGGAAAATAAGAAAGCCAGCCAATAAGGCAACAAGTGTATCGACACAGCCTACGATAAGGCATGTACGCGGAATAGAAGCATCATGGGGTAAATAAGAACCGTAGATCATCAATGCGCCCATTCCTAAACTCAAACTAAAAAAAGCCTGCCCTACTGCCAGTAGGATTACATCAGACGTTAAAGACGAAAAGTCTGTCGCAAAGAGGTACTTAGTTGCGCTTAATGCATCGCCCACCAATAAAGAATAAATCATCATGAGAACGAGCATAACGAAAAGTAACGGCATTAAAATTTTCACGGCCCGTTCTAAACCAAGACTTACACCTTTAGACACTATCCAGATAACCGAACCCATAAAAAGGGTATGCCAGAATAATAACTGCACAGGGGAGCTAATCAAATTCGTAAAAATAGCTTCAGAGCTTATCGAGTTCGCAGTGGCAAAACTGCTAGTTAAAACAAAGTAAACATAGGCTAAAGACCAACCTGCCACCACCGAGTAGAAAGATAGGGTGAGAAAGCCTGCAATAATCCCCATTAAGCCTAAAGCTGACCAATGCCTGGAAAGACTCTCCTCTTTGGCAATTAGCAAAATTGCGTTCACAGGACTGCGGCGTCCTCTTCGCCCAATAATAGTTTCGGCAATCATTATAGGAATACCTATCAATAGAACGAAACCTAAGTAAACCAACACAAACGCACCGCCGCCGTTCTCGCCAGTTAGGTAAGGGAAACGCCAAATATTTCCTAAGCCGACCGCCGATCCCGCCGCGGCTAATATAAAGACCCAACGAGAGGACCACAAACCGTGGAGAGATTCCCTTGTAGAACTCATAGAAGATTACTCGTGAAAATATGTTAGTGTATTCTCGTGCACTTACGAATCTACGGCAAGTGAATAAAACATTTTAGGTGTCAGATTGTTATAATTAAACCCCTGATTAATGTTTGGTTAGCTCAAATGGCGGAAAAGAAACAATCTAAAAAAGCAGGTTCCGGTTCCATTGCGCAAAATAAGAAAGCCCGATTTGATTACCTGATAGAGCAAAAGATGGAAGCAGGGATAGCTCTAGAGGGCTGGGAGGTAAAAAGTTTACGTGCAGGAAAAATTCAACTCACCGACGCCTATGTCATCATGCACAAGGGTGAAGCATTTTTACAAGGTACGCACATAACCCCGTTGTCGTCAGCGTCAAGTCACGTTAACCCTGAATCACTCAGACCCAGAAAATTATTGTTAAACCGACGAGAGATCGACCAGTTAAATGGGGCTGTGGATAGGCGCGGAATGACTATAGTAGCACTAGGTCTTTACTGGAAAAATAATAGGGTAAAAGTAGAAATAGCCACTGCGCAAGGAAAAAAACGACATGACAAACGAGCGTCAGAAAAAGCTAAGGATTGGCAGAGAGAAAAATCTAGAATCCTAAAAAATGCGCGTTAGTCTAGTTTTTATATGTTCTTAAGAGAAAAAATTCCGTGTATACTATAAAGATATTCTTTCGGGGGCGTCACGGCTTCGACGTGGGTCATGAAACCGGAGGTGCATGCCGAGGTGCAGATTACCTCGTAAATACAACTGCAAACATTTTAGTTGCCAACGAAGACAACTACGCACTCGCTGCTTAAAACCCAGTAGGGTGCCGTCCGACTGAAGCCGTGCTCATGCGTTCAGGTTTCGGGCGTCATATTTCATGTGATCGCGGTAAGGTATTTTTAGGACCGAACCGTTAAAACCTTCACTAGAATCGTTTGAAGCCTTCCCTGCCGGTCGGGTAGCTTCAAATTAAATTAATAGACTCGGATAAGCATGTAGAGCCAAAGATGTAAGGCTTGCGGACGCGGGTTCGACTCCCGCCGCCTCCACCAATTTATTCAGTAATCTTATATCATAATAAGATTATAAGTTTGCAGGAACGCCAATCAATGGGGAACTGGTATATTTTGGCCACATGCGATCGTTAGCAATATGATACAACATATCATTGACGATATAAGGTGCGCTAGTGCGCTAGCAATCTCTGTCACATAAAACACGCGGAAGGAGAATTACTATGCTTGAAATGAAAGGGAAAGTTGCCATTGTTACAGGTGCGGCCCGGGGTCTGGGACGTGCCTATGCAGTCAATTTGGCAAAGTCGGGCGCACAGGTTGTGGCTGGTGATGTCCGAGATTGTGGGGGTACGATCGAGGAGATCACTAAAGACGGTGGCGAAGGCTTAGCTGTTAAACTAGACGTTGGCGATACTGGGTCTTGTGAAGCAATGGCTACTGCTGCGCTTGAACGATTTGGACGCATCGATGCTCTCGTTAATAATGCCGCGCTCTATGGAGGCTTAACCAGTGCAAGAGCCGACCAACTTGAAGAGGAAGAGTGGCAGCAAGTCATGAATGTTAATGTCACGGGCGTCTGGCGTTGCGCGAAAGCGGTCATCCAGCCAATGAAAGATAGTGGAGGAGGCAGTATCGTGAATATCGCCTCACTTGCTGCGATGCATGGACTAATAAACGGAGCGGCGTATGCTACCAGTAAAGCCGCAGTAATAGGGCTAAGTCGAACTTTGGCACGTGAGCTCGGTCGATACTGGATCAGAGTCAATACCGTATCCCCATCGGCAGTTATGACAGAGGGAACCAGCGAATTCATGGGAGATCGTCTCGAGAGAGCGAAAGAAGCAATCGCGGCCGGACAGAGTTTGCGTCGAAACCTAGAAACCGACGACCTAGTGGGTACCGTACTTTACTTAACCAGCGATGCCAGCAAATTTGTCTCTGGGCAAAACATCATGGTTGATGGAGGCACACATTTCCTATAACGATAAAATAGATAGTGGAAAAAGCTCGTCCCCAGAGAAGAGTGTCTGAAATTTTTAGGGAAAATTTATTGATAGAATTATATACCGCGCCTACACCAAACGGATGGAAAGCCACAATAACTTTAGAAGAGCTGGGGGTGCCGTATGAACTTCACTCCATCGACTTGTCCAAAAAGGAGCAGCACACAGCGGCATTTCTTGAGCTCAATCCTAATGGAAGGATTCCCGTTATAGTAGACACAGAGAGTAACATCACTATATTTGAGTCTGGAGCGCTCATGTTGTATCTCGCAGATAAATTTGGGTCCTTAATACCCACCAATCCTCACGGTCGTTGGACCACAATCCAATGGCTAATGTTTCAAATGGGCGGGATCGGTCCTATGCAGGGCCAGGCGGTTACTTTCGAAAGATATTTCAACGAGGATGTGCCTGCCGCTAGAAGTCGCTATAAAAATGAAACTCGCAGACTATATGAAGTATTAAACACGCGTCTAGCAGAAGTCGAATACTTGGCCGGTAGCTATAGTATCGCCGACATAGCAAACTGGGCTTGGGTCAAAACCCATCGCTGGGCTCGTATCCCCGTAGATGGTCTCGAACATCTTCAAAGGTGGATAGACGCAATAGCAAGTAGGCCCGCAGTTGCCAAAGGTATTGAAATACCACCTCCTGCAGGTACCGCGGATAAGCAAAAATCGCTCGGGTCAGCAATGACAACAAACTAAATCGGATGTCTTTTTAGCGTCCCTCGGGACGCAAGGCAAAACTTTTTTGGATCGAGGGATTGTTGGCTGTAATTTCTTCGTATCTCAGTTGCCATATTTTAATGTAATTGTAAAAAGGCACGTTAGGATACAAATGATGGATCAAGTGATAATTATGATAGCCCAGAAATGGAGTAAGTACCCACTCCCAACCAATCCTAGTAGTAGTAGCCTGGTATTTATCCTGCCTAGCTGATATGTCCGCGGGGAAATGTGGTACAAACACAAAGAAGAAGCCTATCAATCCCAATCCTATGCGAGATGGTAAAAACCATAAAACAAACAGCTCTGCCGCTAAACCGTTGACTACAAAGGCGGCTACAATTGTCAAAAATACTATTGCATATAGATAGACAGCGAGTCGGAGGCGCTTGGTAGCATTACTGCCATCCTGAAAAAATTTCACTACATAGAACACATCAAAATTAGCCCACCTTAATGGCAAAACCCACCATGCGCCATGATGCATGAAGTTATCCGGATCGTCTGACGAGGTAGTATTTGCGTGATGCGCCAAATGAATCCAGCGGGCAACTTCCAGTGGGGCAGCTGGGAGTTGTAAAAGTAAAGGAACCCGACCAAACAAATCGTTTACAAATTGGTTAGTTGACACCGAGCCATGCAGAGACTCATGCATAGGAGTAAACAGCACGTAGAGAGCAAACCCGTTTACAAGGCACGCCGCCCACATTGGAATGTACCCCAAAACTGCACCCATCGTAGAAACAATAAACATCCCGTACCCAATCAACAAATAGACTAGTGACGGCAACGCCAGAGCTGGAACTTGACGCAGCTCGGCAAAATATTCATCTTTGGTGGGCATGGTTCTGTCAGTCACAACTCTATCTCCCCTTATAATAGATGTCTGTACACTTACACCAAAACTAACAAACACGCAATTACAAGCTTAAATAATGCGACACGCGATGTAGGCAACGCTTTAGCAGCTTTACTTTCAAATTATTAGATTTGAGTATAACGTGATTCCCATGTTAGGACTCTACACGCGCATCAATTTCATATTCTGTTATAAATTTTATTTAAAACAATCATATTTATAGTTATAAATATATAATTATATTGATATAATTATATTTAATTTAAAATAAATCCGATATTTTTAAAAATATTTATTATGATTCAGAAAACCGTTTTTTTCAATATATTTAATAATATGTAAATTTTATGAGAGGAACATATTAGTAAATTATATATATGTTTTATATAACTATTTTTAAAAATATAAATTAGATCGAGACATATTTATTTAATCTTTTTATTATTTTTATTGACCTTTGTCTAATAAAAATATATAAGTTAATTTGGATGGTGTCGCTATATCTGCGCCTAAGAGGGAAGCTGGTTTAAATCCAGCACTGTGCCCGCAACTGTATGCATGGAGCCAGAATACACGTAAGCCACTGGGTAATTCCTGGGAAGGCAGTTTTTTGGTGTTGATCTGTAAGTCAGTAGACCTGCCGTCATGTCGTTCTTCTTGTGACCGGGAACAGTCCTATAAGAGAGGAGATACCTTAGTAACGACCTAATTTTGCCCGAATTTAAGGGTTAAACATATTTTTAATTGGATAAATTACTAAGGAAAAAAAATGTTTCGTGTATTGAAATTCGCCATTGCCATATGGCTAACAGGCTCGTTTGTCTCCTCCACAGCAGTAGCTCAATCCGACAATCATAATAACGATATTATCGACGTCATCCAGATTACTGGCACCCGAATACCTCAGCCGCTAAGCGAAGTGGGTTCTAGCATAGGTGTAATCACCGCCAAGGATATAGAACTGATGGGTTACAGGAATGCCATAGACGCTGTAGCATCGGTGCCTGGAGTTACTGTGAATCAAAATGGAAGCTTTGGGGCGGTTGCAACAGTCCGGATAAGAGGCGCACTCAGCGAACAAACTTTAGTTCTAATTGATGGTGTTCCTGTGAACGATCCGACTTCCCCAGGAGGAGGATTCGATTTCGCGAGACTCGACACGTCAAATATTGAGAAAATAGAGGTGCTTAAAGGGAATCAATCAACACTATGGGGATCTGATGCTATTGGCGGCGTAGTCAATATAGTAACAAAAAGAGCAAACAATACGTCCACAAAAGTCTTTAGCGAAATAGGTTCTTTTTCCACTTATAGAGGCGGCGGCGAGACAAATATAGCTAAAGAGAGGTTTTTCGGCTAGATTATCATTCAACGGAATCACTTCCAATGGTATTTCAAAAGCCGAGAGAAAAGATGGCAATAACGAACGTGATGGCTTCTATTCTAAAACGTTCTCTGCTAACACCTCACTTTCTTTGCCACATGATGCGACGTTAGTGAACTCGGTACTCTATAACGATTCAAAGCTCGAATACGACGGCTATGGAGCAAAAACTGGAGTTGCGGATTCAGACGTAGCAACAGAAACCGAAGAAATAGCAGCCAGTATGATGTTAAAGCTTCCACTGCTAAATGACCTATTCGACAATAGTTTTAGCGCCAGCTATTCGGACACAGAAAGAGACTACTTTTCTAATGGCTCTCCCAGCTATGATTATGCCGGACACCGACTCCTCTTCCGTTATCAAGGAACGCTTAATTTCAATGATAATAATCGATTGGCTTTCGGTGCAGAACACGAAACTAGCCAATCAGGTGCTGATGATAACGAAATACAGGGCTATTTCATGCTCTACCAGTTTAAACCGCTAAAAGCGACCACCTTATCTGCGGCAGTAAGAATAGACGATCATGATGTGTTTGGCTCTAAGACAACCACTAAGTTTACGGCCGCCTGGAATCCTATTATGTTTGCCACCCTCCGCGGCAGCTGGGGCGAAGGATTTAAAGCACCCACTATCTTTCAATTGACCTACTTCAATCCTTGGTCTTCAAAAACGCGGGCAAACAAAAATTTACGACCAGAAAAATCAACATCTTATGATTTAGGTCTCGATCTGCATTTCGACAAGGCCCAAATTTCAGTAACCTACTTCGATCAAAATACCAAAAATCAAATTATCTATGCGGGCGGTTGGTATGAGAACGAAAGTGTTGTAAATTCTGAAGGAGTGGAAGTCTCAGCGCAATATGACATGTTCAAAATTCTTAGCATAACCGCAGACTACGCTTATATAGATGCTAAAACTGGCAAAAACGTGCAACTATTGAGCGTACCTAAAAATTCAGCTGATTTCACTATATCCTTCAAACCCTCTGAACGATCGTCAAGTAGTGTTTTGGTCAGATATAACGGTACAGAAAAAAATAACAATGGAGACGTTAAGTCTTGGACGCGAGTCGACGTAAATACAAACTATAAAATTACCGAACGCTTGAGCGCGTTTGCTAAAGTGGAAAATCTCTTTGATGAAAATTATCAACAGGTATACGGATATGGCACTCCTGGAATATCAGGCCTAGTCGGTGTTTCACTTACTCTGCAATAATATAACTAAAGTTAGTTACCTGCTAATTTTTCTCAGTATTACATGTGGCTCTCTAAAAGCCGAGACCAGGCCTTCGGCCAAGCATGTTCCTCAGAGAGTAATAAGTATAGATTACTGCGCGGACCAATATCTTCTCAAACTTGGGACGTCTAGTCAGATACTAGGCGTCTCTCCTAAGTCCATGGCATCCTTTTCATTTATGCGAGAAAAAGCCAAAAATTTTAATAAAGTACGTGTAACGACAGAAGAATTGCTAGCATTAAGGCCTGATTTAATAATCCGGTCATTTGGGGGAGGAGTTGGTGTTAATAGATTCTTGAAGCACCATAAGATCCCTATCTTGCAAATAGGGCGTTTAGACTCTCTTGAGGATATTACTCAAACAATTGTAAATATATCAAAAGTATTGGGGAACGACGAACTCGGCATCACGCTCGTACATGAATTAAACCGGAGGCTCCTATCTATTACTCGTACTGAGGAGAAAAAGCACCGCGTTGTATATAGCCGCAGGCGGCGTCACAACTGGAGAAGATACCTTAGTTCACGATATCATGGTCAAAGGAAACTTACTTAACATCGTCGACACACAAGGCTGGCGTGATATTCCACTTGAACAGCTAGTCTCTCTCCGACCCGATATAATTGTACACTCGTACTTAGGTGATCTGACGAAAAACAGTGGAAAATGGAGTGCGATACACCACCCCGTAACTAAAAGATTTTTACTATCTAATGCAGCTATAGCAATCCCGCCAGCCCTAGTCAGCTGTGGTGCATGGTATTCGCTCGACGCGGTAGAAATGATTTCTCGTGTGCAACGGAAACATACAGTACATTGAGCACAAAAAAACTATATTACCTCTTAATCAGTCTCTCCCTGATAGTTATTTTTCTCGGATGCCTATCTGGACCTACTAAAATTCCAATTATCACTAGTTTAAAAGCTATTTTGGGTATCGGAAGCCCCCTTGAATATACCATCATATGGGAAATTAGACTGCCTCGAACGTTGGCTGCATATTTAGTGGGATTAAGTTTAGGAGCAAGCGGCGCGGCGCTTCAAGGTTTACTTAGAAATCCCCTCGCAGAACCGGGCGTGCTAGGAGTTTCAGCATGCGCCTCTCTTGGCGCCACCATAGTGATCTATTACGGAATCGCTCAATCATTCACCTACTCCGTTCCGCTTGCAGCAGTCACAGGAGCCCTAATCGGTACAACATTTCTTGCAATCATTGCTGAAAAGGCGAACTCTGTGACTGCATTGATCTTAATAGGAGTTGGAATATCCAGCCTCGCAGGGGCAGGAATGGCGCTATTAACCAGCATAGCACCCAACCCATTTTATCTATCGGACATGGTTACTTGGATGCTTGGCTCAGTCGCTAACACAAGTAGTTTCGATATTGCGCTATGCGCACCATTTTTGTGCGTGGGCTTTCTGTTGTTACGAACACAAATAAAAGGCTTGTCAGTTCTTACGTTAGGAGAAGAAACGGCCGGCACCTTGGGATTGAATCTATCCCGTAATAGAATGCTGGTTGTTTTAAGCGCAGGTATTTTAACGGGTACCGCTGTTTCTCTCGCAGGCGTAATCGGCTTTGTAGGGATAGTTGCGCCCCATCTTATTAGACCTTTAGTAGAACATGATCCAGGTAAAGCGATAGTCCCATCGGCATTACTTGCGGCGATCATATTGGTTGTCGCAGACATAGCAGTACGACTCTTTCCGACAGATGCTGAAATTAAACTAGGAGTAGTTGCAGCTTTAATCGGCGCTCCAATCTTTATTATGATTGTATACAGACGGAATAATTTTTATGAGCAAAATTGAGGGACAGATCTGTCGCGTATAGAGTGCAAAATAGCAATCTGCTAGAGGACGTTTCATTCACACTCAACGAAGGCGAGATAGTATCTCTTATAGGCCCAAATGGCGCCGGAAAGTCGACTCTTCTAAAATGTATTCTGGGAATTATAAAACCGACAAGCGGTAACATTACCCTAGATGGGAGGGACATCCAGTCTTTGAGCAGGGTTAGCCTAGCCAGGCATATAGCTTATCTATCTCAGGACAAAAAGCTTGCTTGGCCAGGAAAAGTAAAAAACATCGTGGCTCTCGGTCAATTCGGTGCTGATACTAATTCTACAAAATCTACTCTTGCTACTTGCTCTGCTTTAAATAAGGCAATGAAACTATGTCAGCTCGACGAAATTGCCAATCGTTCGGTCGCGTCTTTATCAGGCGGCGAACTGGCGCGGGTTCAGTTTGCACGAGCAATAGCATCTGATACACCTTATTTACTAGCGGATGAGCCATTTGCCTCTCTTGATTTGAAGCACCAAAAAGAACTCATAAAAATTATGAGAACTTGTGCTCAGCAAGGAACCTGTAATCTGGTAGTGATGCATGAGCTTTCCCTAGCGGTAAATTTTTCAGATCGTCTTATTTGGCTCAAAAACGGGAAAATAGTGGCAGAAGGTACCGTTGAGGAAACTTTGACCCCTGAAAGAATTTTTGAAGTTTTTGAAGTCCCGTCAACAATAAGTTGCAGTGGTGGTTTTTATAATCTCTCGTTCAACTAGTCTTATAAAAAAATAAAATAAGTTTCCCTGACCGAATCAACGCACTAGGCGACGAGGGCTGGCCCTGTACAACCTTAACGAGCTCTGAACTGACGAAATATTTAATTACTAAGCGGTAAATCTAACTGGTGATCGGGAGCAACTTTGGGCAGAAGCCGTTATAAAGATATTTCTAAAGTCAACACCAACCATAAAATTTGTGGGTAAGCCTGTTCTAGCCAACCTGTCGTTGGAAATTCGACAAAGCAATTAAACTTCGCACACCAGAAAAATCGAACAATTCACAATAGCTGCGGTAATCAACTAAACGTTTCCTATCGTGTGGCAAAAAGAGATAGTTCCTCTAGTGCCTTTCGATAAACCCCTTGCTTAAATGCAACCACCTTTTTAATTGGAGCCCAGTAAGGCACCCACTCCCATTGATCGAATTCGGGATTGGCAAACGCATCCAGTACAATCTGTTTTTCATTTACAAGCAGTCTTAGTAGAAACCAAATTTGTTTTTGGCCGATACATAACGGTACTTGGTCCTGCCGAATGAACTTTTTGGGCAGTTTGTATTTTAACCAACCCTTGGTTCGCGCGACCAATTCAACTTCGTAGTCGCGCAACCCTATTTCTTCCCGAAGTTCTCGGTACATAGCTTCCTCAGCAGACTCCCCTCGATCAATTCCTCCCTGAGGGAACTGCCAGGCGTCCATGCCAGTTCTTCGGGCTAGCAACACGTCACCAATTTCGTTTGCTAGAACTATACCGACATTTTTCCTAAATCCGTTTGTATCAATCACTCAAATAAACGCCACCAAGTACTCAAAAAAAACTGGGCAGAAGTTTTGAGAAGTTAACTCGCGCGCCTCAATCCCCAGTTTCTATTTGCGCACAATCGAACTATTAACTAAGTAAAGGTCTAACTGCATCCTGCTCCTCTTTTAATTCAGTCGCCGTCGCATTCATTTTATCTCGAGAAAAATCACTTACAGGGAGATCTTGAACGATGGAATATTGTCCGCCAGCACAAGTGACCGGAAAAGAATACATTAAGCCCTCTTCGATACCATAACTTCCGTCACTTGGCACCCCCATGCTCGTCCAGTCGCCTTCCTCCGTGCCGAGAGCCCAGTCTCTCACATGTTCTAACGCAGCGTTAGCAGCCGATGCAGCACTCGATGCTCCTCTTGCATCGATGATTTCTGCACCTCGTTTTGCAACACGACCAATATATTCATTTTCATACCAAGCACGCTCAACAAGATCTAATACAGGCTTTCCTCCAGCTGTTGTCTGGCTCAGGTCGGGATATTGGGTAGTCGAGTGGTTCCCCCAAATAGTCAAATTCTTGATATCTGAAACTCCTACACTAATCTTCGCCGATAACTGTGCTTTAGCACGATTATGATCGAGTCTGGTCATAGCAGTAAATTGTGTTGCAAGGATATCCGGAGCACTCTTCATACACGTCCAAGCATTAGTATTCGCCGGATTACCTACCACAACTACTTTGATATCTCTCGAAGCACGCTCATTTATCGCTTTTCCTTGGACAGTAAAGATGCCTCCGTTGGCCTCCAACAAGTCGCTTCTCTCCATCCCTGGACCTCGAGGCCTTGCTCCGACCAGCAGCCCGTAATTAGTTTGGTCGAACGCTGCGTATGCATCATCATGCAATGTGATCTGATTAACTAGCGGAAACGCACAATCATCCAACTCCATCGCAACTCCTTCAAGAGCTTTCATCGCCGGCGCTATTTCAAGCAACTGTAGAATGACCGGTTGGTCATCGCCGAGCATCTGGCCAGATGCAATCCTGAATAACAGAGAATAAGAAATTTGGCCAGCAGCGCCTGTTACTGTAACTCTTACGGGAGATTTCATAGGGTTTTTGTATCCTTAAAATGTTGTGAAATATGTGGATTATTTAATTGGGACATAAGAATACCTTGCGCGGCACTAAAGTATCAAGGATCTACCGTTGCAGTCACGGGAGCGAAACAACAAACCTAATACCGAAAAAATTTTCAGTAATTGATGACTTTCAGCGCTGTTTGATTCAGAATTACCGTATGTGAACTTAGTCTTAGATGTGGCTTAATAAACTGCACGCTTAAACTTATGTTTTTTTATTTTGCGCTACTTTTAATGCTCAGGTAATAGGCCATGCGACGTCCATCGTGCTTGTTTAACGGAAATGCTCCGTTTCTAGAAAATCTATATTCTGCCTATTTATCAGATCCTGATAGTGTTTCTTCCGAGTGGCGTGAGTATTTTAACGACTTTGATGCTAGTAATGATGAATGGGAAAGTGCGCTAGACTTATCACATAGCCAGGCAAAAACTAGAATGCTTGAGATTGGTGCGAACGCTAGTTCAAGTCAACAACGAATCGGGCAAGAAACATCCCATGCTGGGAACACAAAGCAAGTTTCAATCTTGCAACTTATAGGATCATATAGGACGCTAGGTCATAGACAAGCGAACCTCGATCCATTGAATCAATATGCGCGACCACAGACCGTAGAACTTGATCCTAAATTTCACGGATTGTTGGACGAAGATCTTGACACCTTTTTCAATACGGGCTCATTACAAGGATCTGAAGAAGCGACCCTCAGAGAGATCCTTGACGTACTTCGAACCACTTACTGCGGCACGATTGGTGCCGAGTACATGCATATCATCGAAACGACTCAGAAACGGTGGATCCAAGGAAGACTAGAGGTTCCTCGGTCTACACCCTCATTTGATGCCGTAAAACGTAAAGATCTGCTGCGCCGAATAACTGCAGCTGGAGTACTCGAGGAATTTCTTCACTCTAAATACGTCGGACAAAAACGTTTTTCCTTGGAGGGCGGTGAAAGTACTATCCCTTTGTTAGACCAAATCGTCGCGGATGCTGGCAAACATGGAATTAAAGAATGCGTTGTTGGTATGGCGCATCGAGGAAGATTGAATGTTTTAGTAAATGTTCTGGGTAAACATCCTTCCAAGCTATTCGAAGAATTTGAAGGGCGTGCTCCGCAAGACATCGGATCGGGCGACGTAAAATACCACCAAGGTTTTTCTACTGATATCGAAACACCTGATGGACCAGTTCATTTGACACTAGCGTTCAACCCATCTCATCTAGAAATTATCAATCCTGTGGTAGAAGGCTCTGTGCGTGCACGACAGGATAGAAGAAAAGATTTTAGCCGTAATCAAGTATTGCCGCTTGTGATACACGGAGACGCGGCTTTTGCGGGACAAGGAGTTGTTATGGAAACTCTAAACTTGTCACAAACAAGGGGATATTCAACAGGCGGAACTGTACATATCATAATTAATAATCAGATCGGCTTTACCACTAGCGATCCACTCGATTCGCGATCAACACTCTACTGCACAGACGTAGCGAAAATGGTACAAGCGCCTATCTTTCACGTGAACGGTGATGATCCCGAGGCAGTCGCCATGGTCGCTCAAATAGCCTTAGATTTCCGCATGGAATTTAACAAAGACGTGGTAATTGATTTAATATGCTATCGAAAAAATGGCCATAGTGAAGCTGACGAACCTGCGGCTACCCAACCCATTATGTATCAGCATGTCAAAAATCACCCGGGTGTCAGAAAAATATATACTGAAAAATTAATTTTTGAAGGAATAGTTACACAAGGTGAAGCCGATACCTTGGCAGCAAAATACGTCGACGATCTTTCTAATGACGTTGTAGTTTCGCGATCCTATACTGAGTCCAGGGATGACCGTTTCCAAACAAACTTTGGCGCATTCATAGACAGCAACGTGGCGTCATCCAACAAATACCACTATTTCTGAAGCTGAGCTAAAATCCCTAGCTGAAAAATTTGTGCTAATACCCGAAAATTTCGAGCTTCACCGATCCGTGAAAAAAATAATAAGTGACCGGCGACAAATGGCCCAAGGTATTAAAAGTTGTGATTGGGGGTTTGCGGAGACACTGGCGTACGCAAGTCTCTTAACGACTAAATATCCTGTAAGAATATCTGGTCAGGATAGCGCCAGAGGAACATTTTTCCATAGACATGCAGTAGTCCATGATCAAAAAACTGGAAATACATTCTTGCCGCTGCAAAACTTGACCGAAAATCAGGAAACATTCCTAGTTATCAACTCGACGTTATCTGAGGAGGCGGTGTTAGCCTACGAGTACGGTTACGCTAGTGCCGAACCTAATTCGTTAGTTATTTGGGAAGCACAATTCGGAGACTTTGCGAATGGCGCGCAAGTTGTTATAGACCAATTCATCGCATCTTGTGAGGAAAAGTGGGGAAGATTCTGCGGATTAGTCATGATGCTTCCGCATGGATATGACGGGCAAGGACCAGAACATTCCTCGGCTAGATTAGAGAGATATCTGCAGCTTTGTTCAAATGACAACATGCAAGTCTGTTATCCGACAACTCCAGCACAAATGTTTCACTTATTACGTCGACAAATGCTCCGACCTTTCCGTAAACCTTTGGTGATAATGAGTCCTAAAAGTTTATTACGGCATAAACTGTCAGTTTCAAGCTTGGCTGATTTTTCATCCGGAGGCTTTGCAACAGTGTTGGACGATGCAGAACTCCACACAAAATCTGTGAAGCGAGTCTTAGTTTGTAGTGGGAAGATATACTTTGATCTTCTGACCGCGCGTAAAGAAAATCGCATTGATGATTGCGCGATTATCAGGCTTGAGCAACTCTACCCATTCCCAAAAGAAGAAATGCTAGATTCCTTAAATCGCTACCCTAACGCCGATGAGTTAATTTGGGTACAAGAAGAGCCGAGAAACCAAGGTGCTTGGTCAACGTTACGCTCGTCACGATTTCTAGCTGGATGCCTGGATGGCGATAAGCCTCTGACATGTATCGCGAGACCACCGTCTTCGTCACCCGCCGTGGGCTATGCAGCACTGCATCTAGAACAACAAAATCAAATTATTAAAGATGCGCTTCGTCTAGGAGACCGCGTCATATAAAGTATTCCTTAAACTAAGTAGTCTAAGCTTCCAGGAGGAAGAGCGTGATAATAGAAATCAAAGTTCCGGTTTTAGCCGAATCCGTTCCCGACGCCACTCTCTTGGAGTGGCAAAAAAATATTGGTGAATTCGTTGAGCGAGGCGAAATCTTAATCGATCTAGAAACTGACAAGGTCACTCTAGAAGTAGCTTCACCTGAGGCCGGGATGGTCAAAGATATCCTAAAGAAGTCGGGCGACGTAGTCCTAACTGATGACATACTCGCTGTTATAGATACCGAAGGCGCCCGCACCACCGCAAATACTGCTGAGGCATCGAATACCCAAAATATTGTCGACAATAGCGATAATGAGAATAAGCGGTTAGGCCCTGCGGCTCGTAAACTCATAGCTGAAAATAATATAGCCATCTCCTCTCTAACAGGTACTGGCAACAAAGGACGAATCACTAAAGCGGATGTTTTAAATTATCTTGAAACCAACAAACAAGCTCCCGAAAAAGACGTAACTTCAGTCACTCCTACAGTTGAAATCAGACCAATCTCCAAAGACCAGTCGCGAATAGAAGAGCGTGTGCCTATGACACGCCTGCGAAAGAAAACTGCCGAAAGACTTTTGATAGCGCAGAGCGAAAATGCTCTCTTATCCACATTTAATGAAGTAGACATGAAGCCCATCATGAATCTTCGTAGTAGATTCAAAGAAGAATTTGAAGAGCGCTACGGAGTGAGACTTGGCTTCATGTCCTTTTTTGTGAAAGCTGCTGTCGAAGCCCTGAAAAAATTCCCAAT
The DNA here is from genome assembly GCA_943787625.1 of uncultured Gammaproteobacteria bacterium. Classification (GTDB taxonomy): domain Bacteria; phylum Pseudomonadota; class Gammaproteobacteria; genus UBA4457. Next base: position 135,224 of record CALSND010000002.1, on the reverse strand, counting down.
TGTAAATGCAGCGGTAGATGGTGACGATATAATTTATCACGGCTTTTTTGATATCGGGGTAGCAGTCGGATCGGAAAGAGGACTCGTTGTTCCGATAATGAGAGATGTTGAAAATATGTCTTTAGCAGATATAGAAAGACGCATTAGAGATTTTGGTGAGCGCGCTAGGGATGGGAAACTTACTATAGACGAACTCACCGGGGGAACATTCACAATTAGCAACGGAGGCGTTTACGGCTCATTGTTATCTACACCTATTATTAATACTCCGCAAAGTGCGATTCTTGGAATGCATAAAATACAAGACAGACCAATGGTAGAGAATGGAGAAATAGTGATTAAATCAATGATGTATCTTGCACTAACTTATGATCATAGGATCATAGATGGACGAGACGCGGTACAATTTTTAGATACCATCCGGCGGACGTTAGAAGAGCCTTCGCGGCTTCTGTTGGCGATATAACTATGGCTGCTAAAAAAATATATGATGTATTAATTATCGGGGGTGGACCGGCCGGATATGTTGCAGCCATTAGATGCGCGCAACTCGGCTTCAATACTGGTTGCGTTGAACGCTGGGTAAGCAATGAAAATAAGCCAGCTCTCGGAGGAACGTGTTTGAATGTGGGATGTATCCCTTCGAAAGCACTGCTGGATTCCTCACACCATTTCGAGTTCCTTCAAAAGGAATCTAGTGCTCATGGAATAGAAGCCGAAGCTGCGATTGACGTAACCAAAATGATGGCCAGAAAAGATAAAATTGTATCTGGGCTTACTCAGGGAATTGCGGGACTGTTTAAAAAAAATAAGGTTGATTGGTTGCAGGGTAGTGCCTGCTTTAAGGATCCAAAAACAGTCATAGTTACAAATACATCTGGTGAGGATGAGTTGGTAGGCGCCAAACACTTTATAATCGCGTCAGGTTCGGTACCTATTGAACTAGAATGTGCGAAAATAGATTCAGAGCATATTGTTGACTCATCGGGAGCCTTGTCTTTCGCTGAAATTCCAAAACGTGCCTGCGTAATTGGGGCGGGCGTTATTGGCTTAGAACTAGGCAGCGTTTGGCGACGCCTAGGTACAGATGTCACGGTATTAGAGGCATCACCAAATTTCCTCCCAACCACAGACTTGTCGATCTCTAAAGAAGCGCTAAAAATATTTAAACGGCAAGGATTAGATATAAAGCTTGGCGCAAAGGTTTCGAGCGCAGGATTGCATAAAAAATCTGTCGAGGTGAAATATCTAATTGCCGGGTCCGAAAAAACAGAGAACTTTGATAAGGTTATTGTGGCTGTCGGGCGGCGCGCCAACACAAGCGACTTAGGCCTAGACAAAGTCGCGATCTCTACCGATGAACGAGGATTTATTGAGGTTGATGACCTGTGTAGAACATCTGTGGAAAATATCTATGCTATTGGAGACTGCGTTAGAGGACCAATGCTTGCTCATAAAGCTAGCGAGGAAGGAGTGTCAGTTGCTGAACACCTGGCAGGACAGAAAAGTCATATCGACTTTAACAATGTGCCTTGGGTTATATATACTTGGCCTGAAATCGCCTGGGTTGGGAAAAATGAGCAACAATTAACTCAGGAAAGTCGAGCCTTCAAATCAGGTGTCTTTCCATTCTTAGCTAGCGGACGAGCACACGCGATGGGAGACAATCAAGGTTTCGTAAAAGTAATCGCCGATGCTAATACCGATAGCATTCTAGGCGTGCACATAATCGGAGCAAATGCCTCCGAATTAATAGCAGAAGCAGTTTTAGCCATGGAGTTTGGAGCCAGTGCCGAAGATCTAGCAAGAACTATCCATGGTCATCCCACTCTATCGGAGTCTCTCCATGAGGCTGCGCTCGCGGTAGATTCTCGAGCGATACACTTTTAATAAGGTAATACTAAGAAATTTCCACCCTGCCAAAATAGCTAACTTTATTGAGACATGTATATTTGCTTGCATAATGGTGCACTGCAGCGTAAATTAAGTCAGCGTTCCATAAACAATCGCTTATCAAGCGCTCATATTTACGGATCACAATGGAACTTCCGCACTGTTAGCGAGGGAGACACTATGGAAAATAATAAAAAACGGGTCATAAAAAAATATCCTAACCGACGTTTGTATGACACCGAAGAAAGCCGCTATGTGACTCTCACGGATATAAAAAAATTAGTAACTGAACGAATCCATTTCTCAGTAACAGATAAAAAAACTGGGGAAGATATCACTCGTAGCATCCTACTTCAGATAATCACAGAACAAGAAGAAGAAGGGGAGCCACTCTTCACTGTCGAGGCACTAGAAAAGATCATAGGTTTTTATGGAAAATCGGTTCAAACTCTCGCGGGAGACTGTCTTTGTCAAAGTTTAGCTATCTTCCAACAACAGCAGGAAAAAATACAATCTCAAATGACAGAAGCAATGCGGACTAACCCAGCTACTGCCCCTCTCACTGATCTAGCTAAACAGAATTTTGAAATGTGGAATAAATTTCAGGCAGATTTTTTTAAAAAACACTTTTCCAATGCAACAGACGATTCAAAAAAATAGCACCCGCTTATTTTGCGTTAAGTTGCGCCCTACGCTACGGATTCTTTAGCGAAAGAGGACTTCACTCGCTCTAATTGCAAGCGCAGGCTCTCCGGTAATTTTTCAGAATAAGTTTCAAAATAAGTCTCAATTTCACACAGCTCATTAGCCCAAATTTCAGGATCAATATTTAATAGCGCTGATATAGTTTCTCTAGTCAGCTCTAACCCATCAAAATTAATAGCTTCCGGTCTTGGAACAAACCCGATAGGTGTTTCTAACGCATCACTATGACCAGCGCACCTCCCTAATATCCATTCAAGTACTCTCATGTTTTCACCAAAACCAGGCCAGATGAACTCGCCATTTTCATTCTTTCTAAACCAATTAACATGGAAAACTTTAGGCAAATTATTAGATTTTTGAGAAAAACTTAACCAGTGCTGCCAGTAATCGGCAAAGTTGTACCCACAAAAAGGTTTCATCGCCATAGGATCTCTTCGTACCTGACCTGTAGCGCCTGCAGCCGCCGCAGTAGTTTCCGATGCCATTGCAGCTCCAGTGAAGACTCCGTGGTTCCAATCGAATGCCTCATATACAAGAGGACTCACTGTAGCCCGCCTACCTCCAAAAATAATAGCCGAGATAGGGACGCCGGCAGGCGAATTGCCTTTGGGTGAAAAGCTGGGGCACTGCTCTGCAGAAACCGTGAATCGAGAATTTGGATGTGCAGCTGGCCCGTTTAGCTCCAAGTCATGTGGTCGCGCCTGCCAATCTACCAATGAATCCGGCTTGTCACCATCTATACCTTCCCACCAAGGCTGCATATCCTTAGTAACCGCAACATTGGTATATATAGCATTTTTCCCTAAAGTATTCATACAGTTTGGATTCGTCTTTAGGCTTGTTCCGGGTGCGACTCCAAAAAAACCTGCCTCTGGATTGATCGCCCAAAGTTGTCCGTCAGGCCCTAGGTGCATCCAGGCGATGTCGTCTCCTACAGTCCAAATCTTCCAACCTTCATAGCCTTTGGGCGGAACCAACATAGCTAAGTTAGTCTTACCGCACGCCGACGGAAAGGCTGCAGCCACGTACTTTGTCTCACCAGTGGGCGACTCCATTCCTAAAACCAACATGTGCTCCGCCAACCAGCCTTCAGAGCGAGCCTGAGAGCTGGCAATACGCAGTGCGTGGCACTTCTTCCCAAGCAGGGCATTGCCGCCGTAGCCCGAACCAATACTCTTTATAGAAAGTTCTTCCGGGAAATGCATGATCAATCGCTTGTCAGGATCCAGATCACCGAGCGAGTGCATACCTTTCACAAAGCCATTTCCTTTCTCAATATGCTCTAACGCGCGCAGGCCTATCCGAGCCATAATCCGCATGTTTACCACGACATATGGACTATCGGTGACTTCTACTCCCGCCCGTGCATAAGGTGAACCATATGGTCCCATCAAATATGGGATAACATACATCGTACGTCCTTCCATACATCCATTAAACAGCTTATCTATTTTCATATGCCCAGCCGAGGGCTCTAACCAGTTATTATTGGGACCAGCATCTAGTTCGTTCTTTGTGCACACAAACGTCAAGTGTTCCACTCTAGCCACATCCTTAGGGTCAGATCTGTGCAAATAACAATTAGGGTGAGTCTCCTCATTTAACTTGATCAAATCACCTGAATTTTCCATCAAATTAATTAATGAAGAATTCTCTTCTTCACTGCCAGAACACCAGTGGACCGCCTCTGGCTTGGTTAATTGAACAACTTCTTCCACCCATGCCGCTAGTTCGACGTTACTAGTCATTTTTACTCTAATTCTCCACCTTAAAGGGTTGTAAAAAAAACGCTACTGATTCGAACTTTTAGTCGCCTAAGCAACCTTTTCCGATACTTATTTCGGTTAAAACCAGCACATTAACTGTGAGTCGTTGGCTATGTTACGACACCTTATGATAGCCCGCAATCTCGCCATCAAATTCTTTCAAAGAATGGCGATAATTAGATATCAAAAGCCTACTTTGCACAGGATCCAAATCTTGTATTTGACTGAATCTTAGGACCTCAGCCAAGTATCTACTTTGTCAGCCAGATTGCTATTAGCATTCGAGGTGAGAATATACCAACATGACCGCCCGTTATGAAACACTCAGTATATGCGCCATCGGGTGTAATAAGCGCTAATGCCTGAGACGCCGCGGCGGAACTAAATGGTCATCGGTCGCCATAACATTCAAAATAGGCATAGTAAGATTTTGAGTCTTAACTTCTCTACCTCCAATGGACAAATTACCTTTAACCAATTTATTACCATGATAAAAATTTTTAACGAAACCTTCAGACACTCTGAAAGGCATTGTTGGGCTGTCGAAAATCCATTTTTCCATACTGAGAAACGTATTAACGGCCACACTATCATTCTAGCGCTAGATATTCTCTGAGAAAGTCTACACAGAAATCAAGATAGCGTAAAACGTAGTCCTCCAAGCCTAGTGTTGGATCATCGCTAGACGCATGTCCCCAATCTATCAAGTACACCTCGTAGCCTTTCGCCACTAAACTCTCTACAAATGATCTGCCACGATGAAGGTCGATCATTTCCGGCCGGTTTACTAATGCATAAACAACTAGTACTGGAATAGTTACAGTTGTTGCACTCTGACTTTGATATTTATATAAGGTAACCCCCTCAATTTCGGTGAGAGGATCTCGTGGCATGAAGCCAATTTGGGTGTCAGATAATTTCTCGAACACCTTGGAAGTCTGTACTGACTTTTTTTTAAAACGTCGAATCTCTTGTTCAGCACGTTCCAAAGACAGTGTTACGCGGGACAAAACTCACCTAGTGTCCCGGCACAATCTGCAGAAAAATATTTACTTTTGTAAATCACTTTGCGTCATAACATCTACTTTAGTGGATTCTAATTTTTCCATAAGAAATCGCAACTTATCACCTTCCCGCGCGTGTAATGATTCCTGTTCTACAAATCTTCCCCACTCTTTAGAATTAAGTATGTCTTCAACAGCAGTCCTAAACACTTTTACCGCTTTTTGCATTGCAAAAGTATTATTAATCATAGCACCAAAATTCTTTGAGAAATCTAAAGTCATGACAGATGTATAATAAGCCTCCTCTGCTTTATCTATCCAAACGTTATAAATATCACGCAAAGAGGATAATTTTTTTCCATTTTTATCTCTCAGAAAACTCGAGAAATTTTTGAGAGCATCCAGAGTAGATTTTCGGTAGTGCGCTCTGACCAATTCGACTGACTTTTGAAGATCCCGATAGGCTAAATGCAGGACATCGTGAGACGCTCGCACATGTGCGAAAGACATAATAGATATATCGATTGGGGTAGAATGCACAAATCGTTTCCCCGCGGTTATAAATTCTGAGGATTCATCTAAAGTATCAGCTCCCACTGATAATTCTTTACCAGAAAATATCTCTGCGTACCAATCATCGTTAGGAATTGAACTACTCAAAAAACTTTCGCGTATCGAATCTATGTACGCGGCTATACTCGCTCCTTGGTCACTACCGTGGCTCATTTTCAGCACCTCGGTTATTGATTCCATAAAGCTTATATAGCTAGCAGTAACCGACTCCACGATACTAGTCTTTAAATCACTCGATAAGAGAGTCATATCCCTAACGCATCTTACGATTGCTGTCTTCGGGTAACTAAATCGTCTACCACCGAAGGTTCGGCCAGAGTAGAAACATCACCAAGATTATCAATTTCATTTGCCGCGATTTTCCTAAGTATTCGTCGCATAATCTTACCCGACCTGGTTTTGGGCAAACCGGGAGCCCATTGAACTGCGTCAGGTGCCGCAATTGCGCCAATTTCTTTACGAACATGCAACACCAACTCATCTCGTAATTTCTCGCTCTCCGTAACGCCATTCATGAGCGTGACATACGCGTAAATCCCCTGCCCTTTAATATCATGCGGAAAACCCACCACCGCCGCCTCAGCTACCGCATCATGAAGCACGAGCGCACTTTCAACTTCAGCGGTCCCCATGCGGTGACCAGACACATTAATGACATCGTCTACTCTTCCTGTTATCCAATAATAGCCATCCTCGTCGCGCCGTGCTCCGTCGCCCGTGAAGTAACGACCTGGAAACATAGAAAAGTATGTTTCTTTGAACCTAGCATGATCACCATAAACTGTGCGCATTTGACCTGGCCACGAGTTCTTAATTATGAGAGCACCCGACGCTGGCCCTTCTAACTCAACCCCAGTATCGTCTACTAAAGCTGGCTCTACTCCAAAAAATGGCACTGTGGCAGAGCCTGGCTTTAAGGCGACCGCACCTGGCAAAGGCGTAATCAATATGCCTCCGGTCTCTGTCTGCCACCAAGTATCTACTATCGGACATGTGGACTTTCCAACCACCGAATAGTACCAGTCCCAAGCTTCTGGATTAATAGGCTCTCCGACGCTACCTAATAATCTCAAACTACTTAGATCACAACATTCGACGAAGTGATTTCCTTGCCCCATGAGAGCTCGCAATGCAGTTGGCGCGGTATAAAAGATATTTACTTTATGCTTATCAATTACCTGCCACATTCTACTCGCATCCGGATAGGTAGGCACTCCTTCAAACATAAGCGTTTTAGCACCGTTCGCCAGAGGACCGTAAATGATATAAGAATGTCCAGTTACCCAACCCACGTCTGCAGTACACCAATAGGTGTCGTCGCTCTTATAATCGAAAACATACTTATGGGTCATCGCCGCATGCAAAAGATAGCCTCCGGTCGTATGTAATACGCCTTTTGGCTTTCCGGTCGAACCCGATGTGTACAAAATAAACAAAGGATCTTCCGCGTCCATCACCTCGGCTGGACAATGTGGCTCCTCTTTGGCAATTGCCTCGTGATACCAAATATCACGCCCTTCAACCCAAGATATTTTTCCTCCTGTCCTCTCAATCACAAAAACAGTATTCACGTTCGGACAATGATCTAAGGCAATATCAGCATTAGCTTTTAATGGTATCGCGCGCCCGCCTCTTACCCCTTCATCAGAGGTAATTAAAACAGTGCATTCTGAATCCAATATACGGTCTTTCAGTGCGTCCGGAGAAAACCCCCCAAAAACCACAGAATGTATGGCTCCTATCCTCGCGCACGCCAACATAGCAATTGCTGCCTCTGGAACCATCGGCATGTATATAGAAACTCGATCCCCTTTTCTCACGCCACGGGATTTCAATGCGTTACTAAATCGGCAAACTTCTTCGTACAACTCCTTATAGGTGAGCTGCTTGTCATCACTGGGCTCATCGCCTTCCCAAATTATGGCGGTCTGATCTCCCCGCTCACCCAGATGGCGATCGATACAATTTACGGTTACATTGAGCTTGCCATCAACAAACCAGTTTATTTTGGCTGAACTAAAGTCACAATCACTTACCTTAGACCATTTCTTTTCCCAAGTTAAAAATTCTTCAGCTTTCTCACCCCAAAACTTTTCAGGTTCATCAATCGAACGCTGATACATAGTCTTATAAAGCTCGGCATCGATATGCGCCGATTTTTCGACCGCACCGGACACAGGATAAAGTTTCGCTTCCGTCATTAGACAAGTCCTCGAACCGAGGAAACTACCCCGGAAATGTTACAACCATTTTGTTCCTTAAAACTGACATGGTTAGATTTTTTACAGTTGTTTAACTAGTAGTTTAACATAGAGGTCTCTTACAAAGACATTACATCAATGTCTAAAGGCAACACAATGAACAAAAATATAAGTCATGATGCGAACTTTAGAGAATGTCTCGATATCGTAGCAGCCTGTTGTCGTATCGCAAGAGCGGCTCAGCAGGCGAGCCTCACACTCCCGCAACATTCGAAGTCAGATTCAACTCCAGTGACAGCTGCTGACTTCGCAGTTCAAGCCATAATCAATCGAAAACTTGGCCAATTTTATAAAGGAGTCAAAATATTAGCTGAAGAAAGTAGTGCGGACCTTAAAACAAAAAGCTCACTATTAAAACGCGTATGTGAGCTGGTTGGTATGAACTGGCCTACTGTATCTGCTGAAAATATCACAAGTGCAATCGATATGGGAAACCACAGGGGTATACAGGAGTCCTACTGGACGCTTGACCCAATCGACGGAACAAAAGGCTTCATTAGAGGGGCCCAATATGCCATTGCCTTAGCTTTTATTGATAAAGGTGAAGTTACTAAAGCAATAATGGGTTGCCCCAATCTATCTACTTCTAAAGACAAATCTCTAGACGCGATTAGTCCTACAGGTAGTATTTTTTTCAGCCTAAAGGGAAAAGGTTCATGGGTGCTTCCAGATGCCTACACTTCATTCGATCCTGAACAGATATCTTGCAAATTAAGTCAATCTGAAGAAATAAGAATCTGTGGTTCTGTCGAACCGCTACATTCAGTAACTAAAAAGAACGACCAGATTGCACAGTTCCTCAACAAAAGAAATCACAAGTTAAAAATAGATAGTCAATGCAAATATGCGATAGTAAGTAGAGGTCAAGCCGATGCCTTCATCCGGCTGCCGACAGATAGGTACTACCTAGAAAAAGTCTGGGATCATGCGGCAGGACTCCTGATAGCATCGGAAGCTGGCGCTATAGTCTCGGATGCTAACGGAAACGATCTCAATTTTAGGGATGGCAAAGAAATGCTGGGAAATAAAGGAATAGTGTGCGCGAGCCCTTACTACCATCCTCGGATAATCACGGCGATCAAAGATCTACAGTTAAATCTATAAGAGCTAAAATAACATTAAAGATCGCACGCGCACATAATTCCAGCTATTATCTAGATACATAATAATTAAATGTTTCAAAGGGGATTTAAATGGATACTATTCAAGTCGTAGTGTACCTTGTGCTTTGGGCAATAGTCTGCTCATTCATACTTGTAGGCGTGCGGGTTACATCTGGTAAAGAACTGAACACCTTCAGAAATGACGGAAGCGACCTCAGTGCATTTGGGCTGAGAGCAACGCGAGCACTAGGGAATAACCTAGAAAACCTAGCCTTGGCTGTCGGCATCATGCTGGTGGCTGTAGTCACTGCTGAGGGGACCCCGGTAACCGATAGTCTCGCCAAGTATTACCTGTATTGTAGGGTGGGACAAACTATAGTTCATCTTATCTCCACATCGGTACCAATGGTTCTATTACGTGCCACTTTATTTAGTGTACAGCTTGTATTACTTGCTTACTGGGGATGGAACCTAATCGGCTAAATTTAGCGCTATAACATTCTGTCCTGGCTGATACGCAGGACAGAATGTTGTGCCGTGTCTCCGACTATATTATTTATCCTTACGATCAAAGTATCGGGTCATACTTAGAGTGTGATCGTGCCGGTCGTCCTCTATCTCTAGCGATTGTATTAACTGACCTGTCTCTTCCGCCACGCGGTATTTTTCTATAAATTCCATGCCCGTCGTCCCCGTGGTTTCAATTACTAAAACATCTTCATCAAAGTAAGTGAGTGAACGACCAACATAATCATTAGTTACTTCCGTCCCTGAGTACGAATAAGCTCTACCAGAAGGATTAATCGTTAACAGACGCTTCTGTGAAGCGCCATACAAAACAACTACTTTACGTCCAACGTAAAACTTGATTGCGTCAGTTTGAAAAATCAAGTTTTGCGCCTCTGGTCCTCCCCAGTATTTCTCCGCCGTCGAATCTTTGATCTGGGCTTCAGTTGCTCGAACCTGAGAGTCATATCTATTTCTTTCACGCGGCTTAGAACCGGTGTCAAATTTCTGGTTTTCACTTTCAGCTTTGCGCCTAGCCTTTTTTATCGCCTTATTTAATGCTTTAGATACCGCATTGAACTCATCAGACAATTCATCATCTAGTACCCAATTACCACTCAGAGCTTCACCTGCTAGCAAATTTAAAGACGCTACGCTGAGCGTCACTATTAGAAAAAAATTCGCTATCATGAGGTGCAATGTAACTTTAATTTTAGTGAAAATAATCATCACTGAATGCTATCAAATAATCAGATCAAAAACTCAAGGAATTAACTATTGGAAATGTAACCACGAATTTCTTTCATCTCCGCGACTCGCTCAGCCCTAGCTAACAATGCTTGATGCATATCGATCGAAACAAACTGAATAGATGTATTCGGTTGGAGTTGTGCAATCAAGTCCATGTCGGCTGAAATGACTGCTCCTAATGTGAAATAGCCTCCAGCAGATACCGCATCTCTATGCAGAATTATCGGCTCTGTCCCGCTTGGAACTTGGATAGATCCGTAAGCGTAGCTGCTATCGACTATATTAGATGGATCGGACCCTGCTCCAAAAGGGGCTTTACGCTCCACAAACTCTAACGCTTGCCCACCTTTAAATCGATAACCCATTCGGTCAGCTTCAGAAGCTACAACCCATTTTTCTGAAAAAAACTTCGAAATAGAACCTTCGGTTAGCCTGTAAGAATAAAGCCCTAGCAACACCCGTATCTCCCGCACACCAATATTAGGTAGCATCTTTGTCGGTAGATTTTTACCAACTTGACTAGCCATAAAATCACAGCGCCCTAATGGTAAAATATCTCCAGCAGCGATAGGTCGGCCGTGCATTCCCCCAAACGAACCCACCAGATAAGTCGAACGACTTCCTAATACCAAAGGCACGTTAATGCCGCCTGATATACTTAAGTAACATCGTGCCCCTGCTCGCAAATAGTCAAATTCAAGAGTTTGACCCTTTTCGACCTGAATAGACTGCCATGATGACTGACTAACCCCATCTAATTTAAAGGGCATCTCCGCTCCGGTGATCGCTATAAGACATGCTTCATCAAAGCGGAGGGTCGGGCCTGTAAATACAATTTCTAAGCCAGCAGCATTCTCTGGATTTCCTACCAGTAGATTGGCTATTCGCATAGCCTTTTGATCCATCGCCCCACTCATGGGGATGCCCAAATGGAAATAACCGGGACGACCCAGATCCTGAATGGTCGTAGATAAACCAGAATTTAATACTTTAACTCCCATCAAGTTTGTCCAATAACGCGCGATTATAGTTCGGCGAATTTTCTTCAAATTCACGCAAATCGAATTCTACAGGGATAGTTTTTAAAGAAAAAATACCATCCCTAACGTCGGCACTAATCGCATCATACTCGTGAGAACTTATAGCTCTGAATTTGACTATATCGCCCGGACGAAAAAATACCATTGACTCGTCAATATGGCTATGCGTAGCTAAAGGGTCAAAAATCGGCACCGGCGTTACACCGAACATCTGATATCCGCCTGCACCTTGAACCGCGTAAATACAAGCAAAACATCCTCCATGACCTATTGTATGTCGCGGCGTATCCGTTCGAGGTCTGAGGTACTTAGGTACTTCAATTTGATACTGTCTTTCCACCATTTGATATAACCATGGGCAACCAGCTACAAATCCGACCATTGACACAAACCAGGGCGAAGAATGATGGGCATTAATAAATTCCTCTACCGTCGCATATCCGTTTAAAGAAGCGGCATATTCCAAATCTGTGACAGTAGGATCTTGATGCCTTTCGCGAAACCGCATTCCAGTTTCATGCGTCCATGGATCTTTGTAAAACACCGGAATCTCAACTACTCGAGTTTCGATAACAGGTACCGAATTCTCTGCTATGCGGTCAATTTTTTTAATTTCCGACAATAATTCTGCCGGTTTAATGAAGTCCGGATTAAACTTGATAAGATAAGAAGCATTGCCGGCATTTATCTCATCCAGTCCTACTAACGGCGATTTTTTGATTAATTGGGCCGCAGACAGACTCTTAAAGAAGGACCTCATCGACATCTCATCCGCGCATTCAACGAGCAAATGCTCATCTCCCCCAAATGTGAATCTTGACCCCATTAAAGGCCTCGCGGGAATATAGTCAAAATTGTTCTAAAAGCCATTTTTCCAAAAACTCGATATCAACTCTACCAGCCATCACATCGCCATCTCGGACTAGTTTTTCGTGCAGCATCAAAGTGGTTGGGATCCCTTCAATTACAAACTTGTCCAACACACGTTTTAACCTATCTAGGGCACACGACCTATCTTCATCATATACGATCAACTTTCCTAATAATGAATCATAGAAGGGTGGAACTTCATAGCCCTCGAATAACATCGAATCAAATCTGACGCCGGGCTCTTCAGGAAAAGAAATTTTGGAGACAGTTCCAGGCCAGGGCATAAAGTCTTTTGAAGGATCTTCAGCATTAATCCGACATTCAATAGCATGTCCAGTCATTTTCAGTTCATTCTGTTTTAGTGATAATTTTTCCCCAAACCCAACACAAATCATCTCCTTAACAATATCTATACCGGTCACCATTTCGGTAACGGGATGCTCCACCTGAATTCTGGTATTCATTTCGAGGAAATAATAATCTTCTGAGTTTGTATCGTACAAAAACTCAACGGTTCCCGCTCCGCGGTAGCTCACCGCCTGACAAATTTTTAGAGCACTATCACACATGCTCTGTCTATTCTCATCGGACAAACATGTCGCTGGTGCTTCTTCCCAAACTTTTTGACGCCTTCTCTGCAGTGAGCAATCTCTCTCGAAAAGATGTAAATATGTCTCACCATCACCCAAAATCTGAACCTCGATGTGCCTAGCGCTAGAGATATACTTCTCTATGTATAGACCTCCATCTCCAAAAGACGCAAGCGCCTCTGCGCTAGCCTGCGGGAAGTATTGAGATAAATCATCCTCAGTGTAGATTGGCCTTATCCCTTTTCCACCACCGCCCGCACTCGCCTTTATCATCAATGGAAACCCAATATCCTTCGCCAATGTACAAGCATGACTCACATCGACGACTCGTCCATCGCTGCCAGGGACAGTCGCCACACCCAAGGAGGACACAAGCTCACGCGCAGACACTTTATCACCTAGAAGTTTTATTGCGTGACTGCTGGGACCAAGAAATTTTATCCCCGAAGATTCTACTGCGCGCGCAAACTCAGAGTTCTCTGCTAAAAATCCGTAACCGGGATGAATCGCATGCGCACCAGATGACTTCGCTGCTGCCAATATGTTATCAATATTTAGGTAAGATTTAGCTGAAACGGCGGGACCAATACGTATAGCATTATCAGCCATTTTAACCGCGAGAGAATCTATATCGGCATCGCTGTATACTTGAATAGTCTTTATACCAAGTTCTCTGCATGCTTTATTTATTCGAACAGCTATCTCGCCGCGATTAGCTATAAGAACCGAACGAGAATCTGTCATTCTACTTCGGCGATAACCTGGCCCGGCATAATCGCATCGCCATCCTCAACTAAAAACTTTAGCTCTCTACCTGTAACTGTCGATTTAATTTCGTGAAAGCTCTTCATTACTTCAGCCAAGCCCACCACGTCATCAATCTCAACCGATTCACCATCATTTTTAAAGTTTTCACTATCGGGAGAGGGCTTTCTGTAGAAAGTACCTGGCAAAGGCGACATTATCTGTTTTTTATTCATAAGACTTCTCCAAATTTAGACTTAAAAACCCTGTCATTTAAAAATGGTGCGCTGCGTGTAATGACAAAAATTCTCCTTATTATTTTAACAAATATTAATAGGCTATGCAGAGGTATCAACCCTAACGGATTGCACTGACCCAATTCACGTACGGTAATTTTAGATGATCAGCCACAGCCTTATGGGTAACCTGTCCCTTAAAAATATTTAGACCATCGGAAAATCCCGACATCTCAGAGAATGCACCCTCTAGCCCGAGGGTAGCTAGTTTTGTTATGTATGGCAGTGTCACCTTGTTTAATGCAAAAGTGGACGTCTTAGGAACAGCGCCAGGCATATTAGCCACACAATAGTGCAATACTCCCTCAACTAAAAATACTGGATCTTCGTGAGTAGTCGGGCGCGACGTTTCGAAGCAACCGCCTTGATCTATTGCAACATCAACAATCACTGTACCAGGTCGCATTATCTTTAAAATTTCCCTTGTGACAACCTTAGGCGCACCGGCTCCCGGAGAAAGAACCGCACCAATGATAAGATCCGCCGTCTGACTATACCGCTCAATAGTATCGTGCCCAGATAGAAGACATTTGATCGACTCACTATATTTGTCATTAAGGTAACGCACCCTTTCTGCCGAAGCATCTAATATCAAAACCTCCGCCCCCATACCGAGAGCAACCTGAGCCGCATTTTGTCCAACTACTCCACCACCAATAACTAATACCCTCGCAGACGCAACGCCAGCAGCACCACCTAATAATATACCCATACCTCCCGAAGATTTTTCCAAAAATCTAGCACCAGCTTGCACTGAAAGCTTACCCGCGATTTCGCTCATGGGAGTAAGTAACGGTAAATCATCATCCTCTTTTACAGTCTCGTAAGCGATAGCGGTAGCGCCGCTTTCTAACAAAAGCTCAGTCTGCAATCTATCCGCAGCCAGATGCAAATAAGTGAACAAAATTTGTCCATTCCTCAAAAGCCGGCATTCCTCGGGTTGAGGCTCCTTTACCTTAATAATGAGGTCAGAATCCCTAAATATCTCGCCAACCGAAGATATTACTTCAGCACCAGCCTCGGCATACTCGTTGTCAGAAACACCTATGCCTAACCCAGCTCCTGTCTCAACTTTCAATGTCTGACCATGGGACACTAGGACTTTAACACTGTCTGGAGTCAAACCGACTCGAAACTCATTATTTTTAATTTCTTTCGGGACACCAATAATCATAAACCCACTACTCGATTTTGTTTGTAACTATGATATTGAATTACCAGAAAAATTAGGCTTTAAAAATAGCCTAATTCAGCTATCAAATTCTAATTATATGCGTATAAATTGACATTATTTAGAATTTAATTATGAATCGTTAGATTATTTTAAAATTAGAGTTTAAAAACGGTAAAAAAAAACCCCTAGTCGATATTTTTCGGCTAGGGGTTTTAGAAATAATGCTTGGCAATGACCTACTTTCACATGGGAGACCCCACACTATCATCGGCGCTAAGTAGTTTCACTTCTGAGTTCGAGATGGAATCAGGTGGTTCCCACTCGCTATTATCGCCAAACAAACCGGGATAACTTCCTCCTACTTAAATAGTCGGAAGTAATAATTTGGAAAAGTCGAAAAGGTTAGCATGTACACTTGTCATCCTGACGTCACAAAACGTTTTAGCGTTATATGGTCAAGCCTCTCGGGTAATTAGTACCGGTTAGCTTCATCCATTACTGGACTTCCACATCCGGCCTATCAACCTTGTGGTCTACAAGGGCCCTTTAGAAGATATCAAGTATCTTGGGAGACCTAATCTTAGGTGAGGCTTCCCGCTTAGATGCTTTCAGCGGTTATCCTTTCCGTACATAGCTACCCGGCAATGCCACTGGCGTGACAACCGGAACACCAGAGGTACGTCCACTCCGGTCCTCTCGTACTAGGAGCAGCTACCTTCAAGTCTCCAGCGCCCACGGCAGATAGGGACCGAACTGTCTCACGACGTTCTAAACCCAGCTCGCGTACCACTTTAAATGGCGAACAGCCATACCCTTGGGACCTGCTACAGCCCCAGGATGTGATGAGCCGACATCGAGGTGCCAAACTCCCCCGTCGATGTGAACTCTTGGGAGGAATCAGCCTGTTATCCCCGGCGTACCTTTTATCCGTTGAGCGATGGCCCTTCCATACAGAACCACCGGATCACTAAGACCGACTTTCGTCCCTGCTCGATGTGTCTATCTCGCAGTCAAGCAACCTTATGCCTTTGCACTCATTGAACGATTTCCGACCGTTCTGAGGTTACCTTTGTGCTCCTCCGTTACTCTTTGGGAGGAGACCGCCCCAGTCAAACTACCCACCATACACTGTTCCCGATCCGGATTACGGACCTAGGTTAGAACTTCAAATATACCAGGGTGGTATTTCAAGGGTGGCTCCATGCAATCTAGCGATCACACTTCAAAGCCTCCCACCTATCCTACACAGATATATTCAAAATTCAGTGTAAAGCTATAGTAAAGGTGCACGGGGTCTTTCCGTCTAGCCGCGGGTACACTGCATCTTAACAGCAAGTTCAATTTCGCTGAGTCTCTGGTGGAGACAGCGTGGCCGTCGTTACGCCATTCGTGCAGGTCGGAACTTACCCGACAAGGAATTTCGCTACCTTAGGACCGTTATAGTTACGGCCGCCGTTTACCGGGGCTTCGATCAAGAGCTTCGCAAAAGCTAACCCCATCAATTAACCTTCCGGCACCGGGCAGGCGTCACACCCTATACGTCCTCTTTCGAGTTTGCAGAGTGCTATGTTTTTAGTAAACAGTCGCAGCCACCTAGTCACTGCAACCTTCTTCCGCTCCGAGCGCAAGGCTCTTCACGTACATGAAGGCACACCTTCTCCCGAAGTTACGGTGCTATTTTGCCTAGTTCCTTCACCAGAGTTCTCTCAAGCGCCTTGGGATACTCTCCCTGCCCACCTGTGTTGGTTTAGGGTACGGTCTCTATTTACCTGATGCTTAGAGGATTTTCCTGGAAGCAGGGTATCAACCACTTCAGTCTCTTTAAAAGAGACCTCGTCATCACACCTCAGGATAACGTTTTCCCGGATTTACCTAAGAAAACTCCCTACATGCTTAAACCGGGATGTCCAACACCCGGCTGATCTAACCTTCTCCGTCCCCCCGTCGCAGTAAATCGAGGTACAGGAATATTAACCTGTTTTCCATCGGTTACGCATTTCTGCCTCACCTTAGGAGCCGACTCACCCCACACCGATTAGCGTTGTGTGGGAAACCTTGGGCTTTCGGCGTGCGGGTTTTTCACCCGCATTATCGCTACTCATGTCAGCATTCGCACTTCTGATACCTCCAGCATGCTTTCCAGCACACCTTCACAGGCTTACAGAACGCTCCTCTACCATGCCAGTAAACTGGCATCCGCAGCTTCGGTACATAACTTAGCCCCGTTACATCTTCCGCGCAGGCCGACTCGACCAGTGAGCTATTACGCTTTCTTTAAAGGATGGCTGCTTCTAAGCCAACCTCCTGGCTGTCTGTGCCTTCCCACATCGTTTACCACTTAGTTATGATTTAGGGACCTTAGCTGGCGGTCTGGGCTCTTTCCCTTTCCACGACGAACCTTATCACCCGCCGTGTGTCTCCCGTGATTGCACTTCTTGGTATTCGGAG
>CALSND010000002.1:0-112500 GCA_943787625.1 uncultured Gammaproteobacteria bacterium | reverse complement strand
TTGGCCATTCGAGCCCCTCCCGTATATATCAGAGCAAAATAAAAAATTCGTGCCTGTTAGTCCAGCAAATGAGGCGATCCAAGTAGAGGTAGAATCGGGCGAAAGCCTCTCCCTAATTTTCCAAAAGGTCGGATTATCCGATGTAGAGCTCCTAAACATCCTCTCTCTAAACAAGGATTCTGAAAAACTTAAGAACTTAAAACCTGGTCAAAAAATCAAATTTGAAGTTTCAGATAATCTACTACAAAAATTGGTTGTTGAAATAACCAATCTCGAGTCTTTAATCTTTTCCCGTCAAGGTAAATCATTCAGTATGAAAAGAGAAGCTGTAAAGCCTGACACAATAATTGTGGCAGCCGGTACCGAACTCGAAACATCACTATACATGGATGGGAAAAAAATTGGCCTTAGCGATTCAGTAATCATGCAACTCACAGCAATATTTGCATGGGACATCGACTTTTCACAAAATATTCGGATCGGCGACCGCTTCAAGATCATCTACGAAAAACTAGAAATTAAGGGTGAATATTATAAAACTGGAAGAATCCTTGCAGCAGAATTTATTAATCAAGCGAATCGTTATACTGCATTCCTGAATATAGACGATAATGGTAACAACTCTTATTACACCGAGAAAGGGCACGCGCTGCAGAAAACATTCCTACGTAACCCCGTGGACTTAGTGAGAGTAAGCTCGCGATTTAATTTAAAAAGGAAACACCCTATCCTAAATCGTATCAGGGCGCATAAAGGTGTCGACTACGCTGCTCCAATCGGCACTCCAATTAGAGCGACAGCCGATGGTCAGGTAAAATATTTAGGCGTAAAGGGTGGATATGGAAGTACCATAGAACTTCAACATGGCGGAAAATACACCACTCTGTACGCGCATCTTTCAGACTATGCTAAAGACTTAAAAATTGGATCCAAGGTCACGCAAGGTCAGATTATAGGCTATGTAGGAAAGTCTGGTTTGGCAACAGGTCCGCATCTGCACTATGAGTTTAGAGTTAACGGTGAGCACAGAGACCCTTTAACTGTTAAGCTTCCAGCTGAACGGTCGATAAATATTAAATATAAGACAGCTTTTGAAAAACGAACGAGTATGCTGCTCTCGTTACTCAACCATAGTAAAGCCCACGATACTCAAGAAACTAGAAAAATTACTCAGACTATAATTCGGCTCTATTCAAAAAGGTAAAAAAAGTGAAAGGAAGTACTCCAAACGATAGGGACGATATCTTTATAGGCCTAATGTCTGGAACTAGTATGGATGGAGTCGATGCGGTTGCGGTAAATTTTGTAGACGACAAATTGTGCTTGTTAGCTAGCTTAAAACTGCCTTACCCATCTTCAATCAAAGAAGATCTATTGAAAATA
The DNA here is from genome assembly GCA_943787625.1 of uncultured Gammaproteobacteria bacterium. Classification (GTDB taxonomy): domain Bacteria; phylum Pseudomonadota; class Gammaproteobacteria; genus UBA4457. Next base: position 111,117 of record CALSND010000002.1, on the reverse strand, counting down.
ACTGACGTAAGAAATCGATTTCCACTTAAACATATCGCTTACCTTGATATATCAATAGGTAATTTTTTCGCAACAACTGTGCAGCAACTTATAGACGAATCTCAGATAGCTTCCGAAAATATCGTTGCAATCGGCTCACACGGTCAAACTATAAGCCATCATATCGACAAAAAAACTCCATATAGCTGGCAGATAGGAAATCCTTCAAATATAGCAATGAAAACTGGAATAACTACTGTTGCAAATTTTAGAAGCGCAGATGTCGCCTCAGGCGGACAGGGCGCGCCTCTGGTCCCGGCATTTCATGAATATCAATTCGGTTCCGATAATTGTCACCGAGTGATAGTTAATATCGGAGGAATTGCAAATATCTCAATCTTAAAAAAAAATGCTAGCGGCCTTATAGGCTACGATACTGGGCCAGGAAACTGCCTCATGGACGACTGGTGTCGGGTAAATGGCCAGGGGGAATTTGATGAAGCTGGACTATGGGCGCAGTCAGGAAATACTATTGTGACTCTTTTGGATGAGTTATTAAGTGACGCCTACTTCAGTCAAAAACTGACAAAAAGCACTGGAAGAGAACTATTTAATCTCCATTATTTAGACAACATTCTTAACACCCGAAAAGAATGGAAAAATGCTAACCCTCGTGATGTTCAGGCTACTTTGGCTGAGCTTACCTCGCGGTCAATCACCCAAGAAATTAAAAAACATCAATTAGAGCTAGCATCAGAAATTTATATTTGTGGAGGCGGGGCATCAAATAGATTTTTAGTCAAAAAAATCAGCGAAGAATTTCCGTCGCAAGACGTGAAGACCACCGACAGCTTAGGCATTCATCCTGATTTCGTTGAAGCTGCAGCTTTTGCGTGGATAGCTAAACAGCGACTTTTAGGGGTGCCAATTAAGCTTGTAACTGGTGGCAAACACAATCAATTAGTGCTTGGAGGCATATATTCAACGTAATTTTTTAACAGGTCTAGAGAAAAGATTCAGTCAAAAATTTATTAAACAGAAAATGAAGAGCCGCATCCACATGTAGTGGTAGCATTCGGATTTCGTATTACAAACTGAGAACCTTCTAAGCCCTCACTGTAATCAATTTCTGCACCTGACAGGTACTGCACGCTCATAGGGTCGACAAGTAATTTAACACCGCCATTAGAAACTATGGTGTCGCCATCACCTTCCTCTTGGTCAAACGTAAACCCATATTGAAAACCTGAGCACCCTCCCCCAGATATAAACACCCTGAGCATGAGGCTATCATCTCCCTCCTCATCTATGAGTTCTTTTACCTTATGAGCCGCCGAATCGGTAAATACTAGTGTTTCTACAGTGCTATCCATTGTTATTCTCTATCATTAGTTTCTGCTTAACGTTTCTATTCTTGTCTCAAATTCTATTAAAATCAATCACTTTCTTGAGGAACACCTCCGTAATCTAAAGAAAGCGCAGGCCTTTCTTCGTCAGTGATCCGAACTAATTTTCCGTTGACCTCGGCACCAATAGCCATTTCCATTAACCCATAATACACGTCTCCCTCAACTCGGGCGCTAGATGCAAGCGCTATTTGTTCCGACGCACGAACATCTCCTTTAACTAATCCGCTAAGTAAAACGCACTCAACTTGTACTTCACCTTCGATAGTCCCACGTTCACTCACAGTCAAACATGAATATCCGCCATCGTCAGAACAAACGGTACCTTTAATAGTGCCATCGACATGCATTCCACCACTAAATTTCACATCACCAGTCAGCACACTATTCCCTCCAACTAGTGAATCTATTTTACCCGGCTTCCGCTTTTTATTTTTGCGCCACATTTTCATTCCTTATACACTAGCAATCATGGATGGCTAAAGAATTTAAAGTTTACCTTTTTTTCGGTTAGTGTTCATCTTTATCCTGTAAATTATTTGAGAGAAGTAAGGTGTCGTCTTCTAGAGTAATACACATCTTGCCATACAAACGAAAATATTAATGAAGCGTTAAGCTATGTACCTATTGTTAAAGTCCTTACATTTAATCTTTGTAGTTACATGGTTCGCAGGCTTATTTTACCTTCCGCGCCTATATGTCTATCACTCTACCTCAGTAGACGAGACTGGAATCCAACGATTCGAGTTGATGGAAAAAAAATTATACCATGGCATCATGTGGCCCAGCATGCTCCTGACGTTATGTACCGGAACTGGTCTTGTCCTTATTAACGGCATGTCTTGGGTCTCGCAATCGTCTTGGTTGCAAATAAAAATACTTATAGTCATTTCGTTGTGCATCTATCAGTTATATTTAGGGCGGCTCCGAAAGGTGTTTGTTCTAAGAGCGAACAAGCATGGACATGTTTTCTACCGGTGGCTAAATGAGGCGCCGGTCATCGCTCTAATTGCGATAATATTTTTGGCGGTATTTAAGCCGTCACTGTGGGTTACGTGAAAGACACGCATATGGTTCACAATAAATCAAAACTCGGAAACGTACTAATTGTATCAGCACACGATCCTAGCGGCGCTGGCCTGCAAGCAGATATAGAAACATGTCAGGCGCTCAACTGTTATCCCGCTACTATTGTGACTGGACTAACGACCCAAAATACAGGGAAATTATCTAGTATTAAAAATATCAGTGCGCACGACTTCAAGGCACAACTGGAAACGTTGCTCGAAGAATTCGAGCCCGAAGTTTGCAAGGTTGGGCTAATAAATTCGAGCGACTTAATGGCCACTTTGGGTAACGTAATTAAAGAAAAACTGCCAGGTATCCCTTTAGTGATAGACCCTATACTTGGCAGTGGGTCTGGGGCGAAGCTGTTTACCGAGGAAATAGTTGAAGGGTATCTCCAGCATCTAACTCCTCTAACCGAAATCATGACGCCTAATCTGGCCGAATTGCATCTTTTAAGCAACAGCAAAGATGTCGTGTCTGGCGTCGATTATTTACTAGGTAAGGGATGTCAAAATGTCTTAGTGACTGACACAAATCCAGAGAAAGAAATTATCACTAATCACTTATTCTCAACAGTTCACGAACAGGAGACTTATGAAATGGAGCGCTACCGCGGAGAGTATCATGGTACCGGATGTACGCTAAGCTCCGCGGTTGCCTGCCGGTTAGCAACCGGAATGGACATCGGAAGCGCCGTACGATCCGCACAAAAATACGCTCATTCAGCAGTACAATTTGCTCATGACTTTGGATGGTGCCAAAAAATCCCCAATCGATTCTTCTAAAAAGTACCCACCTATGAAATTTAGAAAAAATGGAGTTTATTGGCTGACACCTAGCGGTATTAGGGATACTAAAAAGCTCGTTTCACTTGCAAGGCAAGTAATGAGTGGCGGAGCATCTATGGTTCAGTACCGTCAAAAGAATTTAAACACTTCAGAAAAACATCATCAAGCGTTGCAATTAAAAAAAGTCTGTGCCGCTTATAGAGTCCCGTTTATTATCAATGATTCTGTTGATCTTGCGTTAGCTGTGGATGCCGATGGTGTTCATATAGGTAAATCAGACTCCTCCTTGAAGACGGCCCGCGACAATCTTGGAGACCACAAAATAATCGGTGTATCCTGCTATAATGACATTGATAGAGCGCAGGATATGTTAGATAACGGTGCCGACTATGTTGCGTTTGGTCGCTTTTACCCATCGTTAACGAAACCGGAAGCACCTATGTGTTCGCCCGAAGTCTTAAAAGTTGCGGGGGAACAATTCTCATCATCAATTGTCGCGATAGGAGGCATAAACTTGGATAATGCCTCCTATCTTATTAATAATGGCGCAACGCATATAGCGATCGTCGATGCGATATCACAAGCTAAATGCCCTTATGTGGCTACAAAACGTTTATCAGGATTATTTAATAAAATTTTATGAGTAACAAATCTAAAAGTCTCTTTGAAGCGGCGCTCGCGGTAATGCCTGGGGGAGTGAATTCACCGGTGCGAGCATTCAATAACCTTCGAGACAACCCTATCTACTTCACAAAAGGTAATGGGCCTTATTTATTTGATGTTGACGGCAAACGATATGTCGACTATGTCGGGAGTTGGGGACCTGCGATAGCCGGGCATTCGCATCCTGAAGTTGTTTCAGCCGTGAGAACTCAACTTGAATCTGGTCTTAGCTTTGGAGCTCCTACGGAGATTGAAACCGTTCTAGCCGAAAAAATTATCAAATTAGTCCCATCTGCGGAAAAACTACGCATGACAAGTTCCGGCACCGAAGCGGCCATGAGTGCTATTCGTCTAGCACGAGGATACACAAATCGTGAGTTGATAATTAAATTCGAAGGATGTTACCACGGACATGGAGACTCATTGCTGGTAAAAGCGGGTTCAGGTGCCATGACTACCGGAGTCCCCGACTCGGCAGGCGTCCCAAAGGATTTAGCTAACAAAACCATTACTTTAACTTATAATGATATTCCTAGCGCGATTAACGCTTTTAAAAAACTTGGTAAAAATATAGCTGCAGTAATAGTAGAACCTATAGCAGGTAATATGGGTTGCATACCACCGGTGCCTGAATTTTTAGAAACATTGCGCGAACTAACCTCAGCTAACGGAGCTCTGCTTATCTTCGATGAAGTTATGACGGGTTTTCGCGTGGGACTAGGCGGTGCTCAAAAGTTATTTAAAATAACGCCAGATCTCACAGTTTTAGGAAAGATTATCGGGGGAGGGCTTCCGGTAGGGGCGATTACTGGCAAAGCTCAAATCATCGATCTTTTCGCTCCAATTGGCCCCGTCTATCAAGCTGGTACTCTGTCTGGAAATCCTCTGGCAATGGCAAGTGGTCTAGCAACAATTGAATTAGTCAGCAAGAAAGATTTCCATAAAAAGCTTGAATTGAGCACTGCCCAATTGTCCCAAGGGCTAGAATCTCTGGCCATAAAAAAAGGCGTGGACTTATGTGTCAACCACGTATGCGGAATGTTTGGAATTTTTTTCTCTGATCAAAAAATGATTAGTAACCTAGAAGATGTCAAAAACTGTGATGAAAAAAAGTTTAAATCTTTCTTTAATATTATGCTCGAAAATGGCATAAATCTGGCGCCTTCAAGGTTTGAGGCTGGGTTTATTTCATCTGCACACGGAGAAGACGAAATAGCGGAGACACTGCGCGCGGCAGAGTTGGCGTTTAGCATGCTATAAACGCCCTAAAGTTGTCCTTCTGTAAATAGTCCAACTCTCAGATTCTTTCCCTCGTATATTTTTTCCCCGTCAACTTCCATTGTCGCGTCAGCAATTCCCATCACTAGGGCTCTAGAAATGACTCGCCTTACATCTACCGTATAGCGTACGACCTTCTGATCTGGTGTGACTTGACCGGTAAACTGAATATCACTGCCGCCTAATGCCCTGCCTCTCCCAAGACCACCTCTCCATGCTAAATAAAATCCTACAAGCTGCCACATAGCGTCTAAACCTAGGCAGCCAGGCATAACTGGATCACCTTCAAAATGACAACCAAAAAACCACAGTTCAGGTTTAATATCTAGTTCTGCAGTTACTATTCCTCGCCCATATTTCCCAGACACACTGTCGATATGTGTAATTCTATCGAACATAAGCATAGGCGGCGCCGGTAACTGAGCGTTACCGGGACCGAAAATATCTCCCTGACCACACCGAATCAATTCCTCGTAGTTAAATTCCTCCTGATAACCTTGGTCTCTTACGATGGGTGCTTCAGGATTGAGCGGCTCATATTGTTTTGCTGACATATAGAATCTTCTTTGGTGAAAAATGGCGGAAAAATTTCCGATGAAATAAAAAAGTGATTATCCCATAGATCGATTGTCTTGTAACATAGGACGAACTAGGGCTATAGATACGGCATCATACTCAATCTTTCGAAACTCTGAATGAAACGTCATTCTGCAAAGACGGTATCATGTTCCTGGCAAGTGAAGACTTTTCAGGGTAAATCTCCGCAGTTATGTAACCCTCATCTACGCCACCGTCTGCTAAAACAACTCCCCAAGGATCGACAATCAATGAGTGGCCGTAAGTTTTCCTACCCCATGACCGCACACCGGTTTGGCCAGGGGCAAAAACATAAGACCCTGTTTCTATCGCCCTACTCCGTACTAACGTATGCCAATGTGCGGCCCCTGTCTTTTCAGTGAAAGCGGCAGGAATAGATATAAAACAAGCGCCCGCCTGAGCAAGTGACCGGTAAAGCGCAGGAAACCGAACGTCGTAGCATATAGTCAGACCTAGGCCACCCCATGGCGTTGTTAATAATCTTGCGTGCTCACCTGGAATTACGTTCTGTGATTCTTTATATTCCTGCCCATCTTTAATAGCCACATCGAATAAATGTAGTTTATCGTAAAAACCGATCTCATGTCCCTTCGCATCAAGCAAAATAGAGCGATTATAAACTTTGCTATTAGACGCCCTCACCGGAATAGAACCTAAAAGCAACCAACAGGATAATTCACTCGCTAAAGACTTCGCTTGTACCAATGCAGGATGATATTCCATTTCCCAGCCATGCGCCCAGTAATCCGAGTCATTGGGCTCCAACACAGAATAAAATTCTGGCAAGCATATTAACTCAGCGCCAGCATGAGACGCTCCTCTAACCAAAGTTTCAACTTTCGATAAGTTTTCAGCCTGATTACTACCAGCACAATTTTGAATACAAGCAACTTTGAAAGAACTCAAAATATCTCCTCAGGTCCCCAATGCCAATAATTCTGTGACTTACGGTAGCTCCCTCTTGGAAATGACTATACCGTCCCTATCAGCATACAAATACTCCCCCGGCTCTATTGTCGCCTCAGCGAATCTCACAGCTACGCCTCTCACTCCTTCACCGCGTTTCACACTCTTCCTTGGATTGACCCCTATAGCCTTTACCCCCAGAGCAATATCATTGATTTGAGCAGAATCCCGAATACACCCAAAAACTATTATTCCTGACCAGCCATTTTCTTTTGCTAGAACGGCTAAGTTATCGCCCACAAGTGCGCACCTAAGCGAACCGCCACCATCTATTACTAAAACCTTATTCTCACCGGATCTTTCTAATTCAGCTCTCACTAAAGTATTGTCTTCAAATACCTTAAGCGTTGCTATCTCTCCCTCAAAAACGGATTGACCACCGTAGTCTGAAAAAATCGGTGCTAATACAGTTAGTTCCTCGCCAAAATCGTCGTATAAATCTGCAGTTGCCATTGTCATCTCTTAGTCCTCAACTTACGGTATACCTAATTTGGGGATTCATTATCATTTATTATTGATCGACTTTTTCCGTTTCATCCAGTCCGAAATCGATTTTTGAGGGACCCTCGAAACTGCGAGACTATTTGCATTTACATCATCTGTAATAGTACTCCCGGCAGCTACAGTGGAACCAGTACCTATAGTCACGGGGGCGACTAATTGCGACCCAGAACCAATAAAGACCCCATCTTGTATGACAGTTTTATGTTTATTTTCACCGTCATAATTACACGTTATCGTACCTGCACCGATATTGACTCGTTCACCAACTTCGGTATCGCCAACATAGCTCAGATGATTAACTTTACTCATCATACCTATATCAGACTTTTTGATTTCCACAAAATTTCCAATTTTCCCTCTATCTCCTATGAGAGATTCTGGTCTTAAGTGGGAGAATGGTCCAACCTGAGCGCCTTTTCCTACAAATGAATTTTGGACGACGCAGTTGGATAGTATTGTCGCTGAAGACGAAATCTCGGAGTCTGAGATGACATTATTCGAACCTATAGTAACGCGGTCACCCAAAACTACCCGACCCGAAAAAACCGTGTTTACGTCAATAAAAACATCTTTCCCGCAAATGAGTTCACCTCGAACATCGATCCTACTCGGATCTGCGACGGTCACACCGTCTCTCATAAGGTTCTTCACTGTCCGCGCCTGAAGCGCTCGCTCGGTTGCCGCAAGTTGCTTGCGATCATTTACTCCCAAACCTAATAACGCATCACTTAAAACTACCGACCCAATCTTCTTATTTAATTCGAAAGCAATCTTAATACAATCTGTCAAATAGTACTCATTCTGACCGTTTCTAGCTCCAATTTTCGGAATAACTTCTTGCAGGAACTCAGCGCTTGCGACCATGATGCCAGTATTTATTTCTTTAATTGATCTCTGAGAGTGATCAGCATCGACATCTTCGACAATCGAAGTGATTTTGCCTTCTTTATCTCTGATAATTCGGCCATAACCATCAGGGTTATCCAAATTACTTGTTAGGACCGCAACATCGCAGCGAGATCCACAATCTATCAATTGAGAAACTATTTCATCTGTTAAAAGTGGGACATCACCGCTAAGAATTAATACCGCACCCTTCTCAGAGAGATGAGGTAAAGCTTGTGCCACAGCATGACCCGTACCTAATTGCTGCCGTTGCTCCACAAACTCAAGTTGCTCTCCCGCCAGATGTTCGCGCAACATCTCCTGTTGAGATCCGACTATCACGATTACATTCCCCGTGAGTTTCTTCGCGGTAGTTAGCACATGGTCAATCATCGGCCTACCAGCCAATTTTTGCAAAACCTTTGGGAACGCAGAATTCATCCGTCTGCCTTTACCGGCTGCTAAAATTAAAACGCTCAAACTCATAATTGTCCTATTCCCCTTAAGTCAACACACTTATCATAGTGCGCATAGCGAACGGGGACAATTACCATATGAAAATGACTATACTAAACTAATTAACGTCCAGTACGACCGCGAAGTCTTTGAATAGTCTGCAGTTGAGCTATCGTTTCTGCCAACTCTACTCTAGCCTTGGCATAATCTATAGTGGCATCAGTATCTGCTAACGCGATTTCCGCCGCTTCTTTAGCTTTCAATACCAATGATTCATCCAAGTCTTCCGCCCGCTCAGCGGTATCCGACAATATCGTTACCACTTTAGGTTGAACTTCCAGCAGACCTCCAGACACATAAAATGAAGATTCTTCACTATTACCTAATCTCAGCCGAACTTCGCCGGGCCCAAGACGCGATAACATGGGCGCATGTCCAGGAGCTATGCCAACTTCACCTAAAATAGCTGGCGCGAATACCATCTCGGCCTCTCCTGAGAAAATTTCTCTCTCAGCACTTACAATGTCGACTTGAACTGTCATATTTTTGCCCCTAGAGCATTACATCGCTTTCGCTTTTTCAACCGCCTCATCTATTGAGCCAACCATATAAAACGCCTGTTCAGGAAGTTCATCATATTCGCCGTTAACAATAGCTTGGAATCCTGCAATAGTGTCTTTAAGGGAGACATACTTTCCTGGGCTTCCAGTAAAAACTTCCGCCACGAAAAATGGCTGAGACAGGAATCTTTGAATTTTTCTAGCACGAGACACTGTCAATTTATCAACTTCTGATAGCTCATCCATACCTAAAATTGCAATAATATCTCGCAATTCTTTGTATCTTTGCAGAGTATTCTGGACAGCTCGGGCAGTATCATAATGCTCTTGGCCAACAACTAAGGGATCTAGCTGGCGAGAAGTCGAGTCAAGAGGATCAACTGCAGGGTATATACCCAACTCAGCGATTTGCCTAGAAAGGACCACTGTCGCATCTAAGTGAGCAAACGTGGTGGCGGGGGATGGGTCTGTAAGATCATCTGCCGGAACATACACCGCCTGTATAGAAGTAATAGATCCAGTTTTCGTGGATGTAATCCGCTCTTGAAGGCGTCCCATTTCCTCAGCTAACGTGGGTTGGTACCCAACCGCGGACGGCATTCTTCCCAGCAGGGCCGACACTTCTACCCCTGCTAAAGTGAAACGATAAATATTGTCGACAAATAGCAGTACATCGCGCCCTTCATCACGGAATTTTTCCGCCATGGTAAGACCAGTTAACGCTACACGCAGTCGATTTCCAGGAGGCTCATTCATTTGCCCATAAACCAAGGAAACCTTGTCAAGGACATCTGATTCCTTCATCTCATGGTAAAAGTCGTTGCCCTCACGAGTACGCTCTCCAACCCCAGTAAAAACAGAGTATCCACTGTGCTCAATCGCAATATTGCGGATTAGCTCCATCATATTCACAGTTTTACCTACGCCGGCACCACCGAATAGCCCAACCTTACCACCCTTCGCAAAAGGGCAAATCAAGTCAATTACCTTAATACCGGTCTCTAGCAACTCAGTTGCAGGCGACAGATCGGTGAACGCTGGCGCATCACGGTGTATGACCATTCTCTCTTCTTCACCAATTGGACCTTTCTCATCAATCGGGTCACCCAGCACGTTCATGATCCGACCCAGAGTCTTAACGCCAACGGGCACTTTAAGTCCCTCGCCAGTGTTCTCAACAACCATTCCACGTCGCAAGCCATCACTAGTGCCTAGAGCAATGGTTCTCACCACACTATCTCCAAGCTGCTGTTGCACCTCTAACGTGACATTGCTGTCATCAATCTTTAACGCATCGTAAATCTTGGGCACTGCATCATTAGGGAATTTAACATCCACCACAGCACCAATAACCTGTACTACCTCTCCAGAACTCATCTTAAAGTTCCTCTTATTCGCTTATAAAAGTTTATGTTGAATAAATACCGCATGAAGCTATACCGCCGCCGCGCCACTTACAATTTCAGATAATTCTTGCGTAATTGCCGCCTGTCTAGCCTTATTATATATAAGTTCTAGCTCATCTATTGCTTTGCCAGCATTATCAGAAGCAGACTTCATCGCTACCATGCGCGCGGCCTGTTCACACGCAATATTTTCCACCACTCCTTGGTAGACAAGTGACTCAATATATCGCGTTAAAAGTTGATCCATCACCTCTGGAGCCTCCGGCTCATATATGTAATCCCAATGATGCGACAAATCACTGGCTTCCTCGGGGACTAATGGCAATAGTTGCTCGAACTTTGGCGATTGGGTCATACGATTTACAAATTCGTTAGAAACTAAATACAATTTGTCTAATTTGTTCTCGTTATATAATTCCAACATGACGTTTACTGGACCTATTAAGTCTTGTAACTTGGGCGCATCACCCAATTGGGACGCCTGCGCAGAAATTTTCCCACCTATTCGAGAAAAAAAACTGGTCCCTTTATTACCGATGAGGCAAAGGTGAAGTTCTTTCCCTTCATCCTCCCATTTCTGAAAATTACGCAGAGCCTGCCTAAAAAGATTGCCATTTAAGCCTCCGCAAAGACCACGATCAGACGAGACTATTATTAGTCCTATACGCTTCTCATCACGATTCTCTAAAAAAGGGTGCCGGTACTCTGATTTCGCGTGAGCTATATGTGAAACTACTTGGCGCATTTTATCAGCATAAGGTCTAGCACTGGTCATACGATCCTGAGCTTTTCGCATTTTACTAGCAGCAACCATCTCCATAGCTTTGGTTATTTTTTGAGTGTTTTTAACACTACCTATCTTAGTGCGGATTTCTTTCGCTGACATATCGTTTACCTAAAAACAACCAATTACCAAGAGTGACTTTCAGAAAAAGAGTCAAGCGCCGCCTTCAAGTTAGCCTTTATAGAGTCATCAAACTCACCCGATTCATTAATCTGTTGCATCAATTCCCCGTGTCCTTCATTCATGTAGTCAACTAACGCCCCTTCATATTCGCCAATTTTCTCCAAAGGCACCTCGTCGATATAACTATTCTCGACTGCGAATAAGCTAACAGCCATTTCTGCTACTGATAGAGGGGAGTATTGCTTTTGCTTCATCAACTCCATTACCCTTTGTCCTCTTTCAAGTTGCTTCCTAGTCGCTTCATCGAGATCCGACGCAAATTGAGAGAATGCTGCTAACTCGCGATATTGAGCAAGAGCTAATCTAACGCCCCCGCCCAACTTTTTAATAATTGAGGTCTGAGCGGCGCCACCAACTCGTGATACAGACAAACCAGCGTTTATAGCAGGTCTAAATCCCGAGTTAAATAGATCGGTCTCAAGATAGATTTGACCATCAGTGATGGAAATCACATTCGTAGGAACGAAGGCGGAAACGTCACCTGCCTGTGTCTCGATTATAGGAAGCGCAGTTAGTGACCCTGTTTTTCCCTTCACTTCACCATTAGTGATTTTTTCCACGTGCTGAGCACTGACACGAGAAGCTCGTTCCAAAAGTCTTGAGTGCAAATAGAAAACATCACCAGGGTAAGCCTCTCTACCTGGGGGGCGCCTGAGTAAAAGCGACACCTGTCTATACGCCCACGCCTGTTTTGTCAGATCGTCATAAATAATGAGAGCGTCTTCACCCCTATCTCGAAAATACTCTCCCATAGCGCAGCCAGCATATGGAGCAATATACTGCATGGCTGCGGAATCCGACGCTGTCGCAGCGACTATGATTGTATGTTCTAGCGCACCGTGTTCCTCAAGCTTTCGTATTACTGCACTGATCGAAGAAGCTTTCTGCCCGATAGCAACATACACACATTTTATCCCCGTGCCTTTTTGATTGATGATGGCATCAACCGCAACTGCTGTCTTACCTGTTTGGCGATCACCAATAATTAGCTCTCTTTGTCCCCGACCTACAGGAACCATCGCATCAATAGACTTCAACCCGGTCTGCACTGGCTCGTCAACCGACTGACGTTCGATTACTCCTGGGGCAATTTTTTCTATCGGCTCCGTTCGTTCAGTGATAATTTCGCCTTTACCATCTATGGGGGCGCCGAGTGAATCAACAACCCTTCCTAGCAAGGGTTCACCGACGGGTACTTCCAAAATACGCCCTGTACATCGACAGGTATCGCCTTCCGACAGGTGCTCGTAGGAGCCGAGCACTACCGCGCCCACTGAGTCTTGCTCCAGGTTCAACGCTAGACCAAACACTCCTCCGGGGAATTCTATCATTTCACCTTGCATAACATCACTAAGCCCGTGTATTCGTGCTATTCCGTCAGACAAGCTGACAATAGTACCTTCCGTACGGGCCTCAGTGTTTAGTTCAAGACCTTCAATTCTTTTTTTGATCAGTTCGCTGATCTCTGTTGCGCTGACACTCATTGCAGTCCTCTGGGGCTATTATTTAAGTTGATTAAAGTTTTCATTCACTAATTAAACTAAATTATTTTGTGCTTCATGTGGGCTAAACGCCCACGAAGAGACAAATCTATGACAGAGTCACCTATCTTTATGACAGCTCCTCCAATTAATCCAAGATCCACTTGGGTTTCCAAATTGCAGCTTTTATTGTAGCGAGCTCCAATCGAAGTTTTTAGTTTCTCTCGCTCGGAAACACTAAGTTCATAAGCCGAAGTAATTGTCGCAGTGACTACGCCTTCAGACTCGGCATTAAGCGCACTAAATAGTTGCAGAATTTGCGGTACGACTCCTAACCTCTTAGCCCCAACCAGCAAACTTAAAAAATTTATTTGTTGTTTCGAAAGGTCTTTGCCTAGCACTTCAACAAGAATCGAGAGCAAGGTATCGTCAGCTACCTTAGGATTGCCAACTAAATTACTCAAACTAGGCTCTTTAAGCGCATCACTCAAGCATGAAAGCATATACATCCAATCGCCAGAATGATTTTCTGGATGAGAATAGTTAAAGGCCGCTTCGGCATAAGGTCTAGCGACTGTTAAACTTTCTTGCACGCTTAAATCCTCCTAGAGACTCGAGGACAGTTTGTCGAGCACATCTCGATGAGACTGCTCATCGACTTCTCGCATTAATATTTGTTCCGCCCCTTGTAAGGCAAGACCACCAACTTGTTTCCTCAACATTTCCAGCATTTGATTGCGCTCTTGCTCGGCTTCTACAGCAGCGGACGCCAAAATTTTAGCTTTTTCTTCCATAGCCTCCATCTTAGCCTTTTCCAAGATTTCGTCTCTTCTCTTCTGTCCCTGCAATACAAAGTCCTGCGCTTTATTTTTCCCATCCGATAAAATATCAGCTACGCGCTTTTCTGCATTGGCTAACTCGTGCCTACCTTTCTCAGCTGAAGCGAGTCCGTCCGCAATTTCAGCCTCACGTGCTTCCAAGGCCGCGATAATCGGAGGCCAAACATATTTCATGCAAAACCAAACAAATATCGCAAAAGATATTGCTTGGCCCAGTAGCGTTAAGTTCATATTCATCGCTAGTATTCCAACTGTTCTTTAGTTAATTTATCCCACTTGTCCAATAAACGGATTAGCGAACATAAGCAACGCGGCAAATGCTATAGAAATAATTGGAACAGCATCCGTCAATCCTAGCATCAGAAACATTCTGGCCTGAAGCATGGGTACGAGCTCAGGCTGTCGAGCGGCCCCCTCTAAAAATTTGCTACCTAAAATACCAATACCTACTCCGGCACCTAAAGCACCCAAACCAATCATAATACCTGCAGCCAAAGCTGAAAATGCAACAACAGACTCCATCTTTCAATCTCCTATAAGTAATTCACACTCAAACCTAGTGATGCACTTCGTGCGCTTGGCCTAAGTAAACAATCGTCAACATCATAAAAATATAAGCTTGCAAAGTTATCACTAGTATATGGAAAATCGCCCAAGGTACAGCTAAAACAAATTGCAAATAAAAGGGGACAAGAGCGGCAATCAAGACAAAAACAAGTTCGCCAGCAAACATGTTCCCGAATAGTCTGAGCGACAATGAAAGTGGTTTTGCGACCATCGAAACGGTTTCGAGCACCAAATTAACTGGCAGGAATGCTTTACCAAATGGATGAAACGCAAGCTCGCCAGCAAACCCGCCCAAACCTTTCATCTTTATCCCGTAGTAGATCATCAGTCCAAAAATCGACAGCGACATCCCAAAAGTAGCATTGACATCGGTTGTTGGAACCATTTTCATGTGGCTAAGCCCGGCAAGTTGGGAGGCGTAAGGCAAAAAATCCACGGGCACCAAGTCCATGAGATTCATCAAAAATATCCAAACAAATATTGTCAGCGACAGCGGCGCAATTAGTGCATTTTTCCCAGTAAAAGCATCTTTCACACTACCCCAAACCATTTCCACCACAAGTTCAACACAAAGCTGCCATTTCGACGGTTTCGCAACGGAGGCCGACGCAGAAGCTTTACGAAAAAGCACACAAAACATAATGCCCGTTAGTAGGGACCAGAACATCGTATCCACATTAATACTGACAAATCCCATTTGCGTAGCTTCTTGGGCCGAATGAGCGAAGCCCCACGAGCCGTCAAGCGTCCGACCGTAAGTCAAATTCTGGATGTGATGGCTGATATACTCTGCCGGGGATGAGCCTGCCATTCAAAAGTTCCTACTAATACAATTCAACGATTAATTCCCAAATAACTTGTTCACTTAAATGTCAGCCCTGCTCAGACAAATCCAGTAATCTCAGACCAAACCAGTTCATCATTGTGACTACAAAATATGACGAAATCATTATCACAAACTGAACGTCTAAATATTTTATCGCTAAGCCAAACAACGCGATCGTATATAAAATTTTAACAAACGCGCCTATATAAATTCTTTGCAAGCTTGCAACCGGCTTTTCTGGATAACTAACAGACATCCTCGAAGCCAAATAGTAGCTAGGTAACACCGCAATAACACCACCGATGCACGCTGATTTTCCCACCGCAACCGACCCAAGCCAAATTCCCACCAAACCAAGCAGAACTGTCAAAACGCCTTGCAGAAAAACGATACGGAACATTTTCCTGCGCCAACTGTAGTCTGCTGGATTTGCTAGCACGGTAAATTTAAACTCTTCGGTCGCTATGTAACCTAACGGGCGAAAGTATAACGGATTTTCGTGTCTCGTGGCAAGGGACTACTTTAGCTGGCTACCGTTCGAAGACAGCCGGACAGTTAGCGTTTTATGTGTTCCAGTATTCCCTCAAGTTCGTCTAAAGAATTATAACTTATAACTACCTTACCTGCTCCTGAGTTTCTGTGCCGAATTTCAACTTGAGCTGCGATACGTTCACTAATCGAACTTTCTAGGCCGACTATATTTGGATCGCGAGGACTCCCCTCTGTACGATTTTCTTCAGATTTGACGCGACTTTTTTTGATCAACCCTTCAACCGCGCGAACACTCAAGTTTTCCTCAGCAGCACGCACGGCTATCTCCTCCTGCGATGGTCCGGAAACCCCTAGTAAGGCTCGCGCATGTCCCATTTCTAATAATCCATCCTCAAGTAATTGTCTCGGTCGTTCCTCTAAATCAAGCAATCTGATTAGATTACTCACAGTCGCGCGGGACTTACCGATGGAAGTAGCAACCTGTGCATGGGTCATACTAAACTCATTTACTAATCGCGCTAAGGCAAGCGCCTCTTCAATTGGGTTTAGCTGCTCACGTTGAATGTTTTCAATAAGAGCCACGCTATGAGCGTCGCTCTCGTCTATCTCTTTAATGATGGCTGGTAATTCTGGCAATCCAGCCAGCTGACTTGCTCTCCATCGCCTCTCTCCAGCTATCAATTCATAGCCGCTGCTATCTTCTGACTTTCGGACAACCACCGGTTGCAGGACACCATGTTCTTTAATTGACTCAGCCAATTCACTTAACGCATTTTCCTCGATCTTTATTCTAGGCTGATATCGCCCGCGCTTGATCAAATCTATATCAAGCATCTTCAGTTCACTACTGTCGTCTTTCGACAACATGTCTGTATCCGTATCCGTATCCGCACTCAGTAGAGCATCAAGTCCTCGACCAAGCCCTCTTTTTTTTGTACCCATAAATTTAACCACCTCTAACCGTACTTTTGCACGAATTATGCTTTGTTTTTACTCCGTAACATTTCACCCGCCAGCGATAGGTATGCTAATGAACCCGCAGATGAGCTGTCATATATGAGCACTGGTATACCATGACTAGGAGCCTCAGCTAGACGAACATTTCTAGGAATAATAGTTCGATATACTTTTTCACCAAAATGAGCCATCAGTTGTCCAGACACTTCTCTGGCAAGATTGTTTCGGGAGTCAAACATGGTCCTTAAAACACCATCTATCTCTAGCCCAGGGTTCAACAATCGCTTAATTTTTTTCATCGTCTCCAGTAGAGCCGACAAGCCTTCCAAAGCATAATATTCGCATTGGGTTGGAATCATTAATCCATCAGCTGCTACAAGTGCATTTACTGTGAGCATATTCAGCGAGGGAGGACAATCAATAAAGACATACTCGTAATCTTCTAAGATCGGTTTAAATGCGCACTTTAAACGAGTTTCACGATGAGTTTGCTCTAACAGGCCGATTTCCGCTCCAGTTAGATCGCTATTCCCAGCTATCAAATCATAACCGCCTGCCACATCCCTTAAAATAGCATCGCGAATATTTAATGATTCATCCATCAGCACGTCAAAAGCTGAAAATGATATGGCGTTCTTATCGATACCACTTCCGACGGTCGCGTTTCCTTGAGGGTCGAGGTCTACCAGTAGCGTCTTTCGACGGGTAGCATGCATGGAAGCCGCTATATTAACGCTAGTAGTGGTCTTTCCCACGCCTCCTTTTTGATTTGCTATAGCAACAATTCGCGACACTTTTCCCTACTCGCATGACTTCAGTTATGCAAGAGATTATGGCATAAATACATCACAGTCGTACTATGTTTCATTAAGTCTTTTTCATAAACACAAGAGTGCGACTATCATACGACGGCACCGACAGTTCCACACACCGTGCTGGCCCCAGTAAAGCCTCAGCCTCCGATAATTCACTCAATTTAATCCGTGATTTCATCGCAACCACCTCCGTTTGTGAACCGACCAGGTGTATACTTTTTTCTATAAATTTATTAAGAGGCCCAAATGCCCTCGAAATAACGTATCGAAACGATCGGCTCGGGTTATATTGCTCCACCGGCTGAGACTTGATATCAACCATACGTAAACCTAATTGCATCTTAATATGCTGCAGAAATCTTGAACGCTTACCACGAGGCTCCACCAGAGCGATATATCTTTCGGGATCAGCTATTGCCAATACTATGCCGGGTAAACCCGCACCACTCCCGATATCGACAAGGGGCCCTTGGCCCAGAAAAGGAACTACCGCAAGACAATCAATAACGTGACCGGTAATGTAGCTTTCAACAGAATTAGCACCGGTTAAATTAGCTATTTTGCTCCACTCAATAGCTAATTTAGAGTATTTAACAAGCGATTCGGCCTGCCTTTCATTCAGGTCAACATTAACGCATTCACTGAGCCTTAAAACTAATTCCAAGTTATCTTGAGAATACTTAATATGATTCAAGCCGATCGTGCTACCGTGATGCCAGCCCTTTTTAAAAAAACTGCCAACAGAGAAATAGCAACTGGTGTCACGCCTGAAATCCGTGACGCCTGGCCTAACGTACTGGGGCGAACCTCTGTCAACTTTTGCACGACCTCATTCGAGAGACCACGCACCTCCGCGTAGGAAAAATCTGAGGGCATAGCAATATTTTCTAATGACTTAAGGCGCTCAATTTCTCCTAACTGCCTATTAATGTAGCCACTATAAAGAGCCACGTTTTCAATTTGCTCGATAACCCTTTCATCATCTATAGCTGGCCCAGTGTCAGGCAAAGCCATAAGCAATTTGTAATCAATGTTTGGCCTTTTTAACAAGTCAGACAGCCGCTGCTTCTTTCGAAGCGGTTGGCCCATCAAAAGCTTAAATTTTTCGCCTTTATTATCATCCGGAGAAATCCAGATATCCTCTAAACGGTGCTGCTCCCTTACAATTAATTCTTGTTTTTTCTGGAAATCAGCCCATTGTGAATCACCTACTAGCCCAAGCTTGCGACCAACTGGAGTCAACCGAATATCCGCATTATCTTCCCTCAGCAAAAGGCGATGCTCCGCTCGGCTAGTGAACATTCTATACGGTTCATCAGTACCCCGTGTCACTAGGTCGTCTACTAAGACCCCCAGATATGCTTCGTCTCTCTTGGGATACCACTCTGCTTTCTTTTGTACGCGCAGAGCGGCATTGACGCCCGCTAATAACCCTTGCGCCGCAGCCTCCTCATAACCGGTTGTACCATTAATTTGACCCGCAAAAAATAGGCTATCTATATCGCGAGTCTCTAGCCAAGGATTGAGGCCTTTTGGATCGAAATAATCGTATTCAATCGCATAACCCGGCCTAGTTATGACCGCTTTTTGAAAACCACTGATCGACTGAACTAATTCAACTTGAACATCGTAAGGTAAGCTAGTAGAAATTCCATTAGGGTATATTTCTCTGACATTCAGCCCCTCTGGCTCCACAAAAATCTGGTGCTTGGCTCTATCCTCAAATCGAACAACCTTGTCTTCAATTGAGGGGCAATATCTCGGCCCTGTGCTTTCTATATTGCCATTAAACATCGGCGATCTAGTTAAACTATTTCTAATTATCTCGTGTGTGCGTTCATTCGTGTAGGTAATATGACATTCTGTTTGCGCCGGATGTTCTTTTCTGCTTCCCGAAAATGAAAATATTGGCCTAGGTGAATCGCCCTGCTGGATCTCCATTAAACTGAAATCAACCGTCCGTCCGTCTATCCTAGGGGGCGTACCGGTTTTTAATCTCCCAACTTTCAAATCAAGTGCTCTCAACCTCCTAGAAAGAGGGTTCGAGGGAGGATCGCCGGCTCTGCCGCCAGAGAAATTCGATTCTCCAACATGAATAATACCTCCTAAAAAAGTGCCTACGGTTAGAACAACTACTCCGGCCCGGAATTGCAAACCCATTTCAGTTGTCACTCCGCACAAAACGCCCTGTTCGAAGATCAAGTCGTCCACAGACTGTTGAAAAATAGTAAGCTTATTTTGATTCTCCAGAACCCTACGTGTTGCAGCCCGGTAGAGCTGACGATCAATCTGAGCCCGCGTTGCCCTCACAGCCGGGCCTTTACTCGCATTTAACGTCCTAAAATGAATACCACATGCATCTGCTCCTCGCGCCATATACCCGCCTAAAGCATCAATCTCCTTAACTAAATGGCCTTTGCCAATACCGCCAATCGCAGGATTGCAGGACATCTGCCCAAGCGTTTCAATGTTTTGAGTTAGTAACAAAGTCTCCGAACCCATCCTGGCAGCCGCAAGTGCAGCCTCTGTACCGGCATGCCCACCACCAATCACAATTACATCGAATTCATTTTTTACGCTCATAACAATACTATTATACACAAAGTGATGATTACTAAAGCACGGCCTTGAGCGCTGGCGAAGCAGTGTCATGGGTAAGCCTTAAATGCTAATTAACAATTTTTAATTGTGTGACCCTTGATCCTAAAAAGGATGTAGCTTTAAAGTAAGGCTCATTTGAACAATATTTTTGAATAACTAAAAAAATAGTGTCCAACGGTATAATATGCCCGCAGACTTAATTATAGAGAGAGGATGACATTGGCTGAGACACTTGTAGAGGTAATCGGGCTGACAAAATCGTTTGGTTCAATAAAAGCCGTCGATAATATTTCACTTTCTGTAAATAGAGGAGAAGTTTTAGGTTTTCTAGGGCCGAATGGGGCGGGTAAATCGACCTCTATGAAAATGATTACCGGTTTTTTGACTCCGACCAGCGGAACAATAAAAATATCTGGTAATGATATCAGCGTCAATCCTATAGAGGCTAAAGCAAGCATCGGATATTTACCCGAGGGTGCTCCTGCTTACGGGGAAATGACACCCTTGAACTTTCTGTCCTTTGTCGCGGAGGTGCGAGGAATTGATAATTCTGCAAGAGCCTCCAGAGTAGACGAAATCATTGACAAGATCCATCTAGAACGTGTAGCACATCAACCTATAGACACTCTTTCAAAAGGCTTTAAAAGACGAGTAGGAATCGCGCAAGCTATACTACATGACCCTGAAATATTAATATTAGACGAACCAACCGACGGTTTAGACCCTAATCAAAAGCATGAGATCAGAGCTCTCATAAAAGAGATGGCAGCTGACAAAGCAATCCTGATATCCACACATATCCTCGAGGAAGTGGAGTCCGTGTGCACCAAAGCCATAATAATTAGTAATGGGGGAGTTATATTCAGTGGTTCGCCACTCGAACTATCTTCTAAGTCTCGCTACCACAATGCAATAACGCTTGTGGTGAGCAATAAAGATGTTGAAAAGACGACCAAGATACTAAAGGAGCTTGAGGAGATAATGGCCATCGAACATATCGCTGAGGCAGAGCTTACTCGCGTGACTTTAATCCCGTACTCATCCGAGGTAGAGATCAGCTCCTTAGTAAAAGCCAGAATGGCTGACTACGAATGTGAGATACTGCAACTATACATCGAGCAAGGACGTCTGGACGAAGTATTTCGTTCTTTGACTAACCAGCAGAAGAGCGGTGAGGTAATTCGATCATGAAAGGGTTTTTTCCAATTTTTAAGCGAGAGTTCAGATCTTACTTCGACACTCCCGTCGCCTATGTATTTATAGTGATTTTCTTGGTGTTAAACGGAGTTTTCACATTTTATGTTGGCGGCTTTTATGACCGCGGCCTGGCTGATTTAGGCCCTTTTTTTGAATTCCATCCTTGGTTATACATGTTCTTAATACCGGCCATCTCTATGAGACTCTGGTCTGAGGAAAGAAAAGCTGGAACGATAGAACTTATGTTGACGCTTCCTGTCTCTTTAGGCGCCAGTGTTTTTGGCAAATTTTTTGCAGCGTGGTGCTTCACAGTAGTAGCGCTATTAGGTACTGTTCCTATTTGGCTCACGGTCAACTATCTTGGTCAGCCTGATAATACTGTAATTGCGGCAAGCTACCTAGGCAGCATCTTGATGGCCGGAGGATTTCTATCAATAGGTTCATGCGTCTCCGCGCTAACAAAAAATCAAGTGATCGCTTTCGTTACTAGTTTTATGATCTGTCTGGTATTCAACCTAAGTGGCTTTCCAATGGTTCTAGATGTTTTCGCCTCTTGGGCTCCGCAAAGTATTGTAGATGTAATAGCGTCTTTTAGCTTTCTTACCCATTTTGACTCAATTCAAAAAGGGGTAATTGACCTTCGAGATATAATTTTTTTCGCGAGCTTAATCATCTTCTGGTTGTACCTTAATGTGATCGCGATTGAAGTCAATAAAAGTAATTAAAAAAAACCACAGTCAAATAATCAAAAAACCATTTACGAAAAAATATCATGAATCGAAAATTAGTTTCCGTCACCGGTTTAATATTAGCCACAACTATGTTCCTCGGAATGAATATCATAAGTAACGAGACACTAACCTCAGCGCGACTCGATCTAACAGAAAACCGACTCTATACTCTGGCGCCCGGAACTTACAATATACTCTCGGATATCAGTGAACCAATTTCAATTCGATTATATTTCTCATCTGAACAATTGGCTGGGCTCCCTCAATTGGCAAATTATGGGAAACGAGTCAAGGATTTACTCAATGAATATGTCGCTAATAGTAATGGGAAAATAAAACTTTACGTGATCGATCCCGCGCCGTTCTCCGAAGCTGAAGACGAGGCGGTAGGCGCGGGAATAAGACAGCTGAGTCTCGGGAGCAACGGCGAGGTAGGATATCTTGGACTAGTAGCAACTAATACAACAGACGATCGGGAAGTGATTGAAGTACTTAGCCCAGATCAAGAAAACGCGCTTGAATATGATTTAACGAAAATAATCTACAAGCTAAACGATCCTAAGAAACGAATTATCGGGCTGATTACTGATCTACCGATACTTTCGGAAACCGATCAACAAACTGGCCAAGTCATAAAACCAGATCTCACGGCGATTACGCTCTTAAAAGAATTTCACGAAATAAAACGACTCCCTGTTGATATCTCCTTAATAGATGATGAGATAGATACGCTAATATTAATTCATCCGAAAGATTTATCCGTCAAAACTCAATATGCAATAGACCAATTTTTAGTC
The DNA here is from genome assembly GCA_943787625.1 of uncultured Gammaproteobacteria bacterium. Classification (GTDB taxonomy): domain Bacteria; phylum Pseudomonadota; class Gammaproteobacteria; genus UBA4457. The sequence goes on along the minus strand of CALSND010000002.1, from coordinate 88,291 downwards.
AAAGGAGGCAAAGCATTAGTCTTCGTAGACCCTCTAGCCGAGCAGGACCCTACCCAACCCAACCCTGAGACCCCCGGAGTGATGCCACAGCTGGGCTCCAGACTTGATACTATCTTTGAGTCGGTGGGAATCAAGCTAAATAGTAGCCATGTCATTGGAGATCCGTCATCAGCCGTCCGCGTAAATTTTAATACCGCTCGAGGTCAGAGAGAAGTGGACTACCTACCGTGGATCCAGCTACAAGGAAAGTCTTTAAACAAGGAGGACTTCACAACAAACCAGCTTAATACAGTCAATGTAGGTACTGCAGGTAGCCTAGAGATCGATCCCAAAGCGAATTTAACATATACGCCACTTTTAACCGCTAGCACCTCGTCTGGATTGATTGATAAAGACTCTATTATAACTGCAGATGATCCGTCGTCTCTCATTGACGATTTTAATAGCGATGAAAAAAATCATTTAATTGCGGTCCGAGTTACTGGTAACTACACTTCTAATTTCTCCGCCCCCCCTTCAAGTGAACTAAAAGTCGAAGAAAGCAAATATGATTTAGATAAAAGTCATTTATTGACATCCGAATATCCGACAAACCTTATTCTGGTATCAGATACAGATATTCTGGCAGACCGGTTTTGGGTCCGATTCTCAGGGTTTGCGGGAATGAGAATACCTGAGGCCTTCGCAAATAATGCAGACTTTCTAGTAAATGCGGTGGATAACTTAGGTGGTAATGACGATCTAATAAGTCTAAGAAGTAGAGGGCAGTATACTCGCCCCTTCGAGGTCGTACTTGACATACAAAGAAAAGCAGAAGAACAGTTTAGAGACAAAGAGCAAGCTCTCCAAGAAAAGCTTAAACTGGCTGAGGAAAACCTTTCTCGAATTCAAGGACAACAAATAGAAGGGGAGTTGATCCTTAGTGCAGAACAGCAAATTGAAGTAGAAAAATTTAGATCCGAACAAATAAGTACTAGAAAAGAATTGAGAGCTGTGCAGCACGAGCTACAAGATAATATCGATCGACTAGGTAGCATGCTCACATTTGCTAACACTGCTTTAGTACCCTTATTAATATTTTTATCCTTGATCGTAGCAAATGGGCTAAAACGATTCCGACTAAATAATAAAACGTAAAAGCAAAATGTTTAAATCAAAAATCATCGTTATTTTTTTTATTGCGCTAATAATAACTGCAACTGCTTGGAAGGTTTCACTAGACAACAAGCCTCAGTCAGAAATTGTGAAAACCAGCCTCTTCCCTGCGCTAATTGATAGCATCAATGAAATAACCGAGGTGACGATTGCAGATAGAAGATTCGAATCGATCCTTAAAAAAATTGACGGTGTCTGGTACCTACATAATAAAGACAACTACCCAGCTTCTACTAGCGGTATAAAACAATTGGCACTTGAGCTCAGCAACTTAAAAATACTCGAGGCTAAAACTAGTTCGGTCGAAAAATACGCCAAACTAGGGGTAAATGATCTATCAATAGAAGGCTCTCGAGCAAGTCAGATAACCGTAAGTGCTAACAAAAAAACACTCGTCTCTTTACTAATTGGACTAAGCCCAAAGGAAGCTAAAAAAGCCCAGCGTTATATAAGACTTGTCGATCAAGCTACAGCACAACTGGTGGCTGGACAGATTTCCGCGCCGACTAACCCTATAGAATGGCTCGATCCTCAAATCATTGACGTGGATAGCAAAAGTATTGAACGACTGACGATAGATGTTCCGGGCGAAAAGAAAATCGTTATCTCTAAAAACACCGAATCGGAAGATTTCTTCACTCTTCAAAAAATTCCTGAATCATTCGAGATGAAATCTAAAACAATTGTGTCAAGTATTCCGGCAATTTTAATGGATCTGAGACTAAATGATGTCATCTCAGCAAATGTAGTCTCAGATTTAGAACCATCGCAACAAACTACGGTCACAACTTTTAGCGGTCTCGAAATACTTCTAACAGATTATATTTGGAAAGATAAACGCTATACCGTGTTTGCGGCTAGTCGCGACAATGATAACAAAGAAATAACAGACGCTACGATAGAAAAAATAAATAACAAAGTAAATGGCTGGGCCTATGAAATTCCCTCTTACAAGCGACGGATGATAAATAGAAAATTTGAAGACCTGATTCAACTAATAGAGAAACCAGACTAAAACTAGCAACTTTTTCTACCGTCGCACAATTAGTTTGCATCTGGAACAACCCGACGAAGCTCGAGCAAGTCCCACAATCTCAGATTTTTCAGTTTTACATGCCTAATTTACGCGCTTGCGCTTATAATGGGGTTAACCAAACAGTATTTGCGTAGAAATGACTAAAAACATAGTGGTACCGAGGACATTCCAGGATCTGATCTTCAGACTTCAAAAATTCTGGGGAGAACAGGGGTGTGTGGTCTTACAACCCTATGACATGGAAATGGGTGCCGGGACTTTCCACCCCTCCACCTTCCTAAAAGCTATTGGCCCAGAGCCTTGGAAGGCTGCTTATGTGCAGCCATCTCGGAGGCCAACAGATGGACGCTATGGTGAAAATCCGAATCGACTACAACACTATTATCAATTTCAAGTATTGCTCAAACCCTCTCCAAGTAATATCCAAGAACAATATCTCGAGTCCTTAAAAAACTTGGGGCTTGATTTAGAGACGCATGATGTGCGCTTCGTTGAAGATAACTGGGAATCTCCTACATTAGGTGCTTGGGGCTTGGGCTGGGAGGTCTGGCTAAATGGAATGGAAATTACCCAGTTTACTTACTTCCAACAGGTAGGAGGGTTAGACTGTGCACCGGTGCCAGGCGAAATAACATATGGTTTGGAGAGGATCGCGATGTATCTTCAGGGTGTGGATTCAGTCTATGACTTAATTTGGAATAAGTCAGACGATGGAGTCGTATCTTATGGTGACATTTATCACCAAAATGAAGTCCAAATGTCCAAATATAATTTTGATTTGGCCGATACTGAATCTTTAACAAATTGGTTCGACACGTGCGAAAGAGAAACTGCGCGGCTCATAGAAGCTGATCTCCCATTGCCTGCATATGAACAAATGATAAAAGCATCTCACACTTTCAATTTATTAGACGCAAGGAAAGCGATATCAGTCACAGAAAGACAGCGCTACATTCTGAGGGTTCGAACTCTCGCCAAAGAAATCGCTGAGTCGTACTATGAAGCTAGAAAAGCACTCGGGTTCCCAATTGGTAAAAGTAACAGGGAACCCAAATAATGGAATCACTACTAATCGAAGTTGGAACCGAAGAATTACCCCCTAAATCACTAAAAAAATTATGTCTCGCGTTCTCTGACAATATTGCAAAACTTCTGACCAAAACTGGAGTGCAAATTGGAGACAGTATCGCCTATGCGACTCCTAGGCGACTCTCTATCTGTATAAAAAACGTAGCTGAAAAACAAAATGATCGAATAGACGAAAGAAAAGGCCCATCAACTGCACATGCTTATGATGAAAAAGGAGAGCCAACAAAAGCAGCAACAGGATTTGCTCGCTCTTGTGGTGTCGACCTCAGCGAGTTATCAACAACGAAGAGTTCTGAGGGGGAGTGGTTATATCACTCCCAGAAAATTGAAGGTATCGCCTTAAACAAAATTTTGCCTGATCTCATTCTGGAGGCGTTGAAAACACTCCCCGTAGCAAAAAAGATGAGATGGGGCGACAAGAAGGATGAGTTTGTAAGACCTATCCAGTGGTTAGTCATTTTACATGGCGAGCGACTTGTTCCTGCAACCGTAATGGGAGTGAATAGTGGTAATGTTACCAGAGGACACCGGTTTCACGGCCAAGAAAAAATTGTTATTCCAAACGCAGAGTCATACGAAGAAGAACTGCGCGTTAAAGGGTGTGTGATTCCTTCATTTGAAAAAAGAAAAGGCTGCATACTTGACCAAATTCAGCGAGTGAATGAACGGCTAAATGGAAAAATCGAATTAGATGATGACCTTTTAGATGAAGTTGTTGGGCTGGTGGAATGGCCAACATTAATTATGGGTAGTTTTGACAAACATTTCTTGTCTCTGCCCGATGAAGTCTTGATCAGCTCTATGCAAAAGCACCAAAAATATTTCCCTGTGAGATCTAATGAGGACATACTCACCAATGACTTCGTGACCGTCTGTAATATCGAGAGCATAGATCCAGATATTGTGCGGCTAGGGAACGAGAGGGTAATCCGGCCGAGACTAGCCGACGCGGAGTTCTTCTTCCAAACCGATACGTCAAAGTCCTTGGAGAGTCATCAAGAATATCTTGGTCGTATGACTTTTCAAAAAAAACTCGGAACATTGTTAGATAAAACTAAGCGTATAACTGTTATCGCTAGCGAGATCAGTGAAGTTTGTAAAGCTAAGCAAATAAATACTAATAGAGCCGCACAGTTGGCCAGGTGTGATTTACTTTCAGAAATGGTCGGAGAATTTCCTGATTTACAAGGGGTTATGGGAAGCTACTATGCCGAAAAAGATGGTGAAAATCCAGAAGTCTGCCTTGCCATTAAAGAGTTTTATCATCCCAGGTTTTCGGGCGACACTATCCCGTCGACTGCTACCGGAAGATGTATAACTCTGGCCGATAAAATTGACTCGATAGTCGGTTTATTTGGAGTAGGTCTGGCGCCAACAGGTGATAAAGATTTTTACGCCCTGCGCAGAGCCGCAGTCGGAGTTTTCCGGATAATTGTGGAATCCAATATCGAAATTGATCTTCAAAACTTAATATCAATTGCCACGAACCAATTCAACAAGATTTCATTTCCAGACAAAATCACTGTTGATATTTTAACTTTTATAGACGATAGGATGCGTGCCTACTATCTCGATACCGGCTTACCAATCGACACTTTTAATTCTATACCGAGCCTAAAAATAATAAGTCCAATGGAGAAAGACCGCCGGATAAAAGCCGTAAACGAGTATCGCGAGCTGCCGGAGGCTCGTAGCCTGTCTGCTGCAAATAAACGCATAACCAATATTCTGAAAAAATCAGTAGAAAAAAATCGTGGTGCGTGGAATCAGAAACTTCTTATAGATGATAGCGAAAAGAAGCTTGCTGAGAAAATTAGTTCACTCAGGCCCCAGCTTGAAACTCTTTTCAACGAACGAAAATATGTCGGATACATGAAAAAGCTTGCGGAACTAAATGATGCTGTTAACAATTTTTTTGAAAGCGTCATGATTATCTGTGATGAAAAAGACATACAACATAATCGAGTTGCCCTTTTACACGATCTTCAAGACCTATTCGGTAAAATCGCTGACATTGGTAAAATCCAACTCTAGATATATGTTCTTTGCAGCTCAAGAAGTCACTTAGAAATGCTTACAACAATAAGATCTTGGATGTTTTATACGGGACTAATCCCTCTGACAGTTTTCTTCTCGATTATCAGTGTGTGTGTGCTCATCTTGCCGTCCACTCCACGATACAAAACAATCATAACATGGTCTAAGTTGGCGCTATGGTGGTTAAGAATAACGTGTGACTTGCATTGGGCGGTAAGGGGTATAGAAAATATAACCGATCAGCCGGGAGTTATTTTATGTAAGCATCAATCCGCTTGGGAAACTATTGCGATGCAAATGATCTTTCCAAAACAGACTCAAGTCCTAAAAAAAGAGCTGCTCAGCATACCTTTTTTCGGCTGGGGTCTCGCGTGCCTTAACCCAATCGCTATAAATAGGAAACAGGGTGCAAAATCTGTAAAAAAAATCCTAGATATAGGTCAAAAAAGAATCAAAGACGGATGGTGGGTACTCTTCTTTCCAGAAGGTACACGTATTGCGGTAGGAGAAAATGGGCGATTCACTCAGACTGGCGCTGCTCTTGCCCTGGAAGCTAACTGTCCAATTATTCCGGTAGCTCATAATGCTGGAGTTTTCTGGAAGAAAAACACTGTGAAAAAATATCCTGGAACTATTGAAGTCATTATTGGAGCACCAATCTCAACCGCAGGACGCAGTAGAAAAAACATCATCAAAGACGCGGAGAACTGGATCGACACAATGTGCGCAAAATTGCCTAGCGAAATAGGTACCAACTAATCTCTTCTCCACCTACGTAATAAATAATTCGAGCCATGCATCTTTCGAAATGGATGCAATAGCATATCCTGGAAATTATTCCCTTTCGCGTTAATATCCGCCACACCAAACTTAAGTCGTGTCACCTCGAGCAATGTATAACAGGTATAGGTTTTGAATAATCTATCCCACAAGCACAAGCAGAAACCAAAATTCTTTTGACTTTCGACTACTCCAACCGAATGATGGATCCAATGAGTCTGAGGAGTTATAAACACACGCTCTAATATTACTTGGTATCGAGATAGTAGCTTCGAGTTACTATGTGAAAAAAGCGAAAAACTGCTCAATATGATTTCAAAAACTACCACTGCCACGATACTAGGCCCTATAAGAAACACAACCAGCCACTTGTACACTATTGAAAAAAAAATCTCTCCTGGATGAAATCTAAACCCAGTAGTCGCATCTAAGCGCTCATCAGCATGGTGTATTTGATGAAAGCGCCACAGAAACGGCACCGCGTGCATGGTGATGTGCTGTAAATAGATGAGGAAATCCAAAAGAATCAACGTAATAATAAATGATACCCCTGCATGTATTGGAAAAACGTTGAAAATTCCAAAATCGTTCGATTGAGCAAATAGCGCAGCGCTGACAGCTGACATCGAAATCAGTAAGCGAGAAGTCCCTACAGTACCCAATAAAAAAAGCATGTTTGTGAATCGATTAATTGTCCATACCTCGCGGTAGCGGACTAATGGGCTTCTCCACTCAAGTAACAGAAGCATCAAAAAACATACAGAAAATAAACCTACACGAATTAACGTTTGATTTTCCACAAAAATTACCTTTAAAAAGATAGATAGTAATATTTACGCTACCACAGTACCTTATTACTATCCTAGTGTAATAAAATTATACTAGCCTCCAATTATGAGAAAAAATATGCACTCACAACGATATGGTTCTTTCCCCACCACTAGGCTACGCCGCTTGCGTAATCGAGATTATGTTAGGAGGCTAGTTAGAGAAAACACCTTGTTACCTTCCGACTTAGTCGCACCAATGTTTTTAAAGGAAGGAAAGAATGTTAAAGAAGTTATCTCCTCAATGCCTGGGGTACACCGGCTAAGTATTGATTTAGCTATTAAAGAAATAAAAACACTGAGTTCAAAAGGTGTACCTGCGGTTGCTCTATTCCCTTCGGTCCCAGACCGACTAAAATCACCGGGCGGGGAAGAATCTTATAATAGTGCTGGTCTTATACAAAACGCGGTTAAAAAGATCAAAGAGGCGGTGCCCGAAATCGGAATAATCTCTGACGTCGCGCTTGATCCCTACACAACTCACGGCCACGATGGTCTACTTAACGAAAGCGGTGATATCTTAAATGATGAGACCATTGACATACTTGTCCGCCAAAGTCTTTCTCAAGCAGAAGCTGGAATTGATATTATAGCTCCGTCTGACATGATGGATGGAAGAGTTGCGGCAATAAGAGCTGCATTAGACGCTCGCGGATTTCAAGAAGTTAAAATTCTCGCCTACTCCGCCAAATACTCGTCTGCTTTCTATGGGCCTTTTCGAGAGGCTATAGGCTCGGCTAAAAATATTGGGGGCCAAGGCAAAAAAACCTACCAGATGGATCCTGGAAATAGTCTCGAAGCTATTCGAGAAGTGGCGCTTGATGTCGCCGAAGGGGCCGATATGGTTATGGTAAAGCCGGGAATGCCGTATTTGGATATTATCACTCGCATAAAAGAAGAATTTGGCATGCCTACGTTCGCGTATCAGGTAAGCGGAGAATATTCCATGATAAAAGCGGCTGCAGAAAATGGCTGGTTGGATGAAAAATCGGCTGTTCTCGAGTCGCTACTCTGCTTTAAAAGAGCAGGGGCAGCTGGTGTGCTCTCATACTTCACCAAAAACGTGATCGATTGGCTTCACGAGTCTTGAGGCCTTTGATCCAAGATTTGATACTGTTTTATTTTCCGAGTGAGTGTATTTCTTCCCCATCCTAATAACTTAGCAGCCGCTTGTCGTCGACCATTAGTATGTGCAAGGGCTGCTGTTATCAGGACAGTCTCAAATTTAGACTCCGCTGTGGAGATGATTGGCCCAGCATCTTTCGTGTCGAGTTCGGTCTCAACCCAACTCCTGAGGTTAGATTCCCACTGCTGACCAACTGGCTCAGATTCCTTCTGCTCGGCGAGTTTTATTTCTTTTGGCAGTTCGTCTAACTCTACTTCACGGGTGCTGCCCATCACCATTACTCTCCTACACACATTTTCGAGCTGTCTTACATTACCTGGCCAATAATAGGCCCTTAATAAGCACAACGACTCTTCTGTAAAAACTTTAGCCTCTTGATTCAACTCTTTCGCAATCAACTGAAAAAAATAATTAGATAGCTCTCCGATATCATCAACTCTCTCTCTTAAAGCCGGCAACTCGAGACTGATTACGTTTAACCTATGAAATAAATCTTCTCTAAACCGCCCGTCGGCAACAAGTACATCTAGCTCCTGATGTGTTGCAGCGATGACACGAACATCAACTTTTATAGGTTGATGTCCACCAACCCTATAGAACTGTCCGTCCGATAAAACTCTCAATAATCGCGTTTGCAGATCTGCGGGCATGTCTCCAATCTCATCCAAAAATAATGTACCCTTATCTGCTTGTTCAAAACGTCCTATTCTCCGAGATGTAGCGCCCGTGAATGACCCTTTTTCATGCCCAAATAATTCAGACTCCAAAAGCTCCGATGGAATGGCCGCCGTATTAAGCGCTATAAAGGCTTGATCGGCTCGTGGACTATGTTTGTGTAGTGCGCCTGCTACCAACTCCTTGCCGGTACCAGATTCCCCTGTGATCATTACAGTCATGTGGGAATTCGATAGCCTTCCTATAGTCCTAAATACCTCTTGTATTTCTGGGCTAGACCCAATTATACCAGACACCTTAGAGTCAGCATCGTTAAGTGCCTGCGATACTGAATCCTCGCGCGCCTTCCTAATAGCACGGCGAACAATTGAAATAACATCGTCTACATCAAATGGTTTAGGCATATATTCAAACGCTCCCCCTTGAAAAGCCGCTACCGCATGATCTAAGTCCCCATACGCTGTCATCACTATAACTGGAACTTTAGGGAAATTTTCGCGCAAACTCGCTAGCAAACTTAGCCCACTCTCGCCAGGCATCCTAACATCAGTGATAACCACAGAGGGTTTTTCGACATCTAGTATCTTTAGCGCATCATCGGCAGTTTCAAAGCTTCGAGTCGTTACTTGTTCTTTGCTTAACGCCCTTTCCAAAACCCATCTGATAGCTCTATCATCATCAACAATCCACACATCCTGCGACGAATTCATTTCAACCCTCCTAGCGGTAACCAAACAGAAAATACTGTTTTACCCACTTCACTTTCAAAACCCACTAATCCGCCCTGTCTCTGTATGAGGGACTGTGCTGTAGGGAGACCTAAACCAGTTCCCTCCGGTCTTCCCGTGACTAACGGATAAAATATAGAGGTACCTAATTCTGGATCGATACCAGGTCCATTATCGATAATCTGTATCACCAAAACTAATCTGTGGAGCTTCGCACCAATTGTGAATTTTCGCTGTACACGAGTCTTTAAAGTTACATTTCCTCCGTCAGAAACGACTGCTTGAGCAGCATTGCGCACAATATTTAAAAGAGCCTGTATCAGTTTGTCTCTATCAGCCTTTATGGGAGGTAAACTGGGATCATAGTCATCTGATATTGAAATCTGTGTCCCGTGTTCCGAATCTACTATCAGCCGAACATGCTCTAAAACTTCGTGTATATTAATTTCTTCTATGTCTAGTTGACCCGCAGGTTCCAACATCCTATCAACCAGTAATCGCAATCTATCGGTTTCACCTATAATTACTTGGGTATATTCAGCTAGCGACTTACTCGTTAGTTCCCTCTCTAAAAGTTGGGCCGCACCGCGAATACCCCCAAGAGGATTTTTGATCTCGTGCGCTAGCCCTTGGATAAATGCGCTTGCCGCATAATTTTGAGTAAGCATTTGGCCGTCACGCTGTATATTGCGGTGACGAGCTACGTTGGTCATTTCAATCAAAACGATAGCCGGTGATCCTTCCTCAAGCCACAAAGGCATAACACTGCAGTCCACAAACAATTTTTCTGACAAATGCGTCCCTAGATAGATACCCCGCTCCATAAATGATCGCTCTTCACTTAAAGCTCGCTGAGCGGCTTTTTCTAGAGCTAACCCTTGTGGGAACAAGTCTATTAAACAACGACCTTTGAGTTTGGATTCACTTAAAGCAAAAAGAGTTTGCGCAGAGGCGTTCAGAGTCACTACTTGTAGGGCCGAATTCACCACTAAAACTGAAGTGGCCATAACACTCAGTAAATCTATATCACCTAATTCAACAGTTTGATCGCGCTTCATTGCACTATTTTGGTGCATTTAATCACCTGACGTCCACAACTTTTAAAAATATTCATATCTTTCGATAAGTTACTATCTGTTTAAGTATCAAAATTGTTTCTTTATAAACAACAGAAGCAAGAATCGGACCACGACAGGCAATAACTAAAAAAAAGCCCCCTAGAAGGGGGCTTAATCAACTTTCACAAAAGTTTAGACGCTGTAGTACATCTCGAACTCTTTCGGATGCGTAGACATCCTCAGTGCAGTCACTTCCTCCATTTTTAGGGAGATATAAGCATCTATCGCATCATCGGAGAACACATTTCCAGCCTTTAAAAAGTCCCGATCAGCATCTAAAGCGGTCAACGCCTCATGCAAAGAAAAACAAACCGTAGGGATCGCTTCTCCGATTGGAAGCCCGGTTAATTCGTCACTCTCAAGGACGTACAAATCTCTGTCCTGTGGATCGCCTGGATGTATTTTATTTTTTATGCCATCAAGGCCCGCCATCAACAAGGCGGCAAACGTGAAATAGGGGTTGCCCGCAGAATCAGGAAATCTGACCTCAATTCTTCGAGCTTTTTCACTATCAACCCAAGGTATCCTAACCGATGCTGACCTGTTACGCGCAGAATAAGCTAAAAAAGTAGGCGCCTCGAAACCGGGTACCAATCTCTTATAGCTATTTGTGCTAGCGTTAGAAAAAGCATTGATCGCGCGAGCGTGTTTTATTATGCCGCCGATATAATAAAGAGCCGTTTCAGACAGGTTTCCGTAGCCGTCTCCAGCAAACAAGTTTTTACCGTCTTTGCTTATGGATTGATGTACATGCATTCCATTACCATTGTCACCGACCAGCGGTTTCGGCATAAAAGTAGCTGTTTTCCCATAACCATGCGCTACATTGTGAACACAATACTTAAGGATTTGATTCGCATCGGCTCTTTTTACGAGCGTATCAAATTTAGTTCCTATCTCACATTGTCCGGCGGTTGCCACCTCATGATGATGGACTTCAGTCTCTACTCCCATTTCTTCCATCACTAAACACATCGTGGATCTGATGTCCTGAAGTGAATCCACAGGAGGGACTGGGAAATAGCCGCCTTTGACACCAGGACGGTGTCCTGTATTTCCATCCTCATAAGATTTACTAGAATTCCAGCCCGCTTCGTCAGAATCAATGCTAAATCCCGCGCCTTTCATCTCGTTATTGTATTTTACATCGTCGAAAACAAAAAACTCTGGTTCTGGGCCAAAATAAGCTGTATCCCCAATACCAGAGTCATTTAGATACGCCTCAGCTCTTTTTGCCGCTGATCTCGGACAGCGCTCATAACCTTCTCCGGTCGATGGTTCGACCACATCGCATCGGATATTATAAGTTTTTTCCTCAAAAAATGGATCCATCACCCCAGTCGAAGCGTCGGGCATCAAAATCATGTCCGACTCGTTAATATCCTTCCAACCAGAGATGGAGGAGCCATCAAACATTTTTCCAGATTTAAAAAAATCCTCGTTAACTTCTCGTGCAGGAATAGTTACATGTTGCTCTTTACCTTTGGTATCTGTAAAGCGCACATCCACAAACACCACGTCTTCATCTTTTATAGTCTTTAAAATATTTTCCACGGACATTTTAATTTTCTCCAACTTGAGTAATGTAACTTAATCTTTTTATAAATCTACATGCACAAGACGTGCCACTGCAGAACACCACAATTAGTCCTCCTAAACGACATCAATGGAGCATAGCTGCTTTAAAATAGTGCAATTTTGGTAATTTATGATCTTTTTTGGTGCATTTAATCAATTAGCACGTCTTTCTCGTCGCTAATTAAACTATCAAAGGTCTGCCGACGACGTACAATGCGGTAAGACGATTCATTTATAAGGATCTCGGCGCACCGCAAACGAGCATTATAATTCGAGCCCATAACGGAGCCGTATGCTCCACAATCAGCGACAGCCACAAGGTCTCCTTCAAACACGTGTAATCGGCGATTTTTAGCTAGCGTATCTCCAGTCTCGCAAATCGGACCTACCACATCACAAATATCACCTTCAACACCCGCCAAACTCTCACAATAAGTCAATACATCGTGCCAGCCATCATACAAAGCAGGCCGTAATAGGTCATTCATGCCCGCATCTACGATCACAAAATTTCTATCTTTTGTCTTCTTAATAAATTCTACCCGTGTAAGCATTAGCCCCGCCGGACCAACAATCGACCGACCCGGCTCTAAAACTAATTTAAACTCCTCCGGAACAACTCGACATAACCCATCTACAAGCTCGTTGATAGTGGGCGGCGTCTCACCACGGTAATCAATACCCAATCCCCCACCAACATCGATTGTCTCAATTTGTATCCCAATAGTTTTGAGGTCCAAGGCTAAATCAACCACATGCCCCACCGCTTCTAGTATCGGATCGACAATAGTTATCTGAGAGCCTATATGACAGGCAATACCTGATGGGTTTAGCCATTTAGAAGAGGAAATTTTCCGATAGAGTTCTCGCGCGTCATCAATGGGCACTCCAAACTTACTGTCTTTTAGTCCAGTTGAAATATAAGGATGAGTTTTAGGATCAACGTCAGGATTGACCCTCACAGCAACATTCACGAATGCTCCCATATTTTCCGCTACACTTTCTAATCTTTCGAATTCTTCGCAGGATTCTAAATTAATGCAACCTACTCCCGCTTTTAGCGCCTCCTCGATTTCGTTCCTAGTTTTCCCAACACCCGAAAAAACCACGCCCGCTGGCTTGCCTCCGGCAGCTATCACCTTATTCAGCTCCCCGATAGACACCACGTCGAAGTCCGACCCAATGAGAGTCAAAGCCTTTAAAATCGATAAATTGTCATTTGCTTTTACCGCATAGCAAATGCGATGTGACCTCTCTTTAAAAGCGCTATTGTACTGGCACCATGCTTGCTCAAACGATCGTCGAGAATATACGTAGCACGGAGTTCCTACTTCGTCCGCTATTTTACCCAAATCAACATCTTCGAGATGTAACCGATTATTATGATATTTCAAAAATTTCGATTTCATTTACATCCGCTAGCAATATTTAATTCAATCAGAAGCCTGTGATCGGGCATCAAGCAGGTAGTTGTTACCATTACTTTTTGGGATATACAGCTCCCCTTTTTGACCGCAGGACGGAATTGCGACTAACAAAAACATTACCGCGAAAAATAACTTAAATTTTTTCATCGTATTCATAGCCTAATCGATGAGTACCGTATTGTAACTAAGAAACTTGCCGTGTAATACGGTTTTCATAATATCCTCATGAGTGGTTTTTTCTGCGTGTAGAGGATTTCCTGTCTTTAAAAGCAGGTTTAATTAAATCCGGAAGTAAGCGCTCGTTAACTTGCTCAACCAAAATCTTGTGACCGATATACTCCTCAATACTCTGTAGTGAGAACACATATTCCTCACAGGCTAAGCTAATAGCATCGCCCCGAGCTCCTGCTCTAGCAGTCCTTCCAATTCTATGCACGTAGTCTTCACAATGATTAGGCAGATCATAATTAACTACATGCGTGACGTCTGGGATATGCAAACCGCGAGCCGCCACATCGGTAGCAACAACTATGTCAATTTTACCCATCTTAAAATCATCTATTAATCGTTCGCGTTTTGCCTGCTCCACATCGCCTGATAGAGCTCGCGCCTTATAACCATTAGAATTCAGGTAGCCAACAAGTAAACTTACCACTCGTTTTGTATTAGCAAAAATTATCGTTCGAAATGGCTTTTGGGTATTTAGCAGACCCACTAATAAACTGATTTTTTCGTCCGAGCTTACATGGTAAAGCACCTGAGAAATTTTACTCGCAGCTCGAGTTTCCGAAGCGATCTCGACTAACTTTGGCGTATTCATGTACTCATACGCCAACTCATTGACTCTATGCGAGAGTGTTGCCGAATAGAGCATGTTTAGTCTCTTTGAGGGGTGAGGCATACGCCGTAGAAGAAAACGCAGATCTTTGATAAACCCCAAGTCAAACATTCGGTCCGCTTCATCTAAAACCAATGCTTCAATGGAGTTCAGGGAAAAAACATTCTGTTTAAAATAATCTATTATACGTCCGGGCGTGCCTATGACGATATCAGCTCCCATCTGGAGACTCTTCCGTTGCTTTTCATAATCCACCCCACCATAAATCAAGGCTAACTTAAATCCTGTATAGGCTCCTAATATATCTGCGTCTTTTTTAATCTGTATAGCCAACTCCCGAGTCGGTGCCAAAATCAAAGCTCGCGGATTGGCCTGAGACCGCCCAGTAGGAATTTCACTTCCGCCGGACTCTTTCAGTAAACGATTCATGGTAGCAAGTAAGTAAGCCGCAGTTTTGCCTGTTCCAGTCTGAGCTTGCCCTGCAATGTCTTCATTTCTCAACAGAGATGGCAGCGATCTCGCCTGTATGGGCGTACAAAATTCAAAACCAGCATCTTCAACACCCTTTAAGAGTCTTGAGTCAACACCTAACTCATCAAAACGGACAGTAGAAAGATCGTTGTCTTTCTTCTCTCTCGCTTCGACTATGACGGCCTCGGTTTTCGCTCCCGACGGAACCGGTGCACTAACTCGTCTCTTACGCCCTCTCCGCCTTGTAACTTTTTTTGAGGTAATGTCGGGCTTTCGTCGGTGACGAAAGAATTTCATTCCTAAAAACAAAAAAATAACACCACAAAAGACTTGAATGATTGAGTATGAATTCATAGGATTATGTTTGCCTTTGGTTCTTTAAGCTTACCCTAGCTTTTACTTAAGTTCATTTGGCGATGGCCTCTCAACAATCAAAAGGAATAATAGACCCATAATGAGTGAACAATTAATTCAAGTTACCGATGATTCTTTCGAATCAGATGTCCTGCAATCCGACGCACCCGTATTAGTAGACTACTGGGCCGAATGGTGCGGACCATGCAAAATGATTGCGCCTATTCTAGACGAGGTTGCGTCGGAATACGCTGACAAATTGAAAATAGCGAAATTAGATGTCGATCAAAATGCTGAAACTGCGCAAAAGTACAATATAAGAAGTATACCATGCTTAATGCTGTTCAAGGATGGAGATATTGTAGCAACTCAAGTAGGGGCGCTATCCAAGAGCCAGTTAAGCGAGTTCTTAGACCAAAATTTGTAGGTCGACTTGCCATGCAAATACCATAGTAATTTATTATCCTCGGGGCTAGACTAAGAATAATTGTCATGTTAAGGTGACAACTCAGCTTGTATGCAAACCTGCATTCAAGCACCCCAAAATAACTCTTAATGCACATTCCAACTCTTAGGCATTTTGAAATTTCTAATATCTAAATAATTTAAGTAATCCACAAAAACCTCATGATGAATCTCACCGAATTAAAACAAAAAACTGCGTCAGAACTATTGGTCCTTACTGAAGAAATGGGTATCGATGGTATCGGACGTTCAAGAAAGCAAGACCTTATCTTTAGTATACTAAAATCCCAGGCCAAAAAAGGGGAAGATATTTCTGGCGATGGTGTTTTAGAAATCTTACAAGATGGGTTTGGCTTCCTGCGAACAGCTGATTCATCTTACCTAGCGGGAGCAGACGATATTTACGTTTCTCCAAGTCAAATTAGACGTTTCAGCCTGCGTACCGGTGATACTATCTCTGGAAAAATACGACCTCCGAAAGATGGGGAACGCTATTTCGCCCTGTTAAAAGTGGGCGAAATTAACTTTGAGCCACCTGAAAACGCTAAAAATAAGGTACTATTCGAAAATCTAACACCTTTGTTCCCGCAAGAACGACTTCAGCTGGAGCTAGGTAACGGAAGCACCGAAGATTTAACTCCTAGAATAATAGATCTAGCCTCACCCATAGGAAAAGGTCAGAGAGGGCTCGTCATTTCTCCTCCAAAGGCGGGGAAAACTATGATGCTGCAAAGTATCGCGCATTCTCTAGGGGTGAATCATCCTGATTGCTATCTTATTGTATTGTTAATAGATGAAAGACCCGAGGAAGTTACTGAAATGCAGCGTTCTGTGCGCGGAGAGGTTATTTCTAGTACCTTCGATGAACCTGCAAGTAGGCATGTTCAGGTAGCTGAGATGGTTATAGAAAAAGCTAAACGTCTTGTAGAGCATAAGAGAGATGTAATCATCCTGCTCGACTCTATAACGCGTTTAGCAAGGGCATATAACACTGTTGTTCCTTCGTCAGGAAAAGTTCTAACTGGGGGCGTTGATGCAAATGCTCTCCAACGACCCAAACGCTTTTTTGGTGCAGCAAGAAATATAGAAGAGGGAGGAAGCCTCACAATTATGGCAACTGCACTAGTGGATACCGGGTCGCGGATGGATGATGTTATATATGAAGAGTTTAAGGGAACAGGAAACATGGAGGTCCATTTGGATCGTAAGATTGCCGAAAAACGTATCTTCCCTAGTGTAAATATCAATCGATCGGGCACACGGCGAGAAGAGATACTGACTAAGCCTGATGAACTTCAAAAAATGTGGATTCTCCGAAAACTTTTACACCCTATGGAAGAAGTCGCAGCGATGGAGTTTTTACTCGAGAGATTCAAGGCGACGAAAAATAATGCAGACTTTTTCGACGCGATGAAGCGCTAAGACTATTTGAAATAATCACTAACCTGGAGGCCAATCGAAGGTTCTGCCTGCCAGTATGTGCAAATGCAGATGAAAAACGGTTTGTCCTGCATCAGATCCATTATTAACTACCAATCGAAAACCCTCGGTGTAACCTAATAACCTCGCCACACGAGGGGCCGTTAGTAAGAGATGCGCCAACAATTTGCCGTCTCCATCGACGGCTTCAGATAACATCTTGAGTGGTACTTTCGGACAAAGCAAAACATGCAAGGGCGCCTGAGGAGCAATATCTCTAAACGCAATGCACAACTTATCCTCAAATACGATGTCCGCGGGAATTTCTCTCGCAATAATCTTCTCAAACAAAGTAGGTTCGGTCATATGCTGCTCACCAATGCGTTGTTATTTCAGTTCCGTCGCTTTTAAGCTGTGGTTGCATTACAAGCTTACCATCTCGACGAAGAAAATCTCCAACGTGCTGCGAAAACGATCCGACTTTCAAGTCTTGAAAATAAAAACGAAGAGTCTGCGTAATAGTAGGAAACGCTATCTCTGACCATGGAATTTGCTCCTCGCTGTATAATTGACATTCTAAGCTTTCTAATCCTGGCGCAAAATCCGGCTCACTAAGGTCTGCGAGAAACATTACATAGATTTGATTAATTTCAGGAAGACTGAATATGGTAAATAGGTGGGATATCTCTACCCGCGCACAAGCTTCCTCGCGCGTTTCCCTAACCGCTGCCTCAATAAGCGTCTCTCCATTTTCCATATAGCCTGCAGGTAAAGTCCACCATCCTAGCCTAGGCTCGATAGCGCGCTTACACAGCAGGATCTGACCTTCCCAAACAGGAAGACAACCGGCGACCACCTTTGGGTTCTGATAAAATACTGACCCACAATTGTCACAAACATAACGCGCTCGATCGTCACCCTCAGGCACGGACTTACTAACCTCGTCTGACCCACAGTTACTGCAGTAATCCAATTAAAACCCCTTTTGTGCAAAGTCGAATATGCTAGATTAGTCATACGAGGCCAACCAGCCGTACCACGAAAAGCTTACATTTATTTATAAGATTAATTACATTACTTTAGCGTAACATAGGCATTATAAAAAGAAGAAAGTGATGGCAAGCACAACTATGCAGCAAAACAATCAAAATATTAAGAATACGCAGGTGCATCTCAATACAACTGATCGTAGGGTCAGCTAACATGGCAGCTCTGCAAGGAACTGAAAAATTTGAGCACGGACAAGCACCCAAAGTAGGTGTGTTGCTCTGTAATTTAGGCACTCCCAAAGCACCTACCGCCCCAGCGGTAAAAAAATACTTAGCAGAATTTTTATCTGATAACAGAGTAGTCGAGTTATCGAAATTACTTTGGCTACCTATTTTACATGCCGTCATTCTGAACACGCGTCCTAAAAAATCTGCGAAAGCATATAAAAGTATATGGACTGATAGCGGTTCTCCTTTACTTGTCTTCTCAGAAGGGATTCTAAACAAGCTGCAAAAGAAATTTGAGGCGTTCGAAGATAGTAATGTGATTTTCGGATTAGGGATGCGTTACGGGGAACCGTCTATACAAACGGCTATAAAAGATTTGCAGAAAAAAAATGTCAGGAAAATTTTAATATTACCCTTATACCCGCAATATGCGTCGGCCACGACTGCATCAGTTTACGATGCGGTCTTCGACTATTTCAAAACTCAGCGCTGGATACCAGAGTTACGCTTTGCATCAGATTATCATGACAATCCTCTATATATTTCGGCAATCGTCGAATCAATCAGACGAGAGTGGAAAGTCAGTAATAGGGGGCAACATCTTCTATTTTCTTTTCATGGCATTCCTAAAGACACCTTCCTTGCAGGTGACCCCTATCACTGCCAGTGCTATGCGACAACTAGAATGGTCGCGGAAGAACTTGGCTTAACGGACAAAGAATGGACACTAACATTCCAATCTCGATTTGGTCCAAAGCAATGGCTCGAGCCCTATACCGACAAAACGTTAGAAAAACTGGGGGCTGGAGGAGTCAAAAACGTGGATATAGTTTGCCCCGGATTCGCAGTCGATTGTCTCGAAACGTTAGAAGAAATCTCCATACTAAATCAAAACCTTTTTCGTGAGCATGGCGGAGAGAGAATCAACTACATCGCTGCATTAAATGACTCTGCCGAACAAATAAACTTGCTGTCCAATATTTTGGAGAGACATCTTTCAAACTGGGATAAACCAATAGACAAAATACTTCTGGAACAATCGGCCTCTCGAGCCTTAGAGGCCGGAGCCCCTAAATAGCAATCTATACCTTGTGCAACACATTCTTTAGAGGTTGACGGAACTGCTTACCAACACTCTCTGGGTACCCATACCAAAACATCCCTACCGGCTTCTCTTCAGTCATTGCAAATCCTACGATGTCGGCGAAATCATGTGTTTCAATAATACCGCCAGTCGTCCACTTGACTCCAACGCCTTTCGTCCATAAAAAAAGCATTAAGTTTTGTGCGGCACAACAGCATGCTGCATAGTTTTCCTGCTCTTCCTTTTCATTCCCAGACTTTTTAGAAGTAATAACTAACCACCCAGGAACAGTCTGCCATCTATTCTTTTTTACCTCAGCAAATCTCGCTCCCTTATTAGTCAAGTTTTCTCTATAATTCACATCTATGATTTGAGCCTTAGGCCTGTCACCAAGGAGATAGTACTTCCAAGGCTCTGTTAGAAAGTGATTTGGCGCCCAGCAAGCGACATCAATAGCTCGCTCAATTAAATCATCACTTACTTTTGCTGTCTTAAATAAATGTACCGTCCTCCTTCCCAAAATCGCGCTTTCCAAACTTTGAGACCATTCACTGCTCATAGATTATCTCCGAAGTATCAATTCAACTTTATCTCATGCAAATTTTGTTAAATATAATATGAACTATCAGGTTAATATGCGATTATAAATAAGAGAATTAATCGGGCTAATTCTCTGCGTTAGAGTCTGTGTCGTATTAAGGCATCATTCTCTCCGTATTAGCAACACATAATTAATCTATGGAATATCAAGCAATGGTTAAACCAGTTATCGGTATCTTAGGCGGGAGCGGGTTCGTCGGTAGTTATCTCTCAAATGAACTAATAAAACACGGGTATGCCGTGCGGATAATCACAAGAAAAAGAGAAAATGCCCGACACCTCTGGCTACTTCCGCATAGTGAAATCAAGGTGGCCAAAACTTTTACAACAGAAGCATTAAGTCAAATACTCGATGGCTGTATCGCGGTAGTAAATCTCATTGGGATCCTGAATGAGAAATGGGATAACGGGAAAGGATTTAAAGCGGTGCACACCGACATTACTGAAAATTTATTGGAGGCCTGCAAGCGCCTAGATATCCCGCAGTTATTACAAATAACCGCGCTGAACGCAAACAAATCTGACGCGAGCTATTATTTAAACTCGAAAAATGCAGCCGAGGCAATATTATTAGCGACTAAGACCGAGGAGAGTAGCAAAGCTAATCAAAGTGGAAAGGCTACCAGCCTACCTAAGGTGACTATAATCCGGCCATCGGTAATCTTTGGCCCACGGGACAGCTTTACGAACCGTTTTCATACACTATTGAAATTTGCACCCCCGATATTTCCTCTAGCTATGGGGCACACCAGACTGCAGCCTATTTATGTCGGGGATGTTGTAAACACCATACTTAAGATACTACAAAGCCCACAGATGAAGCAGGAAGCTTATGACATAGCCGGGCCTGAAATATTAACCCTGAAAGAAATTGTTGAATACATAGCAAAACTGACCGGCTATAAAACAAAAATTCTTCCTTTAGGTGGAGGGCTATCCGCAATCCAGGCTAATATTATGCAGTACTGTCCCGGTAAGCCTTTCTCAAGAGATAATCTTCGCTCTCTTCAAGTGGAGTCGATCTGCACTGATGAAAATGGACTTTCGCAACTAGATATCATTCCCACCAGTATGGATTCAATCGTGCCAGGATATTTGGCAAAAAAAAGTAGCCGGTTTGCGTACTACAAGTTTCGCGATAGAACCTAATTATGATGCGCATGAAAAGATAGCCAGTTACAACTTACATGAAGATTTACAAAGTAGGCGGTGCCGTTAGAGACTCGCTTTTAAAAAGAAGTCCAGAAGATACGGATTGGGTTGTAGTAGGAGCCAATGAAAACCACTTACTAAAAATGGGGTTTGATCGGGTAGGAAAAGACTTCCCTGTGTTCCTTCACCCTCATACCAAAGAAGAGTACGCGCTAGCACGACTGGAAAGAAAAACTGGTGAAGGTTACCTTGGTTTTGAAACGACAACCCATGAGTCAGTCACTTTGGAAGAAGATTTATCGAGAAGAGACTTCACAATAAATGCGATGGCGTCAGACGAATCGGGTAATATAATCGATCCATACGGCGGACTTCGTGACTTGAAGAAATGTATCCTCAGGCATGTAACGGAAGCGTTTTTAGAAGATCCCTTAAGGATTTTGCGTGGCGCAAGATTTGCAGCTAAGCTTAACTTTTCCATTGCAGACGAGACAATCGCCATAATGATGGAGATGGTGGCTAAAGGCCAACTTGCGGAGTTAAAAGCGGAGAGAATTTGGTCCGAATTTAAGAGGGCGATAGTCACAGATCATCCATTAGTATTTTTCAAGGTGCTAGCACAATGCGGGGCGCTACCAAACCTATTCCCAGAATTCAACTCGCTTTTTGGGAAGTTTTTTAGCCGAGAATCTCATCCTCAGAATACAAGAATTCTATTGCTATTAGATAGAAAGGTTACGCCCGAACGCGACCCCGAGTTAGTTTTTGCCGTTATCTCTCGAGCCTTATTTTTATATAACCAGGAAGATGGAGAGCTCACCGCCAGCCAAATGAACTCTTTTTGCGAACGATTAAAAGTACCAAAAAAATTCAAAACTATCGCGAAAAGAGCGACCGCCTATAAACTTGTAAAAAAAGAATTTAGGGCACAGTTAGGTAATGACATCATAGCTTTACTCGATGTGATTGGGGGCTTTAAAAATGACCACCTTTTACCGAAGCTATTGCTCCTATATGAACTTGAACTAGACACCAAACGAGATACCCACAGCTATGTTTCTGCAAAAGAGCTTCTGGCGATAAACAATGCTGTGAAAGAGATGAATAACAGCGATTTGATCCAGCAAAATTTCAGCGGAGAATCGTTCGCCGAGCAACTCAAAATTAAGAAAATAGCGCTCGCTAATGATACGATCGCTCTATCTGCCAAACCTCACGAAGTCTAGAGTCACGACCGCATTGGTATCTATATAATTTATACCGAACTGGATTATTCAGATAGTAGTTTTGGTGGTAGTGCTCTGCGGGATAAAACTGTACAGCAGGCTTTATGGCGGTAACAATCTTGTTATTTGGAAATCGAAAGTTCTGTAATTCTTCTAGTTGACGGTTCACCTCTCTTTCTTCTTCCTGATTTGAAAAATATACCACACTCGCGTACTGCTGCCCTCGATCACAAAACTGTCCTTCTGAATCAAACGGATCAATATTTTTCCAATAAACCGCTAAAAGTTGAGCGAACGAAATTTCTGAAGGGTCGTAAGTCACCTTGATAGCCTCTACGTGACGTGTGTGGCCTTTTGACACTTCGTTATAATTTGCATTTTCCTTAGACCCTCCAATATAGCCTACCGTAGTAGCGTTTACGCCAATCGCCGAATCGAAAGGTTCTTCTAGGCACCAGAAACAACCCCCAGCAAAAATAGCTGATTGGGTATTTTGTATCTGATCTTCCAAACTCACAGCATGAGTTGAGGTGGAATTCATTGAAAATACGATTATAAAAAGTCCTAGAATGAGTCGGTATAAGATAAAGGGTAGCATTCCAATCTTATCTAGCAGTCGAATGAAATAATAAATCCCCCCATAGGCAAAAACAGCTGATAACGCAGTCATAGTCCCTAACGTAAGCCATTGTGTAGGACTGATAACAAAACTGTTAGCTACAATTTCGTAGACTACAGCCGCTAGTATTGTCGGGATACCTAGTAAAAATGAAAACCTAACCGCACTTTCACGAGAAAAACCGAGCAAAAGAGCTGCCGATATTGTGACTCCCGAGCGAGAAGTCCCAGGTATAAGCGCAAGAGTTTGAATCATCCCAATATATATCGCATCTCTCCAATTCATACTATCTAAAAGTCGACTTTTACTGCCAATAGCATCCGAAGCGTAAAGAACAACCCCGAATACAATGGTCATTACCCCTATTACATAAACAGATCTAAGTTCGGCTGCTATAAAATCATGAAATACTAAGCCAGAAAGTACTATTGGCAATGTGGCAACGATTACACAAATAGAAAGAATTTTGTCGCTACATCGTATAGTTTTCCGTTTGCTCGGAAACCACGAGCAACACAGCCTGTTAATATCTTTTCGAAAATAAACACATACTGCAATCAAGGATCCTAAATGAGCAGCGATATCAAGACTCAGCCCTTGATCAGTCCAGGTGCTAAATTTAGCTACTAAAATCAAATGGGCGCTACTTGATACGGGTAAGAACTCAGTAACACCCTGAACAAAAGCTAACGTTACTAGTTGTAGAAAAGTCATTTTTACCCCAACCTAAATCGTTCGTTGTCGGCAAACCCAGACATATTCTTTTCAAGCCGATAAGAACATGCCATGAACTTAAAACTCTCACCCATTTGGGAGGGTAAAATTAATCGCTTCGCCTCTTGCGCTACTCTATAAGCATCAACGCTGTCACCTGCACTCAACGTCGCAATGTGATCATCTAGCTTATTACCTATTAAAAACTTTGCCTGAGAGGTGAAACCATCGACGGTGAATCCTGCGGATAATGCGCATTCAGCTAAGTAAGAAAAATTAACCGACGTAGTTATGTCCTGAAGACCCACGGCAAAGAAGGGGTTATCGTTCGAATGGTGCTTAAAGTAGCACCTTAAAGTACCGTCACACCTATCTAAGTGAAAAAAATCCTGGTCAACATATCCATAATCTGCGACTAAAAGTATCCCACGTTTCATAAATTTCTTAAATTCCGCGAACCATCTACCTTGTCTCTCAACATGCTCCGTTGTATAGCCTTCCGGATAATTCGCCATCCGATCAAGTATCAGCTCTGGTATGACCGAACATTCCATTATCTCCCAGACGAAATTTTCGCCATCATAAGCTACCCCCAGTTCCTTTATTTCGCCACGCCGAATAGTGAATCGCCTTGCGGGCATAGCGTCAAATACTTCATTTGCTATAGCAACACCAAGAAAACCTTCATTAGGGCAAGTTGAGTACCACTTAATTTTATCGGCCAATCGGGAGTTCATTTTCGATAGACGATTTTTTTGTCTCTGCGAAAGATATGGACTCGGCTCTATAATCGAATAACTAAAATTATCTGCTGAAATTTTCCCGTCGAAATAGCGTATAATCGTGTCCGCTAGGGCGCCTGTTCCAGCTCCAAATTCCGTAATCGCCACATCATTCTCATCCAAGATTTCGGCGCATTGCTGGGCAACACAAAAGCCAAAAAGATCACCACTCTCAGGAGCGGTCACAAAGTCACCGTTGGCACCAAAAATCTCTTGTCCAGCGACATAATAACCTAGTGAATCGGCGTATAGCGCTAGTGACATGAAACGATCAAAAGAAATTACTTGTTGACTAGTAGCTCTAATTTCACTTGAAATTAAGTGCGTAAGTTTCCGAGACCGCTCTAGACCTTTTGACGAAATATCTTGTAAGCTAAAAGTCTGATCTGAATTTTTCATCTAATTCCAGCACATATCATGCACAATAGTTTTGGGGGAGGAAAAAAATTAATACTAAAATAGTTCAACCTGTGGCGCTAATCACTGGCGCTGCCAAAAGAGTCGGTGCCGCGATAGCGGAACAACTACACGCGGACGGTTACCAAATCGCTATACACCATCATACATCGATCGACGAGGCGTATCAGCTCAAAGAAGATTTAAATAACAAACGTCCAAATTCAGCTTTTATTATAAAACAAGATCTAGCGGAAAAAAATGCGGCAAATAAACTCATAGAAATGGTAGTCAAGAAGACCGGCCAAATAAATCTGCTAGTCAATAATGCCTCACTCTTTTTGGAAACGCCCCTGCAACAAAGTAAAAGCGTCGAGGATTTATGGGATCTTTTACACACCATTAACGCACGAATACCATATTTTTTGTCACTAGAAGCAATACCTTTTTTGCGTGAATCCCAAGGCTCTATTGTAAATATTACAGATATACACTCGGAGAAACCCAGAAAAAACTACTCCGCCTATTGCTCGTCTAAAGCAGCATTAGTGGCTGTATCTAACTCTCTCGCCCTTGAATTAGCGCCCGATATCAGGGTCAACTGCGTCGCTCCTGGTGCCATTATTTGGGCTTCGACCGAGAACCGCACGGTCCAAGATGAGGCTATAGAATCAACACCGCTAGCTAGAATTGGTAATCCGTTCGATATTGCTCAAGCCGTCAGCTATCTAGCAAAAGCAGAATATGTTACTGGCCATGTACTTAATGTTGATGGCGGACGAACTCTTAATACCTAAGTTAACACTGCTATACCTTTGCCTCAATCGGAATAAAAGCTTCGACAAACCATGCATTCGCTACTTCTGCGAACCACCAAGTCTGCTCATCTATAATCTCAACTAGTGCTCCGGTATCTATCTCATAAAAGGAAATTTTTGCCACAACCCGAGCTTCTCTGCCGCCGTCAGAAATAAAGCTGCTCAGTACTGCATAGCTATGGATACGATACAAAAAGACGCTCTCACCCAGTGGAGCCACTTTTCTCCCATCGCGGTGCTTCACCCATCCATAGGCCTCTCGAAAGTATCCATATTTCAAATTTTTCGCATAACTTGAAACTGTTTTCTCAAATTCAACTAATTTCTTATCGGTTTTATTTTGGCCCAAAACCTTAAAAGATGGTGAATGTGCCACGAATTCTTCCTCGAGTAAGCCCCCCACATAATGCACACTAGAACAACTTACTGTCATCATCGCTATCGCCACTAAAAGATAGTGCCTCTTTGAAAAATATAGACGACAGGTTAGCTGACGCACCAGATCACTAAAACACATCTGAGATTTCCTCCAATCGAGGTGATAATTTCTTTATATTTTTCAATGTCATCGACAGGTCGACCTGAGCATCAGGATGGATCCAAGAAGGGTGTAGGTTAGCCAGCGGCCCAATGAAATAACTCGTTCTTAAGATGAAACTATAATCCAAAGAGTATTCAACTTCCGAATCTAACGAACTGTCCGCTAATAAAAACACCAAATCCAAATCGATAGGGATCTCGTGCGATAAAGAACCTGATTGATGCCTACCACAACACCTTTCGATATATTTTAGCTTCGCTATTAAGTTTGAGTAAGATAGCGAACAGTGGAAACTAACCGCAAAATTCCAATACTTTAGCTCCTTACCGTCAGACAAATCATGACTTTCATATAGAACTGATCGACTAATACCAGTAAATTCCCGATTCAACTTCTGCATACAGGCTTTAATGTTTTCAGCACGTGAGACATTTGTCCCAACTAAAATACATGCTTTTTTCTCGCGATTATTCAGAATTTTTCGCCACGCTCAATCACTATACCGACCTCAAAGACCTCTGATAAAACACCTCGTTTCCCGATAGTCAACTTCACCCACCTCACACTGAACTCGCTTAATATGATCTCGGAAATTTTCTCGGCGAGACTTTCAACCAACTGGAATTCGGTAGACTTAGCATATTCAATTACGCGATCGCTGACCGCTTTGTAATCAACTGTGTCGGAAAGGTCATCAGATTCAGCAGCGTCGGTAATGTCAGCGCCTAGCTCTAAGTTCAGGATCAAGTTTTGCCTTATATGACGCTCCCATTCCCATACCCCAATTAGAACATCCACTTGTAAGTCACGAAGATATATTATGTCCATAAGTCTCTTGAAGTTCGCAAAAGTAGGATAGTATCAAACTTCAAAGTCTCTTGGGTGCGATTGTTCAAATTAGGTTAATATTTGCATTATGATAATAATCCTTTCAGCCAACATTTTCGCTTACCTACTGGGTTCAATTTCAAGCGCCATTGTCGTGAGCAAATTATTCAAAGTCGCTGATCCAAGGGAAATAGGGTCTGGCAATCCTGGAACTACCAATATTCTGCGTTATGCCGGGAAAACAGCAGCTGCTCTGACCCTAATTGGCGATGTCACAAAAGGAATAGTTCCCATAGCCATAGGATATAAGCTTGGTTTTGCGGCTGGGATACTTTCTGTAATTGGACTGTGCTCGCTTCTAGGGCACATTTATCCAGTCTTCTATCATTACAAGGGCGGTAAAGGGATCGCTACGTTTATTGGTATCTTAGTCGCCTTGAATTGGTTGCTGGCATGTTGCTTTGTCCTTACATGGTTAGCAACTGCATTTTTTACCCGCTATTCCTCATTATCTGCACTCCTAGCAATAACGGTAACGCCTATGGCCGCCTATATCATAGAAGTTCCTACTACAATGCTGATTGTGCTGACTTGCTGCTCACTAATTATATTTGTCCATCACAAAAAAAATATATTAAATCTGGTGAAGGGTGATGAGAAAAAAATAGGTCAGAAGGCCGATCTATAAGCTACCCTAATCATGACATCGGAGGACTCATCTCTGATAGCGGCCATCGAGCTCTAACCTGATCTTCGAGAGTGTCTGACTCCCCCATTACCATACGGCAATAACCAGCAAAGGCAATCATAGCCCCATTATCTGTCGTGAACTGCATGGAAGGAAAAAAAACTTCACTTGCCAGATCCTGACAGACACTTTCTAAGCCTAGTTTAATTGCCTTATTCGCACTCACGCCTCCAGCAACCACTAATTTGCGCACCCCCGTTTGCTCTATTGCACGACGACATTTTACGGAAAGGACATCGACTACAGAATCACTAAAAGCGCGACATATGTTGGCACGATTTAATTCTATATCTTCAAGATTGGTGATAGTAGTCATTACATGAGTTTTGAGACCACTAAAACTGAAGTCTAAGCCCGGCCGATTAATCATCGGTCTAGGAAATGTAAATGCTGCTGCGTCGCCCTCTTTCGCTAAAGCCTCAACAATAGGGCCTCCTGGATAACCTAATCCAAGCATTTTCGAAACTTTGTCGAAGGCCTCTCCCACCGCATCATCGAGAGACTCTCCTAAAATCTCATACTCACCCAGGCTGCGCGCATGTACTAATAGTGTGTGCCCACCAGATACTAATAGAGCTAAAAATGGCATTTCTAGACCTTCTCTGCCATCTAGCATTGGAGCCAACAGGTGTCCTTCCATGTGATTTATCGCGAGAGACGGAACATCTAGCGCCCACGCCAGCGACCGCGCAAAGCCCGCACCAACCAAAAGCGCTCCAGCCAAACCCGGACCAGCCGTATAGGCAATGCCGTCCAAAGCCTTTACATCTAAATCCGCTTTCTCTAAAGCATCCTCCATGAGTGAACCTACTTTCCGAATATGGTCCCTAGATGCTAACTCAGGAACCACTCCACCGTACTTGGCATGAGTCCTCACCTGACTAAATAAAATATCGGCTAAAAGTCCGCGTTCGCTATCATAAATAGCCACCCCTGTCTCGTCACAGGAAGTTTCAATACCCAAAATTTTCATTATATTTAGCACCTAAAGTATCTAAAAGCGTGACTTACGAACAAATTATAGTTATATTTCGCCAGCTTTAGTAAAAATAATCAACGCAGTAGGAAATATAAAAAGCATGCCAAACATCCGTGTCAGAGAAAATGAGCCATTCGATATCGCGATGAGGCGCTTTAAGCGCGCGTGCGAGAAAGAAGGTGTTCTCGCCGAAGTCCACAGAAGAGAGTTTTATGAAAAACCAACTCAGGTGAGAAAACGTAAAGCCGCCGCCGCAGTCAAGCGGTGGCAAAAAAAAGCATCCCGTCAAATAATTCACCGTAAACGGATGTACTAGCAGATCGTCTGCGTCTGAAAAAGTCCTCGAACGAGGTCGGACTTAGTCAAAAGTGATAAAAGACAAATTATTGGAAGATATAAAGACCGCGATGCGAGCCGGAGAAAAAAGTTCGTTGGCGGCGCTTCGACTTGTATCGGCCGCATTCAAACAGTATGAGGTAGATAATCGTACTGAAGTCTCTGATGAAACGGCGAACCAGATACTGACGAAAATGGTGAAACAACGAAGAGAGTCTATCACGCAGTACGGGGCGGGAAATAGACAGGATCTTGTTGATCAAGAGCAATTTGAGATCGACCTGCTAATGGCGTATCTGCCGGAGCAATTATCTACCGAAGAAATCAAGGTCCGAGTGATATCGGTGATGGAAGATTGTGATGCATCGAGCATGCGTGATATGGGCAAAGTAATGGGCGCACTTAATACCGAGCTACAGGGTAAAGCAGATATGAGTAAAGTAAGTAGCTTAGTTAAGACCCTACTTTCTTCGAACTAGTAAGTTTGTCTTTCCGATTGTCACTATGCTGTCTACAATGAGCTATGGTAGGACGTATACCCGAACAATTTATTGATGATTTAGTCGCCAGAATAGACATTGTAGAGTTGATAGAGACTTACTTGCCTCTGCGTAAGGCAGGCAAGGAATTTCAGGCACTATGCCCTTTCCACGGTGAAAAAACTCCGAGCTTTACAGTAAGCCAAGAAAAACAATTTTATCACTGCTTCGGCTGTGGTGTTCATGGAACTGCGATAGGGTTTTTGATGGCTTATCGAAATCTCGAATTCCTTGAAGCTGTCGAAGAACTTGCCGATCTAGCTGGCGTTCAGGTCCCAAGAGATACAACTGATAAAAACTTAGTGAACTCCAAAGAAGTTTTTGAGGTCCTAGGAGAGGCTGAAACATTTTATAAAAAGCAATTACGAACAGCCGCTTCCAAAGAGAAAGCTATCAACTATCTCAAAAATAGAGGTATCTCTGGCGAGACTGCGAAAGTCTTTGGAATCGGCTATGCCCCCGAAGGTTGGCGAAATCTAATAGATAATCTTGCTAAACATGGTATACCAGAAGAAAAACTCGCTAGGGGCGGCCTAGCTATTAAAAAGCAGACATCTGGCTATTATGATCGCTTTAGAGACCGAATCATATTCCCGATACAAGATAAAAGAGGGCGAGTTTTAGGCTTCGGTGGTAGGGTTCTGGATAAAAGCGAACCAAAGTATTTAAATTCTCCAGAAACTGAAGTGTTCCATAAAGGCACCGAGCTCTACGGTCTAAAGCAAGCAGTTGCCTCTGGTCAATTGGAAAGTCTCATAGTAGTGGAAGGCTATATGGACGTAATCTCTTTGTATCAATTTGGAATTAGGAATTCTGTGGCAACCTTGGGAACCGCTGTCACATCTGCACACTTAGATAAACTGTTCCGGCATGTGTCTAAAATAGTTTTCTGCTTTGATGGTGATAAGGCAGGAAAGCGGGCCGCGTGGAAAGGATTAGAACTATCGCTCCCCAAAATACAAGGAAATCGGCAGGTCGAATTTTGCTTTTTACCTGAAGGTCACGACCCCGACAGCGCGGTCAGAGAATTTGGAAGCGATCGCTTTTTCGCCGCGTCCAAAGTTTATAGCCTTATTGACTACCTCCTAGACTCTTTAAAGCAAAAATTCGACTTAAGCTCGGGTGAAGGGAAAGCCAATTTACTGACGACTATCAAGCCCTTTATGGAAAAAATATCTGATACTACCCTGAAGGCTGTCGCGGCGCGTAAAATTTCAGACGCAACAAAATTCGACGAAAATTTAGTGCGACAGGAAATTGGACTTATCCCGAGTGTCAATCAACGGAAGCGTATTAACACAATTAGGAGCTACACCAGTCGCTCTCTTCAGGAACAGGCTATCGGTTTAATTCTAGCTTCACCTTCGTTGGCTAACCAAATACCTGAAGCAGAAATGGGTTTTATCCGTGATAACTTATCCGACTGCAACATCTTATTTGATGTATGGAAAAAATGTACGAGTGAAAATCTGACCACAGGAAGTCTCATTGAACGATTTCGCGGTACCGCTGCGGAGCAGATTCTATTAGAAATAGCCACCATCAGTAACTATCTTGAAGAAGCACAATCAGCTATAGAGCTGGAAGAAGTCTTTAAAAAACTGCAGTCAAAAGGTGTCGAACAACAAATTCTATCAATTAAGAACCTGTCTTTAGGTGACCTTACAGAGGAGCAAAAGCAGCTTCTACGCGGCTATAAAAAATAAAACACGAATAAATTTAGATCTTTAACTGTGGGGACTAGTCGCGCTCTAATTTGCACGATATAATGAAGGATCAGGTGCAATGGGTTGTTAAGCGCTTAGTTTTAAACCTAGAAGCTACAACAAGGCCTAACAGTAAGTCTTTCCTTAAACACATATTTTTTCATTTGAGAGACGCAAGAAAGCATATGGAATTACAAGAAAAAGCTAGTCCCCAGTCGCAATTAAAAACGCTTATAGCCAAAGGAAAGGAGCAGGGGTTCCTGACCTATCACGAGGTCAATGACCACTTACCTAGTGACATAGTTGATCCTGAGCAAATCGAAGACATAGTCAATATGATAAATGATATGGGTATTACTGTGCATGAAGTAGCACCCGACACTGATGAGCTACTACTAAATGGCGGTACTACAGTAGACGAGGAAGCAGCAGAAGAAGCGGCTGCGGCACTCGCATCAGTCGATAATGAATTCGGCCGAACAACTGACCCAGTGCGGATGTACATGCGAGAAATGGGCACAGTTGATCTACTTACCAGAGAGGGCGAAATAAAAATTGCCAAACGCATTGAAAATGGTCTAAAACAGGCGCTATTTGCCCTGGCTGATTTTCCGGAGGTGAACGAAGTTTTCCTCGGGTACTACGAACAATATAAAATTGAAGAATGCAAAATAACCGACATAATGTCTGGTTTCATGGACTATGACGCGGAAATTCAATCTCTTAATAAGCCCACTGAGAACGACGAAACGGAAGATAAAAATGATGACGATGATGATGACGAAGGTAAAGCAACGCTAGACCTAGAAGATGTTGCGAATCGATTTTCCGCTTACGCGAAGTTATGCAAAAAAGCCGTAAAATCATCGAAAAATAAGGGACGGGAGCATGTCACTAGTGTAGCGTTACGAGAAGAAATGCAAGAAAAATTCGTAGAATTTAAATTAAATCCAAAACTTTTCGAGGTCTTGGCAGAAATCGTGACGGGCGTGATTAAAGATGTTCGAAAGGCCAAACAATCAATTTTTGATATTTGTGTAAAGCAAGCCAAAATGGCCCGAAAGGATTTCCTGGCTAGTTTTAAAGACAATGAAACTAATCTTAAATGGGTGGATAGTGTTAGTAAGCAGAAAAAACCTTTTGCTCCTATTATTAAAAAGAATAAATCTATAATTATTGATTACCAAAAAATCTTGGCCGAGTTAGAGGAGGAAAACGCCCTAACTGTAGCAGAAATGGAAGCTTTAAATCGTCAGATGTCTACTGGGGAAGCTAAAGCCCGCCGTGCAAAAAAAGAAATGGTAGAAGCTAATCTTAGATTAGTCATCTCAATTGCCAAAAAATATACTAATAGAGGCCTGCTGTTCTTAGACCTTATCCAGGAGGGTAATATCGGGTTAATGAAAGCAGTAGATAAATTTGAATATCGCCGTGGCTATAAATTCTCGACTTACGCAACTTGGTGGATCCGGCAAGCAATCACTCGTTCAATTGCAGATCAGGCTCGCACTATTCGAATACCGGTCCACATGATAGAAACTATAAATAAACTGAATAGAATTTCGCGACAAATATTGCAGGAACAAGGCAGAGAGCCTACCCCTGAAGAGTTAGCCGAGAGGATGGAGATGCCAGAGGACAAAGTGCGCAAAGTGCTTAAAATTGCTAAAGAACCGATATCGATGGAAACCCCAATTGGGGACGACGAAGACTCGCACTTAGGTGACTTCATTGAAGACCAAAATATGGACGCGCCAGTCGATTCTGCAACCTTTCAAGGATTATGTAGAAATACCAGGGAGGTCTTGGAGGGCCTTACTCCGCGAGAAGCTAAAGTTTTGAGAATGCGGTTTGGTATAGATATGAATACCGACCATACGCTAGAAGAGGTCGGGAAACAGTTTGATGTTACGAGGGAGCGAATTAGACAAATCGAGGCTAAAGCACTTCGTAAGCTGAGACACCCTTCCCGCTCGGAGAGACTTCGGACATTCTTAGATCAGTAATTAAAAAAATAAAACTTCATTAGGGCCTGTAGCTCAGTTGGTTAGAGCAGGGGACTCATAATCCCTTGGTCGTAGGTTCGAGTCCTACCGGGCCCACCATCTTTCTTCCAATCAATAACTTAGAAGCTCTACCAACGGGTTTCGTCCACTGCGTTAGGCCGAAATGAGCCACATGCCCTCACTTCTGACCTACATATGGCCTACATTTTTTCATCACGTATCGCGTTACTTAATCTTATGAGGAACGCGAGATGCACAAACTGATTACCAAGAAAGTTATAGAAACTATTCACCTTTCAGAGGGTAGAGAATTACTGCTGAGAGATACCGAACTAAAAGGATTCGGTATACGGATTAGTCCTTCAGGAACCAAGACCTTCTTTGCAGAAGGGAACTTCAATAGACAGGTCTCTGGGAAAATGGCGAATATTTGGGGGTAGGAGAGAAATATGAAAGAATCTACAACGCGTGCTTATTAGATAAAGGTTGATCCCGAGGCCTTTCTAATTCGTACAGTATTTAGATGGTTTAATATATTTAAATCTTAAATCACAGACTCTACTGAGAGTGTTTCTAATCATTCAAACCGAGAAATTTAGGGGAGTAATCATTTAATGAATAAATCGTTGGAAAAAACATTACAGGATGCTGATGTTAGTCTGAGCGTACTTCAAGCTCTTGCCGATAATAGCTTTGATTCTGTTCTTGTCACGGATGCAACTAAGCTGGAAAAATCATCTACGCGAATAAGTCATTCAGCAAATTGACAGGCTACACCCAAGCCGAAGTGATCGGTAAAACTCCGCGAATTCTACAGGGTTCGGCAACCGACAAAAAAGTCGTAGGTCGTCTCAGGGAAGCACTTATACAAGGCAAGAAATTTGAGGGGAAAGCTATCAACTATAAAAAGAATGGAACACCTTTTATTATGTATTGGAGAGTAGTTCCAGCCCGCGTCGGAAAAAATACAAAAGTATGGATAGCTATCCAACGAGAGGGAGTTGCAGTGGAGTAACTAGTATCATGGTCTAAAATACTGACTATTGCTAAATTTTTTGGCATGTTTGGTCACGGGTAAAATGCAGGCCAGTAGACTAAAAATAAGCAATTTAGACACAGGCTCTGACTCAGCAGGTCGGGATTAGAAACCATGTGGTCCATCCAATTTTCGTTGGCCTCGGTCTAGCATTAACTACCCAGCCGGTCTCACTAAAAAGAGGTCGGCATGTCAGTGGGCGCTATGCGCAACGCAGTTCAAGCTACATGTAAAGACATTGCAGAAAACCCTTCTTGGTTAGAAGAGCTTAAGTACGACTAGGTCCGCCTCTCAAGTATAAGAGTGGGTGATTATATATACCGTTACCGAATATCGGGCCCCCGCCCCCTTCGGGAAATAAAGCGAGGACCTGAAGGGAAAAGTTTTCAGATTAGTATAGTAAATAGACATTAAATTGTTTAACTCTGACCTACATATGACCTACAATTCACTTAGCGATGCTTAATGACTAAATGTAAGTTAATGATTTTAGTTAAGAAGAGAGTTTTAGAGCAGGGGACTGATAATCCCTTGGTCGTAGGTTCGAGTCCTACCGGGCCCACCATCTTTTTTCTTACTAAGTAACTGCGTCAATATTCGCAACCTATAGTGTTTGCTTGGCTCAGCTCGTCTAAAATGTTACAAGTACAAGTCTTAAATACACTTTCTCGAAGAGCATCAGCATTGATGATAACTCGTACTATCTCAACACAGGAAAAAACCTATCGTGACTAAAGGGGAAACGTTCTTTCGGCGGAGATATATAATAGCTTTTCTTCTAGCAACGGGACTAGGTGTTATCATCGCGGTGGCCTTCTCTACTGTTACCGAAAAAACAAATACTACAGAGTTCTGCACCTCGTGCCACTCCATGCAATGGGTAACTCAGGAATGGAAAGAATCATATCACTATAAAAATGCATCAGGTGTAAGAGCAGAATGCGCTGACTGTCATGTCCCACACTCCTTGGGGCCAAAGCTGCACGCAAAAATCATCGCTGCTAAAGATGTTTGGGGCGAAATGACAGGCGTAATCAATACTAAAGAAAAATTCGAGGCCCATCGCTGGACTATGGCCAACCGGGTATGGAAAAAAATGAGAGCGACCGACTCTAGAGAATGTCGCTCATGCCACGCATTCGAGTTTATGGATACTTCAGAGCAAGCTAAATTCTCGCGTAAAAAGCACTTAAAAGCGCAAGAACAAGGCAAAACATGTATTGACTGTCATAAAGGAATCGCTCACGCAGAGCCCGAAAATCCAGATACCTAAGAATATTTGGTATTAACTGCGCGAGATGGATGACTTAAAAATGAAGTTAAACTAAACTAAACTAAAAACTGAAATGAAGGAAAATTTCACAACACAAGCAATTGGCTAGGGGACAAACACGTATGCGCTTATTGGTGCATCTCATACTTTTTAGTAGCCTTTCCTTCGCATTATTTACTCTGAACGCGAGTAGCCAAAGCGAAATGCTAACTGATACTTGCGTAACATGTCACGGCGAAAACGGAAATAGTTTAGGCCCAGCGATCCCAAACCTAGGAGGTATGACTCGCAACTACCTCTTGGGTGCAATGCTGGCGTTTAAATACGGAGAAAATGTTCAGCTCAATGCAGCTATCGAATCTGATCAAGATCTAGAAGACGTCGAGGCATTCGCCCGAAACTCAACTATCATGGCTCGAATAGCGAAAGGTTACTCCGACGATGAAATAAAAATCATAGCAGATCACTTTAGCGAGCAAGAGTTATTCGTTAGCCAGCAAGAAGTTAACTTGATAAAGGCAAAGAGTGGCGAAAAATTACATGAAAAATATTGCGCGAACTGTCACGAGGATAGAGGAACATCATCCGAAGGAGATACGGGAGTATTGGCGGGTCAGTGGCGGCCTTACTTCCTCTGGACAATGGCTGATTATCTAGATGGTTCGAGAGAAATGCCTAAGAAAATGAAAATCAAGCTCAAGAAAATGGTGAAAGTCTCTGGTATCGAAAGTTTAGATTTGCTAGCAAATTACTACGCAAGCGTGAGGCCTTAAAACATGTCTGGACAAACTTAATAATGCGTAATCTCCGACGAAGACATTTCATAAAATTTGGTAGCGCCTCGTTAATCGCAAGTGCGTCTGCTATCAGTATGCCTACTATCGTGCTAGGTGCGGTTCGAAAGGTTGTAGTCATAGGGGGCGGCGCAGGTGGAACAATTGCGGCGAAGTATTTAAAAAAATCTGATCCTTTAATTGAAGTTACGCTTATAGAAAGCAATAAAACCTATAATACTTGCTTTATGAGTAATGAGGTTATTGGAGGTGGTCGCAAAATTGAAAGCCTTAACCATGGTTATGATGGTTTAAAGAACCGCGGGGTGAATGTTGTGCACGACACAGCTTCAGCAATTGACATTGATAGGAATACCGTCTTAACAACTTCAGGAGATAGGTTCGAATATGACCGCTTAATAGTATCCCCAGGGATCTCCTTTAAGATGGATGACATTGACGGATACGATAGTGTCGCAGCTGAAGTCATGCCCCACGCATGGAAAGCTGGTGCGCAAACAAGTCTTCTACGTAAACAGTTACTAGCAATGGATGATGGTGGTTTAGTTATCTTAGCACCGCCAGCAAATCCATTTCGGTGCCCTCCTGGGCCCTATGAAAGGGTCTGCCAAATTGCACATTATTTAAAACGGTATAAGCCTAGATCAAAAATTCTAGTGATAGACTCTAATGATAAATTTTCTAAGCAAGCGCTATTCATGCAAGGTTGGGAAGCGCGCTACAAAGGAATGATAGATTGGATACCCGGCACCGAAACTGGTGGAGGGGTGACATCAGTTGACTCAGCTAAAATGGTCGTATCCACTGACTTTGACGACTTTAATCCAGATGTCGCCAATATAATCCCTCCGCAACAAGCGGGGGACATAGCATTATTGTCTGGCTTGTCCGACAGCTCCGGCTGGTGCCCAGTACACCTCGGTACATTTGAGTCTAAGATACACAAAGGGATACATATCATTGGCGACGCTAGTATGGCAAATGGCATGCCTAAATCGGCCTACGCAGCGAACTCCCAAGCTAAGGTGTGTGCGGCCGCAGTCCTAGCATCACTTAACGAAACTGAAATGCCAGAGCCTTCCTATGTGAACACGTGCTACAGTCTAGTGGCGCCCGACTATGGCATTTCTATCGCGGCTGTATACCGGTTGTCAGAGGATCAGTCTGAAATAAAAAGTATGTCTGGTGGTTTAACAGCTATTGATGCGAGTGCAGATACACTCCAAAGGGAAGTTCAATATGCTTATAGCTGGTACGACAACATAGTGGCTGACATGTTTACTTAGTTCTCTAGCCTTTTTGTTTGCAACCAACTTAGACACAGTACATAAAAGTATATTTGGGAGGAAAAATAATGGGGCTTGTAAATGGTGTTCATCATGTAGCATTCATGACGGCGAACGTGAAAGAGCAAATAGAATTTTTCTCAGATGTTTTGGGACTTAAGTTAAAAGCGCTATATTGGATGCACAACGTCGATGGTTATTTTCATGCATTTATGGAGCTTAATGACAACTCTTCGGTAGCTTTCGTTTTCGCACCAATAGTGAAAGATATACCAGTAAAAAAAGGAGTTTCTCACGCAGGAAATCCGGTGAAGCCCTGTGCGCCAGGAGTAATGCAGCACATAGCTTTCAGTGTGAACACTGAGTCCGAATTACTAACGATGAGAGATAGAATCCGATCGCGCGGGGTCCGTGTTCTCGGGCCACTTAATCACGGATTTTGTCAGTCTATCTATTTTGCGGGACCTGAAAATCTCGCACTTGAAATATCAACATCGCCGACCAGTATAGACGGAGAGGCTTGGATAGATCCTGAGGTAGTCGCATTAAATGACATCTCCGAGAGTGAGCTTGCGCGGTATAAACAACCAGCGCCCTACACGAGGGATTCAAGCGTAGCATTTATTAACCAGCCACCGAGCAATAACGGCATGCCGGAATACTCCGAAATGGACCCGAATTTTGCGGCGGCATTTGATTTGCCAGACGACATTGTCACTAAAGAGCTAAGCGAATCTACTCCTCCTGTAACCCGCACTCCCATTTGAGACAAACATATTATCAACCTATGTCGACACCTGTCCCTATTAATCGGGAGCATTCGCGAGGTCATTCGCGAGAGTTCTGCCGCCAAAATAGAAATGTAACGCAGACCAGCACATCGCAGACGGAATCAAAAATACCATCGCGTATCGGAGGGATTCGGTTCCAAAGCTTGGCGCCAGAGTATCACTCAAAATCCCGACAAGCCATGGCCCTAAACCGAGACCAATAATATTAAGTATAAAAAATAGAACCGCAGAGGATAACGCACGCATTCTTAATCCAACCAAGCCGTGAGTCATGGCCAGAGCATTCCCTAAGTAAACATTAAAAAGAATACCTGGAACAATTTGTAGAAAAAACGAATGATACGGATCATTCACTAAATATGTTGCTACTAAGAAAGGAAGGCAGATAAAACCTGCCAAACTAGGCAACCACACGTACCAACGGATATCTTTCAATGCAAGTCGTTCTGCAATATAGCTGCCAAAAAAAACACCAAACGCGCCCCCCAAGCCCAAGATAGCTGCGAGCCAAGTGCCAATCTCTCCAGTGCTTAAACCATGACTTCTGATCATAAATGAAGCAATCCAACTGCTAGTCGAATATGTCGCAAATGCATTAAGTGCCGCACCAGCGGCGATATGTCTGAAAGATCTACAACTCCATAATGTCCCAAATACTATCCCATAGGTCGACTCCGATGCCTCGTTAACAGATTTATTTTCAGAAAAACCGCGAATAGGTTCGCGCAACGTAAACCCTACGATTAGTGCTATAAGTATGCCAGGTGCACCGACTACAAAAAATGCGACTCTCCAACTAAACACTTCATTCAACCAACCGCCAAATAAGAAGCCCAAAAGCACGCCTATATTTATACCTGTACAATAAAATGCCAGTGCGCTTGCCCTATTCTCTGGGGGGAAAATATCAGAAATAATCGAATGAGCGGGTGGGCTGCCGCCGGCCTCGCCCACTCCGACACCTATTCGGGCCAATAGTAACTGAGTATAATTTTGAACCAACCCGCTGATAGCAGTCATGAAGCTCCAACACCCAATGGCCAGCGCTACTATATTTTTTCGATTTGATTTATCCGCCCAGCGCGCGATAGGGATACCAGCTAGAACATAAAAGACAGCGAAAGCAAAACCAGTAAGCAACCCAAGCTGAGAGTCCGATAATAGAAGATCCGCCTTAATTGACTCCTGCAGAATCGCCAATAACTGACGGTCGACAAAGTTAAAAGTGTACACTACGGTCAACAGGCCCAGGGCGTAATATCGGGCCGATGGATGCGAGTAAATATTTGATGTGAGAGACATAACAAGCCTTAATGTTGAATTTAATTTCTAATGCATTTTTCTATTGTGACAAATTAATCCCGTCGGGCAATTCCTCCATCCTCAACGCAGTGAATTTACGCAATTTAAACTTCCATTCGGAGTCTATCTTCACATACTCATCCTCATAGAAACCAGCGCCAAGCCAATCCATATTATGCCGACCACTCCGAAGGTCGAGGTAACACCGACCCGTCGCAAATTCTGCGGAAACAATTTCTACTACATGATTGTGAATATAAGGTCGCGGCATAAATCCGACTGCAGCCTCATAAAATTCCATGAGTGCTTTTCGCCCACTCACCACAGTTTCAATCCCATCGAAAACAGCAACGAATGACCCGGATGACGCAAATAAATCCACTAAACTATCTATATCATCTCGCCACACACAATCACAGTAACGCACCGGCAAATCACCAATGGCTTCACGAGAAATTAACCAATTAAGATCTTTATCAAGCACTCCCCCGCTCCTTACCTAAGCCCATTTTATCAACTGATTAGCTAAGCGACCTTTTTAGTACCTTGCCCGTAGCATTTCTAGGTAAAGCATCAATAAACTCCACCGATTGCGGTACTTTGAACTTTGCTAAATTTTCAAGGCAATGAGAAATGACACGGCCCTCGTCAAGCTCAGTGCCAGACTTTACCACCAGAAACGCTTTCCCCGTTTCACCCCAACGCTCGTCTGGTACTCCAATTATAGCAACCTCGGCAACTTCAGGGATCTGATATATCACATTTTCTACTTCAGCCGGATACACGTTCTCACCGCCTGATATGTACATGTCTTTCCAACGATCGACAATATAAATAAACCCCTCATCGTCAAAACGAGCGGCATCCCCGGTTTTAAGCCAGCCGTCGTCAAATGAGTCTGCAGTTGCTTTAGGATTATTCCAATAGCCCGGGGTGATGTTCGGGCCTTTGATATACAACTCTCCGACCTCACCCCAAGGCAGCTCTTTTCCTCGATCGTCAACTACTTTCACTTCTGTGTGCAATAACGGCTTACCCGCAGATCCGAGTTTTCTCTCAGCATCCCCTGGATCGAGACCGATACCACCTGGACTCGTTTCAGTCATTCCCCATCCTTGAACCATGGCAACACCACGATCCGCCCAAGTGCGCAAAATTGACTCGGCACATGGTGCTCCTCCTATCCCTGCTATTTTCAAATTCGACAGATCTGTGCTCGAAAAGCGTGGATGGTTCATCATGAATTGATAAGGCGCTGGTACGCCGAAAAAATGACTGACTTGGTAATCAGGGTCACCAATTATTGATAGAGCTAACCCAGGTTCAAATTCCCTAATCAGAATGATTTGACCTCCGGCATGCAAAACTGGATTGGCGTAGCAGTTCATACCACCAGTGTGAAATAGAGGGAGTACAACCAGCTGAACAGTTTCGGTCGTCACCAATGCCGGAGCTGCTAAGTTGATCGCATTATACAATTGCATTTGATGAGTAATCATAGCGCCTTTAGGGTGACCAGTAGTTCCCGAGGTATACATAATCATTATCAAATCTTCTTGATAACACTCAACAACCGTAGGCGCATCGTGCGAACCACTCAGAGCGATTTCATATTGATTACTGATATCGTTTTGATTGATTTCAAGCGACGATTTTATATCGCAGTCAAGTAGTAGCGCTGTAGATATTTCAGAAAACGTCTCATCATAAATTAGAACAGAAGGTTGGCTGTCACATAAAATATATTCAAGCTCAGGTTTAGTTAACCGCCAATTAAGCGGGAGTTCGACCGCTCCAATTTTCGCACAAGCAAATTCAAGCTCAAAAAATTCTGGGCAGTTTTGAGACAATATTGCTACACGATCACCTTTTGCTACTCCCTGTCCTTGTAACCAAGCTGCTAGCCTATTCGCCCTGCGATCTAAATCTAAATAAGTGAGTTCTTTTTTAGCACTTAAATCTTTGATAGCGACTTTATGCGGTCGAATATTTGCATGATATGCAGACCAATCATAATGTCTAATAGACATAAATTTTCTCCCCTAATAACCAATTTAATTTTTTTAGCGACTTCTTCACAATTAGACCGATAAGAATACACTTTCGATAGAATAAATCGACCGTTCGGATTCATGTAGATTCTATGTTAGCAAAAATCCTGTTAACTTTTTTTCAATTTGCATGCCTATTTGATATTACTGGGGCTTGCGGTTAGTCTAAACCTTCTTATTTTTATTTTACGCCTACGCGTGCTAAATAAGTGGACAATCTTTTATGGCTGTTGGATCACTTGACCCATTTTTCGGTCAGTCAATCATGGACAACCTGAGGAGCACCATAAAAAACTGTCCGGATCCTGTGGTCTATAGTGATGTGGGCCATTTTGTTCAGGAGTGGGGTGAAGACGTTGCTAAAAAGGCTCTAAAGCATTTTGATACTGCCTAACGAGGTTAACGTACCTGCTTTTAAATTTGTCTTCCTTGATACTGATAAATGCCGAAATTTCCCCGCATTCCGCTAATAGTTGGGTGATTTATATTACCCACTGAAAATACATCATCGCTATTTTTAGTCTGTATTATATATTCCCGCACGATATCCCAAATAAGTCTTCCGGAAGGAAAATCTCCAACTACCGCCCAACCACTCACATCATAACTCTCATCTGGTAGAAGAGATTGAGCCGTTTTAAGGAATTTCACATCATTTATCCTATTTCCAAGTTTATTCTTAGGCGAAATAGTATAAGAAAGACCACCTACCCGAACCATGTCACCTCCCGACTGCAGATACGGATCAGACTCAAATAAATTGTCGGCCACTTGCTCCAAGACTTGAATTATTTCTCTGCCTTTCATTTTTTGTTTGTAAGTCTCACCGTAAGTTGTGGCACACTGGTTCATTACATCGCGCATTGTGATCCACTCGCCCGCTAATAAGGTCGTGCCCCAACGAAAACCTGGGGATAGGGATACGTCACTGGCATATTCATACTCAAGTGCGTTGCAAATTAATTGATCCCAAGACCCCATAAAATTCCCTCGTCGATACAGTAAGTCAGAAGTCTTAGCTAATTTTTCATTTAATATCGAGTCAAACGACCTCCCGATCCTGTTTTGATTGTAAAAGTAAGTGGATGAACGACTTTCAACAATCTGTCGATCGTAGACTCGATTGTTTAATCCTTCGATAAACTTATCTACAGCGGGATCGGACACTATTAATCTGTCAAACACTGGTGCCATTTGATACTTAATGCCAGCCACTTTGTTGTTTTTAATATCTAAGTCCATAACTCCTATAAATTTTCCATTCGAACCCGCGTTGGTTACTAGACACGTTTTGTCATTAGGGCTTTTAACCTCCACCGGAAGGGGAATGCCGTCATGGGTATGTCCTCCTAAAATAGCGTCAATGTCTGGAACACGGC
Organism: uncultured Gammaproteobacteria bacterium; assembly: GCA_943787625.1. GTDB lineage: Bacteria > Pseudomonadota > Gammaproteobacteria > UBA4457. Next base: position 44,965 of record CALSND010000002.1, on the reverse strand, counting down.
TGGCCAACTTAAGATCAACGTCCATCCCGTTATGCGACAGTAGAATTATTCCAGCAGGCTCGTGTTGTATTTTAATGTTTTGGACTAATGTATTTAGGTCATCTTCTCTAATGCCAAATGACCAATCGGGGAAAAAACCAGGAGGATTCGCATTTGCAGTTCTTGGAAAGGCTTGGCCGATCACAGCTATTTTCTCTCCAGCAATTTCCTTAATGGAAAATGGTTTAAATGGATACCCGAAATCTTCGTCAAAAAGACCTATCCCGTTTTGCCGACGCACCAAATCATAATAATCATCTTCAAATAAGCTATCTTCCTTAATCCGCAAATTTTGACTCAAAAACTCGCCTGCGAATAAATTCAAATTCGACAAAACCTCCTCTTCGCTGTATGTGAATTCCCAGTGACCAGTCATCAACTGTATGCCTAAAATATTAGATGCCTCCACCATATCTTGTCCACGCGTCCAAAGCGATGTCGCGGAACCTTGCCACAGATCACCTCCGTCGAGTGTTAGGGTATTCGCCGCTCCACCTGCCTGAGACCGGAACCTATCAAAAAGGGTTTTTATATTGGAAAGACCACCCATTTTCCCGAATCTACGGGCATTTTCCTGAAATTCATGACACGTATATGCATAGGCTTCCAACGTACCTGGTTGGATAGACAATTTATCAATAAGAGAGGTGCCGACTATATGAGGCAGCGAGTTACTTGAGTTACTAGTTCCAAGATTAACATTAGGCTCTCTAAAATAAATTGGATTGAGCTGCGCATGAATGTCAGTCGTGTGCAACAACCGCACTTGTCCCGCCATAGGGAAATCATAAATATCATCATTCAAAATGTCTTGCGGCTCTGAGGCCATCAAAGAATAAATCGAGCCGGATAGGCTTCCAGTCGCGGCCAACCCGATAGACTTAATGAGTGTTCGACGGGAAAGTTTAGTATCCATCACTTGCTGTCATCAAAATATCACTCCACCTAAAACATGCCAAGTCACTCGAACTCCATCTCTCTGAAGATACGCCCAGAATTCTGTCTCGCCAATTCGAAGTACGTATCTAAATATGAGTACTTTGTTTGATCAATGCCATAAGCATCCTGCAGCTCTCCGCCATTATCTATTATTTCCCCTACTTCATCGCGCATGTATTGCAAATAATCTCGCGTGTATTTAGTGACTTTATCATAATCCGTGGGTCCGCCGTGTCCAGGAATCACTATATCTGCTCCAAGCGCGAGAAAGGCTGACCAGGTATCAATCCACCCGTCTGTATCCGTATATTCGAATATCGGTAACATTCTTTGATGGAACGCCACATCACCGCTAATCACTAACTTTTTAGTAGGTAACCAAACTACGATGTCTCCAGGGCTATGAGTTGGCCCGAGGTGAAGTGCCTCTATCCTGACACCTCCCAACGTCACAACAAATTCAGACTCGAAAGTGATATCTGGTTCAGAAAGCTTTGTTCCAGCAAGTTTATCTCTTCGACTATCGAAGAGATCATTTAAAATTTGAGCTCCCTTTTCTTGAATCTCACTGGCCGCATCAACGTGTGCGACTACTTGAGCCCCTTGCTCCTGCCAGTAACTTGAACCCAGCATCGCGTGTCCTTGCCCATTTTCGAGAATCACATATTTTACCTGGCTGATCGGTCAAGTTCTTAATCTCGTTATGTAGCGCTTTTGCTAAAAGGTAATTCTCGCCCGCGTTGACTACCACAACTCCTTCATCAGTGATAATAAATGTGAGGTTATTGTTGTGCCCCGAATTAAAATAATCTCCAGGACCAGTAAAGCCTATTGCTGACCAGACCTGTGGAACAACTTTTTGCGGGAGTCGATAAAGCATGGATATCGGCGCACTATCTCCCTCCAAAGGGAGGCCTTTACTTTTCCAGCCGAGAAAACCATCCGAATAGTTTTTAACATTCGTATAACCCATTTTCATTAATGCTGCCGTGGCAAGCGGGCTCCTCTGGTTAGTATCACAAAAAACCACTATAGGATGATCTTTATCGCGAACTCGCTCAGGTACCTTGTACTCTAGCCAGCCGCGTTCGACATTGTGTAATCGGGGCAAATCAATAGTTCCACCTTGCTGATCGATTTCAGCCGGTGTTCGTACGTCAATATAAATTGGTGGGCTCGCGCTCTCAGAGATAAGCAGTAACTCGTCTGTATTTATGTTAGTTATTTCGGATGCTGCGTTCTCCACTAAAGTATGTCCATCCGTTATTTGACCTGACTGGGCACCACAAGAAAAAAAAACGATAAACAAAATAGTTGAAATTAAAACCTTTCGCTTAGCCACAATACATGACCCCAATACAAAAACTGACGACCACAAATAATTTTGAGCCATATTAAATCCACACTAAAATATAAACGGCTTGAATTTACATCTCTAATCGTACTTTAATGAACCACCAAATCAAACAACTGCTTAACCTTGGGAAGCACAACTGATGAAAAAGAAAGAGTTCCCGAGTAAACAATTTTCTTCATGGCTTTTTTTAACGATACTACTCCTCACATCGCTGATCGCTGAATCATTTGACGCCGATAGGGAGCAACGAATAGCTTCGCAAACTCTTCAAACTCTCTTTCTGGGGGAACCAATCTGGCTAGAACATAATAAGTCAGAGCGATCTTTCTTAGGATTAGTCACATCAAGCTGACGATACTAGGTACGTGATATTGATGATCCATGGCACAGGACAAGGTCCAAACACCCCTTACGTTATTGGGCCCATGCGAGAATTACTTTCTGACATTGGTTATGGAACGCTCTCTGTCCAAATGCCTGTTTTATCCGACGATGAAAACTACGATAATTATATGAAAGAATTTGCCGAATCGAGGCGCCGGATCGGTGAAGGAGTTAGGTTCTTAAGAGAAACTAGCCCTAATTCAAAAATCATAATTTTGGGTCACAGCATGGGGAGTACTATGTTAATGGATTGGCTTTTTAATAACGATTCAATAGATATCTCTGGATTCATTGCTATTGGATTGGGATCCACTAATCAAAAAAAATTGAGCAGCCAAGTATTCTCCTCTGGAGACATTAATTTGCCGATTCTAGACATATTGGGTGAAAATGACTACGACTCGGTATTGTGGTCGGCACCACTGCGAAAAAACGCCATACTTGCAACCCACAAGAAATCGGCCCAAATAGTTATCGAAAAAGCAGATCATTTTTTTACTTCCCACGAAGAGAAAATTGCACTTTCTATAAAGACGTGGATCAAAAACCTATAGAAGCAACGCATTGGCGAATTTAGTTTCAAGCTCTATACACTATTTAATTACCCGGCGCTTCCAGCCATTCTCTTCTCTCGCAGCTTGTGCTAGGGCAGCGTCGCTTTGTGCGAGACCTTGCGACAGTAGGCTTAGCGCCCGCGCCTTATTACCTGCTGTATACTCCTCGCGAGATCTTCTGAGGATTTTTTCCGTATCACGCCACTCATAACCCTTTAGAGCAGCCCTCATCCGCAAATCCTCTGCTTTTTGCCATCTAGTATCAAAATTTAACTGGGTCGCCTCAGCGCTCAATAAAGTCATCAAACCGACACCCAAACATATCGCAAAAAAGTCTCTTGTGTGTTCTCATCTTCGCGTACTCGGCCCATTGAACTTAAGGCCATTACTCATATAACTTAAAAAATATTCAAGATTTTTATACTCTTCGCTCTGACCAGGTAAAGGCTTTGCACGTACTTGGCTGTTACATCCGCTAAATCGTCTGTGCAAAGTCCCTATAGAACCCCATTTAAACCGGTACACAGGAAAATTTGATACATGGCCCAAGCTAGGGCTTAAAATTTCAGCTCGAATACGCATTCCCGAAGAAGCTACATGACAATCGACGCAGGCAAAATTAAGCTGACCTCTTTTACTGTAATAGTATTTTTTCCCTTGCTCATAGGCGTTAATTGCAGCCTCACCCGAAACCTCAACGTCAATGATCTCTCCTCTTGAATGCAATGCTAGGTAGGCAGAAATCTTAGCAATATCGCCCTTCTTGTACTTGAGCGGCTGTTCGCCGTGAGACACTCGACAATCATTGATCGCTAACTCAAGGGTTACCACTGTATTTCTCTTTACATCAAAATAAGGGTAATTCTTTTTACTTCTTTTACCATCCACGAAACAGTCACTATACGACGCCCCATCTAAAAAAACCGTCTCATTAAAAAGTATCTCGCCCTCGTCTAAAGCAATGCCATAGGGCGGAAACTCCTCAATTTCTAGCCATTGTTCCCGGCGCTTTTGATCAATCGCATAAACGCCGTTAATAAAGTCACCGACCGGTACTTCTGGGAACTTTTTATAAAAATAATTTTTAAAAGCAGTTTGATCGGCAGCCGGGTCAGCCCATACCACACCTGAAAGCAAACAATATAAAAAAATAGTGCTAAATATCCTCAAACACATGACGGGAACCCTCCCAACAAGTTCTAGGAAAATTACTTCACGACAAAGTCACCGGAGTCGGTTACTCCTTTGTTGTCAACAGAGGTAAAATTCAGTATATCGCTGACTTGAGGTCCTTTTATTTTAAAAGACAAATAAGGATTTTTCGACACTGCTGGCCCCAAGTTAGTCCGAAAAACTTCTTTGCCATTCCAAAAACAGGTGGCTTCAGTAATATGGTACGCGGGAATTTTCTCCCCTGTAGTCGCATCCACACGCAGACCTGTCTCCATGATGTGTTTCATCAGAACCTTGACTTGAACAACGTCCCCCCGCATTTTTGCTTTTCCTTTAATTGCCATAGCTACTACTCCTCTTAACCACCGCAGCCGCCAATAGTAACTTTCACCTCTTGCGCCGCAGTGTAAACATTACCGTTCGCATAGACCGCAGCCACAACATTGGATGTTTCACCCATCTTTATCCTTGTCGCCACCGATGCAACTGCGTAAGGAGTTAATTCAAAAGTCGCGGCCAGCGGGTTAGGGTTTCCTTCCACATAAATACTGATACTCTCAACGTCCTCAATAGCAGTAGAAACTGTGACAGGAACTACAGCTCCATTTTCAGCTATTTCCGGGGTCTTAAGTTTCACCCGATCACTCGCTTGGGGTACTTGACCATAAAGTTGAGAAATAGCGTCGTTAACCGCCTCACTGTTGAAAGCATCTTTCGGCCACGCGGCAAACAGCTGGCTCGGGATCACCGAGAAGCGCACCAAGGTAAGTCAAACGAACTAAGTAAAGCTCGTCGTGACAGGTTCGTCAAATTCATATTCTGGTCCCGCCCAATCGTAAAGTGTCTATCTGCTAGCCTATAGAGTATACAAGTATTCTACTATTTTATGGATCTGATCTTCCGTCAGAGATACCATGCAACCCAAAGGGTGGCATTATCGTGTCCCGATTGCTCGCCAATGGATTTGAAATCTGGGCGACCAGTTTTTCCCTATCAGGGAAATCGACTTTTCATAGAAAAAAGTGGAGGAGCAGTATTGCCTGAGAACTTACCGTTATCGATTGCATGACACGCCAAACAGTTGCCCATTTTCCTGTCTAAAGTGAGTCTTTTACCCTGCGACAATCTTTTGTTCAGGTATACTCTGTGCCCATGCATTAGGCACAGAGCAAAAATACTACTGATAGAAAAAGTGCTTTATCACTTTTAATCTGCAAGTCCTCCTCTCAGCATGTGGTCTACTGCCGCCTTCACCGATTCATCAGTGAGGCCTGAGTTACCGCCTTTAGCAGGCATGTAACCCTTTTCACCCAGATACCCATTTAAGGCATTCTGATAGAGTACTTCCAAGCCTTTTTCTGCACGTTGCCGCCAATCTTCTTTGTCACCAAAGATAGGTGCTCCCGCAACACCGGTGTCGTGACATATAACACATGCCTTCTTGTATGTCTCAATCGCTAAGGTATTCGTCTCACGCAACTCCAAATCATCTTGCGCAGTGGCGGGAACCAAATTACTGAGATGCTCCAAGGGCGTGACACCTAGATCTGCTGCACTCCAAGAAGACATCTGTTTGGTAGTCAGGCAGTTGGTCATGCACCGAGAGTTAAGTGCTTCAGGCCGAGGATCAATGAAAAAACCTTTTTCATTGGGTAAGGTTATTGTGGGCAGATTATACTTTGTCAAGACAAAGTCTTCGTCGACCTGATCATTCAAATAGAGTACATACGCAGTAAGAGCATAAACCTCGTTATCAGTTAATGACTGAGGCTCCAAAAACGGCATCGCTCTATGAATGTAATCCCATAATGTAGACACATAAGGCCAATAAGAACCCACAGTTTTTTCAGGTTTTTCTTCCATTAAAGTGCCAATACCGCCTGCTATCACAGGCCAACGATCCTCTCCTTCCCCAAAAACTCCGTGACATGAAGCGCATTTTTCCTCGTACAACATTTCACCCGACTCGACACTCCCAGAGCCCTCCGGCAAACCGAAACCATCGGGTCGGATATCAATGTCCCAGCCAGCTATTTGCTCGGTAGTTGCAGAATGCCCTATATTAAAGCGAGTCTCTGAGTGCACAACAGAAATCAGAAAGACGGTGCACAATAGCATCCCCGGGACAAGCAAGAATTTAAGTATTTTGGACATTCTTAACTTCACCAGTCGCTAAAACTTGCCAAGTATGGATCGAGTTCTTGTGATAAATGGAATTAACTCCCCTTACTTCGCGTAACTGCGACAAGGTAGGTTGTACGTACCCTGTGTCGTCAATCGCTCGACTTTGGATCAAAGCTGGCGATCCGTCCCAACTCCAATCTACGCTAAACCGAGTAAGAGCCTTGTCTAAAACTAACCCTTTTAGCTTAGCCTCCTTCCACGAAAACCCACCATCAAAAGAAACATCAACTCGCTTAATTTTCCCTCGCCCAGACCAAGCAACACCTTCTAACTCATGATAGCCGCGACTCTTTAAAGAGTTCTCAGGACACACCGAGGTGACAACAGAATTAGTTTCTTGCACCCAAGTAAACTGTCGCGCGCGACCATCTGGCATTAGATCGGTGTATTTAGAGGTTTCTTCACGCAGATGCCATGGTTTTTCTCCTAATTCAAGGCGCCTCAGCCATTTAATTGAGGTATTTCCTTCCCAACCGGGATTTACTAATCGTAACGGATAGCCCTGTTCAGGTCGTATTCTCTCGCCATTTTGTGCATAAGCTACAATGACATCGTCTAAAGCCTTATCAAGTGGAATACTGCGCGCCATAGCCGCACCGTCCGCACCTTCCGCTAAAACCCACTTAGCTTTAAGGTCAACCCCTACCTCGGCAAGTAACGTCGATAACCTGACACCTGTCCATTCGCTACAACTGATCATTCCATGAGTAAATTGCAGTGCCTCCATTTGAGGGCCTCGCCACTCCATTCCACCATTGGCCGGGCACTCAATAAATCGAATTTCAGATACAGACGGAAACCTCACTAAATCATCCATAGTTAAAACTAAAGGATTACTGCACAGTCCGTGGATCATCAACCGATGTTCAGCGGGGTCAATATTTGGAATACCTGAGTGATGCCGCTCAAAATGTAAACTACTCGGTGTAATAATCCCTTGAAGGCTTTGTAAAGGCGAGAAACTGACTGAAGATATGGGGGTGGCAGTTAACCATGGGACAGTACGCCGTACAGCGTCTTTCTCATACTCTGATGGGAACCCGTACGGTGCAGCACCAACTCCAGTGCCGACCTGTCGCATCCAAGACGGGATATTAGGCGGTAAATTTTCACCGTGCTCTGCGGCCCATATCTGATTAGCAGTCAATAGAGCACTGCCAGCTGCAACGCCCGCACTTTTAAAAAATTTCCGACGCGATGAGTCGCCAGCAGATTCCATAAATCCCCTACCTTAAAATAGCCGCAGTGACTCTACGAATGACATGATACCAGATCATCTCACTTCGTATATCAAACCACAACCGACCTTAAAAAACTTATATCTACTAATCATACATAATATGTGCGCTGAAAATAGTTGCGCTGATGTTGGCGGTCAGACTGAATTTTATCCTCAGACAGAGCCACGCGAAAAAATTAGCGTTAAGACTCCGCTTGGAGCGGCTTTATACTTCCCTCATGGTGCGCACCCTCAGCATTGTCTCCATAGCTACGAAATAATTAGTACTGGAGTAAAATATATTATACGTACAGATGTACTATTTTCCTCTAGCTAAAACGATTCTAGCGAACTGTTTCTCATCGACTGAATTAGAACAGTGGGCTAGAATCAATCAAAAGCTTAAAATTTTCTCACATGCTAGTCGCGAAAACGGATAAGGAGGTTTAATCATGAAAGTGGGCATATTTAGTTTCAATACTGAGTACACTATTCGCGCAGATGAACTTGCAGTCGAGGCCGAAAATCGAGGATTCGATTCAGTCTGGTTTCCCGAGCACACGCATATTCCATCGGGACGAAAAACTCCTTATCCGGCAGGCGGAGAGCTACCAAAAGAATACATTCACATGTCAGATCCATTTATCAGTTGTATGGCAGCGGCACAGGCAACGCAAAGTATCAAAGTCGGAACCGGAGTCAGCCTTCTGCCACAGCACGAGCCACTTGCTATGGCAAAAACGGTAGCAACACTAGACAGACTTACCAACGGAAGATTCCTATACGGAATTGGCTCAGGCTGGAATGCGGACGAAATGGAAAATCATGGAGCTCCCTATGAAAAAAGATGGAAAGTATTGGAAGAGCATTTACTCGCCATGAAGGAACTCTGGACAAAAGAGGTAGCCAGCTTCCATGGCGAATTCGTAAATTTTGACAAAGTTTGGTCATATCCCAAGCCTTTAACCCTGCCCCATCCTCCAGTTATTTTAGGCACATTTGGCTCTAAATGGGGCCGCCAACGAGTTGCCGATCTAGCAGATGGCTGGGTACCTATCGGTCTATTTTCTGAAAACATGCATGCTGATATAGAAGATCTTAACAATCGTCTGATAAAAAATGGAAGAGAAGCTAACTCTGTTGAGGTGTCTATTTTTAGTATCTCAGCTCCTTCAACTCCAGTCGAAGAGCTTGAGGAATATGCTGACTCAGATCTAGTGACGCGAGTGGTTGCTCGTTGCCCTACTGAGGATAGAGATTCTGTGTTGAAGTGGATGGATGAATATGCCGGCTTTGTGGAACGTGTAAGTTAACCTCCACAGGCATAGAACGTCTTTTATATATGCCTGAGTGCTATGTCCCAAGTATGTAGAATTCTATTCATTCCCTCAACTATGTGACGACAAGATAGCGTTGCCCCGGTGATTGACATAACCTCTCGGTCGATTCGGATCTTTTTACTATGAGTAAAGCCGGTGAATTGTGCTCGCCAACGCTTATGCCGCACATCACCCCCGTAACTTTCTCGATAATTTAAGATCTCGATGCCTTTGATTGACCCAGTGCTAGATAGTGCAATCGCCAAGTCTATGTACTCATGCTTACCTATCACCTGATCAAGTAGAAACCATCCACCGCCACTAGCCTTCCATGCCGCAAGATATGAACGTCTTACTCTTATACCTGACGCTTCACGAATGGCTTTTTTCTGCAGAGCGGTAAGTTTTACTCTTGTTTGTGTAAGTACTTCGCCACCAAAAAGAATCTTTTGTGCTTGATCGACCGTAAGATACTCCCGAGCAGACAGCTGAGAGCTGAAAAAGCCCATGCCTCCAGCGGAAACAAAAAAAGAAGCAATGGACCGAGTGAAAGTTCGTCGATCCATTGCTATCTCAATACGCTAAACAGTTATTAGAACTGGAAACCAAGTCCCAAGTTCACGCCTGTCTGTGTACCATTTTTTGAGGTCGGAGCATCTTCAAACTGCCCATCGATCTTGAAAACGATGTTTGGTGTTGGCCACCAGTTAGCGCCGACAGAGAACATTTCATGTTTAACATATTTCTTGATCGCTCCGGTCGCGGAACCACCATCTCTCTCGTCGAATTCTTCGTAACGAACGAACAATCCTAACTCACCGGGAATACCACCACCTAAGTCAAATCTGTACGCAGGTTCTACGTACCATCCTTCAACTTCACTAGCACCCCATAGTCCTGGATCAAAACTTTGCGAGCTGTCCTTACCAAAGTCCCACCTAGCATATAACGCTCTCAACCCAAGACCTGAAGAATGCTTATAATCAATATGCGTTTCTATCAAGTACGCGCTCGCTTCAATCGCATCAGAAGTACCTGTGTAGTCATTTTGGTAATCGACAGTAAAAGCCAACTCTAGACCTGGAACTGCCGTATAGGTCAGTCGTCCTAATATCGCTATATCTTGGTTTTTACCGTTTGCAACTTTTTGTCGCCCACTTCTTACGCGCATAGCGCTGCTACCACTGGTTGGAACCTTCAGGCCCGTATGTGCGAACAAGTTATAGTTCAACCCTGGCGCAACTTGTCCCCAAAAGCCAGCTCCGGCTTCGGTCCAAGTACTAGGGATAATTTCCGCTTCAACCATGTTACGTTCTACACCGTAAAATGTGGTTGGCTCATGTGTTAAGTTCATAATACCTACAGGCAAAATATCTGCACCAGCTCTAAAGTGGTGATTTGCATTTATATCGAGCTCTAACCAAGCCAGCTCAACCACTACATCACCTTCTCGCCCATCACCAGCCCAGCTATGCTCGAACTCTATTTCAGACGCAAAGCGAGACCAACTGTTAAACTCGTGACCAACGAATAAAACTAGACGGTGAAAGTCCGTCTTATCGGTATCGGAAGTTGATCCATCTTTACCGTTCGTGTGGTTACTATGAAGCTCACCATACCCACCGATAGAAGTTCGTTCAGCCCATGAAGCCGCTCGTGCTTTTCTCTTATTGGACATTGGTGACCAACGGGATCCACCAGCGCCAACTGCGTCGGCTCCTTGTGGGGTATTAGTTGTCATAGTGACACCTTCATCCTCACCGGTAGCTTCGTCTAACTGAGCCTTAAGCTCGGCAATTTCTGCTTGTTGTGCTTCTAACATAGCCATAATTTTAGCCATTTGGTCTCCGCTCTCACCTTCTGCCGAAGCGGTAATTCCAAAGCCAGCCACTAAAAACAGTGCTGTTAAGCTTTTCATTAATCGGTTTAAAATCATTTGCGTTTCCCCATGAAACTTTAAATAAAACCAAGTTGATTCTAGTATTACGAATATAAATAAGAATCATTATCAATAGTGACACGTATTTTAACCAAAGTCAAAATTAGGTAGCTTAAATGCTTTTAGATGTTGTTTTAAAACAACAGTACGCAGGTTACCTGCTTATGGGGTGATGTTGAAAGTATCGTCAAACATTTGGCAGTCGGGTGGCGAAAGCGATAAATGATGTTATTCTTGATTACATTAAAATATTTGTAATACAGTCCTGTCACAGTAATGCATTAGCCCAGCAACACCCTATAGCGCACTATTAAGACACCTCTAAATTATCAAAGCTACCTATAACAAGCTCTGGAGAAGACAAATAATTCGGCCTTATAACAATATGAGCGTTTCGTCAGCCAACCTGAAGCTTTATTTTCGGTCGCAAAAAATAATCGAGAATTTGCTTCTCGACTTGTGTGGCAATTATGAGTAGCTTGGCGAGGTGCCAACCAAGTCTAGGAACCTATGTCGAGATCAGCGTTTCGGGCGACGTGAGCGAAGATGAACTTATTTCCGCTAGTAATGCGGCGTTCCTAAAGATAAACCTCATTCAGTCACTGATGAGCTTTCATGACGACGAAAGTGAGTTGACTCGTGTCAACCAATACGCGGCCCGTGAGCCAGTACCCATCTCATTAGAGACCAAGTTTGTTCTCGAGCAAGCCTTGTGGCTAAGTGAAAAAACCGATGGTTTATTTGATATCACAGTTGCACCAAAGCTAGTAGCAAGTAACGCATTACCCAATCATGATTTTCCTCTCTCCCCTACCGGAGATTGGAGAGATATCATAATCATAGACAACGAAGTTAGATTCAAAAGACCCTTATTACTTGACCTCGGTGGTATTGCAAAAGGGTATGCTGTAGACCAAGCAATAAATGCAGTTGACGACTCTATCAATATCACAGTAAACGCCGGCGGAGATCTCCGTATGCGGCCCTGGCGTGGGTATCAGGTAGAGGTAAAACATCCGCGTTCACCTCACTCAGAGTCTATACAAATTGAAATGAAAAATTGTGCGCTCGCAACCAGTGCTGCTTATTACAGTGAAAATGGCGCTTTAATAGTCTCAAAGGACTCCAATGCGTCAATTAACCTTGAAAAAAATATTTCAGTGAGCGTGTTTGCTAAGGAGTGTCTCCTGGCTGACGCGCTAACCAAAGTTGCTTACTTGAATCCCGATATGATAAAAAAGTCAGTATTTCCGGATGTCGAATTTATGACGCTAGACAGCAACAATGTGACTAATTGGTATTAGAGATGTCTAAGATTGGCTTCAGGATTCCTTTAACCTATCGAGTCATTCTTTTTGTTGGCTTAACCAGTTCGTGGTGTACCGGTCTGGCATTTTATTACATGAATAACTGGGTAACCGTCGAGGGTGCATTCGGTCCTATGAAACATCCGGCCCAGCAATTTGTGATCATGGGGCACGGAGCGGCAGCATTTGTCATGCTTATGTGCTTCGGTGTTTTAGTCGTCAACCACCTACCCTCGGCATGGCGTTTGCGTAGGTCGCGGTACTTAGGTATCACTCTCACCGCTTTATTCTCGTTCCAAATTATAACCGCCTATATTCTCTATTATATCGCCGGCGAAGAAAGTCGCGCTTTAATCTCTAATCTTCACGCATTTTCAGGAGCTAGCATCCCCATCGTACTTATAGGACATATAATCAGAGGCCGAATACAAAGACGATTGGCTCCGTCTCAACCACCCTAATCAGGTTAAATATTTATTAATTACTCAATCAAAGCGGCAAAATGTAATCGGCGCAACACTGCAGTCGGAGTATTCAAGGAAAATCTATGACAAATGATATCGTTGCTATCAACCAGGTGTTAAATGAATATTGCCATACGGTGGATAGAGGTACTGCCAGAGAAGTATCCGAGCTCTTTTCTCCAAATGCGCTACTAAAACCTTACTTCGACGAAAAGTACGACGTGATCGGTCGATCTGAAATCGAAAGATGGTATGCACATTACATGGAAAATTTCAGGGGAAACATAAGACATTTAAAGCACATGATTGTCTCGCCGGTAATTAAAGTAGAAGCCGATCAGGCAAATAGTGTGTGCTATTTTCTCGCTAGTGCAGTAAGTAAAGAGACCAATATAGGCTTTTCAGCTACCGGTAGCTATAGTGATAAGCTAGAAAAGCTAGAAGGAAAATGGATGTTGTCCGAAAGATGCATCACTGTGGAGACAACCACACCAGAAATTACTGTGATCGAAGAATTTCCGTCATTAGAATTTCCGAGAATATAGCCTTAGCGCCTCCCAGGATCTTTACTTTCACAAATTGCACTATTTACTGGCAAGCGCCTCGAATTCAGCCTGCATAGTGGCCGTCAATTCCTTCAATGACGCCCTCTCCCCGATGAAATCGATATAGTCTTTCAGAACTGGAGTATCTCCAATCATGTCCCAGCCATAAATTTTGGTAGTATGCATTTGGGTAAAATTGAGCATGAAATACGCAGTGATATCAGCAAACGTAAACGTTTCTCCTGCAATATACGGCGAAAATAACGCCAAATGGTTCAAAGCTCTCAATCCATTTTCAATTGCCGGTCTAACCTGCTCCTTAGCAGATGGATCCACCTCCTGACCGAAATAAACTGCCCCGATATGCCGTCGTGCTGGGGCATCGAAATAAAGTTCTATGACTCGTATGATCTCTTTTACTTTCGCCCTTTGCCAAGGGTCAATCGGGTAAAGCCTTGGTTCTGGACTTATGTCCTCCAGGTAGTCATATATCACATTAGTCTCAGTGAGGATCTCGTCGCCTATCTCGATCCAAGGCACTTTACCCATAGGAGACTGAGCTAAAATAGCCTCATCCTGACTAGGAAATACGGTAATCTCCTCAAATTGGACATTTTTTTCTAGGAACGCGGCTTTGGCGCTACTAAAATAATTACTAATCGCTACACCGTGTAACCTAATCATTATTCTAGCGTCCTTCAACTTTAGCCATGATTGCCACCATATTGCGCAATAATGCGCTCTTTTGCAGGCGGAAAAATATTAATTTTTTCCAAATTTCCCCCAGCCCATTCTACGACTCTTTTATCCATGATATAAAAAAACAGAGGCGGAAACATCGCAGCTAAAAACATTAACGAATAACAATACGGCAAAGCAGGAGCTTCGGTTGGTTCCGTGGATCTAAGTGCCTGATACCATCTAGTAGAGCGAATATGATGACCCGAGTGTCTCACGAAGTTTAATAACAGATTGTTTGAGAAAAGCATATTGGTATTCCAAGAATGCTTCATACCGGACAGTTCGTATGTTCCATCCGGACGCTGATCCCGCTTAAGACCATAGTGCTGACAGTACTCTATGAGCGTCAGGTACCACCAGCAAACATACATTTGTAAGAGCAACAAAGGAAGCACGACCCAACCAAACAAATAGGTTAGTGAAGAGAACAAACATATCGTTCCTATGTATTGCTGCAATGTCTCATTTTGTAAGCTCCATGCACTGACACCTTTTTTCGCTAAACGTTCTTTTTCAAATTGCCATGATTTTTTAAAAAAGTTTGACTGACTTCTCATTCCAAACTGATACAGCGTCTGTCCCATTTGCGAACTGGCAAAGTCTTTCGGAGTAGCCACATCTACGTGATGACCCTTTAGGTGGCCGATAAGAAATTGTCCAACGCCTCCTATCGAGAGCATCACCTTACCTAATCGTCGGTTGGACCGAGACGTTTTGTGACCGAATTCATGCCCTACGGCTAAAGCTAATCCGGATACTATACCCATAGAAACTGCTATCCCTATATACGATGAGATGGATAGTGAGTGAGCACTCACATACCAACAAACGCCTATAAAATTAACTATATAAAATGGGATAGACACCGTTAAAATTTTGACGTAGTAGTTATCTTCCTCGATAAAGTCCAGCACCGATTCAGGAGGATTGTTCGAGTCCTTAGGAGTAATCTGATCGAGCAATGCAATCAGACCAAACCAAAATATCGCAGTAGTCCAGAATAAAATAGGAGCGTCCAGCCAACCAGCAGCAAAACAACTTAAAGTTGGAAGCAGGGGAAGGAAGGGTTGTGTCAACCAGTGACGCCGCCTCTTGTCGGTGTACGGTTCAACATTTGTTACAGCTACCATTTACGAAACTCCCCTTTAACTCTGCCATCAAAAAATAATGATAAACCGCTCATTAGTGATTTGTAAAGCAGCTAAGCCGCAGATTTGACTTAACTCTTTTTTAAAAACAAAATCTGTTGATATTTTGAACAAAACACAGTAACAGGCTTCATGACAACAGAAACAAAGCTGACTAATCTAGATAACGCATCCAATAAAAGAAAACGCGCAAAGCGGATGTCCCCAAGTGCTAGACGAGAACAAGTGGTGTCAGGGGCAATTCAGGTTTGTGCTGAGAAGGGTATAGCTGGAACTAGCCACGCGTTGGTCGCTGAGCAAGTGGGCGTTTCAACGCCTACTATTTTCTTATATCTGCCTAGTAGAAAAACATTGATTGATACTGTCCTCGAGAAAGTGGAGGGTTACTGCATAGAATTGGTGGATGAGGCGTCTTCGAGCGAAATCTCAGCGCATGGGAAATTACTATCTATTTTAAGGGCATGGGCCGTCGCAATAGATACCGATGCAGACTATATCCGAGTGTGGTTAAGCTGGAGCGCGGCGGTTCACGAAGAAACCTGGCCGAAATATGTTGCGTTCCAAGACAGACTCTTAGCCAGATTCGAGCGGATTATAAGTGACGGTAAATCGAGTGGGGAAGTCCTTGAAGCAGTCAATCCTGCGTGGGCATCTCATCAAGTTTACGGAAGCGGAAATATGATAGCTCAGATGAAATTTAGAGGAGTCGATAATCAAGAAATCGATAACTTTTTAAAGCAACTTATTACGAGTATGATCGGGGGTATCCGAACAATAGGGGTCGTGAAATAAAAATTTCACTCTCATAATAATATTATTTATGTGTTTTATATCAAACACTTAAAAATTTATATAGAAGTAATTACCGTTAAATTCAAAACGAATTTTTAGTCAAGATCTTATCAAGTTCATTCGCGAATTGACGTCGGTCGCTTTGAGTGATCGTCGGTGGTCCGCTCGTCTGCAAGCCGCTAGATCTCATGGTGTCATAAAAATCTCTTAGCGTGACTTTTGCTGCTATCGTCTCTAAGGAGTATAGCTCTCCTCGCGGATTCAGCGCGAAACCTCCTTTGTCCAAGATCTCTTGTGCCAAGGGTATGTCAGCAGTTATTACGAGATCACCTGCCACAACTCTGCGCACGATCTCATTATCGGCCACATCAAATCCAGGTTTCACTTTTAGAAATCGGATATTAGGAGAATTAGGCACGCTCAAATATTGATTTGCAACGAAAGTGACCTCTATCAACCGCTTTCGGGCGGCATTGTAAAGAATCTCTTTAACTATCTTCGGACAAGCGTCCGCATCAACCCAGATTCTCACCTCATTCGGACACGCTTTATAAATAAAATCGGAATACAGCTCTCACTATTTGGGAGATCCGTCATAAGGTATGTTTAGCTCGGTATCAAATATTAGATTTTCCTTAGTAATAAAAACTCTAGATTGACTAAAATCAATGAAACCACTCTCGTCATTGAGTAGTGCTTGAAAAGCTGCCGCGCCTTCATCAGTCTTCATAGCCGCCGCAAGTGCACCCTCGCTCCGCCACCATACTTCAGTTATACCATCGTAAGGGGCAGCCAGCCCCCGCGACTCAATGAGCCCCTGATTAATTGGCGTATCTATCGTGTGACTTTGAACGTACTTCACCGCATCTATGTTTTTTGTAAAGCTAGTAACTAATGGCCCATGCTCCTCTCTCCAATAGCGATGAAACTCTTCCTGAGACACCTCTTCTTTTTTTCTTAAACAGTAAACCAATTTGACCATGAGTCTTCCCCTATCTGTAATTTCCACACTTGCTTTACATATTTTATATTGCTAAATCTATCACAGTTACTATTTAATAAAGCAATATAAAATTTTTATGTCAAAATAGTATAATGCACTTAATACTTTTAACACTGCTTCTGGCAATAATCGGTAACCCACTTTACAGCACTGAAATCTCTGAGGAGATTCGCGAACTTCACAAAAGAGCTCTTGTTTTGGACTCACATCTCGATACCCCGATCAGGTTAGCTATGCCGGGTTTTGACATCACAGAAAGACACGAACATCCAGCCGATCAGTCTCAAGTTGATCTTCCGAGAATGTTAGAAGGTGGTCTCGATGGAGGATTTTGGGTTATTTACACGTCTCAAGGGGAATTAACTGAAGCTGCTTACGCGGCCGTAAAAAAGAGTGCTCTCCGAACAGGAAATTTAATCAGAAAAATGGTGACCGACCATCCTAATAAATTTAGCCTAGCGTTATCCTCAAATGATGCCGAAAGAATTGCCGATAATGGCAAGATCAGTGTCTACATGAGTATCGAAAATGCCTACCCAATAGGTACTGACCTATCTGTGTTGGACGAATTTTATGCCATCGGTGTCAGAATGCTGGGCTTAGTTCACGTAAAAAATAATCAGTTTGCGGACAGTTCTACCGACCCACTAGGTCCGAGATGGAATGGTCTTTCCCCGCTTGGTCGTCAATTAGTAAAAAAAGCTAACGATCTGGGAATGATAATAGATGCATCTCACGCACATGATCTGGCATTAGAGCAAATGATCTCTCTATCTAGAACTCCTATTTTGCTCTCTCACTCTGGTTGTAAATCTGTTTTTGACCATCCAAGAAATGTAGGTGATAAATTACTTTTAAAACTTAAAGATCAGGGTGGCGTAATACAATTGAACTCTCTAGGTGCATATCTCAAAACTATTGAGATACCCGAGGGTCGAAAAGCAATCTATAAAACAATCTTAAGAGATAGGGCTCTTGGAGAGATAAACAATCAACCGATGCTATATAAAGATTTTGTTCATCGTTTTAACGCAATGTACAAAAGGTTCCCTAAAGAAATGGCCAATCTAGACCACTATCTAGCGCACTTCGAGCACGGGCTGGATTTAATGGGGTCACAGGCCGTAGGTGTTGGAGCTGACTGGGATGGAGGAGGGGGCGTCACTGGAATGAATGATGTTTCCAAAATACCTTACATTACCAAGTTCTTGTCGGAAAAAGGCTACGACGAAAAAGGCATCAATGATATTTGGAGCGGCAACCTACTACGACTATTAAAGCAAGCCGAAATTAGTAAATTAAAATAAGAAATTGCCCAACAATTAGAAATCAACTAAAGGCACCTAAATCATGAGCGAAAACGAATTACCTCGAACAGAAATGGATGAGTATTGGAATGAGGCAGGGGGCGCGAAATGGGTCAAAAACCTGAATCACCTGGAAAATATGTTGGCACCAATCAGTAGACATCTGGTAGCATCGTTGTCTCTCGAAAATGTTACCCAAGTCTTGGATGTTGGTTGTGGAGGGGGCAGAGTCTCAGCGCTGGTTGCAGACAAACTCGGGGGATCGGGTGAAATTGTAGCGGCAGATATTTCGGAGACTATTTTAGCTAGCGCGACTGTCGCTAGAAAAGAGACCACCAATCTGTCTTTTATCCACTGTGACGCTGAAACGTATGCTTTTGAGCCCGATTCGTTCGACCTAATCATTTCTCAATTCGGTGTGATGTTTTTCAGCGCGCCCGTCAATGCATTCAAAAATATTCATTCGGCACTCCGAAACAATGGAAAGCTTAATTTTGTCTGCTGGCAATCGATACATGAAAATCCGTGGATGAAAACTGCTGCCTCAGCGGCATTCGAAATTCTGGAGCGCCCTCCATCCCCTGAGCCAGGCGAACCCGGCCCGTTCTCATTAGCGGACAAAGAACTATTAGTAGGAACACTCTCCAGTGCCGGCTTCAAAAGTATTCAGGCAAAACCTATTTCAGAGGCGCTCGATTTAGGCACGGTCGACCAAGCGGTATCTTTGATGACTGATATGGGTCCCAGCGCCAAGCCTATAGCCGAGGCATCTCCAGAAAATAGACAACAGGCCGTAGCCAAGATACGGGAAGCAATGCAAGCCAACGAAACCTCAGCAGGTCGCGTGAAACTGAAAGGATCTTTCTGGTTAGTTACCGCCCAAGCGTAAAATTAAGCGGCGCTTTTTCGCGCCGCTTTCAAACTGCCACTCCCATGACGTAGCAACTCTCCAGAAAACGTATTTGTCTGTTGATCATTCTCAATAGTCACCTGACCATTGATTAACACATACTTATAACCTTTAGCCTTTTGCACTCTACGCCACTCATTACCAGGCAAATCATGAACTACTTCGGGCGGGGTTATCTCCAAATTATCCAAGTCGTAAACCAATATATCGGCTGGAGCACCAACCTTTAGTACACCGCGATCTTTACAACCAGCTAACTCGGCGGGCAGAGCAGACAACCTCCAATGGGCGTCTTCTAAACTCAACATATTATTATCCCGAACAATTTTTATGAGAGTCTCTGTAGGGTACCTCCCAGCAGTCAAAAATTTTGTGTGCGCCCCTCCATCGGAGACCCCGAATAAAATATAAGGTACATCGACAACCTCTTTAAGTAGATCTAGCCGGGTGCCAGGCGGTGCTGCAAAAAACTCAGTCTCTAAATTGTCGGCAACTACTATGTCTAGCATAACATCAACTAGATCTTTCCCAGTCTTCTCAGCAATAAGGCCTATAGTGTGATCAAGCCACTGTTGCGATTCGGGAGCAACAGGCCCCGTAACTACAATATTTTCAAACGGACCAGTTACTAATTCTGGAATCTGCTCCTTCAACGCAGGCCTTCTAGCTGGATCAGCTAATTTAGCTAGTCGCTCTTCCCGTGTACCTACAGTCGCTTCACGCCAGGCAGGACACTCATCAAACAAATTCCAGTCTTCAAATGTGAAGCCATAGCCTGCGTCAGTAGTAAGGCCCTGTCCATACACCCGAACACCCTGTGCTCGGCAACGCTCGAGCCACTCAATCACTTTACGATGGATCTGGGGTTTAGTGTCGTAAACCTGTACTACATTAAAAACAATGGGTCTCCCACTGACTCTAGATAATTCCATGATGTGTTCTTGATCCGCCTTAGGATCTCCTGACACCATCGTAGTCTGCATATGGCCTGCGTTACGTTTACGCAAAACCTTAGCAAACTCTAACGAGGTTTCGTCGTGCATTACGTCGGTCGGCATAGCGGTCCCATCGTAATCTAATTGGACGCCAGCAGGACCATCAGGCGGAAGCCGTTGAGCAGACCATCCACATCCGCCAGCGTCCATTGATTCTTCCAATAACCGACACATTTCGGCATGTTCTTTGTCAGTCGGCATTCTTCCCGCCTTAGCATCCTCTAGGCCAAGAACGGAAATTAAAATAGGATTAATCGGAACATAAGGAACAATGTTGATTGCTTTAGGTGTCCGTTCAACACTATCGAGATACTCGGGAAAAGACTCCCAGTCCCAGGGCATACCTTCTTTCATAGACGCTAGGGGAATAGCCTCTACTCTAGTCATCGACAACATAGAGCGCTCCCGAGCTTCTGGCGCAACTGGGGCAAAACCGAAGCCACAGTTCCCTATTACAACTGTAGTAATTCCATGCCAAGAAGAGATCGAGCAATAAGGATCCCAAAATAACTGCGCGTCGTAATGCGTATGTAGGTCAACAAAGCCTGGGGCCACAATCATCCCCTCGGCATCTAAAGTTTTTTCAGCGCGGGAGGCATCTATATGCCCTATTTCGGAAACTACGCCATCTTTGATTCCAACATCTGCCTTGTACCGAGGCATACGAGCCCCGTCGACTACCGTGCCACTTTTTATAACCGTATCAAATTCGCTCATATTTCTCCCTCCGCAACGTAAACGAATACTCAACTATAACTAGTGGAATACCTATTTGTCTATCGTTACATTATAGTGCATCGTAAAGATATGACCTTTTCATCTCGCTAATCGTTATAGCTTAATTAAGTAATTTTTCGAAAATGATAAAGCAAAAAATTAAGGAGAAAAAAATGAGATTGCAGAAAAAAATCGCTATCGTCACTGGTGGCGCCAACGGTATGGGACGCTCAACAGCGATTAGATTTTTGCAGGAAGGAGCTTATGTCGTTATAGCGGACTATAATGATACAAACGGAGCCGACACAATGCGTGAAATTGAGGAGCAAGGTTTCGGTGATTCTGTACGATTCATTAAAACTGATGTATCTAAAGAAGCTGATATCAAAAAAATGATCGAATGCGCCGCTGACAACTTCGGCGGTCTAGACATCATCTTTAATAATGCAGGAGTAGGTGGTGCTGTTGGCCCAGTCTGGGATTTACAAGTTGACGAGTGGGACTATACTTTTGATGTACTGGTTAAAGGAGTTTTCCTTGGCGTAAAACATGCGTCTAGATTGATGAGACAGCAAGGGAGAGGCGGTGCGATAATAAATACCGCTTCAATAGCAGGGATAAGTGGTGGTTGTGGACCACTGTCCTACAGTGCGGCAAAAGCCGCTGTAATCAACCTCACTAAAGCAGCGTCTGTGCAACTTGCGCCAGATAGAATTCGAGTTAACGCTATATGTCCTGGTTTTATCCTGACCGGACTCACCCAAGGAATGAACCAATCTGCCGAGGATGTCGCTGCTAATCTTGCGGGCAAGCAACCTTACCCCGACCACGGACGCGGGGAAGACATTGCGGGAACTGCGCTATTTTTAGCCACGGAAGATTCGCGATTTGTAAATGGCGAGGCGATTGTGGTGGACGGCGCGCTCACGGCTCTCGGCCCAGATTTATGGCAAAGGTGGGATCTTCCCTATGAGCGAGACATGGATAAAAGCGTACTAAATAGGGGCACTACCGGCGAGGGCCATGTGAGACGTAAGCTTAATGACTGAGAGATCATTACTGATTGGCTTGATTATCCAAAAATTTCTCTAGACAAGTTCGGATCGCACAAGCAATCGGTGAACGATTTTCGGGACGCCGCAAGGGCTCCGAAAGTTCAATTTGTACTCCCATCCCCGACCGACCTCGGTTACAAATATTATTATGATGTTTGCCAGGAAATCGATGACCTACTGTTCTTACTTCCATCCCCGTCGACCTGATGCTTTCCGCGATAATATCTATTAATCTTTTGTCTAAACCGCCCAAGAAAACAATTTCTTCGGCATCATTGCATCCGTGTATCGTAACCACGGTATCGTGTGCCTTCACTGCGTTAACACAGGTCGGCTCATCGAAAATATGGCTCGTTATATGCAATGACACATAATTTTCGTCCACAATTTTGTGACTTTCAAAACGATATAGACTGAGATCATCCCCGGCTATCAGCGCAGATATCTCAGAAGTTCCAACCTCAATCACGCCCGCGTGAGGTGCAACCACAATCAGTTTATGGCCTCGTCCTACGAACGATATTGAATAATCAATCCCTTCTTTCTCGTTTCTCGCTAGGTCCTGGAAGTTCTTATATACGTCTGACATACCTCGGCTCTATAACTCAAATCTCAATCTAACTAGTCTGAACAAATAATTCTATGAGTGCGCCAACCGTTTCAGGAGCATCCTCTTGCAAAAAGTGACCCACGCCCGGCAGTGTGACTATAGGTCCCTGCGGCCAAAGATCCTTAAAACAGCCAATAGTAAATTCGCTAGGTAGCGCTCGATCAGCTTCGCCGTGGACGTACATCGCAGTTTTTCCTTTTAATTCGCGTATAGCTGACTCTGTTCTAATAGATTTAAGGAAATCAATTGTTTCACGGTCAAATATGCATTGCGGAAAGCGAATAGCACCTATACATGCCTGAGAGTTTGGGAACGGGTCCGAATAGGCCTTCACCCACGTTTCGGTAACATCTCCCGCCCGTTCAAACCCTATACGCTTCATCACCGACAAAACAGTCGCACCTAGATTACTGACTGTTGGAAGAAAGGCATCAGAGGCCACCCACTTGCTCCATGGCGATTGAAAAATATTGTTTTCTTCGGCCCGTCCTCCCACGACAGCATTCATAATACATAATCTTTTAACACGGTCAGGGTGGCGGTACGCTATGCTACTACCAATAGGTCCACCCCAATCCTGTAGCACAAGATTAATATTTTTTAAATCCAGATCAATTACTAAGGCTTCTAGATTATTACAATGTTCCTCTATGGTGTAGCGGGCATCACTAGGTGTCTCACTCTTTCCAAAACCCATATGATCTGCTACGACTACTCGTCCCATCTTCTTCAAAGTTGGGATAATGTTTCGATATAAATATCCCCACGTCGGCTGGCCATGCACGCAAAGAAAAACCTCGTCACTGCTTGGATTCTCATCTATGTAGTGCATTCTAAAACCCGCACCCGTAAAAAAATTTGGTGCGTAGGGCCATGTCCCTTCGAAATCTTCGTCAGCAATTATCATCTCTTTTTCCTCTAATGTTTGACTTTTTTTGAGGGCAATTGTGATCGCACTACTCTCGAGACGGCTAACAGCTTTTGGTTATTTTAAATCTATAAAATTTAGGCAAAAAAAAGGAGGCATTTAATTTATGCCTCCTCCGTGATTGGTTGTATCGACAACCTTGATCACACTATTTAGTTATTATCCTCGGTATTAAGAAAGATCTCTTGCCCTCGAATAAACTCAATAATTGTCGATACGCTTGCCATATCACTAGACATTAGATCACCTCCTTTTAAATTTTTTAAAGTCTGAGTATAGAACCTTAATGGCCCGGCTGTACAGCCCCTTTTTAAGAATCTGACTGAAATCTCTAAGCTATCCAGCCGCCATCTACAGGCATCGCCACACCAGTCATATAGCTAGATTTATCTGAGAGCAACCATGCGGCGGCTTCGCCGATCTCAGACGGCTGCGCGATTCTTTTCATTGGAACTCGTCCCAACATCTTATCTCTTATTTTATTATTTTCATCGCCAGTCAAACGATTAAGCATCGGCGTCTCAATAAATCCCGGGCAAACTGCGTTTACTCGAATTCCTCTGGAAGCATATTCTAGCGCAACGGTTTTTGTCAGACCCACAACCCCATGCTTAGAGGCGTTATAACTTGCAGAACCGGCAAAACCGGTCAACCCTGCAACCGAGGCAGTACTAACAATATTGCCACCTTTTTCCTGCTCCAACATTTGTTCTACCTGGCACTTTATAGAATTAAAAACACCCGTTAAATTCACACGCAGAACACGTTCCCATTCATCGACAGGATAATCGAGTATTTTAACAGCAGGCCCCTCAATCCCAGCGTTGTTAAACGCGCCATCTAGTTTAGTATAGCGAGCAGCAGTATCCTGGACGACTTTTCTCACCTCTTGATACTGAGTAACATCAACATGGTGATACTCCGCAATTCCTCCGTCTTCTTTGATTAAAGATACCGTCTCGTGTCCCTCCTTATCTTGCACATCAGCGATGATTACCCTTGCGCCCTCTCTGGATAAAATCTGTGCAGTGGCTCTGCCTATACCTGTACTGCCACCAGTAACTAAAATCGTTTTCTCATCAAGCAAACCCATAGCTATTCGCCTCCTAATTAATTTTTCAGCATTCTTGGGACAAGAATCTCACTACACTTAGACACTTTTTCTATAGTATCAAGCCCAAGTCTACTTGATATCATCCGATACTATCGACTATAAAGCTAAAGTAAAAAAATGTTGAGAGATTGGTAATGTACATAGCAATGAATCGTTTTCAAGTGATCAGAGGTAAAGAAGATGAATTTGAAACTATTTGGAAATCCAGAGACAAACATCTTACAGAAGTATCCGGTTTTAAGGAATTTCACCTCTTAAAGGGGCCTCAGGTAGAAAACTATACACTTTATGCTTCTCATACAGTTTGGAGTACTTACGATAGCTTTGAGGCATGGACTAAATCCGATGCGTTCCGAAAAGCGCATTCTAATGCTGGAAAATATAAATCCGTATACCTTGGACATCCTAATTTTGAGGGATTTGAAACTGTAGAGGGAACGTGAACAAATCGCTCTCCTCGTCTTAATTCACAACTTATACAAGTAGATAGTCTATTAAGAGAATTGATATGCCGAAAAAAAAATTACTACTTGACCCCGAATCACTAACATTCTCGACAATCGCAATTAATTCATCTCATGACTAAATGTTACAAAAATACTTTTCTATTGACCGTCTTTTGCGGCGGCCTAATCGTCGCGGTTACTTTTGGGCCGCGCAACGCGCTAGGCCTCTTTATGGATCCTATTATTTTTTCGTATGGATGGAGCCGTGAAATTTTCGCTTTCTCTATAGCGATACAAAATCTTATTTGGGGTATTGGGCAACCAGTTTTTGGTACGCTTGCAGATAAATTTGGAAGTTTTCGCGTTCTCACTATAGGCGGTCTGTTGTATAGCGCTGGACTCCTTTTAATGTCAGTCTCTAGCACACCCACCGCGTTATACGTTAGTGCAGGTTTAATTATTGGACTTGGATTGTCAGGTGCATCAATAAGCGTAGTCATTGCAGCCGTGTCGCGGGCAGCGGGCGCAAAAAATAGATCCGTAGCCATAGGAGTTATCACTGCTGCCGGAAGCTTAGGACAGTTCTTAATAGCGCCGCTTGGACAATCTTTTATTACATCATACGGATGGCAGACCGCTTTAATCTTATTGGCGGCTATCGTACTCGTCGTGCCTCTACTCGCACTCGGTTTGAAAAGTGACACAGGCCTTAGCGCAATCGAGCACTCCACCACTTTCAGCCACAAAAAGGCTATCCAATATGCCTTCACACACGGCAGTTATATCCTACTACTTGCCGGCTTCTTTGTTTGCGGCTTCCATGTGGCTTTTATCACAACTCACCTACCTGCTTATCTAACCGATGCAGGTTTAACAGCATCGCGAGCAGCTTGGGCTATCGGCATGATAGGTCTTTTTAATATAGTCGGTGCGCTCTCCGCAGGCGTCCTCGGTAGTAGGTACAGCAATAGAAAATTGCTTTGCACGCTATATGCCACAAGGGCATTCGTCTTACTACTTTTTTTAATACTCCCGAAAAACTCGCTTGTAGTCGCATGCTTTTCTATCAGCATGGGGCTTTTATGGCTTTCCACCGTCCCCCTAACTTCTGGCCTGGTTGCAACCATGTTTGGCACCAATCATATGGGAAGCTTATACGGGTTTGTTTTTCTATCTCATCAAATCGGTGCGTTTTTTGGGGTACTGCTTGGTGGTAAAATCTATACCGCCACAGGGAGCTACGACATCGTTTGGATGCTCGCTATCTTATTAGCTGTTCTCTCGGCGTTGCTGCATCTCCCAATCAAGGAGAAACTTGTGCCGGTTTTCCTATCTGAGCGGAAGGCCTCACCTAGTTAAATTGTACACCTAGTTCAGCATTGAAGAAATAGCCGCAATGCCAACCTTGGCGCACTCTTCATCCTGGTCGCCAGTAGCGCCACTCACTCCCACACCACCAATCTGGTATCCGTCATTTGTAATAATAGGCACTCCACCCGGAAAGATCACGAAACCAGGTACTTCCTCTATCCCCAAAGGCCTATCACCATAGCTATAATTTAACTTGCCAAGATCTCGAGTCGTGCGAGGAAGTCCTGCAGAAGTGTGACCCTTCAATTTTGCAATTTTTATACTATGTAAAAAAGCGTTATCTTGTCTCCGGAATAATTTTAAATTTCCGCCGTCATCGTAAATCGCGATATTGACTTCTCGCCACCCCTCGCTTTTAGCTTTTTTTTCGCAAACATCCGCGATTTTCTTAGCCATTTCCAGGGTTAGGAAAGGCTTTACTGGCGCCGCAAAGGTTGTCTGAAACGCTAGAAATAAAATTAACATTGTGATTATGCGCACTGTGAAACCTCCGATTGAACCAACATATTTACCAAATGATTGTACAACCTCACCAGGTATTATTTAAGCAATGCGTGAACACAAAACATTAAGGCGTGTATATACACAAAATAACTTGACCCTTTAACATTGACAATTTTTTTTAAGTTGTTCTTAATAAAAGATAAATATAAGAGAGCTACCTTATGGACGACATAAGCATATATAGTAAGCAAGGTTTTGGTAATTCATCGGGTTTCGGTCGAGCTCCAGCACTATTGATGGTCGATTTTGTAAATGGTTTCTGTGATCCCGACTGTTTTGGAGGTGGAAATATTTTAGACGCCGTGAACCAAACACGTGTGCTGTTAAAGCAGGCCAGAAAATCTGATTTACCTATAGTGCATACACGAATTGTTTACGAGGAAGATGGCGCAGAGAACGGAGTTTTTTGCGAAAAAGTACCAGGCTTAGACCGTCTAACCGAAACAGCTAGCATCAGTCAAATAGTAGACCCGTTAAAACCCGAAAAAGGTGAACACGTGGTAAGAAAAACACAACCGTCCGCTTTCTTTGGAACAGGCTTGGCAGCGTGGCTCGTCGGTCAAAACGTTTCTACCGTCATTGTCGCGGGTTGCACAACATCGGGCTGTGTAAGAGCATCGGTTGTAGATTCAATGAGCTATAATTTCAAAACCATCGTTGTCAGTGATTGCGTTGGTGATAGAGCTTTGGGTCCACACGAAGCAAACCTGTTCGATATGGGTCAAAAGTATGCAGACATTCATACCTGTGTGGAAACAATTGACGCTATAAAAAAATTGAGTAGCAATGCTTAAGACTACAAACTTGGAACAATCACCCCTAACATTCCGCTATCCGAACCAACGTTTGCAGTGAAAAAATCTAAGAATTTACGGATCTTAGCAGCGATGTGTTCGCGGGACGCATAAAGTGCGTAAAGAGGCTCGACCTTCGGTTTTATGTTGTCGAAACTAATTTCCACCAACTCCTTAGACAAAAGCTCTCCCACCACGGCATACGTCGGGACGTAAGCGATCCCCAACCCTTTAATAGTGGCTTCAACAATCGCACCAGTATTGTAAGAAAAAAAGTTGCCACCAACTGTTTGCGCAACAACCGTTTGCTTATCATCTAAAAAACTCCAAGAATCACTCTCACGCTGCATTGACCCATCAACCACACAATTATGCTGGGACAACTCCGCCAGATATTTAGGGTATCCTGCTTGCTCTAAATAACTAGGAGCAGCGCAAACCACGAATGGAGCAGTCCCAACTTGTTTACCTACCAGGGAACTATCACGAAGTTGTCCTAGCCGGAAAATTACATCTAACCTAGACGCTACTACGTTAGGCTCGTCATCTTGAAACCCTAATTCTATTCGTAACTCGGGATTCGCATGAACAAAGTCGGAGATGATCGGCGTTAATACTGTACGACCGAATGATGGTGGGCTACTTACACGAAGAACTCCCCTAGGACCTGCAGATAGAGCACTTACGCTCCCCTCAATATCCTCTACTTTTTGAAGGATCCTAATTGCTTCATCGACATATAACTCACCTGCGTCTGTTAAAGAAACACCGCGCGTGGTCCTGTGCAACAGACGCGCACCGAGGATGTCCTCTAATTGCTTAACCTGCTTTGACATCATCCCTGGGGTGACACCAAATTCCCTAGCAGCAAAAGAAAACGATCCTAGCTTTGCGACGGTAACCAGTGTCCGCATATAACCGAGCTTATCCATGTAAATGTCCAGCAGCTAAAGTCAAAGTTCCATCCTTGCTTACGTTTTAATAAACAGGCTAACACTCAAAGTTAAAAAATATAAGACAAAAAAATTCAAACTTGAATATAAATTCATAAGGCTATTATTCTAAAAGTATCATTTTCAACATAGGACATAATCTTCTGACAGTTTGAGCCTGTAAATCATTACCTCACGCCCATTATCCACCCTTCAAGCATCACTTGTCTTCGCTCCGGTAAAGTTAGGGGAGGATTTAAGCAATCCTGAAGCGCTCCTCGACGGTCCATCTCTTGCAACCATCGAGAAATAGCATAAGCATCCTGTTCGTCACTAGTTCTCTCACCTCTCGGGTATCTTCGCCGAAATAAGGATGGATAAACCTCACCAACAATGCTTTTTCCACTTGGAACCGAAAAACCGTCAAACGGCCAAAAATGTGTGATCGATTTGATCCCTTTGTCGTTTCGTAGATCAGCCAGCCAGGATAATCCGGCGAAAGTCGACTTAGCAACAGACCCTTGAACATCAAACTGAAAGACACTTTTAGCGCCCGTAGTCCATTTTTCGCAAAGCCGTAAATCACGAGGATCACCAGTCTCTCTTCCCTCTTTGCGAATAAAATCCACATACATATGATCCTTATTAGTGGGCCATTCGCCGGAAAAATACTTTAGGAAGGTGTCCCAATCTGGAAGAGTATTATCTAAAAAATAAGACTCGGGAAAAGAGAATCCATGATCTAATCCAATTATGACCTGCTCACCCGACAATAGAACTTCTCTCATGAATTTGGCGACCTCTTTTCTAGACCAATTACGCGCCTTAAAGTCATAGGGCAAGACTCTGGAGGGTTGGGAGTCGCTAACACACTCATACACCTGAATACCTGGTAATCTCGAAACAGGCGCTCGAGCGCCAGAATAATCAATTCCAACATACCTAGAAAACGTATTCATAACTTTGCCGATGATATCAATAATTATTTTTATGTGTGATTTCGATTTATCTCGCTCCCTTGAGCACAAGCACAGCCTCGAGAAGAGAACTTACTTCATGATCCTCTGCCCCCATCTCAAGTAAGCTCTCGCTTAAACTGGAAAGATATTGCAAGTTAGTCCCGCTCGGTCCCGCAGCTTTCAATACTTGGTTCGCTATGTCCCGACTGATTTCTGAAAATGGAGAATAACTCGGATTTTCAGGCCCAGCAATATATGTTAATGCAGTCGTCAAACCTCTATTTTCAAAAGCAATTTGAACCAAATGACGCTTGTAGCCATTTTTCTCTCGATAATCCAAGTTATTTTTGACCTCTTCCCAATCCTCATCAGCGATGCCGAAGGCCACTCCAACGCATTGCGATGACTCATCTCTCACTAAAGTGACGACTCGGCCAGGGCTCGCGAAGGTTCCTCTATGATCGGATGATAATTGCCAGAATCTGCGTCTCCACCCGAACAATGACGCTTTTCTTCTCTTGATATAGGGTATGGCCGGACGCCATATTAGCGACCCATAACTAAAGATCCATTTCATATGATCCTCAAAGATATTAATTTGATTAAATCGCGTAAAAATACTTGAAAAATAACAAGAACCCAGACAAATCTACTAGGTAATTTATTTGATAAAACAACCAAATTAAATTTATAAATAGTTGTATTACATAGCAAATTAAGTATATATTATTTTTTTTACTAGACGCAAGAGTAGGCATGATTACTGGAAAGCTTACAGACACTGTTATATCCCAACTTGTGGGACGAAGCAAAATTTACAAAGCATCCGATGGTGACGGAATGTCACTGGTGGTTCACCCTAATGGAAGAAAATGGTGGCGATTTGATTTTAAACACCACAAAAAGCGAAACTCCATTTCACTTGGAGTCTACCCTGACATCACACTCTCAATTGCGAGAGAAAAGAGAGTAGCATGTTTGAAAGCATTGGCGGCGGGGGTTCATCCCACAATAGGCAGAGACAATATCCTGCACAATTTTTGTGAAAATCAAAGTTTTCAAAATCTCGCTGAGTCTTGGTTCAGTAGCTGGAAAAAAAATAAAACTGAAGCTCATATGCTCAAAATCCGAAATCGTTTGAGTGATGATATCCTACCGTGGTTAGGGAACCAGATTGCAAGAGATATCAAGGAGAAGACTCTACTTGACGTCATCAGAGACATAGAAATATCAAACTCAATAGACAAAGCGCATCGAGTTAGACAAACACTAAATCAGATATTTAAGTATGGAGTAGATATAGGGATGCTTGATATGGACCCTAGTAAGCATCTGCGACACAAACAACTTTCATTAGTCAATGCCAGGTACCCGCGTATCGCGAGTAGTAACCACCTCAAGCAAATTATGATAGAAATAATGAACTACAGAGGACATAGAAATTGTAAATTAGCGCTACAATTCGCTCCACTCGTTTTTGTGAGGCCTGCCGCGTTATTAAACGGTAAATGGAATGAAATAAGTTGGAAAGAGAAATTGTGGCTGGTCCCGGACAATATAAATACCAAGCAATCGCTGCATGCTGTGCCATTATGCGATAAGGCGCTAGAAATTCTCACTAAATTGAATCCCCAACACCTCAAAAAAGGCTATATTTTTCATAGTCATAGCGGTACTAATATACCGCTAAGTGCTAATACGCTAAATCATGCATTAGCTAAGACCGTATCAAACGGAGTAGAAAGAGTTACAGTAACAAGTTTTCGCAACGTGGCAGAGACATATCTGAAGGAGATGGGGTGGGACGATCGAACGATCGGGGCACAACTTGGTAAATCGTTTGGTGGTTATACTCACCAAAAACAAAACTGGCAACTGAACCTGAATGAGCGCAGGAGTATGATGACTGTATGGGCCGACTACTTAGAATCATTAACTTCCTCTGCGGACCAAATATCTATGTACGCAGCTGTGCGCCCAAAAACAAAACTCCAGACGGACTAGACCAAATGAGCAAACTATCAATCACATGTTTGAGCCTATTAGTGCTGACCTTGATTTTGCCTGTGACTAACGCGATTGCTTGTGATCAAGACGAGGACTGTGGTGTCGGGGTGTGTATAAAAAGAGAAAAACGAGCTCAGGGAATATGCTATGGCTTAGAGCCAAATCAAAAACAAAAAAATACGCTGGAATCGCCCCGTGAAAAAGCGATCGGGTTAATGGGTGACCCGAACAAAATGCTGAAGGAGCACTTTCCAGGAAAAAGAATAGGGAAAATTTGTATCGTCAGCACCGACTGTGATAACGGAAAAGATTGCGTTCACGCGGGTTTTGAAGGTCGTTGCATGGAACTCTAATTATCAGTAATGCATTTTCACAAACACTTTCTGACCAAAAATAAACCCGTGGTCTTCAAGGAAACTACTACTTCTAAGTTCTGATTAAGTCCCTCAATTAAAGAACAGACAATGCCTCGATCTGGCTTAGACACAGATAGACGAGTTGAAATTATCGAGACACGTAAACGCAACGTATCATCTGGTCTTACGGGTATTAGCCAGCGTACTTCCTCAACTCCTGGAGAACCCAAGCTAGCAGCTGGAGCAATAAAATGCTCCGTCATCATTCTCATAATCATTGAGCACGTATGCCACCCACTGGCTATCAAACCACCAAAAGCATGCTTTTTAGCAGCCTCTTTATCTAGGTGGAACAGCTGAGGATCGTAACTAGTAGCAAAATCTACAATCTCGTCTTCACTAACACGGTACGAACCAAACTCGTAACTTGCACCCGGAAGATAATCTTCAAAAGATTCAAATAACACGATACACCACAGTACTCGAGAGAGTGACTACCTTTTGGCTATCGCCACATAATCTCTCGCTGAGTAACCAGTATAGAGTTGTCTAGGACGACCTATCCTTTGACTGGCATCTTCTATCATTTCATTCCATTGCGCCGCCCAACCAACTGTCCTAGCTAAAGCAAACAAGACTGTAAACATCGAAGTGGGAAAGCCCATAGCTTTCAAGGTGATACCGGAATAAAAATCTATATTAGGATACAGTTTCTTCTCCACAAAATATTCGTCAGAAAGGGCGATTCTCTCAAGCTCCATCGCTACATCCAGAAGTGGGTCATCCTTAATGCCAAGCTCTGCTAAAACCTCGTGACAGGTCTCCTGCATGACTGTCGCTCTCGGATCGTAGTTCTTATAAACACGATGACCGAAACCCATCAGCCTAAATGGATCGTTTTTATCCTTAGCTTTCTTTATGTAATCCGGAATACGATCAACATTACCAATTTCAGAAAGCATCTTCAGAGCCGCCTCGTTAGCTCCGCCGTGTGCGGGTCCCCAAAGACAAGCAATCCCTGCAGCAATACAAGCGTAGGGGTTGGCACCAGAAGAGCTGGCCAGTCTCACTGTAGAAGTAGAGGCATTCTGTTCGTGATCGGCGTGTAGAATGAAAATTCGCTCCATCGCTCTCACGAGGGTTGAGCTTATCGGTGCACTATCTGTCGGCTTCTGAAAACACATATTCAGAAAATTCTCGGCATATCCTAGTCCTTTTACAGGCTCTACGAAATTTTCACCAACTGAGTGTCTAAAAGCCATCGCGGCAATAGTCGGTATTTTTGCGATCAGTCGTTGGCTCGCTTCCAGTCTATGCGACGCATTGTTGATATCCGTAGCCTCATGATAATAAGCTGATAGTCCGCCGACAACGCCACAAAGCATAGCCATCGGATGTGCATCCTCGCCAAACCCGGAAAAGAAATTATGCAGTTGCGATGGAACATTAGCTTCATTAGCGATCGAAGTTACGAACTCGTTGTAGTCATTTTTGTTAGGTAATTCACCTTTCAACAAAAGGTAGGATGTTTCCAAAAAGCTACTTTTCTCGGCAAGTTCACCAATAGGATAGCCCCGGTAAAGAAGTATCCCTTCATCCCCATCGATGTAGGTTATTTTTGACTCACAACTGGCCGTAGAAGTAAAACCAGGATCGTAAGTAAAGCGTCCAGTTTGGGCATAGAGTTTAGAGATATCTACTACACTCGGGCCTATAGTCCCATCGAAAATGGGAAATTCATGGTTAGAGTCTCCCAATTGAAGATTGGCCGTATTAGCCGTTTCTGTGATTTTTTTTTCGCTCATACAGCATGCCTCAAAGTCTCGCTCGCAAAAACAGTTCGTTTTTATAACGTACTGCAGCAATTTTTCCATCGAAAAAGGGGTAGTTCTGTTATAAAGGAAACCAATCATTTCCCAATGCATGAATTGATTGGGCTTCCCCACTTTAGTCGGATTATAAAATATATACGTATCTAATTCATCAGATCGTTAAGAAAAAGGAGTGGTTTTATCGAAAACATAGGGAAATAAATCATATAAAACAGTGAATCTTATGCTTTTTACTAGTTATCAAAATTGGGTCGGATCTACCTAATATCCCCAACCTGACGAGCTCTAATCCGATATCCCAAGCGTGGGAAATGGATAAAAACGTCCCCCAGATCGGTGGCGGCGTTACGCACAGTTAATCTACTCTCATCTGCGTAGTGTAACCATCCGTAGGTAGAAGAATCTTCGCCAAAAGGGGATACTTCTACCATTTCTCCTAGTTTGATTTCCTCGCTCATCTCATAACTCGGAGAGCTAATTAGATCCTCCGGCGAAGATACACGCGCCAGATCTAGAGCTGCCTCGTTAGTCGTCGAGCTACTATTGCCCCAACCAATTTGACTAATCCTGGCCGTCCATTGCAGCAATTTTGGCATATCATCTAAAAGCGACAGATCTCCGACGATTTTTTCGATAAACCAAGGACATTGATAGACAGCTAAATCGGCAAGACTCAACGAGTCAGATAAAATATAATTTTGGCCACCCGACAATAACCCTTCGATCCAATGTAACTGCGCCTTTACCTGAGGAAAATAAGTCTTAGCTGACTGA
Source organism: uncultured Gammaproteobacteria bacterium (assembly GCA_943787625.1). Lineage (GTDB taxonomy): Bacteria > Pseudomonadota > Gammaproteobacteria > UBA4457. The sequence goes on along the minus strand of CALSND010000002.1, from coordinate 10,247 downwards.
CGCACCCTTTCTAACGACGGCGGCATCTTACCATGCAATTTAGCTCTATCTAAGTGAAATGCAAGAGGAAACTTATTCGCATGCAAACCTGTCACATATAAGGCAAGCGGCCGCATAAGACTATTTTCGGCCCAATAAATAATTGTTTCACATTGTGCCTTTGTTCTGGCTGTACAGGCGCCAGGATAAATAGTTGGATTAGGAAATAAGCTCTCCAATACTTCCGCTATTAACCTCGTATCGCAATAAACATCAGCTCCTATCTGAAGGACTGGAGCACGCCTGTAACCACCGGTGAGATGAGTAAAATCAGGCTTGGGGCCATGCGATGGTACCTCCACTGACTCCCAAGAAATACCTTTGTACCCTAAAAGCAGCCTGATCTTCTCTGAGTAGTTAGAAAAATCATAATTATACAATATCACGTAAACATCTCATCCTAGCAAAAGCCGATACTAAGTATTCACCGAATCAAAAAAGGCAAGAAGCAACTCATTGTAGCTCTCGTAAGCTTCAATATTGCTCACATGAGCCGTTGAGAGCTCCTCGTAACGAGAGCCGGAGATTAACGTCTTCATTTTGCGCATTTCGACCGGAGGAGTACCGACGTCATACCTCCCCCCAATCAATAAAGTAGGCACGTTAATAGAGGACAAATCCGACAAATAGTTCAGGCGCTCTAACGCCCCACAACAGCAATATAGCCAGAAATTTCCGTGGCACTAATCATAGTTCGAATCCTGTCAACCTCGGCTTCATTATTATCGATAAAGTCTTTCGTAAACCATCTCTCCATCGTAGCATTCAATATTGGGGCTAATCCTCCCGAAACAACCGTCGTTACTCGATCCTTCCATACTTGCCGAGCCTGATCAGAAAACGTCGCGACACAATTACTCGCCGTAAGGCTTTTGAATCGAGCTCCATGCAAAATACCCAGCCCTAAAGCTGTCATTCCACCCATAGATAATCCCACAAAATTCGCCTGATTGACTTCTAATGCGTTCATCAAGTGAATTACATCATTCGATAGATCGTCAAAATTAAAGGGATTAGTCGGCACAGTAGTTCTTCCATGGCCTCTTTGATCGTAACGTATTATATGAAACCGACTTTTTAGCGCCTCAACCTGCCTGTCCCACATACGAAGATTTGCGCCCAATGAATTCGAAAAAATAACTGTCGGACCAGCTTTTATCGCCTTCCTCTTCGTAGTAAAAATCAATTCCATCTCTCTTAACAACTGGCATCGTCTTTTATCCTTTTTATGATCAAACTTTCTTCTTGCCTCAATTCCGTCCAAGCGAAAATAGTTAAAGCCATCGCATGAGGTATAAAGTAGCATTGGCGATAGAGAAAACGTATCTTTTTACTATAGAAGTCACAAAAAAATATGAAAAATGAGAAAATCCATACCGATATCAATATTTACCTCGTAAGACACGGAGAGGCAGCTAATAGCTGGGCGGAAGCATTAGATTCGCCATTAAGCGAATTAGGAAATCAGCAAGCAAAAGCAGTCTCTGGATGCTTCGGAGAGACTCCGCTTTCGATCGTATCGAGTCCTATGCTGAGAGCTAAACAAACCGCAGCGCCATTGTCCCAAATCTGGAATGTTAGTGTAAAAATTGACGATTGCTTTATAGAAATACCCTCCGACTCAGAGGAGAGAGATCGTAAAAAATGGCTGCAGCAAATCTTTAAGCAGAAATGGAATATGGTGAATAGTCAGATATGGGACTGGCGAGAAAAAGCCTTCGAAGCCTTATTGTGTAAAAAATCCGACACAATTATCTTCACTCATTTTATGCTTATAAATGCCAGTAATAAGTAAAATCGAAAAGACTGAACAACTCGTATTTTTTTCGCCCGACAACGCTTCGATCACCCATTTAAAAGTTACCAACAAGCGCACTATAAAATAGTTAAGCTAGGACAAGAAAAGAAAACAGTCGTGAATTAAACTAAGGAACAACCCAACAGATCTTGAGTTAACGTAACCTGAATTAAAATATAAACTAGATTGAAAACTAAACTCTACAAGCGATAAAGTATTAAATAAGTATTTGTACCGTCGGAGGTTTTGTCAGGATGCAGGTTGGAGTCGCGCTAAGAAATATGGGATCGGGGGCTACGTCAGAAATACTAGCAGGCGCCGCAAAATTTGCTGATAATTCAGGCTTAGACCACCTATGGGTCCTAGACCATATAGCGATCCCTCCAGATGATTCTGAAGGATCCGAAGGTCGTTATGTTGACCCACTCGCTACATTAGCGTTCATCAGTGGCATCACCAAAAGAATTCAAATTGGTACATCAGTGTTGGTACTACCCTACAGAGAAAAATTTACCACCGCGAAGTTAATTGCATCAATCCAAGAACTGAGTAATGAACGGCTACTGCTTGGTGTTGGACCTGGTTGGATGGAACCAGAATTTAAGGTCGTAGGTAAAGATATAAAAAATCGCGGGACTGACACAGATTTAACTATAGATTTTATAAATGAATGTTTTGACAATCATATCATGATTGAAAATGAACAAGATTTTATCTTCAGTCCGAGACCCAAAAAGCCTCCTATTCTCATAGGAGGAAATTCAACGAAGGCGCTACAAAGAGTCTTAAAGCGGGGAGATGGTTGGATGCCAATGATCAAAGATGATGAGGCTCTTATAAGTACTTGTGCCAAACTGACAGAAAATATGGTGTCCAGCCGACAAATTACACCGACGATTATCCCACTTAGACAGCTAGACTTGGTTGACCCTGATAAATCCGTAGATACCATTTTAAAACTTAAAGAGGCAGGCTGTGCAGGTGTAGAACATTTCCAAGCCTACAATACGCTGGACGAATTTAAATACATTGCAGATCGATTACTAGAAATAAAAAATAAGGTGTAGCCAAATTAAAAACTTCTTTCAAAGAAATAAAACATCTAATTATTATGAAAAGTAGAGGAAGCGTTGCAGTAATCGGAGGTTCGATGGCAGGTCTGTTCGCTGCTATTTCACTAAGATCTCTTAACTTTGATGTAAACATATTTGAGCGGTCTGCCGGCGACCTGACAAATGGAGGTGCAGGTATCGCCACACACAGTGAGTTGTATGACGCGCTAGAAAGCGCGGGCGTCGAGCTCAGAGCCGAAATGGGTATTCAGTCGAATGGTCGCGTTATGTTCGATAATGGGGGCAAAATAATGCACCGAGTAGCGATGAAGCAAATCATGACTTCTTGGGGGCTTATCTATAGATTTCTTCGAAAACAAATACCGAAAGAAAACTACCACAGCGAACATTGCCTTCAAAACCTATCTTTTTCTGGGAAATCAGTAACAGCTGTTTTTTCTAATGGGGATGATGTTACAACTGATTGGCTTATTGGTGCAGATGGAGCGCGATCTCAAGTGCGAAAAATCATCGCACCCGACAATCACGCCTATTTATGCTGGGTATTTAGGATGGCGCGGCTTGATAGATGAAAACCTTATCCCCAAAGAAGTACTCGACCAACTTTCACTCCAAATGGCTTTTGGTATGGCTCCCGGAGGGCATTGGCTCGGATATCTTGTCGCAGGGCCAGATGACGCTTTGGATGAGGGAAATCGGAGGTATAACTGGGGTTGGTATCGAACAGCCGACGAAGATTCCTTGCAGGATCATCTTACCGATGCCAATGGCGAATTTCACCATTCTGGTATTCCTGCGCACCTCATCAGAAAAGAAATAATCAATGCTATGAGAGAAGAGGCCAAAAAATTCCTAGCGCCTCAGATTGAAAAAGTTATTGAGTCCACCGCGACTCCCTTCCTGCAACCAATGTATGACTTCTCCTCAAAACAGCTTGTATTCAACCGCACGATCCTAATTGGCGACGCTGCGTTCACCGCGAGGCCTCATGTGGGAATGGGCGTGTCTAAAGCTGCATTCGATGCCTCGTCTCTAGCCGAAGCGTTATCTCAAAATAATCCAGCCTCACTTAAAGAATGGGAGAGTGCAAGGTTGAAATTTGGCAGGGCAACGGTCCAATGGGGTCGCGATTTAGGAAGCTACCTTGGACCAAAAGCCACAGATCCAGAGTCCAAAAGAAAAGGAGAGTACTACATGAGACCCGAAACTTTACTCAGCGTAACCGCAGCTAGTGAGCCACAGCAGTACCTGCGAATGGAGGCTTAAAGTGGGTAAAACTGATGGATTTTTTCGATATGAAAAGCCATTAATTGTCGAAAAGTGTTTTGTGATAATTTTAATGATTCGCGAAATAGGATGGAATTAAATAATGAAAATTGATAAGAATTGGATCGATCTTTGGGTGAGGGCGATCAACCAAGATCCAGCATGCCTTAGTAACGGCTTTATGTTCAATGATTCATTTACCTTCGAGATTTCAGAAAATCGATACGTCTTCCACGTACAGAAAGGAATTATTGAACGAACGGTAATAAACCCAGGTCCCCTCGAACCAAGTACTTTCACGCTATCAGCGGATATTTTAGTTTGGGAAAATTTGTTTAGTCACAACCCACCTCCGATGTATCAGGCAATTTTTTCTGCCATCGGTGCGGGGCACATGAAGGTAGATGGAGATATTCGACCGATCTTTCAGCAAATGACAACACTTTCATACTGGGTTCAGTCGGCAAGAGAAATAAGTGGCCCCATAGAAGTTCCACCCAATACTGATTGGAGAGAAGAGTGGCAAACAGTCGGTCGCTATACTAATGTCACCATAGATGGATGCCGGCATAAAGTGTTTTACTTCGAAGCTGGGACCGGTATTCCCGTTTTATGTCAACACACCGCCGGCAACGAAAATCGGGAGTGGCGCCACTTACTTGAAGATCGAGAGCTAACCAAAAAATATCGGTTCATCGCTTATGATTTACCGGGTCATGGGAAGTCCGATCCGCCCTATGACAAGGATTTTTTCGCCGAGAATCAATTACTAACTTCAAATTGGATAACGAGATTCATTGTTGAATTACAAAAGTCCTTAAAAATCGAAAGACCGATCTTTTTAGGTTGTAGTATTGGTGGCGTCATTGCACTTCATTTAGCCGAGTTATTCCCCGAAAAATTTCGCGCGGTAGTTGCTTTGGCTGGGGCAGTGCCCACTTCAGGTTTTTTTCACGACTGGTGGATTGACCCAGCAATAAATTCGAACTTAATTCAGGCAGGTTTAATAGACTCGGTGGGACCCACCGATATCTCTAAAAGTGACCGTCAAATAAATAGAATTTGTCAAAGTTCGCACCCTAAAAGTATGCGGAATGATTTACATCTATGGGGAGTAGATAACGCCGACTTAAATAGAGCAAGTCGGATCGATCCGACTAAAGTGCCGATTTTCATGTACTCTGGCCAGTACGACTTTACATGTCCTCCAGAGCTAGTAGAGGAATCTGCGAATGCCATTGGTCCTGAAGTCCATTATGAAATGCTAGAAAACTTAGGCCATTTTCCCATGTGCGAAAATTACACTAGGTTCAGACCGACATTGGTAAAAACCTTAGACAAAATCGAATCTATGGAATGAGGTATTAGATAGCGCATACTGGTGGCCGTTTATCATTCCAAGGTAATTCTTGCTCTAATCTAGCGGCCAACCGCAGAAGAAGATCTTCCCTCCCCATTTTCGCGGTAAAATGTAACCCGACAGGTAGATTTTCGTCCGTCCAATACAATGGTAGAGAGATCGCGGGCTGACCGCTCGCATTTGCTAAATAAGTGTAAGGAGAAAATTCTGCCATACGTCGACGTAGTTCAAAAGGATCGCCATTGTAGACTAGTGTACCTAATTCAACCGGCGGCTTTCCCAAGGTCGTGGTCAACCACATATCGTAATCTTCATAAAATTCGCTTAAGTCGCGCACCTGAGACTGAATATCCTGCATAGCCAACAAGTAATCTGCAGCAGTGAGGCTCAACCCAAGCTCACCAAAAGCCCACACGAATTCCTCAAAATATTCAGGAGACAACTCGCGACCTAATCGACGGCTCCAGTCGCGAAGTGCCCATGAGACACCGCACGCAAGTACGGTTGTAAAATTCGTCCAAAGTTTCATGGCATCAAATGACGGAGCTACTTCCTCAACTATATGTCCCATCGAATCACACATTCTGGCAGTATCCAATATTGCCCGGACACACTCGCTACTTAGCGGATCTCCAAGAGGTGTCTGGATGGAAAAACCAATACGAAGCTTGCCAGGTTCTCTTTCAATCTCTTTACGGTAAGAATCTCCGTTCGGAGGTGCAATGTAAGGCTCACCGATATAAGACCCTGAAATCGCATCTAATAATGCTGCAGTATCTCTGACAGTACGGGTCAAACCATTCTCAACAAAAAATCCACCTAGGAAATCACCATAGTGTGGCGCCAAGGTCGAACGTCCTCGAGAAGGTTTGAGACCAACTAGTCCGCAGGCGGATGCTGGTATGCGTATTGATCCGCCGACATCGTTGCCATGCGCCATGGGTACCACACGAGAGGCAACCGCCGCACCAGCGCCGCCGCTGGATCCTCCGGGAGTTCGTTTAAGATCCCAAGGGTTACGTGTTGCCCCAAATTTTTTGGGTTCTGTCGTGACGCCAATCGCTAATTCCGGCAAATTAGTTTTTCCAATTGTTATCAAACCAGCGGCATTGAAACGCTTATAAATCTCTGAATCTACTGAAGGAACATAGTCCTCTAGAAAATTACTACCCTCATAGAATGGAACCCCAGCCACCTCCGCTGCAAAATCTTTCATTAAAAATGGTACCCCACTAAAAATACTTTCTTTCACGGGAGCACGCGCTAAATGCAATGCAGCATCAAACATCTCTGTTATCACAGCATTAAGCTTCTCATTGACCTGCTCACAGCGCCAAATAGCATCTTCCACCAATTCCGACGATGATACCTCTCGCTTTCTTATCAAATCAGCCATTGCGGTAGCATCAATATCACCAATATTTAAATTTGAAGGCATAAATGAAAATCCTAAATAAAAACTTAAAAACCGTTCTACTCGTAGCTTATTTTGTAACAAAAATATATGCTATCAATCCTCTATGCAAAAAGTAATTTCTTTAGCTGCTTCTTCTCTTCGAAACAACATTTAAAGCTCAACCACTTGCTCGACAAACACCGCATCAGCCGAATATTTTTATTAGCCCTGCCAATCATTGGCGCAATGGTTTCGCAAAATATTTTAAACTTAGTCGATACCGCGATGGTGAGCCGCTTGGATAATAGTAATGCAGCTCTAGCTGCGATAGGCCTCGGTGGTTTTGTGCTATTTTTTTGGCAAGCACTGCTCCTGGGATTCTCTACAGGAGTCCAAGCCTCGGCGTCTAGAGCAAAGGGTCAAGGGAATCTTAAGAAATTAGCGTACACACTGAATGCGGCAATCCTAATTATCTTTATAGCGAGTCCTTTCCTAACTTTGGGTCTCACCTTCGTGACACCGCATCTATTCCCGATCTTAAATTCCGACGTGAAAGTCACTGAGCTTGGCGTTCCATACTTACAAATAAGATCGATCGGAATAATATTTACCGCGATGAATTTCGCATTTCGTGGATACTGGAATGCTATAGATATGACTTGGCTGTATATGAAAACTATCGTCTCCATGCACCTTCTTAATATCCTACTGAACTACATACTTATATTCGGTAATTTTGGAGCGCCAAAGCTAGGGGTTGAGGGTGCAGCCATAGCCTCTGTAATCGCCTTATCTTTTGGAACCCTAAGCTATTTTGTTTTGGGTCTGCGGCATGCTAGGAAACAAGGCTTCCTGCAAGCTCTGCCATCCATAGGGAGTAATATAAAACTTATAAAACTCTCTCTACCAAATGGCGTGCAACAACTGTTTTTTGCGGCAGGGTTTATCGTAATGTTTTGGATTATTGGGCTAATTGGAGTCGCTGAAGTCGCTGCCGGTAATATCTTAATCAACCTTTGGCTTATAGTTTTACTACCAGGAATGGGAATGGGGTTGGCTGCAGCAACCCTAGTTGGTCAAGCGCTAGGGGCAAAAAATGTTGACGATGCTTCAGAGTGGGGTTGGGATGTAGTCAAACTCGCGTTTATCACAATGCTATTGATAGGCGCGCCAATGATAATTGCTCCAGAATCTATTTTATCTGTAATTTTTTCGCTAGAACCCGAGACCTTGAAGCTAGCTGTCTGGCCAGTCCGACTAATCGGGCTATGCACCATCTATGAGGCGATAGGAGTGGTACTACAAGCCGCTTTACTAGGAGCTGGAGACACGCGACGCGTTATGCGCGTCGTTGTTTTGGGGCAGTGGCTAATATTCCTACCTGCTGCATACTTTGCGGGACCGGTCGCAGGCTACGGCCTTGGCGCAATATGGCTAATACAATTTGTTTATCGAATATTCCAAACAGGTATTTTTATTTCCTACTGGACCAGACGAAAATGGGCGAAAATAATTATCTGATACACTGTGTGTTAATAAAAACTAGGTTAGCCTAACAGCATGATCGACTTGTACTATTGGCCTACTCCAAATGGATGGAAAATTTCCATAATGCTGGAGGAGTGCAATCTTGACTATCGAGTGATACCAGTAGATATCGGTAAAGGCGAGCAGTTTCGCCCCAGTTTTTTGGAAATCAGCCCAAATAATAGGATGCCCGTAATTGTTGATCACTTGGATCAAGAGCCCGCAATTTCTATATTCGAATCAGGGGCAATTCTAATCTATCTTGCCGAAAAAACTGGCAGATTTTTGCCTAACGAAATGAGAGCAAGAGTTGAAGTTCTCGAGTGGGTGAGCTGGCAGATAGCTAACTTTGGACCGATGGCAGGACAAATGAGCCATTTCACCAATTATGCCCCAAAAAATCTAAACAACGATTATGCTCTCGATCGCTACTCGAAAGAATACAATCGTTGTCTCGGGGTACTTAATAACCGGCTAGCAGAACGAGAATTTATTTGCGGAGAATATTCCATAGCTGACATTGCGACCTGGCCTTGGTTACTGCCCTATAAAGCTTTTGGCGAATCCCTTGATGAGTTTACGCATCTACAACGTTGGCACAAAAATATAAAGAAAAGAGCCGGCGCATCCAAAGGAGTTGACGTCAGAAAAGATCTAAGGAGAACAAACCCTCCAAGTGCACAAGAGCGTGAAGTTCTTTTTGGGCAGAGCTCGCGTTCTCTAAAAAGATAATTTTTTCAGAGGATTTGATCTTATTATTTTAGTCGTAATTTTGTGACGAACATTTCCATACTAAATTCCTGAAAAAAATGTCGAATATCTTCTTGGATCATAATTAGTGCGGGTATTAAAAGTAACACCACAAAAGTAGTAAGCGCGAGTCCAAAAACTAAAGTTAATGCCATCGGTATCAAAAACTGAGCTTGCAGACTAGTCTCAAAAAGAAGAGGGAGTAATCCCCCTATAGTAGTCGCAGAAGTAAGGATAACAGCCCGCAGACGATCACAGCTGCCATTTACTATCGCATCAAACTTAGCTTCATTAACCATACGACTATCAATTGTACGTACAAGAACAATAGAATCGTTAATCACAATACCGGACAATCCTAGGATCGCGAATATACTTAAAATAGTTAAATCGAAACCCCAAACTGCATGACCTAAAACTGCACCGACAAAGCCAACTGGGATCACTGCCATAATCACTAATGGACGTATGTAGCTGGAGAATACCCATGCCAGAATGATATAGATGAATGTCAAACCCAACACTGTTCCGACTAACATGTCAGATGTTGTCTCGCGCTCATCCTCAGCTCTTCCGGCAAATGCGTGCGTCAGTCCATAGCGTTCACAGATCTCCAAAGTCCACCATCTATTAACGCTTGCCTGAGATACTGAGGCCTAGTGACATCCATATTGACCTCGGCACGAATTGCAACTTCCCGCTGACCACTTTCGCGCCGTATAGTTGAGAAACCTTGCTTAGTTTTGAAATCTGCAATACTGGTTAATGGGACATCTGAGCCATCAGGACCCGTCACATAGACTTGATTTAATAACCCTCTTTGTACTAACGAACGTTCATACTGAACCCGCACCAAGACCTCTTCATCACCGCGTGGAAAACGCTTCGCAATGGAACCATCTATAGCATTGCGCACCTGTCGCGCCAACATCGTCGTAGTAAATCCTAATGCCCTGCCTCGTGAATTCAGTGTTAAATGAATTTCTGGCTTACCAAAAGGAAGATTATCTTCGATATCACTAACTCCAGTATAGCTGC
>CALSND010000001.1 GCA_943787625.1 uncultured Gammaproteobacteria bacterium | reverse complement strand
AGTAATTTTACCTATTTCTATGCTTAGTTGCGCAATAACATAACCATGATTAAACTTCTCTTGCGCTATAGTCATAAAGGAATCCTCATATGTCCTACTTAGATGATCTAGGTATATCCTACTCTTCCGCGAGATATAAATCTCGCATAGCTTATTTAAAAGACCAAAAGATTGACCCTACAATCATTGAAAAAGGCGTAAATGAACTAATAAAAAATATTGGAGATGGTGCTCAACGCCTGGTGGTATATGGTGAGCCACAATCTGGCAAAACAGAGTTTATGATTGCGTTAGTATGCAAATTTTTAGATGAGGGAAAAAAAACTATCTTTGTCATTATGAATGACAACACGGAATTAGAATCGCAAAACTACCGGCGATTTAAGTTAGCAACCCAAATTGATCCTTCCCCATTAATGCTAGACCAGTTTCTTGACCTAGAGGAGAGAGATAAACGAGACGATAGACAGAGGGTAATTTTTTGCAGAAAAAATAGTGCGAATTTACAAAAAGCGATAACAGATGGCCGGTTTCTTGAGGACCGATTGATCCTTGATGATGAAGCAGATTTCGCATCTCCCGACAGTAAAATAAACAAAAACGAAAAAGCCAGCACAATTAATTCTCTCGTCACGGAATTAGGCCAATTAGGTAAAGATGGTTCCGGTCAATACATAGGAGTTACCGCCACTCCTGGACGTCTCGATTTGAATGGTACATTTGCAAATGATGCTGATAAATGGATATTTTTAGAATCTCATAGCAAATATAAAGGCCGTTCATTTTTCTTTCCTCACAACGGTTCACTAGTAGAGAAGAGTGACTACATCCTGCACCAACTTCCAGAAAGTGGTGACAGCCCCGAGCATCTGAGAGATGCGATGCTGCGATTTTTGGTCCGTGTTGCTATCTTGAACCTCATTAAACAAAGCAGCGAGCAAATTAATTATTCGATGCTAATACATACCGACGGTAAAGTCTCTTCTCACGAAAAAGATCAGAAGGACGTACAAAAATATTTGAGCATCTTGCAAAACCCAAACCAACACGACGTCAGGTGTAATCAATTCGCGGAAGTAATGGCTTCGATTGCTCAAAAAGAAATTGACAGTAGAAAGCTCCAACTAAGCAAAGATGACGCAGTGCGATTTGTATTCCAAAACATAGGTAGAGCTTCAGTGTTCGTTATTAATCACAAGAAACAAAAAGAAAATGTTGAACGCGCCTGTGCTCCAGAAGATCTCTTCACTTTTGCGATTGGTGGAAATACGGTGTCACGCGGTCTGACTTTTAACAATCTTTTAACATTTTTCTTTTCTAGATCTGTGAAAAATAAGTTTTCTCAAAACACTTATATACAGCGGGCACGTATGTTTGGTACTCGGCCTTACGCTAGCTACTTTGAGTTATGTATTCCGCGAGACCTTTATCACAATTGGCACGAACTTTTTATGGATCATGAACTCTCGATAGAATCAGCCCGGCAAGGAAACTACGTACACATATCCAGTGACAGAAACTCGTCAGCGGATAGCGCATCAATTAAAAAAAATAGCACTGTGCGATTTGGTAATGAGTGGGTAACTGGGGAAATTTTTAAATTAAATGCAGAAATAGAACAACGTTTTGACACTAAAGCTATGAGACCACTTGACCTCATCGCAAGCTTGATTAAGGAAGGTGTCTTACCAGATGATAGCTTTCAAACTCCAGCTATAGATGTCATCAAAGGCCTATGTGACTCCGATCAGTCAGACGTAAAGATTTGTCTGCAGGAGAATGGAGAGTTTGTAGAGCCTAAAGGAAAAACATTCGACACGGAGACTTTAATGAGGCCACGAGGAGGACTAGTATCTCAGATTATCCATGATAGGCCTCAGTTTTCAGGAAAGCATATTATCCTACCGGTAAAAAATTCCAAAGGTGAGGCTAGGCTTTATTTCAAGACCGTAAGTGGTAAAAAGATCTTACAACACTTGAGTTGATAATAAAGATCAACTTATTAAGAACTTAGATGGCTCCTCGGGACGGGCTCGAACCACCAGCTCTAGCAAACTTTAGGGAGACTTTTTTTTACCATTTTTCTCCTCAACTAACCCTCTGAGGATAGCTAAATGATCCCTGACCCAAGGATAAATTCTTTTCCTTACCGCTCCAATATCTGTTATCTCAGGAAATTTATTAGAAATTGCCATGGCCCTATCGAGATCTGCGGCGCTTTTCATAAAATCATCTTTCACCTCTATCGGACCGTCAATTGATAAGTAATGATCAACAACCCACCCTAGAATCTTCACACGCAGTTCATGATGTGTATCGCGTTTATGAAGACCTCGTCCAATAATATTAAAACCTTCACCTCGCACTTCCACAGTCACACATTCCTCATCTAATTCAAAAGTGTAAATTGGATCTGGTTGGACTGTTTTCTTTCTAGGCATCTAGCTTACTCCCTACAGACTATCCAGATAGTCGGCCCAATCCTGCATCATCTTGACTCGGTCTTTTAGATAACTGGTGCGATTGTAAGCGCGGCCATTAGCGTCCCTGACAGCATGCGCCAATTGATGTTCAATCCACTCTACGCGAAAGCCTAAGACCTCATCCAGTATGGTCCTGGCCATTGCCCTGAAACCATGTGCAGTCATTGTCTCTTTGTCGTACCCCATCGTTCGTAATGCGGTCCGCACACCATTGTCAGATAACGGACGACTCCCTCCCCGTGCGCTTGGGAATACATACGTTCCATTACCTGTCAGCTTATGAAGTTCCTTCGAGTAGCTCTAATGTCTGTCTGGCTAAAGGAACAATATGATCGCTCTTCATCTTCATCTTACTCGCTGGGATCTCCCACTGCTTTTTATTCCAGTCGATCTCGCCCCACTCCATATGCCGTATTTCACCTGGACGTTGAAAAGTTAAGGCTGAGATCTGAAGCGCAGTTTGCACTACCGCTGAGCCATCATAATCATCGATTGCCATTAACAAATTACCAACGTCTTTAGGATCAGTTATTGCCGAGTAGTGCTGTACAGTATGTTTTTTAAGCGCACCCCCCAGGTCCCGTGCTGGATCAGATTCGCAACGGGTAGTAGCAATTCCATATTTAAATACCTGCCCGGCTAATGAACGAGCCTTAGAGGCATCAACACCTCGCGCCTCAATCTTTCTTAACGCTGTTAGAACTTGAGTCGGCTTAATTTGAGCAATAGGCAAACTACCTATTACGGGATAGAGATCGTTGCTGAGTAAACTCCTAGCACGGACCCTGTGCTTCGTTGACTTCTCTAACATATGGAGACTGAACCACTCTTCCCCGACTAGCTCGAAGGTATCACTCGCGCCTACTGAGGTTGTGAGCTTCTTCGCATCCATGGGGTCTATACCATCAGCGAGTTGCTCCCGTGCTTTTTGGTGACGCTTACGAGCTTCCGCAAGACTGACGTCAGGATAGACTCCTAGAGCTAGAGTTCGTCTCTTTTTATGCGGGGATGCGTAATCGTATCGCCAATACTTACCGCTATGCTTAACGAGCAAATAAAGACTTCCTCCATCAGCCATTTTAAATGGTTTACCGCTGGACTTCGCTTGCTTCACAGCAATGGCAGTCAACTTCTGCATAGCTTATACCCCTTCCGAACACCTAATCGGTTAAGCACTGTTGCCAGATTTACGGTACTTAATGAACAACTGGAGCAAAGTACCGTAATAAATACCGTAAACTTTACGGTATCTCTTTGAATCCTAATGAATGACCATTAACCCAATAATGTGTATTTTACCCTATTTTATATGGGTTTTCGAGGGTTATTGGATTTATTTGAGGGGTGAGTTGGCGGAAGCTGGGGGATTCGAACCCCCGAAGGACTCTCGCCCTTGCTGGTTTTCAAGACCAGTGCATTCAACCGCTCTGCCAAGCTTCCACTTACTATTGTATCGAAAAAACACTGCAATGGAACAGCTTGTGAGCCCATAAAAAAATTAATCGTCCTAACATAGATTAAAATTAAAAAAAGTAGCAGAAATTTCTTATTAAAAATTTTTTACCATACCCCACCACAAATTTGAAACGTTACGAAGTTTGCCAAAATTAGATCGGACACGTACTATCTTGACAATACTCTTCACATAATAGGTAAAATACATATACTAAGTACGATAGCTTTGAAAGGAGCCTAAAAATGCAAAACAATGCAGTAGCCAATCGCAATAGCGAAAGTATTCTTTATACGAATAAATTAATTCGCAATACTTATATCTTACTCTCGATGACACTTTTATTTAGCGCAGTCACAGCGGCAATATCAGTAGTGTTGAGAATGCCTCCTAGTACCTATTTGTTCTCTATAGGCGGCGCTTTCTTATTGATGTGGTTTGTGCTTCCGCGTAAAGCTAACTCAAGTTCTGGCATAGGCATCGTATTCCTAATAACGGGACTTTTAGGGTTTTCGCTGGGTCCGATGCTCAACATGTATCTCTCGCTCCCTAATGGGCCTCAAATCGTTGCCACGGCGCTAGGTGGAACCGGCGTGATTTTTATGGGCCTATCGGGATACGCACTCACAACTAAAAGAGACTTTAGTTTTCTTGGTGGCTTCCTTTTTGTAGGTATTCTAGTGGTCTTAGGAGCGGCAATTCTAAACATCTTCATGGCAATTCCTGCTCTTTCACTAGCATTATCTGCTGCGATTGTAATGCTTATGAGCGGCTTTATTCTTTTCGATACTAGCAGGATGGTAAATGGCGGCATCGACAATTATGTCATTGCTACCGTCCAGCTGTACTTGAATATATTCAATCTATTTATCAGCTTGTTGCATTTATTAGGATTTGCTCGGGACGAGTAGATGTTCAGACTGGCAAACCTTACCAAGGTAGCCCAGATATGTGGTTAAAGATAGGCACTGCATTGCTCCTTGCAGCGATGGTTATATTGCTATTGCCGCAGGCCAAAAACATGGTTAGACATAGTCCTAAAGCAGAAAGCGGTGATTGGTCGAGTTTTGTAGTTCCTATCACATTAGTTGCATTATTAGTGGCTATACTAATGTGGATAGTTTGATACACGCCTATCCGAATCGATTCGTATATATGCTAAAGGTAGGTGTCGCCTGAAAAATAATCCTGTAGCGCTTCAGGAATTTTGATGCGGCCATCCTCTTGTTGGTAGTTTTCCAACACAGCGATTAAGGTCCTTCCTACCGCTAGTCCTGAACCATTTATTGTATGGATCAGCGCGTTTTTTCCGTCTAACGAATTTTTCACCCTAGCGCCTATTCGGCGCGCCTGAAAATCTACAAAATTACTACACGATGAAATCTCACGGTAACATGTTTGTCCGGGCATCCAAACTTCTAAATCAAATGTTTTAGCTGCAGAAAACCCAAGATCACCCGTACATAATTCAACCACACGATAAGGTAGCTCCAAACGCTGCAAAATTGTCTCAGCGTGATTCGTCAACTCGTTCAATGCCTGAATCGATTTCGTGGCATGAACAAATTGAACTAGCTCAACCTTCTCAAATTGGTGCTGCCGAATCAAACCGCGTGTATCTTTGCCATACGACCCAGCCTCACTGCGGAAACATGAAGACAAGCAAGCAAACTTCACGGGTAAATCTTTTTCCTCGAAAATCGTTTTACGTCCTATGTTGGTAACGGGTACTTCTGCCGTCGGGATCAAATAAAAATTTTGATCACCAATCCTAAAAAGATCTTCTTTAAATTTAGGTAATTGACCAGTGCCGGTCATAGTTTCTTCACTCACCAGCAATGGAACCTGTATTTCGACGTAGTCGTGTTCTTCTGTGTGGACGTCAATCATAAATTGACCTAAGACCCGATGTAATTTTGCGATACGTCCTTTTAGCACTGAAAAACGAGCCCCAGACAATCTAGTAGCTGCTTCCAAATCGAGTTCACCTGACGAGTTACCTAAATCAACATGATCTTTAGGCGAGAATCCCATTTTTGACACAATGCCCCACTTTCGTAATTCTTGGTTACCGCCTTCATCTGAGCCTAGGGGGACATCATCCATTGGCAAATTAGGTAAATTTAGAAAAAAACTCTCTAATTTAGACTGCACCAAAATTAATTCGGAGTTAGTTGATTTCAATTCCTCAGCCAACTTACTCACGTCTGCAACAATAGCCGACGCATCGCCTCCCGAGCCTTTAACACGGCCGACTTCTTTGCTTAGCTTGTTCCTATCAGCCTGCAGGCTTTCGGTCTTGATTTGTAATTGTTTGCGTTCACTTTCGAGTGTGTTATAGGTTGACTCGTCGAAGACAAATCCTCGTCGCGCTAGACGTGAAATCACTTGAGAAAGGTCTTTTCTTAAAAGTTGAGAATCTAACATAAAAGTGATCCATGAAGCTGCGTGGGGTTAATTTTGAGATTGTATATTTTATCAAACATCATAGATAAAAGCATCGAGAGAGAAAATCAATCAATAAAAATTTTTGCGCCCTGACAACCTACCCAGCATGCAGACACACATAGAAAAACGTTACCTAAAATATTAGCCATCGCTAGTAGGAGGTTACCATTCTCTATTAAACGCAAAGTCTCAATCGCAAAGGCGGAAAAGGTGGTGAAGCCACCCAGCAGCCCTATAAACAGTAAAGGTTTCCAGATCTCCTCAAATAACGGCTTACCAGCCATAAAGACAAATAACGCGCCGATAGCCATTGATCCTGAGAGATTTACAAACAAAGTACCATACGGAAAACTCTGGCCTAAGGTACTTGTAAACCAAGAGGACAACGAGAATCTCAGGACCGCACCGGCACTTGCTCCCGCAGAAATCAAGAGTATATAAACCATCATTTATCGTGCCCTGAAACATCGGCAATCGCTTGACGAATAGAATCCAACCGCGCCTTTATTTGCTTTTCTAATCCATTATCTGTGGGATTATAGTACACCTCGCGTTTATGCGAATCAGGAAAGTATGATTGCCCTAGAGCAACATTCGATGGCTCATCGTGATCATAGCGATATGAGGCACCGTAACCCATTTTTACACCGAGCTGACTAGACGGATTACGTAGATGCAGAGGCACCGGATCCGAGCCATTATTCTTTACATCATCCACTGCGCTTTTAAAGGCACTGTATATTGCATTACTTTTCGGAGCACACGCAAGGTACGTCAAAGCTTGCGCCAGCGCCAATTCGCCCTCCGGAGAGCCCAAGCGTCTCCAAGCATCCCAACCGTCTAGCGCGATTGATAATGCTCTAGGATCGGCATTACCAATATCTTCAGATGCGATCCGCGTAAGACGCCTCGCTATAACTGATAAGTCACAACCTCCGTCTACCAACCTAGCAAACCAGTAAAGACCTCCATCTGGACTGGAGCCACGAACAGACTTGTGAAGCGCTGATAGCTGGTCATAGAAGGAATCGCCATTTTTATCAAATCTGCGATAATTCCCCGTCGCTGTAAATTTTTCTAGCATCTCTATATCAAGCGACATACTAGAATCGACTTGTAAAACCAATTCCAGCAAGTTTAGCGCCTTCCGACCGTCGCCGTCGGCTAACTCTACTAAGTAGGCCAGCGCATTCTCTTGCGCAGTTACATGCTTATAACTGTCTGTATTAAGCGCTCGTTTTAAAAGACGAAGTATAGACTCCGGGCCCAGTGGCTCTAGGTGATAAACTGAAACTCTAGACATTAATGCATTATTAATTTCAAATGCGGGATTTTCGGTCGTAGCTCCGATGAAATAAAATAAGCCGCTTTCTATGTGGGGCAAGAAAGCATCCTGTTGGCTTTTACTAAATCTATGCACCTCATCCACAAAAACGACCGTCTCACATCCATGAGAACTATTTTCTTTAGCTCGCTCAATCGCATTTCTAATGTCTTTGATACCGCTCATTACCGCAGACATATTGATAAATTCAGCGTCCGTACTTTTTGCCAACAGACGTGCTAATGTCGTTTTCCCAGTTCCAGGCGGCCCCCAGAAGATCATCGAATGCAAACGACCCGAATTAAACACCTCGGTTAAAGGAGTTCCTTTGCCTAACAATTTCGCCTGCCCTTGAAATTCTTCGAGGGTACTCGGTCTAAGTCGCTCAGCAAGAGGCATCATATACTTGTTACTCAACGCTGATCGTAAATTATATCGATATCAGGAGGTGGCACAAACTGGAAATCACTAGCCTTCAATCGCGGGTTAGTTTTTGGATTCACGAACTTAATCACGGTACTGAACCCTGA
Source organism: uncultured Gammaproteobacteria bacterium (assembly GCA_943787625.1). Lineage (GTDB taxonomy): Bacteria > Pseudomonadota > Gammaproteobacteria > UBA4457. The sequence continues at coordinate 63,532 of CALSND010000001.1, read as the reverse complement.
GGGATCAATTGATCTCACAGATTTAATTATCGTATCGACATATTCCACGTCTACAGAAAGAATTGAATCATCAGCTCCTAATCGAAGTCTCAACCAATTCGGGGAAGAGAGTTCCTCGACTCGATACTGCTGATCTGCCCCATCCTCGACTCCAAAAATCTTTAAAATGATAGAATTTTCTGCAGAACGACCTTGGCGCACAAAAACTTGCTCGAGATCTGGCTCGTATACCCACAAGGTACTTCCATCACTAATAACTAGTTGTTCTTCATTCGTATCAAGATAGTGCCAACGGAACATGCCCGGTCTCATAAGCTTACATGTACCCTCTACCGACACTATCAACTGTCCAGTCTCACTGTACCGATGCTCCACAAAGTCCGATTGAAACGAATCTATACCTTTTAAATACTCAAGGAAATTAGTTTGCGCGGCCGCCACATAAGAAAGGTCAAAAAAAAAGATTAATACCAATACGCGGACAATTTTATCCAGCATTGTAATCAATCCTTCGGAGGCGGCGGCGCTAATACGTCCCGGGTCCCGTTAGACTGAAGTTCTCCAACAACACCAGATCTCTCCATTTCTTCGACCATTCGGGCAGCTCGATTATATCCAATCTTTAACCGGCGCTGGACACCGGAGACAGATGCCCTTCGAGTTTCGGTCACGATCGCGACCGCCTGATCATACAATTCGTCAATCTCCTCAGCAGAACCGCCCATCGCATTACCACCAGACGACCCATCGGAAATATCAGTCGGGCCAGCTAAGACCTCCTCAACATAGCTAGGAGTCCCACTCTTTTTCAACCTTTGAACAACTTTATGCACTTCATCGTCGGAAACGAACGCACCATGAACCCGCATCGGGATCGCAGTACCGGGCGGCAGATAGAGCATATCGCCATGTCCAAGTAAAGTTTCGGCACCCATCTGGTCTAAAATTGTTCTTGAATCAACTCTAGAGGAGACCTGGAAAGCGATTCTGCTCGGAATATTGGCTTTGATCAAACCAGTAATGACGTCAACCGATGGCCTTTGGGTAGCCAAAATTAAATGAATCCCTGCCGCACGAGCTTTCTGGGCCAACCGCGCTATCAGTTCTTCGACTTTCTTGCCAACCACCATCATCATATCAGCTAGTTCATCTATGATAACCACTATGTGAGGCAATTTTGCTAGCGGAGGCGCTTGGTCGCCCTCCAACTCTAAGTTAAATAAAGGGTCGATTATTGGATTCCCATTATTTTGGGCTTCGACCACTTTTCGATTGTATCCGCTGAGATTTCGTACTCCTAAGGCGGCCATCAGCTTATAACGGCGTTCCATTTCGGCTACGCACCAGCGCAGAGCATTCCCAGCTTCTTTCATATCGGTCACAACCGGAGCGAGTAATGCAGGAATGCCCTCGTAAACCGAAAGCTCTAGCATTTTAGGATCTATCATTATTAGACGAACATCATCAGGCTTAGACTTGTATAGCAAACTTAGAATCATAGCGTTTAACGCGACCGATTTCCCGGCTCCGGTTGTTCCTGCGACTAACAAGTGCGGCATCTTAGCCAAATCAGCAACAGTCGCCTTACCAGAAATATCTTTCCCTAAAGCCATTGTCAGTTTGGAAGCACTGCGGTCATATACTTCAGATTTTAATATATCGCCCAAAGACACAATTTCTCGATGTTCATTAGGAATTTCTAAACCAATGCAAGTTTTACCAGGGATCACCTCTACTACGCGCACACTAATTGTCGAGAGCGAACGTGCCAAATCTTTGGATAAGTTCGTAATACGACTAGCCTTAATGCCCGCAGCTGGCTCAAGTTCAAAACGTGTGATGACTGGCCCAGGCTCAACCGCAATAACCTCTACATCAATCCCAAAATCCTTTAATTTAAGCTCGACTTGTCGAGACATCGCTTCAAGTGCCTCATTAGAAAATCCGGTGTTACCAGTACCTTTATCAACATCTAACAAACTGAGTTCTGGTAATTCCCCTACTGAATCCTCGAAAAGTACTTTCTGCTTTTCTTTTTCAGTTCGAATGCTCGATGGAATATCCTCAATTCGAGGTACGATTTTTCTGGGTTCTCGTTTACTCTTTTTTTCGACGTCCTTCTTGATTATGGTCTCTCGCTGCCTTTTTGCTTTGTAGCCCTCGAATCGATCTAATAAGCTATCTAGCTCTATCGACAGCCGTTTTTGTAAGCTGATCGTGCGTTCTCCCAGTATCTCCGCCACTCTGAGCCATGAAAGCCCAGTAAGTAGGGTCGTCCCAGTAAGAAAAAAACCAATTAAAATAATCGGACCTCCAATCCCACCAAATAAATTTAACGCGGTTGATCCGACCAAGTCACCCACTATTCCGCCAGCATTTTGAGGCGAGGTGGTCAACAAAGCGACACCGCGAAACCAAAAGAGACCGCATCCCCCAATCAATACGAAAATGCCTCCAACCAGTCGAACTATTATTTGGACATAGTCGTCAAAGACGCCTGTTGTGCCCTGGCGGTAAATCATGAAACCTATAGCTAGAAATAATAATGGCAGCGAATATCCGAATTGACCCAACAAAGTTAACGAAACATCCGCACTCCAAGCGCCCACCGCACCCGCATTGTTCTCCACAGTTTCATTTAGGCCCGCATTTGACCACCCAGAATCGTTGGGATCATAAGAAACTAAAGACACGAAAAAGAAAATAGCGCTAGCACAAAAACTAATTAGAATGGCTTCTTTCAATCTCTGTACTAAATGTTTACCAGCCTCTGGTATTTCATGAGGTACTTTACGCTTAGCCTGTGCCATAGATTCAACTGATTTATTTAGTATATCGTGTAACTATATAAAAATAATAAAAAATTGCAAGGTTATAGTCATTCTGATCTGTGAAATGTGACTTTATGGTAATCGTCTAGGTTTTGGAGAAAGTTCCTATAACGCAACGTAACCAGTATAATTAGTTGCACCGGTTATAACTTATCGGTAATTTATCGCGGACTATCGGGCGGGCTACTTGAGAAAAGCGTAGCACACTGCAGTGTAACTTGAATCAAAACATTATACAGACGAAACCAAATTTATGAGTAATCCAAAAAAAACCTATCGCCTCTCTTTTTTCAATCAAGGAAAGATATATGAGATTTATGCTAACTCTATTTTACAAAGCGAACTTTTTGGTTTCATTGAGGTTGAAGGTATTGTATTTGGCTCTAAAACCTCATTAGTTGTGGACCCTTCCGAAGAACATCTTAAAACTGAATTTGACGGTGTATCCAAAACACATATTCCAATGCAGGCAATAATACGGATTGACGAAGTTGAAGAGACTGGGCAGAGTAAAATTACTGATAGTGACGGTAAGAATAGTAATGTAGCTAATTTCCCAGTATTTGCGCCTAATGGAGACCGGCCAAAAAAGTAAATAACTTCCACGACTTGCTTCGTTTCAAATTTGAATTGAATCCAATCAAAAATCATAGGCCATTACATAATTAAAAATCTCAAAAGTATGGAATACGTACCGACACTTTGGTAATGGAAATAACTTCACACGATTCCCTTGAAGCAATCTGTGCTGAAGAATGGGATGCCTTAGCAGGTACTAACCCTTTCCTCAAATATGGATTTCTACGGTCATTAGAAACCTCTGACTGCCTCCAGTCGCAAGGATGGTACCCGCAGCACATCGTGGTGTCGTCGGACGGTTCAATTGTTGGAGCAATGCCTCTTTACGTTCGAGATAATTCTTATGGCGAATTTGTGTTCGATTGGGCTTGGGCTGAAGCTTACGAAAAAGCCGGAGGGCGTTACTATCCAAAATTAGTATCAGCAATCCCATTTTCGCCGGTGAGTGGTAGCAGACTCCTAACCCATAATGATGATCCTGACAAAAATAATATAAAAAAACTATTAGTCAGTACCGGTATAAAATTGTGTACTGACAATAATCTATCGTCTTGGCATTGCTTGTTTATCGATCTCGAACCTCACGAGATTTTCGTAAACAGCAATATGTTAGCTCGGTTAGGATGCCAATATCATTGGTTTAATAGAGGCTACCTGAATTTCCAAGATTTTTTAAGTACGCTCTCATCTAAGAAAAGAAAAAATATTAAAAGAGAACGTCGACTTGTCGATAAACTTAACCTCAACATAGAAACTTTAGTAGGAGCTGAGATCTCTGAAAAGCATTGGCAAATATTTTATACATTTTACTGCGCGACTTTCACAAAGAAATGGGGGGCTCCTCGGTTAACGCTAGAGTTCTTTCTTAACCTAGAAAAGAATCTTCCTGGAGCTGCCGTGTTGATCTTGGCCAGTGATAACCAAAACTATGTTGCGGGAGCATTTTCTTTACAAAGTGACGACGTTTTATACGGACGACATTGGGGCTGTGCCCGAGACTACAACAATTTACATTTCGAACTTTGTTACTATCAAACCATAGAATATTGTATTAAAAATGATTTCAAGAAGTTGGATGCCGGCGCACAGGGCGAGCACAAAATAGGCCGTGGTTTTGAGCCGGTCGAAACCTGGTCAATGCACTGGTTAAAAGATGAAAATTTCAGGGCGCCCGTTGCAAACTTTTTAGATCATGAGACAAAAGCAATAAAGGACTATATAGCGCAACTATCTGAAAACTCAGCATTCCGAAAACAGGAATGATATACATATGATCGATCGCAAAAATGATTCTACAACCTGATTATTTTTTTTCGTTCAAACAAAATAAGATGCTTCAGAATTTTCCTGAAACATGTGAGACCATTGCCTCTCCTAACGGCCTACTTGCCGCAGGAGGCAACTTGAACGAGAAAACACTGATCACTGCTTACAAAAAGGGCATATTTCCGTGGGGAGAAAATAGTGGCCTACCACTTTGGTGGGCACCTGATCCTCGGGCGGTCTTATTTCCAAATGAATTAAAGATCTCTAAAAGTCTATCCAAAACAGTCAAACGGAATGACTTCAGTGTTACATTTGATAAAGAATTTGATACGGTCATATCTTCTTGTGGGCCTGATAGGGGTGAACCTACCTGGATTAGTTCCGACATATTAAATGCCTATACGAACCTCTTTAATCAGGGTTATGCTCACTCGGTAGAATGCTGGTTTGAAGGTGAGATTTGTGGTGGTTTATATGGAGTTGGTATTGGACAAGTCTTTTTCGGCGAGTCTATGTACAGTAAAAAGCGAGACGCCTCAAAAATTGCGTTGATTTTTCTATGTGATCGCCTTTTTCACTGGGGATACCGGTTTATAGACTGCCAAGTCCATAGTGAACATCTAATGAAACTAGGTGCCAAGACACTGCCTAAGTCTATTTTTGAAAGTCTTCTGTATCAGCATCAAAGAAAAAATCCCAGCGATGAGGCGTGGCGAGAATAGTGAACAAACCTCACTACATCAGATCACAGCCACACAGCTGTGGCTACGTGACTGATCAAAAAGCAATAACAAAATTTTTTTACCCTTCGAGGAGTATGAATAACGATATATATAGTCAGCTCGCAGCAAACGGTTTTCGCCGAAGTGGCGAGCATGTTTACGCACCCGATTGTCCCAGTTGCGCTAGATGCATTCCTGCAAGGCTTAAAGTTTCAGAATTTAACCCAAGGAAGAGTCACTTAAGAACAATTAAAAGGAATAATGATCTTACAATTACTCAAGAAAGCAGCACTTTTAATAACGAGCATTTCCAACTATTTCAAGCTTATATCAGCGCTCGACACTCCGAATCGCCGATGCTCGAGCTCTCGAGAAAAGATTATATTAATTTTCTAACAGCTCCATGGTCACAAACTTTTTTCCTAGAATTCAGACACGGGAGAGAACTACTAGCCGTGGCAGCGATAGACATTCTTCGAAACGGAATATCTTCCGTATATACTTTTTTCTGCCCAACATCCTCCGGCAGAAGTCTGGGCAATTTCGCTATCCTTAAACAAATAGAGATGACTAAGGAACTTAATCTGGAATGGTTATATCTTGGGTATTGGTTACACGATTGTAAAAAAATGTCTTATAAAACCAATTTTCGGCCAATCCAGTTTATGACTAGCGGCCAATGGGGCTACCCGTATCAAAAATAAAGCTCTCACTTTGTACAAATATTTTGCCGTTAACGTCACTAACAGGCATAATCTCATGGCACTTGCTCTATTGAGAGCAACTTGTCTTAAAAATCTAAGGTAGCTGGAAGTATATGGCGAAAGAAGAACACATCGAAATGCAGGGTAAAGTGATCGACACATTGCCAAATACAGTCTTCCGAGTGGAACTAGAAAACGGTCACGTCGTGACCGCACACATTTCGGGTAAAATGAGAAAGAATTACATTCGAATATTAACCGGAGACGCTGTAACAGTCGAACTCACCCCTTACGACTTAACTAAGGGACGCATCACCTATCGAGCTAGATAGCTACTAATCAGGAAACCCTTCTGTCCGACACATTGTTAACAACCCATTATGTTGAGACCATAAGGCGAAATCGCTGCAAATCCTCAAGTGTATCAATCCCAATACCACAGGGCTCTATAGCGTCGACAACTCTTATAGTATGACCTCTGGAGAGTCCTCTTAGCTGTTCGAGCTGCTCAAGCTGTTCATAGTCAGATTTCGGACCCACAACAAAAGTCTTTAAGTAGGAAACTCTGTAGGCATAGATCCCCACGTGTCTTTTGTATGCCGACAATACGGTCTGCGTATCTCTCCTCCAATCTCTATTAAAAGGAATCACCGACCTGCTGAAATATAATGCGTTCAGCATGTCGTCTCTGACAACCTTTACTACGTTTTCATCTTTTAAATCTTCCGCGCGAGACAATGGCTCGCACACAGTAACAATATCCGCGTCACTTTTAGAAAGCTCTTTTGCGACTTGATCTATTACTCTACTCGAAATTAATGGCTCGTCCGCCTGAACATTCACAATAATCGTATCGTCACACTCCTCAAGCGCACAAGCAGCCTCATAAATTCTATCTGTCCCCGAATCATGTCGCCCCACAGTTATAGATACACGCGCACCGAATTGCTGGGATGCACTGGCGATCCTTTTATCATCGGTAGCGATAACAACCTGCTCAGCACTACTCCGCGCAGCTCTCTCATAAGCATATCGAATGAGAGGCCAATTCCCCACGTTCTTTAGAAGTTTTCCCGGCAACCGAGTCGAATCAAATCTAGCGGGAATATAAACTTTAAAATTCACAGGCGGTATTTTTCGATCTCTACTTCGTCTATCACCCTGGCCTCATCGACCAACATGACCGGGATCCCTTCCTTTACTGGATAGGCTAACTTAGCACCTACTGATATCAACTCTTGCTTGGTCTCATCATAGACTAGAGGTTCTCTAGACTGCGGGCACACTAAAATTTCAAGTAATTTCTTATCCATCAGCTACTCCTTGTAGTAATGCTTTCAGTCGTCCTTCAAAAATATCAGACAGCTCCGCACGTACAGGCAGACACCAAATGTCTTCACGATCAAAAACTTCACACTTAACCGAATCTTTCTCGGTCATTATTACAGGCAAGCCATCGCCAAAAGTTACGTCCTCGGCTTTCAAGGCATAGTGATCAGGGAATACATGTTCATGCAACTCGAATCCAAGGCTGCGGAGTAACGTAAAAAAGCTATTAGGATTGCCTATACCCGCCACCGCATGCACTATTCTTTGAGAGAAATCGGCAACTTCTACCTGAATCTCAGGCCTATTTACTGACCTCAAACAGTGCGCAATGAGCTTCATCGGGTATTCTCCCCTACTCGCGATTCCTTTGCACACAATCAAGTCAATATCTTTTAAACGCGCTGGGGACTCTCTCAAAGGTCCGGCGGGCAGACAGTGTCCATTACCTAGCCTTCTCACACCGTCGACAACTGCTATCTCTATATCTCTCTCCAATGCATAGTGCTGCAGGCCATCGTCAGACACAATGATATCGACATCATGCTTGGCAACCATAGCCTTCACCGAATTAGATCGAGCAGGCCCAACCGCCACAGGGATACTGCCCACTTGCCGAGCGATTAAAATCGCTTCATCACCTACGACCGTCCAGTCGCTATCCGGTCTAACTTGTTGTGGCCAAAAATCTGCCTTACCTCCGTAACCACTACAAACTATGCCCGGCCTATAACCATACGCTAACAATTTCAATGCCAACCATATACTTAACGGAGTCTTCCCAGTACCTCCGACTGAAATATTACCAACCACCAGGACGGGGACGGGTGGCCTGTAAGTACGAAAAATTCCTTTCCTGAAGGCCAACCGACGACACCAACAAATCATTTTATAGGTAGCAGAAAAGGGGATAAGAAGGAGCTGCCAAAAATTCTTATCATACCAAATATGCATAAGCATGCGATTGATGAGGACAATAATTCTGTTACTTAAACTCATTTGGCGTTGGAATCATTATCTCGCGTTTTAAATGTAACTCTGAAGAGCTTAGCTTTCCGAGCCGCATCCATTACACTAATCACAGCCTGGTGACTTATATCAGCATCAGCGCTAATAACAAGTATTGGCGATGTTGCCTTTTCAGCAACCGCAGTCAAGACAGACTGAATTTTCTCTGGATTAAAAGCTCCTAAAGAGCGCTCACCTATAAAAACAGTACCATCGGATTTCAACGAAAGTTCTAAATTATTATTCGCATCTATTGTGGTATCCGCAGTAGCGGACACGGGCAAACTGATGTCAATTGACGACTCAGAAATAAAAGTAGTCGAAACCATGAAAAAAATCAAAAGAAGAAAAACAACGTCGATAAGAGGCGTTAAGTTTACCTCGACATCTCGTTGTCTTTTCAAACCAAAATTCAAATTTCATTTCCTCCAGTTTCCGCCTGGTCTCTTACTGGCATAGGACTTGAGTGAAGTACCTCCACTAATTTCAATGCATCTTGTTCCATTAGTACCACCAATTCTTCCACTCGGGCTACAAAATAACGATAGAACATTAATGCTGGTATCGCTACAGATAGCCCGGCCGCCGTGGTAATAAGCGCCTCAGAGATCCCTCCGGCTAATACCGACGCATCTCCTGTTCCTACAGCATTTATCGCGGTGAAAACTTTAATCATTCCGACTACCGTACCCAGTAACCCTAATAAGGGAGCTATCGAAGCTATTGTGCCAAGCGCATTGAGGTATCTACCCAATTCATGATTCACATGACGTCCTACCTCCTCGATAGAGTCTTTCATGGCATCTCGATCCTGATCGCGATTACTAAGCGCTGCGGCGAGTACCTTTCCGAGATGAGACTGAGTCTTTAACTGCTCCACTCGTTTCTGATCTAATACATCATCAGCAGCCCATTGCATAACATGACTCAATAAATTTTCTGGCGCCACTAACTTTGTTTGTAGAGACCACAGTCTTTCGCACACTATCGCCATGGAAATAACCGAACAGATGCCGATTAGAGGCATGAGCCAACCCCCAGCTTTAAAAATTTCCAGCACTACCTTTCAACCTAAATGTTGCCAATTAATAAGTTATATTAGCAGAGCGAAATAAATTCGCATATTGATTATTTTTATTTTAAGCGTTGCGAAAAAATGCTTCTGCTATAATCTTCGAAGAACTCAAAATAAAACCTAGTAGTAGTTGAAAAAAATTTGCGAAAACTAAAGACGCAAGTGAAGGGCTAAGAAGTTGTGAACATTAGGAACCGGTTAAAAGAACGGTTTGCGCAACGTTCGGCGTATAACCAGAGATCGAAAAAAGCTTGGTTAGGCAAATACCTAAGGCGGCGCAACGTTAATCATTTTGGTAGAAGAGCAGTAGCGGGAGGAGTTGGTCTGGGTTTTTTCCTGGCTTGTATTCCAGTCCCCATACAAATGGTTTTAGCTATCCCAGCAGCACTTGCTATGAAAGTAAACCTCGCGGTAACTATGGCCGCAACTTGGATAAGTAATCCAGTAACTTTAGTGCCACTGATGGCTCTCGCTTACGGTACTGGCTGTCTGATATTGCGATTAGATAGCGGGTTTGTTTTTACGAACTTTGAACCTACGATGGAATGGTTTGGCACTATGCTGGATCATGTTTGGTTGCCCTTGATCACGGGCTCACTTGTCTGCGGAATTATCGCAGGGACTGCCGGTTATTATACCGTCCTCTGGCTATGGCGCTTTAACTTACTAAAAGCTAGACGTAATCGCATTAGATCAGGAAGAAAATAGTTTTCCATCCCGCAAAACCAAAGCTCTGCGCATACTTGTGGCGACATGCTTATCGTGAGTTGCCACAATGATTGCAGTTTTATTTTCAGCACACAATTCAACCAGCAAATCAATTACAACTTGGGCATGACGAGCATCTAGATTTCCTGTTGGTTCATCGGCAAGCACACACGACGGCTTGTTTACCAAAGCTCGGGCAACCGCTGCCCTCTGGCGTTCCCCTCCAGACAATTCTTTCGGCATGTGGCTATATCGATGCTCTAATCCGACTTTCTCGAGCAATGGAGAAGCGAACCGCCTAGCAGCACCGATTCTCATCCCACCTATGATTAAAGGCATCGCAACATTTTCTAAAACATTAAATTCTGGTAGCAGATGATGAAACTGATATACGAATCCCAGCTCACGGTTTCGCAGGCCCGCAAGTTGTGAGTCACTGAGATTGTTTATCATACGACCTTTTAATTCAACCGTACCGGAAGACGGTTCATCTATTCCCGCTAAAATGTTCAGCAAGGTACTTTTACCAGAGCCTGATGAGCCCGTAAGTGCGACTGACTCCCCAGCTGCTACTTCAAAACTAATGTCGTCTAAAACTAGAATCGAGTCTTCTGTTTCTGAGTATTTCTTACTCAACGACGAACACTTGAACGCTGCTCCACTCACAAACTTTCTCTCCATACGCGCGCCCGTCTAGCTACTCGTAGCGCCGGATAAAATGGGGCTAACATACTCAAAAACGACGCGGCTAGGGTTACGATCAGAAAGTCACTTAATAACAGTACAGATGGAATTTCACTTATATAAAATATTTCAGGGGGGAATATTTTAAATTGCAGGATATTTTCTAAAAAAAACACTACTTCACTAATGTTACTTGCTAAAAAGTAGCCAAGTAATACCCCAAGAACCACTCCCATCATACCGGTAATCACTCCCTGTACTAAAAATACTCCAACGATTGAGGAAGGTGTTAAACCCATCGAAAATAAGATTTTCACGTCCTTCTTTTTCTCATCAACCGAGACCATCAAGATAGATACTACATTAAATAGTGCAATCACAGCGGCCACCGCAAGCAAAACAAACATTAAGAACTTTTCAGTCCTCAAAGCTTGGAACAGACCTCCATGTAACTCGGTCCAGTCCCTCACTGGATACTTGGTGGAGCCTCTAATTGTCTTCGCAAAGTCTGAAGCCTTAGCCGGGTCGAGTAGTCTGACATCTAACCTGTCATACATATCATCTAACCTAAAGAAGCGGGCTGCGTCAGCCTCTGCAATAAACGCAAGACGGCTATCACTCGAGCTCATTCCCACTTCAAAGATGCCCGCAACTTTAAAACGTTTTGTTCGTGGTGAAAGCCCCAGACTAGTGACTCTTGGATCAGGTGAAATTACTGTGACCAGATCTGCTATTCCAACACCAAGTTGGGCTGCCAACTCGGAACCGATAACAATAGAAAAAGGTTGAGACGAAGAAGTGAGAGTATTTCCCTCCTTCAAGAACATTAACAGATCTCGTTGCACAGATTGCATCTGTGCACTATAGCTTCGAATTTCTGTAGCAAGCAGTGAGCGTCCCGACTGCAGCAAAACGTCGCGCGAGACAGCAGGCCACACTTCGGTCTCTGCTTGACTACTTTTAATTAAATCGATCAATTTTCTACGTTCCAATTTAGACGCACCAACTATTTCTATTTCTATGTGCCCATCTAGACCCAAAACGCGTTGTCGTATTTCAGATTCAAAACCGTTCATGATTGAAATGATGGTGAGTAAAACCGCCAAACCCAGCGCCATGCCTAAGATCGAAGCGAACGAAACAAGCTTGCTAAAGTGGTTGCCACGTGCGGAATGAACGTATCTGACGCCTATCATGATAGAGGAGTTTAGGATCATTTTTCAAAGTATAACGGAATGTTGCTAGAATTATAGGCTAACAACTAAAATATGATTATCTAATGAATCTGATAGCAATTGAAACATCTACTAACTGCTGCTCGGCTGCCTTAATTACGGCGACTCAGGAGTTGGAAGTAAAAGCATCTAATACACGAAGTCAGGCTAGCTTGCTGACACAAATGTCGGATGAAATTCTATGTGAAGCTGGCCTATCTAAACATGAAATTGATTGTGTAGCATTCGGCAGCGGACCAGGTTCGTTTAACGGAGTGCGCGCCGCGGCGTCATTCGCGCACGCTGTTTCAGTCGCGAACAAAGTCCCAATAATTGCTGTATCGACTTTGAGAGCCCTAGCTTTTGCTAGCGTAACACCCAAAACGAAGCATGTCTTAAGTATTATCGACGCACGTCAAAACGAAGTGTATTACGCAGCATATTCGGTGGAGTCGAGCAATATTTTTAATATTTTACAAACAGAACATAACCTAGCGAAACCAGAGGAGATCTTTGTTCCTAAAAGTGCGGATTGGATGGTAGCAATCTGTAATGGAGATAACTTCGAACTAAAGTTGCCTCCGCAGATAAGAAATATGGCTCGCTCGACGGTGACAGAACCTACCGCTTTGTCTGTAGGTAAGTTAGCCAGAGTAGCCCACAACAAAAATAGGCATCAAACGCTTAGCAACGCAATGCCTGTCTATTTGCGGCATCCCGTAAAAACTAAGCAGATTAATTAGAGATACTTTAAATTGGAACTCTGATTACGCATGTCACAAACCGACCGTCGGCTAAAAAGTCGATCACCCTGAAACCTGGCGCTAATGAATCAGCAGAGTATTCGCTGGTTAAAGGTTTAAATTGCAAACAGGTAGATGGTGACGTTAGTACTCTAACGTTTTTACTGACGATATCGAGCTCTTGATGAATGTGCCCACACACAACCAGCTTGACGTTAGGTACGTGTTCTATAGCACTCCAAAATTCCGTTGAATTTTTCAACCCCATATCGTCAAGCCATATACTCCCCACCCTAACCGGAGGATGATGCATGAAGATAGCGTGAAATATTTCTCGATTTTCATAAAAACTCGAGTTCAATGCGGAAAGATCGTGACTTAGAAGCCTTCCGGAGTGAGAACCAGCATGCGCCGTATTTAAAAAATGAAAACACCAAGAGTCATTAACTAAGCTGCTATATTTTAAAAAGCACGAAGACCCAAACTCAGAGGCTAATTCATCTTGCTTGTCGTGATTACCTGGTATAAGAATTTTGGGCGCATCAATTTTTGCTAGTCGTTTATGCAACCAGGCATAGGATTGGTTTGAGCCGTCCATACTCAAATCGCCAGTAGCCACAACAAGGTCAGGTTTTTTAAGCGCCTGGATCTTCTGTAACACTTTCTCAAAAGAGTTTTTTGTATTAATTCCGTCAAAATTTGAAACTGTGTCGCCATATATATGACTATCTGTTATTTGTATGATGCGCATAATATAGATGTTATCTGATCGACTGCTGCGAGACGACATTTAATTGATTAATGGTCTGCTGCACTCAATTAGTTGTTTTATATAGTGAATCTAAAAGTTATCCACAGCTTATCATCATAATACTCAAAAGTAGCTGACATGAAACGAACATAATATACACATCATGTAGTGGTCATAGATCTTCTTGACCACAAGTTATTGTGGTGATATACATTTATTTATAGTATGTTCATAAGAAATTGGATTAAATAATTTTAGTTCGCCATAGGACTAAAACTCGCAGGAGATAACATGAAGTTTGAGAGCGCCGCCGATAATAGTCGGGTAACAAATGAGTCCGCTAAATCACAAGAGATCACTGATGATATTAATTTTGAAGTTGCGGCGACCGCTCCAGGAGAATTCAGAGTTATACGAAGAAATGGGAAGGTAACCGTCTTTGATGGCAGTAAAATTAAAGTAGCGTTAACTAAAGCTTTCCTCGCCGTTGAAGGTAATCAGGCAGCAGCGTCAACTAGGGTGCACGAATTAGTAGAAGAGATCGGTGATAAAATTATCGCCGCAGTTACGCGGCACACTCCTGCCGGAGGTGCAATGCACATAGAAGACATACAGGATCAGGTAGAGCTTGCCCTTATGCGGACAGGCGAACGGAAAGTTGCTCGAGCGTATGTCCTCTATAGGGAAGAAAGAGCCCGAGAAAGATCTCTAGCCCAACAGCACGCTCCTATACCTAAAGGAAAACCCTCCTCTTTAAAAGTCACTTGTATCGATGGAACTAGCAAGCCGCTAGACGAAGCAAGACTGCGGCGAATTCTCGAAGAAGCATGCGGGGGGATAGAAGGAACCGACTTTACGGCCTTACTGGAGGAAACCAAAAGATCACTTTTTGATGGTGTAGCAGAGGAAGATGTTGATAAAGCGGCGACAATGAGTGCGAGAACTTTTGTTGAAAGAGAGCCTAATTATACCTACGTAGCCGCCAGATTATTGCTCGACTCGCTTAGAAAAGAAGCCTTAAGTTTCGTGGCAGGCCGAAAGGAAGAAGCGACTCAGGCTGAAATGGCAGAGAAATACCCTGAGTATTTTCAAAGCTATATAAAAAAGGCTATCGATTTAGAACTCCTGGATCCTCGATTGGCTAATTATGATTTGAATAAATTAGGTGCGGCAATAAAACCAGAGCGTGATTTTAACTTTAATTATTTAGGCATACAGACGCTCTACGATCGATATTTTATCCAAAGTAATGATATCAGGTTTGAGCTACCGCAAGTGTTCTTCATGAGAGTGAGCATGGGCTTAGCAATTAACGAGATAGATCCTGAAGAATGGTCAATAAAATTTTATAACCTACTATCTTCGTTTGATTTCATGAGTTCGACGCCAACACTCTTTAATTCTGGAACACTACGCCCACAATTATCGTCGTGCTATCTGACTTCAGTTCCAGATGATCTCGATGGGATATTTGGGGCGATTAAAGATGATGCGCTTCTATCAAAATTTGCGGGAGGCCTAGGAAACGATTGGACTCCTGTAAGGGGTATGGGCGCACACATAAAAGGCACCAACGGCAAGTCACAAGGAGTTGTCCCCTTCTTGAAGGTTGCTAACGATACTGCAGTAGCAGTTAATCAAGGCGGCAAAAGAAAAGGTGCAATGTGTGCCTACTTGGAATCCTGGCACGTGGATGTAGAAGAATTCACTGAACTACGGAAAAATACCGGCGATGATCGCAGGCGAACGCATGATATGAATACCGCCAATTGGATACCCGATCTATTTATGAAGCGGGTCTGTGAAGACAAAGATTGGACGTTATTCTCGCCTGATGAAACCCCTGAATTACATGATAGCTTCGGTAAAGATTTTGATGATATTTATAGCGCATACGAAGAAAAAGCGGATAAAGGCGAAATTAAAAATTTCAAACGTTTAAAAGCTGTTGACCTATGGCGAAAAATGCTTGCAATGGTCTACGAAACAGGGCATCCCTGGTTCACATTCAAAGATGCGTGCAATCTACGCTCCCCCCAGCAACACACAGGGGTTGTGCATAGCTCTAATTTATGCACCGAAATAACTTTGAACACAACGCCAGAAAAAGAAATCGCTGTATGTAACCTAGGTTCAGTCAATCTAGCCCAGCACGTTTCTGAAAACGGTCTAAACACTGAAAAACTGAAAAACACTATAAATATAGCAATGAGAATGTTGGATAACGTGATTGATTACAACTATTACAGTGTACCAACAGCGCGGGCTTCAAACATGAGACACCGACCAGTTGGACTTGGTATCATGGGATTTCAAGATGCCCTGTACGCACAAAAGATTCCGTATAGCTCAGATAATGCCATTAGCTTCGCTGACGAATCGATGGAAGCCGTGAGCTACTATGCGATCGAAGCCTCCACGAACTTGGCGGAAGAAAGAGGGACATACCAAAGTTTTGAAGGTTCGTTATGGAGTAAAGGAATCTTACCAATCGACTCAATAGAACTTTTAGCAAAAGGTAGAGGCGGTTACCTAGAAATGGATAGAGGCCAACGATTAGATTGGGACTCACTTCGAGAGAGAACAAAATCCGTAGGTATGCGAAACTCAAACTGTATGGCTATAGCCCCAACAGCGACTATTTCTAATATTTGTGGCGTGAGTCAGTCAATCGAACCGACATATCAAAATCTGTTTGTGAAGTCTAACTTATCCGGTGATTTTACAGTGGTAAATATGTATTTGGTTAATGACTTGAAACGGGCTAACTTGTGGGACGAGGTCATGGTAAATGACTTAAAATACTATGACGGGAGCATAGCAAAGATAGATAGAGTTCCCTCTGAATTAAAAGAACTATACGCAACAGCGTTTGAAATCGACTGTAGATGGCTTATAGAAGCAGGATCGCGGCGACAAAAGTGGTTAGATCAAGCGCAATCGCTAAATCTTTACATGTCCGAACCTAGCGGTCCCAAAATGGATAACATCTATAAATTAGCCTGGGTAAGAGGCTTGAAAACAACCTATTACCTAAGAACTATAGGTGCAACTCACGTAGAGAAGAGCACTTTAGCAGACGGGAAACTAAACGCGGTAGAGCGCGCTGATGAAGTGAAAACGGAAGCGCCAGCTGCATGTTCAATATTAGACCCTGAATGCGAAGCCTGCCAGTAAATAAAACATCGATTAGTACGTAAGATAAAACGAAAGGAGATAATGATGCTAAATTGGGATGACCCGATAGCGCAGTTCAAACCGACTGGACAGCCTAATCCTGCAGAGACTATAGCAGATGAGCCGGTTTTAAATATAGATCAGGGGCCTGAAGACTCTCCCGCACGAAACGAAGAGCAGGTCATCTCGGCGCCCGTTACTGATGAGCAAACCTCAACCATCAAGCCTGAACATATCCAAGAGCAGGGTGTTACAGGGTTAGAAGAAGTAGAATTCGGAGCAGGTAGATTAGCCGTCGATGATAAAGCGATGATCAATTGTAGATCTGATGTTAACCAATTGGTTCCATTTAAATATAAATGGGCTTGGCAAAAATACCTAGACGGGTGCGCAAACCATTGGATGCCCCAAGAAATTAATATGACCGCTGACATTGCTCTTTGGAAAGATCCTAATGGTCTTACGGAAGACGAAAGGACACTCGTCAAAAGAAATTTGGGTTTCTTTTCGACCGCTGATTCATTGGTAGCTAATAACTTGGTACTCGCAGTCTATCGCCACATTACAAACCCAGAGTGTCGACAATACCTGCTTAGACAAGCGTTCGAAGAAGCGCTCCATACGCATGCTTATCAGTACTGTATCGAGAGTTTGGGCTTAGATGAAGCGGAAGTTTTTAATATGTACAGGGAAGTTGAGTCTATCCATGCCAAGGCAGCATGGGCTACTCAGTTTACTGATAGCCTAGGCGATAGAAATTTTAGTACTGGAACACACGAGGATGATCAACGACTGCTGAGAGATCTGATAGCATTTTATGTGGTGTTCGAAGGCATATTCTTTTATGTAGGGTTTGTGCAAATTCTTTCTATGGGCCGACGAAATAAAATGACAGGGGTTGCCGAACAATTCCAATATATTTTACGTGATGAGTCTATGCATATGAATTTTGGAATAGATGTCATCAATCAAATCAAGGTAGAAAACCCTGGTCTCTGGACCGAGGAATTCCAACAACAAATCATCCAATTGATCCGAGAAGCTGTCGAGTTAGAGATTGCTTATGCTCACGACACTATGCCAAGAGGAGTCCTGGGATTAAACGCTAATATGTTTGAAGACTACCTTGGCTTTATTGCTAACCGACGATGTGCACAGATAGGATTGCCTGAACAATATCAAGATGCTACTAACCCGTTCCCTTGGATGAGTGAAGTGATGGACCTTCAAAAGGAAAAAAACTTTTTTGAAACAAGAGTAACAGAGTACCAGACCGGCGGCGCACTAAGCTGGGATTAAAACGCCATAGCTAAGTATCGCTCCTCCAACAGGGATACGGTGCGCACCATTTACCGGCGACTAAAAATCGCCGGTTTTTTTTATTACTACCAACTGGCCCCATCTCCAGGCATATGCCGCTGCGCATTACTTCGTGCTATATTAGTCAAACTTAAGCACGGTCTATGGATGCTGAAAGCATAGAACCCGCAAATATAATTCCAATTGGTTAGTATTTTGGGGAAGTAATATGTTGTCAGGAAATTCTGCCGCGGTCGATTTTCACCTGTGTCTCTCGTTCATATCAGATGTCGCCCACTCCATTAGCGCCGAAAGGTACTAGGGCTCGTGAAAACTAAATCATCACCTCGGCCAAAGTCTCGCAATAAGGAAGTCCAAAACCTTATTGGTCTGACGGAACTGAGAAGAGATCACTTACTAGAATACCTCCACCTTATACAGGATCAATTCGGTTGTATCTCAAAAGATCATATTTCAGATCTAGCTGGTTTAATGAATATAGCAACAGGCGAAATATACGAGGTCGCATCTTTTTATCATCATTTTAATCTAACTGAAAAAAATCAAAGCGAAAAGAAAATCTGTGTCCGAGTATGTGAGTCGATCACTTGTTCAATGTTTGGTGCTACTGAACTTATTAATGACCTTACTAAACAACTCCCAGAAGAAGCTATTATTCAGCATGTACCATGCGTTGGTAGGTGTGACAGTGCTCCTGTTGCTGTCGTTGGGAAAAGACCTGTACTAAACGCAACCGCAGCCAAAGTCTGTACCTTGGTCAATAATAATATAACTGCTCCTTCTCTCCCCGATTACATAAAATTAGAAGATGCTCTAAGTGACGGCTGTTATAAAACTTTCAAATCATGCCTCGCGAAAGAGTTTACTCCCCCACAAATAATTGAGAACATCACAGACGCAGGCCTCCGAGGTCTTGGAGGAGCCGGATTCTCCGCTGGGAAGAAATGGGATATTGTCCGATCATTCCCAGGTCCCCGAGTGGTTGCAATTAATATCGACGAAGGCGAGCCAGGGACATTCAAAGATCGTCATTATCTTGAAAAGGCACCTCATCAATTTTTGGAAGGTATGCTGATTGCGGCATGGGCGATCGACGCAAGCACCTGCTTTATATACTTACGCGATGAATACGCAGCCTGTCATGAAATGTTGTCTATAGAAATTGAAAAACTAAGATCCGAATTTCCCAGTCAGCTGCCCGATATTGAGCTAAGACGTGGAGCGGGTTCATATGTATGTGGCGAAGAATCCGCAATGTTGGAGTCGATCGAAGGTAAACGGGGAATGCCCAGACTGAGGCCGCCATATATAGCCGAAAAAGGACTTTTCGGAAAGCCTACTTTGGAACATAATTTCGAGACATTGTATTGGATTCCTGAAATCATACGAAAGGGTGGAGACAAAATTACAGTACTACGCGGAAGAAAAGGACTAAGATCTTTCTCTGTAAGTGGCCGAGTGCGTAATCCAGGAGTTCATCGTGCACCGTCTGGAATTACCATACATGAATTAATTAATGACTATTGCGGCGGTATGCTCCCTGGCCATAAACTAAAAGCCTACTTCCCTGGGGGTGCATCTGGTGGCATTCTCCCTGCTGAAATTGAGAACTTACCTCTAGACTTCGATACTTTACAACCGCATGGCTGTTTCATCGGGTCAGCCGCAATTATTGTACTGTCCGATCACGACTCGATCCCGGAATACGCTCTAAATGCAATGCGCTTCTTCAAAAAAGAGAGTTGCGGGAAATGCACACCCTGTAGGATTGGTACGGACAAGGCGGCAGGACTTATGTCGCAACAAAAATGGGATCTAGAAAAGCTTACAGATCTAGCTACAGTAATGGCCGAGGCTTCAATCTGTGGGCTTGGACAAGCTGCTCCCAACCCTCTCCTATCTACTATTAAATATTTTGGAGACGAGTTGTGAGTAGTCCAATCTCATTTACGATTGATGGCAAGCCAGTTACTGCAACTGCCGAAGACACGATTTTAACTGCTGCTGAAAAGGTAGGAGTAGAAATACCTCGATTATGCTACCTAGAAGGCTATAGGCCAGACGGGAATTGTAGAGCGTGTGTCGTCGAGATCGAAGGAGAACGGGTTTTAGCACCGTCTTGCTGTAGACAGCCCACGAATGGAATGGAGGTTAAGTCCACCAGTGAGCGAGCTAGATTTAGTCAACGACTGGTAGTGGAACTTTTAGCATCCGACACTAACACCACCACATCTGAAATGGAAACAGACTCTGAACTAGCGGCCCTAACTAAAACGTTTGAATTGAAAGAGAATCGTTTTGCGACTCGCGCGCAGTTACCATCAGACAAAACTAATCAGGCAATATCCGTAAATCTCAACGATTGCATCCAATGCGGTCGCTGCGTTAGGGCCTGCCGGGAAGAACAAGTCCATGATGTGATCGGATATTCTTTCCGGGGATCAGAATCTAAAATCACATTCGATGCTGATCTTTTGATGGGTGATAGTACATGTGTAAGTTGTGGCGAATGTGTGCAGGCGTGTCCAACCGACGCGCTTCTACCCGCGGCTAATTCCAACGGTTCATCAATCACAAAGAAAGTGGACTCTGTGTGTCCATACTGCGGTGTCGGATGCCTTCTCACGTTTAACGTAACAGACACTAAAATCACTAGCGTTTCAGGAAGAAACGGACCGTCGAATGCTAGTCGCCTATGTGTGAAAGGTCGCTTTGGTTTCGACTACATTAATCATCCATCACGTCTTAACACGCCCCTCATCAGATTGGATGCTGCAAGAAAGACTAGTGACATTATCGACAGGAAAGACATTAAAAAATTCTTTCGAGAAGCAACTTGGGAAGAAGCACTTACAAAAGCTGCGGATGGTTTTAAATCCATATCTGGTGATAAGGGTGGTGATGCACTAGCCGGGCTTGGTTCCGCTAAATGTTCAAATGAAGAAGCATATCTATTTCAAAAGTTAATAAGAACTGGTTTCAAGACTAATAATGTTGATCACTGTACTCGTCTCTGCCATGCGTCCTCGGTTGCGGCGATGTTAGAAACGGTAGGTAACGCCGGAGTTTCTAACCAAATAGAGGAAGTAGCTGAAACTGATGTAATGCTAATCATTGGAGCACGTCCGACAGTAAATCATCCCGTGGCGGCGACATTCATTAAAAACGCGATTAAAGCTGGAAAAAAACTTATTCTAATAGACCCTTATCGTTCAGACCTCGCAAGGCACGCGGACTATTTTCTTCAGTTTAGACCAGATACGGACGTGCTATTACTGAATGCTATGATGCATGTAATAATTGAGGAACATCTACTTGATCAAGACTTCATCACGGAACGCACAACTAATTTTACCGAACTTAAAGATGTCGTTTCATCATATACCCCTGAAAGTGTGTCATTAGTATGCGGTATAGAGTCAGACATCATCAGGAATGCCGCTAGACTTTACGCTACTGCGGAGCGTGCGATGATTTTCTGGGGTATGGGTATATCTCAGCACGTACACGGTACCGATAATGCCAGAAGTCTGATTTCCCTCGCACTCCTAACAGGTAACATTGGCCAGGCTGGTACGGGGATACATCCTTTGCGTGGCCAGAACAATGTGCAAGGTGCCTCTGATGCTGGACTTATACCCATGGTTTATCCGGATTACCAATCAGTGACAGACAAAAATGTGCGACAGAAATTCGAGGCTGTATGGGATACTCCGTTGAATCCAAAATTAGGACTCACTGTCACTGAGATCCTTCAGGCCGCTGAGAAAAAAGAAGTGACGGGCCTTTACGTCATGGGCGAGAACCCCGCCATGTCTGATCCTGATCTCAACCATGCGAGACACTCGCTAGCCCAACTTGAACATCTAGTAGTGCAAGATATATTTTTCACCGAAACAGCTAGCTTTGCTGATGTGATACTACCCGCATCGACATTCCCTGAGAAGACTGGCACCTTCACCAACACAGATCGAAGAGTACAATTAGGCCGAGCAGCTGTTGCAACTCCCGGTGCCGCGAAACAAGACATCGAAATCATCCAAGAACTCGCTAATCGAATAGGTTTAGATTGGGATGACTGTACCCCTAAGAACGTCTTCTCCGAGATGACCAGGACTATGCAATCAATTAGTGGGATTACTTGGGCACAACTGGAGGAGAGAGATAGCATCACTTATCCTTACACACTAGATAATCCAGAAAGTGAAACAGTTTTATTCAAAGAAAAATTTGACCTTGTAGGAGGCTATGCGAAATTTTCTCCCGCTCACTTTTCTCACGCGGCCGAACTGCCAGATGAGGAATTCCCCCTGGTTTTGATCACGGGCAGGCAGTTGGAACACTGGCACACCGGCACCATGACACGCCGAAGCAGTACGCTCGACGCACTAGAACCTCATCCGATGATAAGTCTGAGTCCCGCTGATCTGCTCAATAGCGGTTTTCAAGAAAACGATATGATAGCGTTAATTTCAAGGCGAGGATCGATAACTGCACAGGTAAAACCAGACGAAGGTCTTCAGGAAGGTAATGTTTTCATGCCATTTTGCTATGCGGAGGCTGCCGTAAACTTGCTGACGATTTCCGCGATTGACCCAATAGGAAAAATTCCGGAATTTAAACACTGTGCTGTTCGTATAGAAAAACCGCCAACCCTTAGCTAATCACGCGTCATTAACCACCAGTTCGGCTAGCAATTGCCTTTTTCATTTTTTTTATCGTACGCTTAACCATACTCTTACCTATTGTCACCTTAGAGACGCTTTTTTCTACTGCAGCTAAATTGGTCGGCGGCATGTCATCGCCTACGACGATCGCCCCCACCATGCCAGTGGTTATATGCGGAGTGCATTTGAAAATATATGCGCCCTCTTCGTTTACAGTAACTGTATAGCCTTCATCTCCATACTTTGATTCCCAGCCTTTAGCTCCATCTGGAATCATACCGTCTATAGTGACAGTATTATGCCCAATCATACCGACAAACTTTATAGTGTCACCTGGCTGAGCAAAAGTGACCATCGGCTTCCACTTTGTGACAACTCCCTTCACTGTATGTTCAACCGAGAAAACCAATTGAGCCCAGCAAAGGAAAAAACTAAATAAGAAAAATTTGAATAAAAACATTTGCACATTACCTGAAGTAGGCTTACCCACCCATACTAATTACGACTGAAACTGATAGAAATCCACTCCAGACTACTCGGATCCTAATATGAAACTAGCCTTAAACGCCTGTTCACGTACAGGGATAATCGCTTGATACTCTTCAGAAAAGTACCACTTCTTAGCGGCTTCCTTATCAGCAAACTTAACAATCACCATCATTTTCCCCAGCTCTTCTCCATGAAGTGATTCTGCAGGACCTTTCAACACAAACTCACCACCATGTTTTACCACAGATGGCCCAGCGACAGCGGAGTATTCTGCAGCCTTCTCCGCGTCGAGGGGGTTAACGTGAACTACTACATACGCACTCATAAACACTCATCCTCTATAATTAACTTTTCTATAAATTTTTTAATCAGCAAAATCCTTCAGCATTTTATTCAACTCGATACGGTGTATTTCTTCCGTTTTTATCATTTCTCGAGCGTATTCTTCAATATAAATACTAGCTCCTTCCGATGCAACTAACAGCTCTTCATAAATAGCGATAGCAGCCTGTTCATGCTTCATACTCTCTTCAAGCAAATCGATCGCGGAATGCTTATTTGACTCTTCTATTATAGAAATCTCCAAAGAAGGATGTCCGCCCAGCCCCGTCACTAAATCTCCCGCCTGCGTCGCGTGCTGCAGTGACTCGGTTGCTTGGTCTTGAAAAAACTGCTTCAGACTTATGCGATCTCGGCCCGAAACCATCAAGGCATAATGCGTGTATCTTACAACACCTGACAATTCGTACTTCATAATGGAATTAAGAATATTGGTGACTTTTTCTGTATCTAATTTTTCCATGATAAAACCCTACATAAATATGCCCTGAATTGGACTCGCTTATTATAGTCTACATAGCCAAGTACCGCACAAACATTAACAAAAAAAAGCGGCAGTAGATAGGTCTCATTTGTCTACACATTCGCGTTATCAAAGTAATAAAAACTATTAGTAGACTTCAATCGTTTCCTAATACATAGCAGATTGAATCACAAAACTTTATCCATACTTAATTTTACGACTCAAGATAAAAAGAGAGATCGCCAGCGTTATAATATTTGCGATAATTAGAGGCAGATCTCCGCGAAGAATCCCGTAAGTGAGCCAGCAGCAAATGCCAAAACTGAGCAAAACCCACATAGGAAGAGAGATGTCGCTTGTATTTCGTGTCCTATGTATCTTCACTGCCTGAGGAATAAATGAGATAGTCGTGCAAAAGGCTCCTAAGAATCCAATATATTGGGGGAAATTGTCAAAGTTCAATTTTGTATTCACTCCAAAGAATTACAGAGAACTATTAAATAGGTGTTAATTTAACTACTAATATTCATTAGATTACTAGTTTTGGTATATTCTAGATATAACATGTGGATAGATAGAATTTTTTTTCGATCGAAATTTCTATGACAGCAACTAAAAATATTGTACAAGTAACACTATGCTTATATGGAGTTCACCATGGACGGTAATCTCAACGCTTTAACGACTATTTTTACTGAGTTTTATTATTGGGTGACTGTGGTATTTATGTTCTTAATTCATGTAGGTTTCTGCTTATATGAGGTAAGTGCTAGCCGACAAAAAAATCATATGCATACTCTAATGAAAAACGTAATGATTATCCCGTTGGTGACTATTACATTCTTCCTCTTTGGTTGGTGGATCTATTGGACTTTCCCGAACTTCCCACTATTTGGAACCTTAGATTTAGATGCCGGTCGCAATAATTTGCCTTGGTCAGAAACAATGGGGACAAATTTGAATGACCATATCACAGGAGTATTTTGGGCAGCATTCTTGCTTTTTTCCTGGACCGCTGCATCTATAGTATCCGGCTCTGTTATCGAACGGATCCGGTCTAGTGCTTTTTGGATCCACGCTATCCTCATCGGCTCTGTATTTTGGATAATAGACGCGGCATGGGGATGGCACTATGCGGGCTGGATGGTGAGAGAATTAGGTTACCATGATGCATACGCATCGGGAGTTATTCATGCCATCGCTGGAGGCTACGCATTAGGCGTGCTTACGGTACTGGGTCCCCGTATAGGGAAGTTTGACGCAAATGGAGTAGCTAGAATAATCCCACCTCATAACCCTTGGCTGCTGGCGGTTGGAATCTTCATGATCTATACCGGATTTTGGGGGTTCTATGCGGCATGTAATGTACCGATTATTTCGCCAACGCTGATTGATGGACAAATTACTGGCACCACGTGGACCGCGACTAACATCTATCTTACTCCAACAACACTAAGTGCCATAACTTTCAATTTCCTGATGTCGCTTTCAGGAGGATTAATGGCCGCATACATAGTCTCTAAAGGTGACGCCTTCTGGACATTTTCGGGTGGATTGGCTGGGATTATCACAGCCTCCGCCGGTAACGATCTATATCACCCGATGCAGGCCCTATTTATCGGCGCAACTGGCGTCATTTGTGCGTATAAGCTTCACTACTGGGTAGAAAGAAAATTTAAGATAGATGATGCAGTAGGTGCAGTTGCAGTCCATGGATACGCGGGAGTCGTAGGTCTTATTATTTCCGGATTTGTACTCTGGGGAGTGCCCTCATCTCCTTTTGAAGGATACGCCGCAATCAATCCAATCGGCCAACTATTGGGCGCTCTCATAATGTTTGGCTTACTCGGCTTTTTGCCCGCATACCTAGTAACTCGACTCCAGTCATCTCTAGGCGTTTTACGTATTCCAGAGACGATAGAGTTACAGGGACTCGACTTTGTTGACAATCAAAGTTGTGAATTAGCTAAAGAGCAACTCGCCGCGATAGAGAAAGAGCGTTCTGCTTACGGAAAAACTCGGTCTTAAATTAAGTTAATGGAAGAAGGAGAGAAAAATGTCCACAATTGGATATCAACAATGGGCTGTTGACCTAGCATATGTTAACTCAATATATCCGTTTCAAGGTTCAGAAATCCTAATGACGATCATTGGAGCAGTGTTTTGGTTAGGGTGGCATAAAGTGCAATTTAACCAGGAAAACCATCAAATGAATGAAGCAAACGAGGCTGCAAACGAATCCTCCGATAACCCCTGAGCATCGAATTGTTTCCTAACAGCCTTTATAATTTTTTTTAACACACTCTCTCGCACGTCTCTTCGCTTCTTTAACTTCAGTTGCGCTCATCCTACGGGCAAAATCATCTCTGAGCTTTCCCCCGTTAAAACTTCCGTTAGAAGCACCTAAACCGCCCCACATATAAGCATCAACATAACTTTTTTCTACCCCATAGCCAAACGCATACATTATACCGAGATTAGTCTGGGCAGAAGCAAAGCCTTGTTCGGCAGCCAAACGATACCACTTAACTGCTTCTCGATCGTCGCGAGCTACACCTTGCCCTCTGTTATACATCAAGCCTAAATTATACTGAGAGAAAGCAATACCTTGTTCAGCAGAGAGGCGGTACCATTCTGCGGCGATGGCATAATTTTGTTCGACACCTAGCCCTTCGTCGTAGATAGTTCCAACATTGTATTGTGCGTCCGCATCCCCTTGCTCAGCAGCCAGTGTGTACCACTTCAATGCCTTTTTAAAATCCCTCAGAACGCCTTCGCCGTTTAAATACATGAGGCCCAGACTAGACTGAGCCTCCGCATAACCTTGCTCGCCAGCTAATGTGTACCACTTAATCGCCGTTATAATATTTTTCTCAACACCCTGTCCCAATCGATACATTAGTCCTAAATTTGACTGGGCAATTGCTAACCCTTCCTCTGCCAAAGGCTCCCATTCGCGCAGTGCTCTGAGATAGTCGCCTTTTTGGGCAGCTTCAAGCCCTTTTTCAAAGTCAGCAGCACCTCCAAGTTGTGGCGCCAATATAAGCATCATAAATACAGCTAAAGTTATTGTTTCAATTTTCATATGTCTAATTTTCGCAAAATTAGCAGTTTTTGCAAACTCCGCACTCCCAAACGAAACTTCCTCCTCTAGTATTTATCCATCGGCATATTTCAGAGAATGTGACACGTCGAAAAATTGTTATCCACCAACCACTGTT
Source organism: uncultured Gammaproteobacteria bacterium (assembly GCA_943787625.1). GTDB lineage: Bacteria > Pseudomonadota > Gammaproteobacteria > UBA4457. The sequence goes on along the minus strand of CALSND010000001.1, from coordinate 36,245 downwards.
GAATCACCCCATCACACAAAGTCCATTTACTTACGTGTAAATTGGCATACGGCAGTCTCTCTAATATCACAGTCCAAATCTTTATCGCATGTGGCGCCAATTCCATTCGATCTGCTGAAACGGAAAATTCTTTACTCAAATTATGAACAGAGACTCCAGCTAGGTACGCTCCAGCAGTCTTCAAGTCATCCAATGATGCCGATGGCGCATTGTCTGCACCAGAGAGTCCAACGGCAATTTTAGCGTTCGCGCCGACACCAAGAACTGTCTCTATCGACTCGCCATTAAGTTCATCTATCGTAGACTTTAAGGAACCCCATTCGCTAGCCTCATCATGGTTTCCCATAACTCGTACAGCCCCAAGATCTATCGAGCGAATGAATTCTTTATTAGTACCAGCATGATAAAGCTCAGTACTGCCACCTCCAATATCTACAACTAGGCAGTTATTCTTTTTAAAAGCTTTTTCAGGTTGCACGTACTTTAAAAGACGAGCTTCTTCGATGCCGGATAAAACAGTAATCTCTACGCCAATATCCCTACGTATAATCTCACATATTTCCTTTGCATTTTCCGCCGATCTTAACGCTGAGGTCCCCACCGCACGGACTATAGACGCTGAGTTCTTTTGCGCTCTCTTACCTAACTTTTGAAAGCCTTCAACAATTGCTCCAACCACATCGTTTGTAATCGAACTATATCCACTGAATGCCCCTGAACCAAGCCTGATCTTCAAGCGTTTAGCATCTTCCAAAACTAAGGTGTTCGACTTGTCCCAGCGATACTGCCTGTATTTAATAGAGTTTGATCCACAATCAATAGACGCAATTTTACTATTATTTTTCAACTTCTGATAACCGCTTTAGAATCTTGTATTGTTTGTAAGTGAGGTTAACAAAAGTAGTGCCAGCGACAGTAATTTCATAATTATTTAACCCTCGCGAGAGCGAGGTGGGTTGAGGCACTTTTTTTCCGGTATAGTCGAAACTTTGCAGGATATAACGCAAAGCATTCAGATGCGCTATCTTCTTATTGTTAGAGTTTAAAATAACCCAGGGTGCCTTTTTCGAGGAGGTTCTATCGAACATTTGATTTTTATACAAAGTGTACATATCCCATTTCTCGACCATTCTCAGATCATTTTCTGTAATTTTCCAATACACTAAGGGACTACTTGCGCGCCGATGTAATCTTTCTTGCTGGATGGGTTTATTTATGGATAAGTAAAACTTGAGAAACTGCACTCCTTTCTTCTGAAAGCCTCGTTCCCATTCAAGAACATGGTTCATAAAGTATGTGTATTGTCGCTTAGTACAATAGCCCATTGTCACTTCAGTCAGTGCTCGTGTATACCAGGATCGATCAAAGAAAACTATTTCGCCTCTACTGGGCAAGTGTTTCGCGTAACGAGCAAACCAGTTACGAGATTCGCGTTTTGTGGGTCGACCTAAATGAACAATGTTGTATTTTTGAGGGATCAGATAACGTGATAATGCCGATATACTGCCAGTTTTACCTGCAGCGTCCCTTCCCTCGTAAACTATTGCAATACGTTTCTTCTTTTTGATGACCCATTCTTGAAGCTTTACTAACTCAATGAGTAACTTACGCTTCTCTTTCTTATAATCGTCATCACTGATTTTTGAATATTCTGATAAATCAAATTGAATCAAGATCCACCACTCCCAATCGAGACCAGGCCTGTTATAACAAAAGAAGTTTATGAAATTTTCATTGTATAACTACTGCATAGCACCCGAATACGATCGACACACGCGAGAGAATAGCAGTACGGCCTTATTTCACCTAATCTCAAACATCGCACTTGCTAAAGCCGGCGACTAGTCTGAAAAATTAAAAACACATAAGAGACATACTGATTGAGTATAACGGAGCACTAGGACAAAGTAATTTACAGTTACTGAAAAAAAGATAAATCGAGTTCGAGCGCAACACCAATCCAACGTGCACCTGCTGTATGGTCTCTCAATTCATCCTCGCCGTCATTTTCATGCAATAATATACTTAGGCCACCATTACTAGAGTATAAATATTCCTCAATACAAACTCTTATTTTCTCGCTATATCCAGCTTGATACATAGGCAATGGATGGGGGCCAACGGCTCGATCTCTGATTCTTCCTAAGCTACAACCATTATCATGCAGAAAAATCCGGAGGCTCAAGGCTTTTTCTTTTTCTGCCTCGTTATTCCAGTAAATATGCGCGTGATAATCCATATACACTGCTCCCACTGCTTCCCCTAAATCCGTGTGTTAGTAATGTGGAGGAATTTCTGTTTCCATCCCATCTGTACCAACGTCTATAGCATGCTCATTGGCCTTATCTTGCAGCGATCTAACTTTCAAATGAAGCTCGTCAATCTGGTCCTGTTGCCGGCAAACTACATTATTAAGCTCTTCAAGCAGATTTTCTTGGTACGCTAATTTAGTTTCAATCTCTATCAAACTATCTTTCGTTGGCATAATACTACGACCTTATTTCTGTGCTACTCCAAACAAACATCAAGACGCGTGAACCCACTAAAAAACGGTAGAACTCGTCTAACTGGAGGGCTATCAGGATTTAATCTAATATTTGGATACTGCTGTAATAATAGCTTGAGTGCAATTTGCACCTCAAGCCTCGCCAAGGGCGCGCCCAAGCAGACATGAATTCCACTCCCAAAACCCAAATGATCATTAGCCTCTCGTTCGATATCAAAAACATGCGGGTCTTTGAACTTTGCAGGATCGTGATTGGCAGCGCCCAATGAAGCAGTCAAAGTTTCTCCCTTATGAACGGGGCAACCATTCACTACCGAATCAGATTTTACTATCCTAGCAGTCTCCGAAATGGGACAGTCAAATCGCAACATTTCTTCAACCGCATTTTCTATTAAAACAAGATCCGAAGTCAGCTTTTTTTGCGCATCTAGGTTATTCATTAAAGCGAACAATCCATTCGCCATCAGATCGGAGGTTGTTACATTACCTGCCACCATGAGCTGCGTACATAAACTAATTATTTCTAGATCATTAAGCTTATCATCTTTCTCTTGAGCACGAACCATTGACGAGATCAAGTCTTCACCAGGTTGAGCACGTCTGGCTTCAACCTCTTTCTTAAATACCCGCGACATCTGAAGATAAGCAGACCTGAGTCGTTTTTGAACACTCTTACCTCGCTCTGGATCGTAACCCATGAGAATGTCTTCTGACCAACTTTTAAAATCTTGGACTGATGCGTGCGCCATACCCATCATGTCTAGTATCACCTGCGTAGGCAATGGACCGATGAAGTCTCTTACCAAATCAATTCGCTTCTTACCATGAATTTGACTAAGCAGATATTTAGTAATCTCTTCTATACGCTCACGCATCCCCTCGATAGCTCGGGGCGTAAAGGCCTTGCTCATTAGACTTCTTACACGTCTGTGATCTGGATCATCCAGTAGCACCAATGGAGGCTCATATGCCGTTTCACCTTCGTGAATGTCGAGCCCATTAGCTGCAACGCGCCGCATATAACTGTCTGGTTGACTGTATTTAGCTTTTACACTTAACTCTTTACCCCGAATGGTAGCTTTCACGTCGTCATACTTTGTGAGCAGCGTTCTACCGTATTCTTTATCTTTATGCCTAGCTGATAGCTCTCGTAGCATACCGTAATACTTCCTAGCATCAGCACGATACTCTTTATTGTGTGGTGTTAATTCTTTACCTTCGGGCAAGTGCTTCATCAATCAATTATAATCCTGTTCTAGGCCCTCAACAAAATAAGCTTCTAAGTTAGAAGCATCAGCTTCGATTCGATAAGCGTTCACATCATAAGACTACGCTACACGACAACTTCCCGTAGTACCGCGAGGTAACCTTTCGTCAACTTTAGCTTCGGCGCGTAACCTTTACTCACCAGAATTTTGTGCATCTTAGACAGTCTCCAACATGGCACATACATCATCAAATGATGCTCCAAGTGATAGTTAACCCAATAAGGTGCGACAAATAATTGCGTCAAAAAATTAACTGATGTAGTTCGGACATTCTGCAGCTTACTAGATGAAAATTCGGTACCTGCGTGTTCTGCAATATTTCTGAGACGAACTACAACTTGAAACCAAGTTAGCAATGGAAGAAGCCAAAATGCGAACCACCACCACCAGTCCCCGAAAACCATCATGATTGCGAACATAACGCTATTGCAATAAAGAGGATGAACTATACTGAGAGACTTGAATGACTGCGCATATTTTTCAGAATCAGCGTGTCGTCCGCTACCACATTTTTTAATCGCATTCTTTATCCTCGGTAATAGAATTAATTTCAGACCTGTTTGTCCTGTAATATCTCTGAAAAGCTTGCGTAGAAGACTCGCTCGGGAGATTGGGAACGGCGCTGACAATACGAGATCGGGATCCTCAGATGTCTGGGTATGTTTATGATGCTTCAGGTGATATCGTCTGTAGGAACCAAGTTCCGCAAGAATAGGAGATCCGCAAAACCACTCTCCTACCAAATTATTCAATTTAGAGCTTCTAAAGAGTGTCCCATGTGCTGCATCATGCATTAATATGGCAAGGCCAAGTTGTCGCGAACCGATTATCATTACTGCTAAGACAAAAGTCGCCGTATTGGGTAAGATTGAGTAAATAACTAACACTGTCGCTATAACTCCGTAGCAATGCATAACCAAACAGAATCCCATCCAATCAGATCGCTCTGACAGATAGGCAACCTCCTTCCGAGAAAAAAAGTTATCGTTATAGTCCATAAGAAATTACTCACCTCCCGCAATAGAGCACCGAAAAGTACAGACTGTAAATGCTATTATTGTCATAGTACCATCAATAAGTATGATGAAATCAGTATAGAGGAAACTTTAGAATGACTGCAGTAAATTTTAATTACATGTCAGCGACTTCCTCTAGCTCGCTCTTTCGTAACGGCAAAGTCCTAACCAGAAGGGACGTTAACGGCAGTGATGCGGGTTCTGAAGGTGTTAACCTTACCAGTTACAAAATGAATCTAACTGATGCTCGGAATTGTGCAAATACAAAGCCGTTAACTCTGCATTCGAATGGTTTTGAATTACTACCCAAAAAGTCATCAGATCTCAAGACTGACTTTTTTGATAGTGAACGAGTAGTAAAGTATTACTATCCTGAGTGTGCCGAAATCATAAAAGAGAGTACTGGCGCGAATCAGGTATTTATGTTCGATCATAATGTCCGTTCTGCCAGTGGCAAAAAAACGAATGCAAAGTTATCTGGAGGACAGCAAGTACAAGGTCCTGCACACGTTGTGCACGGCGACTACACGCTAACAAGTGCGCCTGATAGAATCAGACAACTGTCCAACCCGCCTGGTAAAAACGATACGCTAAAATTTGTGTTAGGCGACTCTAACACTCTACTTCAAAAAAATTTAGTTGACGAGATACTAGGAAATAGTCGGTTTGCAATCATTAATCTCTGGAGGAATATATCGTTAGAGCCAGTCGAAAAAAATCCAATTGCACTATGCGATGCAGCCACTGTGTCAACAAAGGATCTTGTGGTATTTGAGATCCATTATAGTGATCGAGTGGGTGAGAATTATTTTGCGAAACACAATGATAATCACAAGTGGTACTACTATCCTGAGATAACTAACGATGAAGCACTGCTAATCAAGCAGTGGGATAGTAAAGGCAGGTTTGCGACCACCAATGGGGAATCAGCTGACTCTAATCTCACTAATCAGCCTTCTACATTCAGTTTCCATAGTGCATTTGATAACACAAATGCCAGAGCTCATGCGCCCGACAGATGGAGCATAGAAGTTCGAAGTGTAGTAGTTTATTAACTACGAGTACCCTACTCCACCGTCACAGTTTAAGTTTGAACAGAGAATAAGATTTTTGAACCTTTTATAACTATTATATAAAACTTTTTGTACTTATCTTCCATTATTATCCAAATAATATCTCATTAAAAATTCTTCCTGGCATCAAAGTAAATGCACCAGCAATCAAAAGTGCCCCAACGTAGACACCAATCATGGAGTACATATGTGCAAACTTATATCTTTCTATTCTTGTTTTCTTAAATTTCTTTATATTCCAAATTGAGTAAATCAATGACCCAATAGTCCATGGTATTAAAAGATGAATTAATGAATATTGACCGGGATTAATTGCTTGAATAAATATTGCTGTGAAAGAAACAATTATTAAAAAAGTTACCCAGATTCGTCCGAGTATTCTATGTTGCTTTGTGCCCTTTTTAGTTAGGAGGATGTAAAGACCAATTGGAACTGCAAGTAATGCTAACGTTGCATGAGCATAAATTATTTGCATTTTTTATGCCGCAATTCTCTGTTCAAACTTACTCCACTGTAACAGACTTAGCTAGATTTCTAGGCTGATCAATATCGGAGCCTTTCAATACAGCAACGTGATAGGCTAGTATTTGAAGGGCAATATTATAAATAATAGGTGACGTATATACACTGCCCGAGGGAATTGAAATTGTCATTTGGCTTTTTTCAGTTGTTGCAGTGACGTCTTCGCCAAAACGGTACACACTGCCACCCCGAGCTTTCACTTCTTCTAGATTAGATTCAATCTTTTGTTTTAAGTCATCATTAGCCACAATAGCTATTACTGGCATCTTATCGTCTACCAAGGCTAAAGGTCCGTGTTTCAATTCGCCACCAGGATATGCTTCGGCGTGAATATAGGATATTTCTTTTAGTTTAAGAGCGCCTTCTAAGGCTATGGGGTACATGATCCCTCTACCGAGGTATAGGCAATCACTCATTGCAGAAAAATTCGACGCGATATGAGATATTTCACCGTTAAGCGCTAAAACTTTATTAATCATGGCTGGAGTCGATTCTAATTCTTTAACCACCTCACGCTCTGCTACTTGAGCCTTCCCAGACTTTTTCGCTATCAGTACCACTAACATCAGCATCACTACTAACTGTGTAGTAAACGCCTTAGTTGACGCAACACCGATCTCGGGACCAGCACGAGTCAGTATCGCCCAATCTGCTGCTCTCACTATTGAGCTTTGGGCAACATTACAAATTGCTAAGCTTACGACGTAAGAAAACTCCTTGGCATACCGCAGCGCGGCCAACGTATCAGCTGTTTCCCCAGACTGAGATACAGCAATAAATAGTTCATTTTTACCCACAATCGGTTTCTTGTAACGATACTCACTTGCCACTTCGACACGGCAAGGAATACCGACAATCTGTTCCACCCAATGCTTCATTACCAATGCTGCATGATGACTCGTTCCGCAAGCAATCACGGTTATTCCTTCAATATTTTCGATCGACGCTAGTAATCCAAGATCAAAACCTTCTTCAATAATTGTGCCAGACTCAATTCTTCCTTCTAATGTCTCAGAGACCGCACTAGCTTGTTCAAAAATTTCTTTCAACATGAAGTGCTTATAGCCGCCTTTGTCCGCTGCCTCGGATGAGAGGTTTGACAAGGTTTCAGGTCGAGTAACTCGGCGACCATCAGGGTCATAAATATTCACCGCGTCACGTGTCACTTCGGCAATGTCGCCTTCTTCTAGAAAAACAAAGCGTTGCGTAACCGGTAGAAGAGCATATATGTCAGATGCGACAAAATTTTCCCTCACACCCAAACCTATAACTATCGGACTACCTTTCCTAGCCACAACGATCCTATCAGGTTGTGCTACGCTGACCACTGCCAACGCGTACGCTCCTTGAAGTACACGGACCGACTCCGACACAGCCGAAATAAGACACTCTTTCTCTTCCAGGTGGGAATGAACTTGGTTAGCGATTACCTCAGAGTCGGTATCAGAATTAAACGAATAACCCTTCTTTATCTGCTCAGTGCGGAGAGACTCATGATTTTCGATGATCCCATTATGTACAATCACAACTTTATCATCACATACGTGCGGATGAGCGTTTTGCACGGTGGGCTTCCCATGAGTGGCCCAGCGAGTATGAGCGATGCCAACGCCCCCAGAGCAATTTAACTCCTTTAGCGACTCAGCTAACTCATGTACCTTACCTGCTACTCTATGATGCCTTAGACTCTTCTCAGCGCTTAGAACTGCTAACCCAGCTGAGTCGTATCCTCGGTACTCTAACCTCTTTAGTCCTTCTAATAATATTGGTGCCACGTCGCGTTGGGCAGTTGCTCCTACGATTCCACACATATGTTATATCACCATCCTAGACATATACTTCTTCACTATGGTCAACGGTAAATATGACCTAGTTCGCTGGTAAGGGGAAGCAGTAAAATATATCAAACAGAGTAAAAAGTTGGTCGGGGCGAGAAGATTCGAACTTCCGACCCCCTCAACCCCATTGAGGTGCGCTACCAGGCTGCGCTACGCCCCGACATGACTTTTTAAACAGTTCAATTTTTGGTTAGAGGATTCTAACTTAATTTTTCAATAGGGTTAAAACTTCTTCAAGCTCCAATCGAAGCTGTTTCACTATCTGCTGACTAACACTCGAGTCTGCTTTGACCTCGTCACCAGACAACTTCTGACGTGCCCCACCGATAGTAAAGCCGTCCTCGTAGAGCAAGCTTCTAATCTGTCTTATTAGAATTACTTCCTGTCGTTGATAATACCTTCTATTACCTCTTCTTTTCACAGGCTTAAGTTGAGGAAATTCCTGTTCCCAATACCGCAAGACATGCGGTTTAACCGCGCAGAGCTCACTTACTTCTCCAATCGTAAAATACCGCTTCCCGGGTATTACAGGTAATTCGTTATTGTTCGATGGTTCCAGCATATGATGACACTCGTGCTTTAAGCTTTTGGCCTGGTCTAAATGTAACTACTCTACGTGCAGAAATGGGTATTTCTTCGCCCGTTTTTGGATTTCTTCCTGGTCTTTGTTTTTTATCTCGTAAATCGAAGTTTCCAAAACCGGACAACTTCACCTGATTTCCAGCCTCTAGGCTCTTACGCGCTTCTTCGAAAAATGCTTCAACTAATTCTTTAGCCTCTCGCTTATTAAGGCCAAGATCCTCGAACAATTTTTCCGCCATATCACCTTTAGTCAGAGTCATGGGTTTATTCTCTCAATACACCGCCAAGCTGCTTTTCGATCGCTAATAGAATAATTCTACATGCGTTTTCAATCTCTAAGTCCGTAAGAGTGCGCGAATTATTCCGAAAAATCAAGCTCAAAGTAATACTTTTTTTCAGAGAATCAATACCTTGCCCTTGATATACGTCAAGTAACTGTAAGTCATGAAGAATATCGTCGCTATTCGCCCAAACTACATCTAAGAGGCTCTGGGCCTCTAATTCGACATCAAGTACGATATTAATGTCTCTCCTTATACTTGGGTATTTAGATACGGGAACATATCTTTTATCCTTCTGGGCATCTAATCGTTCGATACATATCTCAAAAGCATAAACGGGCTTTTCTATGCCAGTAGCATCTAAAAGCGTAGGCGACAAGGCTCCCACGAAGCCTTTTGAATCAGACCCCACCCATATTTCAGCAGTCCGTGTAGGGTGGAATCCTCTTGGAGAGTTTGCTTTAAATCTTACCTCTGTCATTCCTAGTTCAGCTAATAATACTTCTACATCATGCTTTATATCGTAAAAATCTAACTCGCGTCGTCCACTCGCCCAACCAGAGTCAGCAGACAAACCACATCGGATGCCGGCTAGATACTTCGCTTCCGCGACTCCCTCACAACCACTACGATAAACCCTCCCTATTTCAAAAACTTGGACGGTATTGCGCTGGCGATTAAGGTTATAAATCGTCACATCTAAGAGGCCTGGTAGTATGGAGGGCCTCATGACTTCCATTTCATTTGAAATCGGGTTCACCAATTTCAGTAGTTGTCCCTCATCTAAAAAGTATTCACATTTGTCACTTGAAATAAAGCTATAAGTGATTGCTTCGCTGTAACCTTTTTTAGCTAGCAACTTCCTAGCCGAACGCTCACATGAGGAATCTAAATCGAGTAAGCCAGGTTCCAACCTACCGACAGGACTTCGAGAAGGAATATTGTCGTAACCTTCCAGCCGGGCGACCTCTTCTACTAAATCCGCTTCTTCTCGCAAATCAAATCGGAAAGAGGGTGGAGTCACTAGCCAATTATCTCCCTCAACGCGTACTTGAATTTCTAGGGCCTCCAAAAGCTTTATAATCCTTTCAGGAGACACAGTAATGCCAACAAGTCGATTCACTGATGCAGGGGAGAAATTGATTATCGGCGCTTGATAACAATTCTCCTCACTAGTCGCACAAGTCACAGGTCCCGGATCACCACCGCAAATCTCTACTATCATAGCGGTAGCCCTTTCTATGGCGCGCCGCTGCATGAGGGGATCAACGCCTCGCTCAAACCGAATTGATGCATCTGTGCGCATGCGATACTTTCGCGCAACACCTGACAGTGAGATTGGATCAAAAAATGCACTCTCTAAAAAGATATCCGTAGTCTGATCGGTTACAGAAGAATCTAACCCGCCCATTACTCCGGCTAGCGCAATTGGTCCGTCCTTATCCGCAATTACTAACGACCCTTCTTCCAGAGTTAATTCATTTCCATCAAGCAGATGAAAAGCTTCCCCAATCGAACTTTCTCGAACTTGTATCGCTCCATTAATCTGATTGTCATCAAAGGCATGCATTGGTTGTCCTAATTCAAGCATGACGAAATTGGTAACATCCACAACCGGGTTAATTGGTCGTACGCCCGACCTCCTTAGACACTCACTAACATCTATTGGAGTTTTAGTCTGAAGGTTAACCCCTTTGATAATTCTCCCTACATAATTTTGGCATCCACTGTCCGACAATATGTCCACGTGACGTGCTTGCGACGAAGTGCTGACAACCTCTGGTATATCAAAGTCTTTTAGCTCACCACCTGTCATCGCCGACAAATCTCGTGCTACACCTATTAGCGAAAAGCAATCACCGCGATTTGGAGTTATATCAATATCAAATATCTTGTCATCTAGGCCTAAAACTTCAAATAATTCATCACCAACCGATAAATCTTCTGGGTAATCTAAAATACCGTCACTATCTTCACCGATGCCTAACTCACTGGCTGAGCAGAGCATACCATTCGACTCAACACCACGAATCACAGTCTTATTTATAGCCTTATTCCCTGGGAGTAACGCCCCAGGCGTGGCTAAAGCGGTCTTCATTCCGACACGCACATTAGCGGCCCCGCACACTATTTGTAAGCTAACCTCCCCGTCGGAAACTAAGCAAATTGATAGTTTTTCAGCATCCGGATGAGGTTTTACCTCTTCCACTTTACCAACAATCACACCTGGTAGAGGACCACACACTTGCGTTACAGAATCAACTTCAAGTCCGCACAAAGTGAGGGAGTCCTCCAATTGCCTCGAATCGAGTTCGACATCGATTCGGGTCCTTAACCATTTTTCACTTAGTTTCATTTTTAGCTAACTACCGACCGAACTGATTGATGAATTCGAGGTCGTTTTCAAAAAACAATCGCAAATCTGATATACCGTATTTGAGCATTGCTAGTCTTTCCACACCCATTCCAAAGGCAAACCCACTGCTTTCACGGGGATCAATACCAACATTTGATAGAACTCTAGGATGCACCATACCGCAGCCAAGCACCTCCAACCACCCGGTTATTCCATATTCAGAATTAATCTTAATGTCGACTTCCATGGAGGGCTCAGTAAATGGGAAATACGAAGGTCGGTACCTTATCGCAAGACCATCATGCTCGAAGAAACTTTGTAAAAATTTATCCAGCAAACCTTTTAACTCAGACATCGTTACTCCATCCCCTAGCCACAGTCCTTCTACTTGATGAAACATAGGAGTATGCGTTTGGTCATAGTCACAACGATAAACTCTACCCGGAGATATAATCCTTAATGGCGCACCTCTCTCCGACATCACTCTGATTTGAACTGGAGAGGTGTGCGTCCTCAGAAGCAAGCCATTTTCAAGATAGAAAGTATCATGCATGGCCCTAGCAGGATGATGCTCTGGAATATTGAGTGCGTTAAAATTATGGTGCTCGTCCTCAACCTCTGGCCCTCTCTCTAGCGAGAATCCCATATGGAGAAATAGATCTTCTATCCTTTGCTGCACTATACTTACTGGATGCAAAGAACCTTGTGCCGACCCTCTGCCCGGAAGAGTGACATCTATAGATTCTTTTTCTAAATTGATATCTGCGATATTTTTTTCTAGGTCTGCTTTCTTCGCATTTAACAAATTTTGAAGTTCATTTTTTGCTGCGTTGATGACTTGTCCCGCCGCAGGCTTTTCCTCAGGAGGCAATTTACCCAATGACTTCAGTAAAGATGTTAATTCACCTTTCTTCCCGAGGTAATGGATGCGAATTTCATCCAACTCGGTTAAGGCAGAAGCCCCAGCCACTCTAGCACTTGCCTCTCGTAATATATAACTGACAGCGCTCATTATCGACAAGTAAAGAAGGTTATCGACTTCTCAATCAAAGCCTCGCTGATCAAGCCGCTAAGGCTACCTTGGATTTCTCTGCAAGTACTTCAAATGCCGAAGGATCGTTTACCGCAAGATCAGCTAGTACTTTTCGATCGATCTCAATATCTGCCTTCATAAGGCCATTAATAAATCGAGAGTAACTTAAGCCGCACTGCCTGGCCGCAGCATTTATTCTTACTATCCATAGCGCTCGGAAGACTCGCTTCTTTTGCTTTCTATCTCGGTACGCATATTGACCCGCCTTAATGACTGCCTGCTTGGCTACTCGGTAAACATTTTTTCGTCTACCACTATAACCTCTGGCTAAACGAATAACCTTCTTGTGCCGTGCATGTGCCTGTACGCCTCGTTTGACTCGTGCCATATCATCTAATCCTTAATTATCAAATGCCAGGAATCATCTGGCGAATGGTTGCTTCATCTGCCGGAGCTATTAACGCGCCGCTTCTTAGTTGTCGTTTTCGCTTGGGACTTTTTTTGGTCAGAATATGGCTACGAAAGGACTGCGCCCTTTTTATTTTTCCTGTTCCAGTCCGGCTAAATCTTTTAGCAGCACCACGATTCGTTTTTAACTTCGGCAATTTATCTCTCCAATTAGTTGTTTATGCCTTTTTGGGCGCTATTACCATTACCATTTGTCTTCCTTCCAATTTCGGAAATTGCTCCACGACCCCAAGCTGGCTAAGATCAGTCTCGATCCTCTTAAGCATCAGTTCACCAAGTTCCTGATGCGCCATCTCTCTCCCTCGAAATCTTAAAGTCACCTTCGCTTTATCGCCTTGCTCAAGAAAGCGCTTCAAACTCCGAAGCTTAATTTCATAGTCTCCACTATCAGTCGCTGGACGGAACTTCATTTCTTTTACTTGCACCTGCTTTTGTTTTTTCTTAGCAGCATGCCGTTTCTTATTTGCATCAAATAAGAACTTCCCAAAATCCATAACTCTGCATACAGGTGGTTCAGCGGTTGGAACGATCTCTACAAGATCTAAGCCACTCACCTTTGCCTCGTCTCTAGCCTCTTCTATAGAAACGACTCCTTTGTTGTTCCCATCGGCCGCAATCAGTCTAACTTTACTCGCACTGATGTCGTCATTGGCTCTATTCTTTTTATCAGCAGCTATACCTTAGCCCTCCCTTTGTTTTCGGCATCGAAGCTCAATAGCCTGATTCAACCGATTTTCAAACTCTTCCATACTCATAGATCCTAAGTCGTCCCCATCCAGCGCTCTTACCGATATGGTGCTAGTTTCTAGCTCGCGCTGGCCTACTACAAGTAGAAAAGGCACTTTTTGTAAAGTGTGCTCGCGGATTTTAAGCCCGATCTTCTCGTTTCTCAAGTCCAAATCGATCCTAAACCCATGTTTTTTCAAGCTTTCGGACACTTCTGACGCATAATCGGCGTATTTGTCCGTAATATTCATCACAACAGCCTGCACTGGAGAAAGCCATGGTGGCAATTTTCCAGCATGCTCTTCAATCAAAACGCCTATGAATCTTTCCAAGGAACCCAATATAGCCCGATGAATCATTACTGGAACTCTACGACGGCCGTCCTCGGCCACAAAAGTAGCCCCGAGACGGTCGGGCATTGAGAAATCAACTTGTACTGTACCACATTGCCACACGCGACCTATAGAGTCTTTTAAAGAAAACTCTATCTTAGGACCATAAAATGCGCCTTCACCTGGCTGGACCGCAAAGTCTAGTCCCTTCCTTTTTAGTGCGGTGACAAGTGCATTTTCTGACTTATCCCATAACACGTCGCTCCCTACTCTTTTCTCCGGGCGAAGTGACAACGCGACGGCAATATCGTCGAAACCAAAATCTTCGTATACTTTGAAGGTTAAGTCTATGAGTATCCCAACCTCACGCTGAAGGTCTTCTTCATCGCAAAAAATATGAGCATCATCTTGAGTGAACCTCCTGGCTCGAAGGAGGCCATGTAATGTTCCCGAAGGCTCATTACGATGTACCACTCCAAATTCGGCCACACGATATGGCAGATCCCTATAACTTCGTAATTTATTATTAAAAATTTGCACATGGCCCGGGCAGTTCATAGGCTTTATAGCATACTCTCGCCGATCAGACTGCGTCGCGAAAATCATGTCGCCAAATTTATCCCAATGTCCTGATCTTTCCCATAAAGTCTTATCTAAAACTTGGGGCGTATCGACCTCATCATATCCGGCAAAGCAAGCTTCTCTCACATGATCTTTGACAGTTCGGAAAAGCTTCCAACCTTTATCATGCCAAAATACCATTCCTGGCGCCTCTTCTTGAAAATGAAAAAGATCAAGTTGAGGGCCAATTTTACGATGATTTCTTTTCTCCGCCTCCTCAAGCTGATGTAGGTGGAGCTTTAAGTCTTTTTTACTACCCCACGCAGTACCATATATTCGTTGAAGCATTTCATTATTGGAGTCGCCGCGCCAATATGCACCTGCCACTTTTGTCAATTTAAAAGCATTTAAGTGTCTAGTGTTTGTCACATGGGGACCTCGACACATGTCGATGTATTCCTCGTGTTCGTACAGTGCGATGACCTCTCCATCGGGGATACCATTTACCAACATTTGCTTATAGGGCTCCTGTCGGTCCTTAAATACGGCAGCAGCCTCAGCCCGTTCAACCACTCTTCTCTTAACCGTATAATTTTGTTTTGCAAGCTCTGTCATCCGTGTCTCGACTTTGATCAAATCATCCTCACCCAGAGGATTTTCCAACAAAACATCGTAATAAAAGCCATGCTCTATAACAGGACCTATGGCAAGCTTTATTTCAGGGTACAACTGCTTTAAAGCGTGTGCGAGAAGGTGGGCGCATGAATGTCGGACGACCTCAAGACCCTCTTGATCTTTGACAGTCAAAATCTCTACTCGCGCATCAGTGACTATCAATTCGGAGGCATCGACCAACCTACCATCTATGCGGCCGGCCACAGTAGCTTTCGCTAGCCCAGAGCCTATATCGGCAGCTAGTTCTTCGACAGTCACAGGGCTATCGAATGAACGAATCGAATTATCCGGCAGGGTCACAGAGGGCATAGTATTTAAACTCGTAGATTAAGACGTAATCCGAAAAAGTATTTGGTAGGCGCGATTGGATTCGAACCAACGACCCCCACCATGTCAAGGTGGTGCTCTAACCAACTGAGCTACGCGCCTATTGTAACAAAAATAGCTGACAGTCACATCCGCCAACTGCAACCCACTACCTTTCCCGAGGGCGAAAGCATACACAATTTAGACTGACATCGCCACAATAAAGCGACTAGCTTTGCACCTCTGATTCCACTATCTGCTGATGCTCCCTTGCTAACAGAACATAAAATCCGGGCACAACAAATAATGTAAATATTGTACCGATTCCTAGGCCAGTCGAAATAACTAGTCCTATGTGAAAACGACTTACTGCGCCTGGGCCAGTCGCTAACAGTAAAGGTACCATAGCGACCACCATCGAAATTGTCGTCATAAGGATAGGACGGAGTCTGATTCGTGCGGCCTCCTCTACAGCTTCTCTTTTACCTAATCCACGAACTCTTTGCAATTGATTAGCAAACTCAACAATCAGGATCCCGTTTTTCGTAATCAAACCGATTAAGGTGATTAAACCTACTTGTGTATAAATATTCGACGTCGCATAGCCCAATGAGACAAAAACTAAAGCACCAGCGATCGACATTGGAACAGACATCAAAATAATCAATGGATCTCGCCAACTCTCAAACTGTGCGGCGAGCACTAGATAAATTATCACTAACGCCACAAAAAAAGTTACAACTAGCGCATTACCCTGCTGCGAGTACTGTCTAGACTCACCAGCATAATCCCAAGTAAATTCCTTAGGAAGCACCTCTGTCGCTACTTCTTCGAGATATTCAATCGCATCTCCCATCGCCACACCTGAAGCAGGTACTCCTTGTAAGGTGATGGCATTTCTTTGTTGAAACTGAAGTCTTTCGCTCGGCTCAATTATATCTCTAAAGGAAGCAACTGAAGATAAGGGAACCAAATCACCAGACGAAGTGCGTACATGGTAATCAGCCAGCATTTTGCTATTAGCTCTGTATAGATTCTCGACTTGTGGAATAACCTTATAGCTACGACCTTGCAAATTAAACCAATTAATATGATTCCCACCCAGCAGCGTAGCCAAATCTGTCCCTAGAGATTCCATCTCGATCCCCAAAATACCAGCCCTATCGCGATCAATATCTATGATGGTCTGAGGACGGTTGAACTCCACGGACTTCTGCAGGAACATAAATTTCCCACTTTGCATTGCCCGCGACAAAATTTCCTCCGTAGCAAGGTTTAATTCTAAATCATCAAATGGCGCCATCAAAACAAATTGGATGGGCAATCCTCTTCCAGGCGAGGGGAGACTAGGCCTTGGAAAAGCGGAAACCTGAAATCCTGTCACACCAAAAAGTTTACCTTGAAGCTCACCTTGTACGTCCCACTGAGGCCGATCACGCTCGTGCGCCTGACTCATTTTAAAACCACCAAACACAACGTTTCGAGAATTGTTGAAGCCCAAGATCATAAAACTCTCTTTATACTCTGAGATACTGTCGAAAATTCCTATTATTTTCCGTGCATTCTTTTCAGAGTAGTTAACGTTAGCGACCTGAGGACCGGTAGCCTGCATAAAAATTATACTCTGGTCCTCCACAGGGGCTAACTCAGTTTGACTCATTTCAAACATTGCATAAATGCTTACCAAGGTCGCGATCCCGAAAATAACTATGACCGACACATAATCCAAGCATCTATGTAAAACCTTACGGTAACTATCTGAAAGCCCGTTAAAAAAAACCTCTACCGCACTTTCAAATGGTCCCGGTTTCCCGCCAGTAAATACCCGAGAGCAAAGCATCGGCGAGAGCGTTAAAGCGATAATCCCAGAAATGATTACGGCGCCAGCAAGCGCAAAAGCAAACTCAGTAAATAGAGTACCTACTAACCCACCCATAAAGCCAATCGGTGCATACACGGCAACTAAGGTCGTGGTCATAGCAATAATTGGCATCGTCAATTGGCGCGCACCCAAGATAGACGCCTCCAATGGCGTTTTCCCCTTTTCTATATGTCTGTGTATGTTTTCCGCTACAACGATCGCATCATCTACAACCAGTCCTATTGCTAACACCATCGCGAGTAATGTTAGGAGGTTTATAGAAAACCCCATTAATAGCATAAGAAATGCTCCCCCCACTAACGACAGTGGTAGTGCGATCGCGGGAATAATCGCTGCTCGGACTGAGCCCAGGGTTACTAGGATGACAGTCAGAACAATGAGTACCGCTTCAGCCAATGTGGTAAAAACCTCATGTATAGATTCTTCTATAAACTCACCTGCGTTATAAGGGATAAAAGCATACATACCGTTAGGCATCTGATCTTTAATTAGCTCCAACTCATCTGTAACTCTCTCTGCAACCAATAATGGGTTGGCTCCTGGCACCGGATTAACTCCAACGAATACTGCCGTCTGGCCGTTGTACCAAGCGGTAGATTCGTAATCCTCAGCTCCAAGTTGAACTCTTGCCACATCGGATAATCGGACTAACGCATCTTCTTCTTCACGAATTACCATATCCGAAAACTCATCCACGCTGGAAAGATCTGTTGTCGTACTCAGATCTATTGAAACTAATTCACCCTTAGTCTCGCCCACGCCCGAAAGATAGTTATTCGACAGGAGGACTCTCCGGATATCCGCGGCAGTGACATTGAGCGCCGCCATCCGCGCCGGATCCATCCAAATTCTCATTGCATATGTCTTATGTCCAAACAACACAGCTTTACCGACGCCCTCTAGCGCCTGAATCTGCGGTTGAACGACTCTTATCAAATAGTCTGTCATCTCGGGCGGAGGCATGACATCACTGTAGAAAGCTAGGTACATGAGTGAGCGTCCATTCCCAGTTCTCGCACGGATCACAGGATCATTGGCCCTCTCGGGCAAAACATTCCGAACGCTGCCCACTTTTGCCTGTATCTCAGAAACGGCGGCATTAGGATCGTAGTTCAACTTCATATAGACTTCGATGACAGACACCCCCTGTTTGGAGGAAGATTTAATGAAATCAATGCCATCAGCCTCTGCAATCGCTTGCTGCAAAGGAGTAGTAATAAAGCCCTTAACTAGCTCTCCGTCCGCACCAGGGTAACTAGTAGTTATTGTAACTAGCGTGTTTTGCGTTTCTGGGTATTGACGAAGTTCGAGCGACTGAATAGATCGCAGACCGAGCACTAAAACGATCAAGCTGACTACCCAAGCCAGTACTGGCCTTCTAATGAACAAGTCAGTCAAATGCATCTGAACACTCAGTAATCAGTTTCTGTTTCGGTAACAACAACTGACATTCCATTTCGTAACTTGTTTTGCCCCGTAGCAACTACTATATCTCCCTCAGAAACTCCCGAGTCCAAACCCACAGCCGAGCCGTTAATCTCACCAGCGGCCACTTGGCGACGCTCAACAAATGATGAGCCATCCTTCGATACCACCACAAAAACTATTTGGCCAAAAGGACTGAAAGTGACTGCAGTACGAGGAACTTTTAATACCTCTTTCTTCTCTCTTTTAATCACCCATGTTTCCGCAAACATGCCGGGTTTCAATTGACCTTCTTTGTTTTCTAATGACGCTCTCACTCTGACCGAACGAGATCCGATTTGTACATTAGGTTCGATTGTCGCAATCTTCGCCTCGTAAGTTTTTCCAGGAAAGGCCTTAACTTTAAATTCCACGGTCTGACCAATCTCAACTTGTCCGAGTTCACGTTCAGGGATAGCAAAATCTACATGTATCGGACTTAGCATTTGTAGGGAGACAATTGGATCTCCGGGCTCCATGTACGTGCCTAGATTGACTAGACGGATGCCTAGCTCACCCGAAAAAGGAGCATAAACAGTCTTACGATCGATAAAGGCTTGTTTCGCAGCTACCAAAGCGGTGGCCTCATCTTTTTCAGCCTTAGCATAATCAAAATCAGATTGTGATATCTGCTGCTTTTCTAAAAGCTGTGCAGCTCTTTGAAACTGTACTTCTTTTAAACTCAATGCTGCTATCAACCCACTTAGTTCTGCATTCTGAATACCAGTATCGAGTGACAATAGAGTATCACCTAAATTCACTTGATCACCTGAGTTAAAATTGATGTTTACCACAGTACCTGGAAGCGGAGCGGTAACGTCTACTCCTTGTTCGGCCGCTATAGTACCTACAGCAAAAGTCTTCTGTTGCCATTTATCCGGTGTGACTACAGCAACCCGAACTGCCGCAGGAGGTCGACCTTGACTTAAGGTTCGCTCCATCTCAATTTTGTTTTTATATGCAATAGCACTCACAAGTAAAGTCATGCCCGCTAGCATCATCAAAATGATTTTCAATCGTTTGCTCATAATCCTAGATTTTACCTTTTAGGTGCCTGGCCTGTAACAATTATGCGCGAAGGGATAGCGAGATACTCCGCCTTAATAGATTCAATTTCATCGCGTATTCTACCAGCTTCTTCAAACTCCAGATCTCTGGCATGCTCGTGCATGATGATTTCTAGTGCATCTACTTTTTTAAGTATCTCAAGCTGCGTCAACCCGGCATAGGCCGCTTCTCGCTCTTTACGTGACTTATCCAACTCATTTTTACTTGTATCTCCAGAATATCCACTTTCCATAATATCCGATACCGGTTTCGCTATCCCTCTTGGGGTTACGCCGTGCTCTTTATTATAGGCTAGTTGTACCTCTCTCCTACGTCCCATCTCATCCATTGCCCGCTTCATTGATCCGGTAATTTTATCTGCGTAGAGAATTGCGCGTCCTTCAACATGACGAGCCGCGCGACCTACCGTTTGTATTAATGATCGATCGGATCTTAAAAATCCCTCCTTATCCGCATCCAAGATAGCGACCAAGGACACCTCAGGTAAATCTAAACCTTCCCTTAGGAGATTAATCCCAACTAGCACATCAAACTCACCCAGACGTAGATCCCTGAGAATTTCGGTTCTTTCAACTGTACCAATATCAGAGTGAAGATACCGCACGCGAACTCCGTGCTCGGACATATACTCTGTTAGATCCTCCGACATGCGCTTAGTCAAGGTAGTGACCAAGACTCGTTCCTCCCGGGCCACGCACTTGTTTATCTCAGATAACAAATCATCGACTTGGCTTCCCGCTGGACGGATCTCGATTGGTGGATCTACCAAGCCAGTTGGCCGAACGACTAACTCAACTACCTGGCCAGCGTGCTCTTTTTCGTAGGTGCTTGGTGTGGCAGAGACAAAAATCATTTGGGGGGCAAATTTCTCAAATTCCTCAAACTTCAGTGGTCGATTATCTAGCGCCGAAGGCAATCGAAACCCATAGTTGACTAGACTTTCCTTACGCGAGCGATCCCCTTTGTACATGGCGCCCAACTGCGGAATAGTTACATGACTTTCATCAATAACAAGTAAGGAATTTTTTGGGAGATACTCAATAAGTGTCGCAGGAGCCTCCCCTGGCTGACGTCCTGACAAATGACGACTATAATTCTCTACTCCACTGCAATAACCGATCTCGGTCATCATTTCTAAATCAAACTTTGTTCTTTGCTCTAGCCTCTGAAATTCGACCAATTTATCTCGGTTTTTGAGCTCGTCTAGTCGCTGTTTAAGCTCTATTTTTATTGTATCTATTGCCTTTAGTAGCGTACCCCGTTTAGTCACATAGTGTGATTTTGGGTATATCGTGAAACGAGGGATTTTTCGAATCACATGTCCTGTGAGCGGATCAAATTCGTAAAGGGCTTCAATTTCTTCATCAAATAATTCTATCCGAATCGCGTTTTTCTCTGATTCAGCAGGAAAAACGTCAATCACATCACCCTTCACTCGGAAAGTACCGCGCTCAAGCTCGACGTCGTTTCTTCGATACTGTATTTCAGCTAAGCGCTTCAAAATAAAACGCTGGTTAATAATTGCGCCTCTCGCAAGATGAAGAACCATAGCGTGATATTCTTCAGGTTCTCCCAACCCATAAATAGCGGAAACTGTAGCGACGATAATTGTATCCGGTCGCTCTAGCAAAGCTTTAGTTGCCGATAACCGCATCTGCTCAATGTGCGAGTTGATTGACGCATCCTTTTCTATATAGGTGTCAGATGCTGGAACATATGCCTCAGGCTGGTAGTAGTCGTAATAAGAAACAAAATACTCCACAGCATTATTTGGGAAAAAATCCCGCATTTCGCCATATAGCTGTGCCGCTAAAGTTTTATTAGGGGCCAATACTAGTGTCGGACGCTGCACTTTCTCTATGGCGTTCGCAATAGTAAAAGTTTTCCCTGATCCAGTCACTCCAAGCAAGGTCTGATGATACAGCCCATCCTCAAGTCCGCCAGTGATGGCGGCAATAGCGTCAGGCTGCCCGCCTGCGGGAGAAAAGTCAGAGACCAATTCGAACTTTCTTGCCATAATTGAATTACTTAATCTGATGAGAACAAACGACGGATAAATATAGCAGGAACGCGCCAGTTTCGCAGAAATGAAAGAGTCGGAAAGAAATCACGTCAGCCTAACATTCTTTATCGCACTGTTTAGCAGGAGAAATCAGTTTATTTAGTCAGCCTCCAGAGACCCGAGGAGCCATCATCACTTATTAGGAAAATATTACCCTCAGCATCAATTTCAAAGTCTCGAATCCGCCCAATCTTATTTTTAAAAACCACTTCCTCACTTGCGATCCTACCATCTAAAAAAGTCAGTCTGATAAGACACCTGCCGCTTAGACCGGACACCAACATATCTCCCTCCCAATGTGGGAATGTATTGCCTTTATAAAACTGAATAGCCCCAATCCCTATCGACGGGACCCACGTTATCAAGGGTATTTCAAACTCACTCGAAAAAGGAACGGTACCAATCCGAAAGCCGCTGTACTCTGTGCCGCCCCAAGCAATTTTTTTCCAACCATAGTTCCCACTGTGTTTTACAACCCCAACAAAGTCGCCACCTCTAGGACCGTGATTTGAAAAATACACTTCGTTATCATGCGGCGATAATGCGATGCCTTGCGAGTTTCTCACACCTATTTGATATACTTCAGGTAACCAATTAGGATGAGTTGTTGAAGACGGGTTATCGCTCGGTATAGTCCCGTCTAAATTTATGCGGACTATACTGCCTGGATGCTTACGAGGATCTTGAGCGATCATGCCCAGATCTCTCTCTCCGAAGCCTGCATATAAAAAATTATCTTTAATAAGTATTCGCGAACCATAGTGTTTCTTGCCTTTCTGGCTAGGCGTGGCGATGAGCAAAGTTTCGAAGTCGACTATTTCATTATTAACCAGTCTGCCTCGAGCGATTGCTGAGCTAGAGTGTCGCTCCTTTTGCTTTTGGGACGCCGTCTTTTTCAAATCATGGCTATAGGTGAAATAAATATAGCCATCAGCAGTATGAGCATATACGTCGAGGAGCCCTCCCTGATCGGATGCGCCTCCTCCTCCAAAGCGGATACTTTGAATACTGTGAGTTATTGAGGTTTTCTCGCCGGTGCCGACATTGACTTTAAGCAGTGCCCCATCTTTCTCCGTTATCAGCAGATGCGTGTCGTCTAAGAAAGTCATGCCCCATGGATAATTCAAACCGTCGCTTATCTTTTCAAGTTTAAACTCAGTCTCAGTAAGCGGGTAGTCTCGGTAATCACTATAAGAATAATTAGCTTCCAACATTGACGAGAAGATCAATGTACACAGACACACATAACGATAATCTTTTAGTAATAGCCTCGCTAACGTCTTAACCATATCGCTATAAATCAGCCTCATCTAATTGCAAAAATTTCAATATCTAATGGGAAATAATAAGTGTCAAAGACGCTTTACTTCTACTAAGTTATCCGAATAACTTGGCGCATGGCCAATGTCAGAAAATTCTTGCGAGCTGGTGTGATTAGCAACACCTTCGTTAAATTGGTCCCAGTACCCGAGGGTCGTCAACACTACACCCGCTGGAACATCCTCGGTCAAGGTGGCCAGAGCAAGATAAGAGCCTCGCTTGTTAAATATCCTCACCTTATCCCCCTCATTGATTTTTCTAATAGCAGCATCTGCCTCATTAATAAGCACGGATTGGGCGCCCTGGCTCTTAACTTTTTGCTCCATGTTGGCGTAACACGAGTTGAGAAATCCGTGACTCTTTGGTGAAATCAAGTTTAAAGGGAAGTCATTTGCTGATTCTGGATTGCTGGCGAGAGCCTCTCGGGGTAAAACAAAGTCCGGCAGATCATCTAATGTTTCTCCACCTTGAAAACCATCATACATTTGTCGGAATGTACCCACGACGAAATTACCATTAGCTGCAATACTTGATTTGAACTCACATTTCCCAGACGGGGTTGGGAAGTTCCCATCTCGATGGGGTGCCCGAACTTCTGCAGAACCTACATTTAAACGAGCAAAGCCGTGCTCACGTAGATAAGCCAGATCGATCCCTTCACAAACCGGGGAGTCCCAATCAACAAAATGTTCTAAGCATTCACTATCTGACCATTGAAACTCGTCATCGTCGAATCCCATACGTTTAGCAAGTCTCCTAAAGATCTCGCGATTAGAAAGAGCTTCCCCTGGAGGCTCTATACATTTGCTGTTATAAGTTAGATAGTTATGCCCCCACGATAAAATGATATCTTCCATTTCAGCCCCCATGGCTGCAGGAAGCACAATATCGGCGTAGCTTGCAGTATCGGTCATGAAATGGTCGGCTACAATCATAAATAAATCATCCCGCATCAGGCCTTCGATCACTTTCTGCGAATCGGGCGCCTGAGATACTGGATTAGCATTCCAACACATTACTGAGTGAAGTTGCTTCTTGGAGGACCGCCCAGTCAGCACATCTCCTATTTTAAGATTACTAACAACTTGAGTACCTTTGGGAATCCAGTCAGGCCTACATATTTTATCAAAAAGATAAGGATGCTCCCAAAAGGGAAACAGAAAAATACCACCACCGACTTCGCGCCACGCACCGGTCAAAGAAGGCAAACAACACACCGCACGTATAGCCTGACCGCCGCCATGATGCCTCTCTAGCCCCACCCCAATGCGTATGGCAGCCGACTTCGTACTCGCATACTGTCTTGCAAGGCCTCTTATATCGTCAGGCTGCAGCCCGGTCACTTCAGCTGTTTTTTCAGGAGTCCAGTTTTTTGCGCGTTGACTAAGTTCGTTATATCCAAGAGTGTGACTTTTAACAAAATCTTGGTCTATCAAATTTTCTTCAATCAGAACATGTATCAGACCCATCGCCAATGCGCCGTCAGTACCGACCTTGGGCGCAATGTGCCAATCGGCCTCTTTAGCTGTCCGCGAGCGGTAGGGATCGATTACAACCACCTTGGCTCCTTTTTTTTGTGCCTTTTTAACGATATGCCAGTGGTGAATGTTTGTGCTAACGCTGTTACACGCCCAGAGAATTATAAACTTAGAGTACTGGAAACTTTCAGGATCCATACCACCACTGGGGCCATAAGTCATAGCCCAAGCGGTCGCCGCTCCAGAACCGCACATCGTACGTTCCATCACGGACGCACCAAGTCGGTTAAAAAATGCATCGCCGCCATTTATCCCGTGTACCAAACCTTGGTGGCCGGCATAGCTGTAAGGAGCAATCGCTTGCGCACCATGTTCTCTAATGATGTCCACCCAACGACTAGATATTTCATCTAGTGCATCAGACCAACCTATTCTTTCAAATGAACGAGTGCCTTTTTCCCCAACTCTTCTCATCGGGTAGAGCAATCTATTCGGGTGATAGTGACGCTTCTCATAATCCTTTAATTTGACACAAAGCCCTCCTTGGGTCATGGGATGCTCGGCGTTGCCTTTGACAGATAGCAACTTCTTATCTTGGACTTCATAAACCATAGCGCACGTGTCGGGACAATCATGCGGACACGCACCTGAATGTTTAATGATTTTCGACATATTTGACACTCCCGTCAGATAACCAGCGACTCCCTATCGGTAAACACCATACTAGAAAAATTAAAAAGGTTTCAAATTTTATATGGGCTCTAGTCCAAATAAGGGATAAAGCTTGATTTTTAAACTAATTTTCAAATTCATATGCTGAGTAAACTAAAAGACCAATTGATTATCGACGCCAGTTTAGGCTACCATACGCCGTTATATAGAGTATGCGGCGTCAGCCTCCTGCCAAGGCGGGTACGCTATACAATTCCTCGGTAGCTCAGTTGGTAGAGCGGGTGACTGTTAATCACTAGGTCGGCGGTTCGAGCCCGTCCCGAGGAGCCATTTTTCCATTCAATTTTTTTTCGCTAAAGCAATCGTCTGGGATTCTAAATGTATCTAATCATATTCTTAGCTCGCAAACTAAAAGTATCCCCATTTATCGCCAGCCTGATTCTCATGGGAGTGCTTACTATTTTGTTTGCTTCAACCAATTCTGAAGGCTGGCAACCTTTTCAGCAATCTGACTTTCTGCTCAAATGGATTGGCATTTGCTCAGCAACTATTGGATGGGTCTGGTTCATCGCAGGGTTCTGGAAAGACGGCGAGTACCGCAAGCACTGGTTCAAGAAAGACTTCTGGCAGAAGTAATCAAAAAGCTTAATTTAAGCAGATATTCGTCCCCAGAACCCACCCCACTTCACGAGCGATGCTGGGAATTTCTCCCTGACAACTGACCAAACTTCCGCGTAACGATACCAAGGAAGTCCTGGATATAAGTGATGAATTAAATGTCGGCTTTGTCCGAGCATTAGCCAATGATTGGCTTTCGTCGTTTCGATAATGCCAGTGGCGCCAACTGGATTCACTCGTTGTTCAACGCCATGCGGATGATGTATGTAGGCAAAAAGGTAAACTAAAGCAATTCTCGCAAACAAACACGGAATAACAAACGCAACGATGAACTCATTGATAAAGCTGGATGTAAAACCAATGACCAGCACGGAGATATAGATCAAAACTCCAACAGAAAATCGGACCCGCTCCGCAACAGGTCTTGTCGACCAAGCCCCTAGATAATAACGAACCCATAAAACATCTAAAAACGCCCACCGTGCTACGCGGGTAAAGACTGAACCAATTAAAAAGGGTACGTCTGGATCAGTGCCTGTCTCTCCCGTATGTTGATGATGAGTAATATGCAGATAGCGATACAAACTTGTGTTGAAGCCTGGTAACAATAGTTGTGCAGAAATAGTTCCCAGTATGTCATTTACCCACGTCACTCTCGATAACGACCTATGCACTGCTTCGTGAAACGGGGTAAAACTAATGTAAATAAATACTGTGTTAGTAACGACCACTAACGGCCAGCTAACACTGCCTTGTAAATACAAGAGGGTGGTTACGGCAAACCCTAAATAGCAAACCGCAAGCAGTAATGCTGTTGGCACAGACAGTAGCGGTACTTTGAAAACCTCCGCTAAGACTGGCTCGTTCCTAACCGCTTTAATAATTTTTCTCTGCTCTACTGCTTCCATAGATACTCCCTACACCATTTGAATACAGCACAATCAGCATAATAAGTATGTACTCGTTAGTTTACGACTTCAAGCGCCACGTAAGAACGTGGGTATCAGAAAAATTGAGCGCAATTTACTCAATCGACGGTGTGAGAGCCATCAGCCACCTGGTCCACCGCCATTCACATAAATGACCTGCCCCGTAACAAAGCTAGAAGTGTTTGAGGCGAGAACAGCAACCATATTGGCTATTTCTTCTGGCCTACCGAGTCGTTTCATGGGGATAGACTCCTCGTACTCTCGGGCTTTAGCTTCGCCTAGTTCATTAAACGCATTTCTCAGCATATCAGTTTCAATAAAACCTGGCGCTATCGCGTTGACGCGAATTCCGTGAGACGCTTCTTCCTTAGAAAGAACCTGCGTTAATGCTTCTAACCCCGCTTTGGATACTGCATAAGGACCAAAATTAGGGGCTAATCTGCGCGTAACATTAGAACTGATATTAATAATATTTCCAGACGCCTGTTTTCGCATGTGCGGAATGACAGCCTTTACCATTCGAAAAGCACTACTTAAATTAGCGTCCATAGTCGCATCCCAATCTTCTACTGTCTGATCAACCAGAAACTCCTTTGGGGGACTGATACCCGCATTATTTACTAGCACATCTATTTTCCCGAAAGCATTCAGTGCACATTCAATTATTTTGCCAGCAGATGTTTTGTCGCATGTGTCTGCCTTAATTGCTACACCTTTTGCTCCCGCAGCTTCTATAGCCTCTAGAACCTCTTGCGCAGCGATTCCATTACTTAAATAAGTAATCAGAACATCATAATCCTGGTTAGCGAATTCAATTGCGATGGCACGCCCAATCCCTCGTGACCCACCTGTTACTACTATAGATTTATTCTTACTCATCGTTTCTACTTAGCCCTTCGTTCTTAAATTAAGCTTCTGTTTCTATTCCCACTACAATCTCGATTAAACTAGGTCGGCCAGATTGTATAGATGAGATCACGACTTCATTGATCTCATTCAGGCGAGTGATTCTTTTACTTGCTATACCCATGCTGCTAGCCAATGCTTGAAAATCAATCGGCGGATCAACCAAATCCATAGCAATGAACTTACCAGTTTGAGCTGATTCATAGCCTGGTTGAGCGCGCATAAAATTTTTCAGTATGTTGTATTCGGTATTGTTAATTACGACAAATGTTACCGGTAATTTCTCATAGGCAGCTGTCCACAAGGACTGAGGTGAATACATCGCCGCACCATCGCCTACAATCGAAACGACGGGTTCGCGCCCAAGCCCGAGAGAAAAGCCTATCGCTGCAGGCATGCCCCACCCTAAGGCCCCGCCACGATTCATAGAATACTGCCTAGAATGATCGTTATCTAAAAACTGTCTTAAATGATTAGTAGTGGCTAGCGCCTCATCGACTATTGGAGTCTTACCAATAGCGCTCGCAAGTTCACGGGCTACAGGCATAGGATGGAGAGGCTCTCTAACAGACAATTGATCCGCCTTCTTATTCAACCTACTCCTAGCATCTGAGAATAGTTTTGAAGCCTTTACTCGCTCTAATTGGTATTCATCAGAGTTAGACTGCACTTCTTTTTGTAACAAGCTATTGAGCTCTCTCGCTGAGTACTCAATATCGCCAACAAGTGACAATTTAGTGGCGTAACTCCTACCCAAGTCCCGACCATCCGAAGATAACTGAAACAGATCACAGTTTTCGGGAAGAGCAGGCTTATCAGAATACAGCACCGTGATAAACGATTTCCCTCCAAAGGCTAAAACAGCATCGAAGTCAGACATCGTATTTCCAATGGCCTCCGTGCTAGTTGGAAGATTTCCCCTCCAAAGATAGTGACTAGTTGGATAAGGTATATGTGCAGGCCAGGAAGAACCGTACACTGGAGCCGCCAAAAGCTCAGCTAAACTCACTACTTCTTTGTACGCGTCGTTTACCGAGATCTCGTCACCCGCAACTATCGCTACTTTACCTGGTTTATAAGACGCCAGGTAAGATGCTAATTCAGGCAGTCCATGCGCTACAGGTCTCCTATCCACATACGACACATCTTGAATTTGAGCGTCGCAAGACTCCTCCATAACATTCATAGGAAGAGACAAGAAGACTGCGCCAGATGGCGTCGCCTTTGAGTCTTGGAAGGCACGATGAACTAGCACAGGGATCTGATCAGGAGTAGAAATTTCTGCAGCCCATTTACAAATCGGTCTCGCTATGGACACGAGGTCACCTTGTAACAAAGGATCGTAAATTGCGTGGCGTGTGTCTTGTTGACCCGCGGTGACTATTAATGGAGTGCCAGAAGTTAAGGCATTCAGTAGATTGCCGACACCATTCCCGAAGCCCCCTGCCGTATGGAGATTAACGACGCCGGGTTTGCCAGAGGCCTGAGCATAACCATCCGCCATCGCTACGACACTAGCTTCTTGAAGCGCCCAAACATAATGTATCTTAGGGCGTTTAAGTAACGCGTCCATTAACGGTAGTTCTGTTGTTCCTGGGTTTCCAAATATAAATTCTGCCCCTTCACTTTCCAGAACATCCAGAAATATTGAGGCCCCATTTTTCTTATTCTTAGACATGCTCATCACCTAAGTTTGAAACCGACTAGCTTGCTAAACTTTAAGTTTAATGCCTAGAATTTGTTTTAGAAACAAATAAAATTTAACTTCTCAAAATTCTAAGGAGAAAGGGGTGTAATGGCTTTAATAAGAAGAGCAACAAAGGATGACTTTCCCCAGATAATATCCTTACTAAAGAGTTTCCCAGAAGATCCTGAAATCCCTGATATTAATTGGGATGATGCGCAAACAGCCCTACCTGCCCTACTATCCGAAGAACACGGCTTAATTCTTGTCTCAGAGGACAACGGAGTATTGGCTGGTCTTGTAACAATGTCGTTTCCTATCGTGCTGAGATTTGGGGGCGAGTATGCACTTATCGAGGACTTTATAGTTGACGAAAGATTTCGTGGTCGCGGCATTGGGAGTCCGCTCCTGAAAAGCGCCTTTGAGGAGGCGCGCGCCCGAGGTTGCCGCGAGTTACAGGTCAATGGTGCCTCGGAAATAGGAAAGCCAGTCTATATCAAAAATGGGTTGCATGAAGCAGGGCAACATTTAAAAATGTTTTTACGATAACGTTTTCAAGTGATTATGGAGTGATTCGCGGATGACAATTCATTGGTACGATTTGGTTGGGACGTTTGGCGTTATCCTGTGCTTAATTGCATACTTTCAACTCCAGACATCCCGATGGACTAGTTTTGATTTAGAATATTCTATATTAAATCTGCTCGGCTCACTTTTGATAGGATTAACCCTGCTATTTGACTTCAACTTGTCGGCGTTAATAATAGAAGTTTGCTGGATAGCTATTAGTATTTATGGGGTATGGAATTACTTCCAAAATAAAGCACAACAAACAAGCTCTTAAAAGTCTAAGGTTAAGTCTGTCTAAATTAGGCATTATTCGTAATCCATACTGATTGGTAGGCCTCAAGTCTCAACCTACGCTTTCCTATTTCGAACTTCTTATTCTGTATTAAATCCATCCATGACTCAGTATTAATGAGGTTGATCTCAGAAAGGTTGAGTATCACGTCATCCGACAACAAGTTGGTGATCGCGAAAATACTTTGCTTACGATCGCTACTTTGACGCCAAACTCCAAACAGATGGCTGCCTAGCTGAAGCGTAAACTGCGTAGCATTCGGATGAAAGGCAGCCTGTTGAGCTCGTAGTTTCAATAGTCTTTTGAGTTCAGAAAAAAGCAGACTTTCCTTCGAACCCGAGTCTTCAAAACAATTTCTTACCCATTCCATCGAAAACTTTTCACGATTTATCCTTCTGTTGACACCTGATTTCTTTGCTCCCGGGATATCGTTTCTACTACCAAACAAACTGTTGATATACAACGCCGGAACGCCTTCTAAACAAAACAATATGGTATGCGCCGCGATGAATCGTTCAATCTGATATATACCAGTCGGATCATCATCCGTGTTTTCAAGAGCACTAAAAAGCGTGATATTTGCCTCATATATCGACTTTCTCTCGGTACTAACATGCCTCCATGTGAATAAGCTGCCATTAGCTTCTAGGCGATTAAGCAAGAGTGACCTCTGGGACTCGGTCAATATGCCTTCCGTCGGTCGCATACCAAAACCATCATGGGAAGATAAGAAGTTGAGATAACTGGTACCTTCGAGTGCGGGAGGCATACTCATACTCCAACTTCTTAATGCTTCGGAGTCGGCAAATAAAAGACTATTTAAAATCAATGGCGGTAGCGAAAAATTATAAATCCAATGTGCTTCATTTCCGTTTCCGAAATAACTTAAATTCTCATGATTCGGGAGATTTGTCTCGCTAACTAGTGTGATATCGGGATCATATAAGTCTGTAATAAATCTGATTAGTTTTATGATGGCATGAGTTTCAGGTAAGTTTAGGCACGAAGAACCATCGCACTTCCATAGAAAGCCCACAGCATCAAGGCGTAGTATCCGGATCCCTTGGTCGACAATGCCTAAAATTATCCCTATGAATTGCTCCAAAACATCTGGGTTTGAAAAGTCAAAATCAATTTGATCTTCACTGAATGTACACCAGAGAAGCCTCTGTCCCCCTAGTGTATTTACCCGGCTCAGCACCGAGTGATCCCTAGGCCGGACAACCTTAGAGAGATCGAAATTTTCATCCGGCGAGAAAAAGTAGTCGGCTCCTGGTTTTTCCCCCACTAAAAATTGCTTGAACCACGCACTTTCGCGAGATCCATGATTTAAAACCACATCAGCCATAATTACTTTGTTCTCGGATAAGCTCGCAATTTGGCTCCAATCTCCGAATTTATCGTGGACGACTGTATGGTCAATCACTGAAAAACCATCGTCACTGGATGACGGGTAAAATGGAAGAATATGAATTGTATTTATCTCGTCTTCGATGTACTCACTAATAAATTCTGAAAGTGAGCCAAGCGGACTTTTCCCTTCAGCTTTTATACTGTCGGCATAAGTAATGAGAAGACACGTCTTTTCTGTCCATTTTGATTGATGGCGTTCACGACGATTAGATGGCCCTCCGCCGACTCGCTGCGCTAGCCTCTCGGCAAGATGCATCAATGTCTCAGGCTCGCGATATGTATATATAGACTCAAGCCTGTGGTAGATGTCGCCTACAACACCCGAGTCAGTCATCGCTGCTCCTGATTATCTTCTTCAACTGCTTTGCGAAGCCGAAATGCGAGATCGGGAATTGCGGACAAGACGCGGGTCCAAGACGGTATAAAAGGAGTCTCCATGGGTGAAGAACTAAAGGCGTCTCCCGCGATCATGATATTTTCGCAAAACAGTTCGACCGCCCGCTCCTCGAAATCGATATCATAAGACAAGCCATTCATTTCAGCGTCAGTCTGATAAAATCGCACCATATCTAAAGCCATACGATAGTAAGTCGCTTTTATCGTACGGAAGGTCTCTGCACCAAAAGAATTACCTTGAGTAGCGAGTTTCCTTATCAGAACTTTGGTGATATCAACCGACATACGGGATAACCCGGCCCGTCTGTCACTCTCTGACAATTCTTGGTGCTTATGGTCATATTTATCGGCAATGTCGACCTGGCAGATCCTGCTACTCGCTTGATTTCTTTGCATTTCAGACAAGATCCCGACCTCTAAACCCCAATCAGACGGAATTCGCAATTCCGGGATCAACGATCTTTGAAAAGAAAATTCGCCCGCTAAGATGTAACGAAAGCTTTTCATAAAATCGAGATAGTCGTTCGGCCCTAAAACACGTTCTAGAGCCATCAACAAAGGTGTGACCAATAGTCGGGCGACACGACCGTTCATTTTTGAGGTGGCGACGCGCGAATAGTAACCTTTACAGAATTCGAACTGAAAATTTGGATTAGCAATCGGGTAAAAAAGTCTCGCGAGCAAGCTCCTCTCATAAGTTAAAATATCACAATCGTGTAAAGCAACAGCGCCCGCTTTTGCGCGTGCATGCACCAAACCGATGCAAAACCAAACATTGCGCCCCTTTCCAGCCGGAATGAGGCCTAAGCCCTTTGCATCTAATTCGGCTTGGATAGCCTTGAGCCTAGGTCCGTCATTCCAGAGAAGCGAAAAGGGCTTATTAAGCTGTTTGAAAAACGAAAAAGCCCTCTCGTACTGACCACGGTCCGCTTTATCCAAGCCTATAACTACGTGGTTTAGGTAGTCTACTTGGCTAATCTGATCCACAATATTCCGCAGTGCAGGTCCCTCTAGCTCCGAATAAAGACTCGGGAGAATCAGCTCCATCGGTCTATAACCTGAGAAAACTTTTAACTCTGCCTCCATGTCATCAATCGATTTAGTCCCAAAATCATGCAAAGTGGAAACAACTCCATTCTGGTGAAAGTCACCCATGAGATACTCCATAAGTATTATGTATTATCGAAAGCGCGCGTCGCGCGGCATCTAACCAACCCAAAGGGGCCGAGTGCTCTGCAATTACAAGATTATTAGGCGGATTCGCCAGCGCCAATTGTGACCCATCGGGTTTCGGAACAATACAGGCAATATCTGAGGCCTCAAGTAAGAGCCGTATCATTATCGCTATCACCAAAACCGACGATCACTGTATCTTGTTGGTTACCAACAGTTGCTCTGAAGCCATTGCAATAATCCGCCTTGTCGTGGGCACCTGAAAGATTACAGACCCGACCTCCTCGATGTAGCGCGAGTCCAGCCCGCGAAACATCCTGGCAGAGCTCGGTATACTGAGACTCAGATCCTTCAAAAATCAATAATGACGAGTACTCGCGATTTAACGCTAGTGCTAATTTCTCAGCCGACAAACCCAAAATTGCCGCATGCTCCTTACTGTTTAAGTTCTCCAAAAAGATGCAATAGTTCTTATGATTAGATACTACAGAATGTTCCCACTCGTGGGCTAACTCAGATGGGGTAAACGTCTTATTTGCTTTTTTATCCGTTACATAAGGCCATCGATCTATCAACAAATCAGAGTTAATAAGAGCGGCTCCATTTTCGCAAATAAACGGTAGGCACAAACCAAGCTCAACGCATAATTCGTCAATTTCGTTCGCAGTCTTACTGGAGTTTGGAATTAAATTGACGCCATTCCGGATTAAGTCAGAAACTTCTGCGCTAATTGCATCGAAAGAAAAATCATCGTGTCCTATAAAAGTACCATCAAGATCGGTCATGAAAATAATATGCATCAGCTTTAGGCATCCGTTTGTTTAACCTCATGATGCAAATTTCGCGCCACTATAACGTCCGCACGCCGTTGTGATAGATATTTAGTTCATATTTGAAAAGCGGTGGTCCGAGACGATTACTGAGGTCAGTCGTTTCAAGACCGAAAAATGGGCGCTATTCTTCTAAGAGAGCCTTTAGCAGTCGCGGCCAACCCATTTCCTAAAATCCTATAAATGGGGGGGGTCAGGCTACCTCTTCTAGGAACCTAAGAATAAAATTCGTGGTTTCTACAGGCTTCTCGACCTGCAACCAATGGGCGGCGCCCTCAATTAGCTCAAGAAACCTTAGATCTTCAAATGAGTTAGTAAATCGTTCACGCCAGTTAAGGTCATACATTAAAACATCGTCGTCACATCCTGCGATAAAGGCTGCAGGCTGAGTCATTAGTTTACCCTCTAACTGAGGCGTTAAACTGTTATGATTGGGCAAATTGCGATACCAATTAGTAGGTCCCCGAAAGCCATTTTGTCTAAACTGATCTACTTGATACTTAAAATCCTCTTGCGTAATCCAAGAGGGTAAAGTCTCGGGTTCGGGCAATACATCGAGCAAACGTTTCGAACTAGGATGTTCTAACTGTGTCATCCATGTACCTAATGGAGAATCACCGCCTAAACCATAAGACAGGATACGAAAGCTGCGTTCTAAATCTGCATTAAGCTCATCGTCCGCCCGATGACTTTGGAAATACCGAATGTACCAAAACTTATCGTCAAAACCTTCCGGGTTAATCGTTTCATCGCCCGCTCTCCAAAATGGAACCGATAGGCCCATCACCGCCGAGCAAGTCGATTCGTAAAGCAAGGCAGTATTCCACGCAACGAGACATCCCCAATCGTGGCCTATTAATTTAAATGAATCATAGCCCAAGGCTTCTCTTATCCCGTCAATATCGGCCGTCAATTTCAAAATTGTATATTCAGAAACTTCCTGAGGGCTACTACTACCCCCGTAACCTCTTTGGTCGGGAACCGCAACGCAATAACCCGCAGCAACGATCGGATCAATCTGATGTCGCCATAAATACCACGATTGTGGCCATCCATGGAGGAGAATAACTAGAGGTCCATCACCCTCCACTACTACTCGTAGGGTGACACCATTCGTATCTATCATTTTGAAATTTCGTTCTTTCATACCTCCCCCCATAAACTGACTTACCACCGCACGTGACTCTTCGCCGTATCCCATATCGTAATTCTAGAATAACAGGATGGCCAAATATTCGTGTTTATTTAAAGCATTAGGCAAACTATCAGATTTGTAACTCCTGTGGGTTCTAGTCATTTGGATTTTCACGCCGTGACAGACTCACTTATCCTGAGGTAGAGGACAGGGCGCTATTCCAAGAGATCTTCTAAACTCGCAAAAAAAGAACAGGGCAATAGTACTCAGTTGTTATTGCGGAGCTGCCGAATTTCATTTTCTAGTTCTCGAATACGGCGATCTTTAGGATTAGACAACATGACAGCTGCCATCTCGTCGCCGCTGCATGGTGTAGCGACTTTCTCCGGGAGGTGATGCGATGATTTCTTCGCCGGTGTCGCCCCAACTTCCCATGTACGGTAAGTCTTCGGACGGCCCAGGTTGCACCCAATCCTTACAAAACTCCTTGTAGGGTCTTCCTCGGACCTTACGCTTTTCTCGCTCTTCGCAGCGCGCGTTAATAGAGGCGGGTTCGTCAAGAATTAGAGTCTCGGGGTCAATGATGACCTTATAGATTTCTTCGGCAAGGGCAGTCGACAGGATATTCTCTTCGACATCCTTGAGTACCTGGAAGGGATCTCGCTCCAATACATCACCGTACCCTCCTCCGGCGCCCTGGCAAATCATATAGATCTCCCCCTCAGCGCACGGCTCAAAACTCATCGCGGCTTGTTGGACGATACGTAATCGGCATCAGGGATTTCCTGGGCATTCATCATCTCGACGATA